>CAYVQC010000006.1:0-33151 GCA_964453995.1 uncultured Bacteroidales bacterium | reverse complement strand
ACCACAAAAACAATCCGCAACCATTCCACAATACTAAAGCAACCCTGAAACAAGAACAGAAAGCGCCCTTTAAAACCAAAGGGGCGCTTTTCTGTTTGTGTATAGGCCCCAATACACGTACAACCAAATGTGATTATTTGTAACTTTAACTATCCAATAAAAAAATCTACCTTACCCAACAGAGTTAATAAAAACCTAATTTTAATGATATGAAAAGATTCATCCCTGTCATCACCATTGTTTTCACCCTTTTTGTGGCTGCCTCCTGCGAAAAAGAGGAAGAAACATCCGAACGGTTCAGATTGCTAACCCAGGCTGTATGGGAATCTGACAGCCTGCTGATTAATGGCGAAGATGCAAGTGGCCCGGGCGAACTCTTAGAGGATTTTAGAGGAGACGCAATATTCAGAGAAGACTTTACCGGTACCTTTGGAACTTATGAGGGTACCTGGAAATTTGCCCAAAATGAAACCGAGCTGGTGATCCAGTCAGATAGTCTGCCTGCCCTGTTGAGTACAAAGATCCATGAGCTAACGGCAGAATCTCTAAAAGTAAGCACTACCTTCCCTGATCTTCAAAACCCCACCAACCCGGCATTACAGATCAGGCTAACTTTTATTGCGAAATGATGCGGTGTTTTACTGCTCTGTTTTTCTTTCTTGGTTTAATCCTGCCGCCGGCCATGGGCCAGCAGGCATTGATTCGTGGAACCATAACCGATGCTGTTTCCCAGGAACCTTTACCGGGCGCAAGCATTTTTTATGAACGGGGAAGAGGAACAGTAAGCGACAACCAGGGGCACTTCATGTTATGGCCTACCCAAAACCGCATCACACTAAAGGTTCAGTACCTTGGCTATAAACCCTATACCGGCACTTTTTCCCTTACCCCCAATGATACGCTTACCATAAACATTCAGCTGGAACCGGATGTAACACAGATCGATCAGGTTGTGGTAAGTGCCGGAAGAGTGGAACAACGTGTGGCCGAGTCGACCGTATCGATGAGCATTATTCAGCCCCAACAATTCACTGCATCTCACATCAGCGATGTACGCGAATTGATGACCAAAAGCCCCGGAATAGAAGTTATTGACGGGCAGGCTGCCATCAGGAGCGGAAGTGGATTCAGCTACGGCGCCGGATCAAGGGTTCTTACCCTGCTCGATGGGTTGCCTATTTTGGCTGCCGATGCCGGTAGCATACGATGGCAATTTCTGCCCATGGAAAATATTTCCCAAATTGAAGTTATCAAAGGAGCTTCATCTGTGTTATATGGATCATCAGCCCTCAATGGCGTTATCAACTTTCGCACTGCCCCGGCATCACTGCAGGGCAGAAACTCATTCTTTGCCGAAACCGGGGCCTTTGATAATCCACCCAATTCCAACTGGAAATGGTGGAACAATACGCCTAGAACATTTAACACACTTTCATTTTCCCATCTCAAAAAATATAACCAAACAGACATAGGCCTGGGGCTTTTTGGCGTTCTGGACCAAGGTTACCGAAGGCTCAACCACGAAAATGCTGCCCGCATCAGCCTTACCCTCAAGCACCACAACAAGGAACCCGAAGGGCTTATTTTTGGGGTAAATGCCCTTGCAGGATACACCGATAAAAGGGACTTCGTGTTATGGGAAAATGCTGAAACCGGCGCTCTGAAACAAGACCCTGAAACAGCCATCAACTTAAGGGGTACTTTCCTGGCCATTGATCCTTTTATTGGGTTTAAACCCAACGACAGACAATCTCACGACCTGCGCATGCGCTTTCAGCTTTCCGATAATGCATACCCTGATGCACCCAACAATGAAAGCCAGGCTATCTCCTTCCTGGCCGAATACCAGAGTTGGTACCAGATAAACCGCTTTTTTAACATCAACATCGGTGTTCTTCAAAACTCTGCCCGCATCCTGTCGCAATTTTATGGCAACAATTCATCTCTCAACTTCGCCGCATACTTTCAGGGCGATCTTACACTCAGTCAAAAGTTGAAAATGGTTGCGGGTGTGCGCCTGGAACACAACAGCATCAATGGAGATGCTGATGAGCCGGTAGTAGTTGCAAGGGCAGGACTCAATTACATGTTGGCAAATTATACCTTTTTAAGGGCATCCTACGGGCAGGGGTATCGCTATCCTTCCATTGCCGAAAGGTTTGCTACTACTACGCTGGGAGCCGTAAGGATATTTCCCAACATCCACCTGCAACCCGAATCAGGATGGAATGCCGAGGTTGGGGTAAAACAAGGCATCGTTGCCCTGGGATGGGATGGAATGATTGACTGGGCCCTGTTCTATTCCCAAAATAAAAACCTTATTGAATATGAATTTGGCGTGTTTCCGGTGCCGGGTTCTGAGGAGTCTTTGCCAGGATTCAGGGCCGATAACACTGAATATTCAAGGGTTTATGGTTCGGAAATTGAGTTCCTGTTTACCCGTTCGGCAGGTTGGTTTGAGCAAACCATCAGCGGGGGATACCTCTATACTTTCCCAGTAGAATTCAACCAGTCAACAGGACAAAACAAAGACATTTTCCTCAAATACCGCCGTAAACATTCTGCAAAACTAAGCCTTACCGGGAAATACAACAAGTACGAACCCGGTATAACCTTTTACTACAGATCAAAAACCCTCAACATTGATGATGTTTTTCTAAACCCGGGTACCCGGGAAGATATATTGCCCGGTTTTTTTGATTACTGGTTGGATAACAACAAAGGTTTTTTCCTGGCAGATGTGCATATCTCCCGCCAACTGACTCCGGTATGGAAACTTTCTTTTGCGGTAAAGAATATTACCAACACAGAGTACATGGGCCGCCCCGGCGACATAAGACCTCACAGAAATTTTAGCATAAGGCTAAGTGCAATGTTTTAGTTTCGTGTTATTTTAGCTAAATTTGCAAAAATTATTTCAGGCTCCTTGCTTTTTCAAACCAGCCTTTTCCTTAAAAGCGGTGAAAAATGAACAAATTCCTTTTTATACTGTCAGTCATGGCCCTAATGCTGGCCTTTTCCTGTACCAAAGAAAACGAGGATCTTCTCAGAGGAACATGGGAAAGAATTAATGTGGCAGACATTGACGACCCTTATTTTTATGAATGGGTTTTTGATGAAGGTGAACTTATCATGTACCGGAGATTAAAAACAGACCCGGCCGTAGCCACAATAACCGATACTGGCTTCTATGTGCTTGAAACCAATCCCCTGCGCACCACCCTGCAACTTGTGGATACTTCCAATGAGGCCTGGAATGAAAAATGGGATGTAGTAAGGCTCGATACAGAACAGCTGATCATTAAACTCGATATCGAAGGTGGGGTGGTAATGAGAGAATTCGCTAAAAAATCCGAATAAATAAAAATCTTTTTGTACTTTTACAGCCTTGTTTTCATGGTTGCAAAGGGAAAACCCTCATCGCTTCAACGCTTTAGGTTTTCCCTTTCTCTTTTGGGAGGTTTTGTTTTATGGCCAAAGTAAAGACTGCATTTTTTTGCCAGAGCTGTGGTGCTCAATCTGCAAAATGGATTGGCAAATGCCCCTCGTGCGGCGAATGGAATACTTATGTGGAGGAGGTACTGGAAAAGACCGCACCGGGAAGGCCCGCAGGCGGCCGGTCAAAAGCAACTGCCGCCCGCCCCAGACTGATCGCAGCAATTGAAGCCAAAAATGAAGAACGCTTTTCTTCTGCCAATACCGAACTAGACAGGGTACTGGGGGGTGGCATCGTGCCCGGAGCGCTGGTGCTGGTAGGCGGTGAACCCGGTATTGGCAAATCCACCCTTATGCTGCAGGTAGCCCTTAACATTCCGCAGAAAAAGGTACTCTATATTTCAGGAGAAGAAAGCGAACTGCAAATTAAAATGCGGGCGCAACGCCTGGGTCTTACAGAATCCAACTGCTTTATCCTTACCGAAACCAATACGGAAAATATCTTTCATCATCTGCAGGAACTTACTCCCGACCTGGTGGTGATCGATTCCATACAAACCCTTACCACCCCCAATATTGAATCGTCGGCAGGCAGCATATCCCAGATCAGAGAGTGCTCTTCAGAGTTTCAAAAATATGCAAAAGAAGAAGGAATCCCCGTATTTTTAATAGGCCACATTACCAAGGAGGGTTCGCTGGCCGGGCCTAAACTACTGGAGCATATGGTGGATACGGTGCTTCAATTTGAAGGAGATCACAACCACGTTTACCGCATTTTACGCTCACAGAAAAACCGCTTTGGATCAACCTCAGAGTTGGGGATTTTCGAAATGCGCAGCAATGGGCTGCGCGAAGTTTCAAACCCCTCTGAAATATTGCTTACCAGCCGCGACGAACCCATCAGCGGCATTACCGTTTCGGCCACTATAGAGGGCATACGCCCCATTCTTATCGAAACCCAGGCCCTGATTAGTACTGCTGCCTACGGCACTCCGCAAAGGGCTTCCACCGGCTTTGACGTGCGACGGCTCAACATGCTGCTGGCAGTATTGGAAAAACGCTGTGGCTTTCGACTGAGCACAAAAGATGTGTTCCTGAATATTACAGGTGGATTAAGAGTTGATGATCCGGCTATAGACCTTGGGGTGATCTGTGCTGTTTTATCTTCCAGCGAAGATGTTGCAGTAAATGAGAAGGCCTGTTTTGCAGCTGAAGTGGGTCTTACAGGCGAAATAAGACCGGTAACCCGCATCGAACAACGTATTGCCGAAGCCCAAAAGCTGGGATTTGAGGAAATATATATTTCCAAATACAGCCTTAAAGGCATTGACACTAAAGCTTATACCATCAGGCTAAATCCTGTGGCCAAAGTAGAAGAGGTCTTTGCGCATCTTTTTGCCTGATTTATATTCCCCCCGGCCAATGTCTGGCTAGCGCCCTGAAATTTTTGGTTGGGTTATTTGTCCAGCAAATTGGGTATAGCTTCCTGCACTGTAGGATAGCGGTGGGAAAAACCTTCCTTTTGCAGATTTTCAGGAAGAGCATATGGTCCTTCAAGCAATACAACGGCCCCTTCACCATAGAGAAGTTTCAGGGCAAAGCCAGGCACGGGCAGGTAGTAAGGCCTGTTGAGGGTTTTGGCGATCTGCCTGGATAGTTCGGCATTGGTAGCAGGATATGGCGAAGTGAAGTTGAACACCTGGCTGTCGGGAAGTTTTTCCATTATCATTTGTAAGGCCGCAGCATAATCGTCTTTGTGTATCCAGGAGACGATCTGTTTTCCCGACCCGATTCTTCCACCCGCAAACAGTTTAAAGGGCAGTGCCATCTGGGGCAGCGCGCCTCCTTCACTGCCCAACACCACACCAGCGCGAATTATGTAAGTATTGCAATGGATACGTGCACGCAGCGCTTCTTCCTCCCACCTCTGGCAAAGAATACCCAGAAAATCCTGGTTATATCCGGCCTGGTTTTCTGTATGTACGCCATGGTTTTCATAAATGTTCACTCCTGAAGTTGAAATAAAGACCTTGGGCCGCTGCCGGGTCATAGCAATTGCATCGGTAAGTTTTCGGGTTGTAACAATACGGCTGTCCCACAAAATTTTGCTATAGGTTTTGGTCCAACGTTTTACAATGGGTGCACCGGCCAGGTTGACCAAAACATCAACTCCTTCCAGCATAGCTGCCAGATGACTGACTCCTTTGCGATAATCCTTCCTCCCTATTCCTGTAATGGTATGGCCCTGGGGGACAAAATGCTCCTTCAGAAAACTCCCTATAAATCCTGTATGACCACTGATAGCAATCCGCATAGTAAAATGAAATAATGTATATTTACCTAACAAACAATAGACCCTTCCTTTTGTTTATGCTTTCTCTTAAGCAAAAAAGAACAATTCTTCCGGAAAAACAAAAACCGAATCCAACGGAATAAGATTTAAGATGGCCTTTTCTGTAACAATCCCAAATAACGTGCGTCCTATTTCATCGCAGGTATCAAACTCAGAAATTGCCATCAAGAACCCAATAACTTATTTCACTTATGCACAACCAGAAACCTACTTGCTTTGGAATTGCTTTTTTGCTGATTATCATCTTCCTAACCCCCCTTAAGGCACAGGATTTCACGCTTGAAGAGTGTATCAAAACAGCATGGGAGAATAACTTACAACTGCAGCAACAACGCCTTTCGGTTGATCTTGCGGAGCAAAACCTTTCACAAAGCAAGGCCAGCTTATTCCCTAACCTCAATGCAAGTGCATCTAATTCTTACAATTTTGGCCGTACGGTAGACCCTTTTACCAATGACTTTGTTACCGAATCGGTTAGATCAAACAATTTCAGCATCAGTACAGGGGTAAACCTGTTCAGTGGTTTCCAGGTGCAAAACACCATCAGGCAAAACCAACTGGAACTGGAAGCCGGCAAATTTGACCTGGACAGAAGCTTCAATGACATTGCCCTGATGGTTGCATCTGCTTACCTGCAGATCCTGTTCAACCGGGAATTGGTAGAAAACGCAAACAACCAACTGGAGGTTACCCGGCAACAGGTGGAACGTACCCAGAAACTGGTAGATGCAGGCACTTTGCCCCGCGGATCTATTCTTACCATACAGGCACAAATGGCCACAGAAGAACTACAGCTTATCAATGCACAAAACCAACTGGAACTTTCTCTTCTTAATCTGCGACAAATCATGTTTGTGCAGGATGAAGACGATTTTTCCATTGTAGTGCCTGAAATAGAAATTTCCTCCTCTGACGATGTACCAGGCTCACCACTTGAGGTTTATACCGTAGCTGTAGAGCAGCAACCCGAAATAAAATCGGCAGACCTGCGTATTGAAAGTGCAGAGCGGGGACTTGCCATTGCCAAAGGGGGTCGCAGCCCGCAAGTGAGCATGAGGGCTTCTTATGGAAGCGGCTATTCACAGGCCATAAAGGACTTTACCCAGGTGCCTACCGGCCTGAACCAGGTAATTAGGGATAATGAAGGTAACGAGTTCCTGGTGCCTATCACCCTTCCCGAAGGTGGCACCAAATCATTCTCTGACCAGATGAGAGATAATCTTAGCCGCAGCCTCAGTTTTTTTCTCACCATCCCTATCTTTAACAACTACCAAACCCGCGCGGCAGTAGGAAGGTCGCGGATAAACCTGGAAAACTCAAAACTGCAGAGCCAGATTGTACGCGAACAACTTTTCCAAACCATTCAGCAGGCCCACGCCGATGCTGTTGCTGCACTTAAAAGGTATAATGCCACCCAAAAAAATGTGGAAGCCCTGGAAGAATCTTTCCGCTACAGCGAGCAACGCTTCAATGTAGGTATGGTAAATTCAGTAGAATATAATGATGCGAAAAACCGCCTGGCTGCTGCTGAATCAGAACTGCTCCAGGCCAAATACGAATACATCTTCCGGCTTAAAATACTTGAATTTTACATGGGTGATCCCTTAAATTTATAGGCTCTAACGCCACATCAAAAAACGAACACACGATTATGAAACAAAAACAGATACTTAGATTTGCCATTATCCTCATTGTATTATTGCTGTTATTCATTGTTATAGGACGCCGTGCCGGATGGATCGATTCCACAACAGGAATAAGGGTCACTCTGGAAGAAGCAGAGCGACGCTCCATAACCGAAATCGTAACTGCCAGTGGTAAGGTACAACCTGTAACCGAGGTTAAGATCAGTCCGGATGTATCAGGGGAGATTGTGGAAATATTGGCAAAAGAGGGCGATTTTGTCAATAAGGGAGACCTGCTTGTACGGATCAATCCTGAAATTTATGTGTCGGCACTGGACCGGGTAGAAGCATCTTTAAATAGCAGCCGTGCCAATCTTTCCAATGCCCGGGCACGCAAGGCACAGGCAGAAGCACAGTTTATCAATGCCAGGGCAGCCTTTCAACGCAACGAGCAACTTTTTGAGCAGGATGCCATTTCCGAGTCGGAGTTTGATACAGCAAGAGCCCAGTTTCTCGTAGCACAGGCCGAGGTGGAGGCCTCTACACAAAGTGTGGTGGGTGCAGAGTTCCAGGTAAAAAGTGCAGAAGCCACTCTGCGTGAGGCACGAGAAAACCTCACAAAAACCAGCATCTTTTCTCCTATGGATGGAACCATATCACGGCTGGATGCAGAGTTGGGCGAAAGAGTGGTGGGAACATCCCAATTCGCTGGTACAGAAATTTTGCGTATTGCCAACCTCAACGAAATGGAAGTACTGGTAGAAGTAAATGAAAACGACATCATCAGGGTTAATGAGGGCGATACCGCCTTAATTGAAATCGACGCTTATATGAACCAGCAGTTCAGAGGGTTGGTAACATCTATTGCCAATTCGGCACTGGAGCAGGCCACCGGCGTAGACCAGGTAACCAATTTTGAAGTAAGGATTCGTATCCTTACAGAATCCTATGCCCATTTGCTTGAAGAAGAAACGCCACACCTATCGCCCTTCAGACCGGGAATGTCGGCCTCGGCAGACATTCAAACCATGCAGGTATCCGACGTTGTTTCCATTCCCATACAAGCTGTAACAACACGCCCGGAGGAAAAAGAAGAAGAAAACAACCAGGACAATGAACAAGACAGCCAACAACCTGATGTGGAAGAAGATGCTGATGCTGTTATCCAGGAGTATGTGTTTCTTTACCAGGAAAATGGTAGCGTAAAACTCACCAAAGTGGAATCGGGCATACAGGACAGCAACTTCATTGAGATACAGTCAGGAATAAATGAAGGGGATAGTGTGGTAACAGGTCCTTTCAGGGCGGTATCCCGCGAGCTTAATGACGGGGATATGGTAACCCCCGTGAGCAGGGATGAGTTATTTACAGAATAACCTTCATTAACCCAAATCCAGTTACTGGTGCTTTCTACCCGAATGCATTAAAGTTGTATTTTTGCATTTTATATCTCAAATCAACTTTATGCCCGCAATTCTCCTAATCGAAACCGCCACCCGCGTTTGTTCTGTTGGCATTGCCAATGAAAATGGTATCCTGGCCCTGCGTGAGGATCAAACCATGCAGTATTCCCACTCCACACAGCTTACTACATTTATTGAATCTGTGGCAAAGGAAGCAGGTGTTTCGCTTAAGCAGCTGGATGCAGTAGCCGTAAGCAAAGGCCCGGGCTCCTATACGGGTCTGCGCATTGGTGTTTCTGCAGCAAAAGGGCTTTGCTATGGCCTTGATATTCCCCTGGTGGTGGTAAATACCCTTGAAGCCATGACACATGTGGCCCACGCAAGGGTAAATGAGAAACCTGAATTTTGGGCCCCAATGATCGATGCCAGGAGAATGGAGGTGTATAACGCTGTTTTTGACTCTTCACTGCAAATGATAAGAAAAACCAGTGCAGAGATCATTACTCCGGATTCTTTTTCCGAATTCCTGAACAGGGGAAAAACGCTGTTTTTCGGTGATGGTGCCGCCAAGTGCAAAGAAATCATATCTCATGAAAATGCCCTGTTTTCAGACAATATTTTCCCATCGGTTTCCGGAATGGTTGCCCCTGCCTTTGAAAAGTTCAATAATCGGCAAACGGAAGATATAGCTTACTTTGAACCCTTCTACCTTAAAGATTTTGTGGCAGGAAAGCCACGAGTAAAAGGTCTGGAATAATTTACAAAATCAACTATCTTTGCGTTTAAGGTTGAAATATGATTGCCATGCTCGAAAAAATCCCCTCTTTCCTGAAAAACAAATATGTGATTGTGCTCATTGCTGCAGGGGTATGGATTTTATTTTTCGACCAGAACAATCTCATCCAGCAATACCGCCTGTCGCGCCGTATCAAAGAGCTTAACCAGGAAAAAAAATACTACCAGAATGAAATTCAGCGCGACAGCACCTATCTTGATAAGCTCAAGCATGACCCACTGGAACTGGAACGCTATGCCCGTGAGAAATACCTGATGAAAAAGAAAAATGAAGATATCTTTATCATCGAAGAGTAGCCTTTCACAAACATCACGATCCTGAAAAAGTGTTTGCCTTTCATTTTTTATTGCATGATCTGGATAGCCACGCTTTTTCACCGCACTACCATCCTTACTGTATGTCTGCCCGATAGGCTTGATACATTAACCATGTAAACACCGGCCGTTAACCTGCCTCCAGGTACTACATAGGCATTCATGTTCCCGTTTTCATCGGAATATTTCCTGTCAGCAAACACAAGCTTCCCAAACATATCCGTGATGGTGAGATCTATAGCTTCATAACTTCTGAAACCTTTCAACGATACCTTGAAGCTGTTTCCGTTATTGGGATTGGGAAGCAACAGAAACTCCCTGTCGCCGGCCTGCATATAATAAACCCCCACCATTTCACTCCACCAGGATGTACCGTCAATATCGATCTGGCGTAAACGATAATAGGAAAGGCCCGGCATGGGATTTTTATCTGTGAAATTGTAGGAAAGGAGCTGGTTGCTGTTTCCCTGTGGTGCTTTAGAGAAAACACTGTCGATGGTTTCAAACACCAAAGCATCCCTGCTGCGTTCAATACTGAATAAGTGGTTGTTGCGCTCGGTTGCTGTTGCCCAAAAAAGTTCTACCCCATTTTGGGTTTCTCTGGCTTCAAAATGTAGCAGTTCCACAGGCAAAGGCATAGTGAGGCTTTTGGAAGCAAATGCAAAATTAAGCGTATTGTTCTTTGCTGAAAAATCGGCAAATCCATTAGATATTACATATTTCTCCGTAGAATTTACCTCAAAAAGATATGGTGAATCACCCACAGGTTTCCAGTTTGCCTCATAGTAGGCGATGGCGATGTTTTCTTCAAACCCGGGCAGATTATCATCAATGTTCGTTTCCGGTCCGTATGTTATGCCAATGCGCGAGTGTGGTGTTCCGGTTGAAGGAGGTACAACACTCCAGTATTCCTGCTCGTGCACACTCGTTAATGCCGGATACTCAAATCCATCTCCTACTTCCAGAATGGGGTTTGCATTAAAATAGTCCGCAACCCAGTATTGCATACCACTTCCGTGATTGGGTTGATGCAAAAACAAGTCGCGTCGCAGTTCATTCTTACCTGTTATAAAGCGGTTGAGGTTGCTGTTGTGACTGATATACCTTTGCAAAGGCCCGTGAACATATGAAGAGGCATGGATATCGCCGTAAGGTTGCTGGTTGTTGAGAATAAGCATACGCTCATAACCGGTATAAATGCGCGCACCATTGAGCAGGCTAAGCCTGCCACGCAGAACCACTGTTCCTTGTGCTATATGTACTCCTCCTGAATTGTTTTGTGATATCAGGTTTTCAAAAGCACTACCCTGGGTAAACAGTCCTCTTATGTCCTGTTGAACTGTACCCCGGAAAACCACATCGTGCCCTATAACGAAAGTGGCATTATCAAGTTTTTCGAGGTTGCCGTACAATACCAGTTCGTCGCCTGTTGAAACCAGGGCGTCCCCTTCCAGCAGGAAATTCCCATGTATGGAAAGGGGTTTATTGGGCAGGGTTTTTTTCCCTGATCCTCTGAAAATAATATTCTGCAGTTCGGTATACCGGTCAGATATGGTATAGTCTTGCGATCCGGCATACACGATAGTGCTTCCGGGCGTACTGAAGAAATTACTGAAATTGCCTGCCGGCAGCAATCCTCTGTTAATGATGAAGGTACCATCGCCACGCACATCGCCAAGGTTGTGCTGGGAAGATTCTCCTATGTTGAGCTCTCCTCCATTCTCAATGCGTGTAATGTATGATCGGTGTCTGTCTTGTGTAATATCAATATTGTGGCGAATGATGGCAATATTACCAAAGGGCCCGTTTTCCGGCACATCTGGCATATCAGGCTGCGTCTTTTCCCAGATGGCTTTGTCGGTCCATGCCCCGTTTGCAATGGTTTGATAGGCGGGGACCTTTTCGGGGATATTATGTTTATGGCCTGTAGTAAAGAAACTCATGGTTTCTGTAACAGTGTTTTCAATATATCTGAATCGGTTGTTGGCCAAATCGAAAAGTTCAGCTCCTTCGAGTTTTGTCCAGAAGTCTTCTGTAAGACGGGCAGAGATGTATTCTGAATGGTCTCCCCCTGGCAAGTCGTCGGGGTGAAAGGTAAACCAAATATCTGCGCTGAATCCGTCCAGGTTAATTCCCCGTGATACCCAGTGATACTGCAGCACCCGGTTCAAGTCACCACTCTGCCCATCTTCCAGGTAGCCAACCGTGCTTGAGTGCTGCTCGTTAATTCCCGAGAAGGAGATCCGTCCTGTATTGTTAGCCACAGTGTATCCGGAAAGTAGCACAGGGGTATATTTTCCCTGGATACCAATGGGAAACAGGAACTCGGTTTCGGTAGCAGGAAGTTGCTTTTCAACCCCCAGAGCTTCCAGGCCTCCGGAAGTGGTTATCATGCGGGAAGCACTGAATGGGGCTCCCTCAACAATACTGTTCAATCCCAGGCTTAAACGGTAATGTTGTAATTGAAGCACCCCTGTGTTAATAAAAAGATTTCCATTAAGCTGGTGATTGCTTTGCAGGCGTGCACCTGCGTTGTTTTGCAGTACCAAACGCCCATAGGCACCTGTACCACTTAATTCCTGCAATGCACCGCCGGCCAACACAATTGCACCACTATTTTTTACATTTCCTGAAACATGCAGGGCGTTATTCACGAGATGCCCCCTTACCTCTACAGTATTACCTTCATCCCACAATTCTCCATTGAGCAATATCAGTGAATCCGCCACGATTATATTGTTGTTCAGGGTGAGTCGGCCCATAACATTCATCTCCATCTTACTGAAATGACTTTCACCAATAAGGGTTTGGTCTGTTCCTGAAAAGATCGTCTTGCTTTCATTAAAGGAGGGAGAACTTCCTTCATTGATAAGGTTTCCGTTGAGTATCAGCTTTTGCTGGTTCATGTTGAGAGAATTGCCAGGCCTAATATGCAGCAGATTTTCCATTATCAGTGGGTTTACCTCGCAACGGAGAGTGGTTGCACTGCCATCAATGACAAGTCTGCTAAGCGGAATGCTGCTGTTAACCCTGATGGAATGATTGTTCGGGGTAAAGTCCGGATGACCGGCATATATAACGGCATCAGCTCCCATCAGAGACTCTCCGGGGTAGAGATATAGTGCAGGTCGGTTGATATTGGCCTGGTTGCGGGCAATGTACAAAGCGCCGCCTTGCATGATGAAACTGCTTCCAGGGTTGAAAACCTCAAAGGCAGCACGGGAATTATCGGGAATGGTATTCCTGCCTGTTATTACCTCTCCTCCGGTTTGGGTATATTGCAATATCCCTGTATTCTGATTGCCGTTGGTATTACCCCGGATCTGAGAACCAACAATAAGCTTTGCATGATCAAGAACTTCAAGCGCAGCAGTACCACCGGAGGAGTAACGGATGTAAGTGTTTTGAGAGCCTGTGCCGTAAAAATGAGCCTCAGCATGATTCTCAACCCGCAACAATCCATCAAGATAAATACCTGTATTGTTGCCTGTAGCATTTACCCTGCCGGCAGAAACCACCAAAGCCGAGGTGGAAGGTATTGCAAACTCGGCACCGCCGGTTGTAAGGTTCACATTGATATCGTCGTGGTTCAGCACAAGGGTTCCATTGCGAAGTTCTATGGCTTTTTCGCTACCATTAGTAGTACCGGTAATAGTGAAGCCGGAGTTGAACCGGAACATGGGCTGCTGATCGCTTCCTTTGTTCATGATGATTCGCCCAAAAACAGGAGGGGAAGATGCTGTGGAAATGAATTGGCCATTGTTCTGTCCCACAAGATGCAGGTTCACCCTAACATGATTGCTTCCGTTACTCAGATTTAACCTTACAGTGCCTGAGCCTTCCATACGAAGATCTCCGCCCAGGAAAAGATCGTGATACAGTTCGGTGGTTCCATCCATCACATCAATAAATGCAACCTGCTCATCTGGCAGGCCGGTGGGAGCCAACAGTATATTGCCATCAACCCTGATGGTGCGGGAAGGGCCTGCACTGTTGAATCTCAGAGCACTCTCGCGCAACCCGGCAAGGTTCAGATCTTTCCGTACATAAATATCGCCGTAAGTGCCGCTATGAGTAACGTAAACAGCCCCACCTCTGATGTGCATGTTTTCATTTACCACCACATCTGCAGGAAAGCTAAAAGTGAAATCCCCAAAATAAGGAGCATTGTTGCCCGATACTTTTATACCAGAAGCTTCTATCTTAAGTTCAGGAAAAACATTGGGATAGTCAGGCAATACAATATGCCCGGGTACCAGGTCATCGTAAGCAGCATTGTACAGAAAACTGCTGCCGGGTTCTGCAATGTATTCTCCCAGGTCTCCCAATATGGAAGGAATATTGTCCCGATCCACGAGCGCTTCAATTTCACCTTTTCCCCTAACAATGGTAAGGTCTACAGCGTGATTTTTTCCCACGGTTAATCTTGGTCCCGGGAAGCTTTCATGGGAATGGAACACCAACTCAGCCAGTTTAAGATTGTCCTGTGTTTCTGTGCGGTGCCAGTTACCTTCACTGTCATATCCCATAAATACTACATCACCTGCTGCCGGATATTCGCTGTCAGGATTGGTAAACTCCTCATGGCTGGTGGTAGACCAGGCCTGGTAACGATTCCAAGGTTTCAGATCATCGGGAGGGTCATTGTTTGTGCGGCGATAGCTGTAAAACACGCGTATATCGCCCAAAAACCTGTTGATGTGTGCCGCAGTAAACTCCCCCGTTTCCAGTGGCGACAAATCGGAATAGGATTCTGAGTCGAGGTAAGTGAATGTTAAACTCAAACTACGGTTAATATCATCCCATTGCAGCTGGCCCAATGAGTATTTTCGCTGATAGTTTACAACCTTGCCTTCTTTGATTTGCTCATGCTGGGGGTTGGCAAGATACGTTTCTGGCAGATCATGAAATTCAAACCTGTTTTCCACGATGGGTAAATCATGATCGTCGAAGCCCTGGTGCCTGATGCGCCAATAATACTGTAAGGCCTCCTCTCCAAGAGTACCTCCGTTGAGGGTAGGCAACTCACCATCCACATTGTTTACCTGTACAATACCCTGGTCGGTAGTTAATGCTGAAATGGTTACCCATGCAGGAGTATACCTGTATCCTTCGTCGGTTTTGGTATCGATGCCCAGGGGAAAGCCAAATATGGCTTCATTGTGGATGTGTTGTTTTATGCCCCTGTCGGAATGATTTCCAGCAGTGAGGATCATTTTACCTGTTCCCAGGGGAACCATTGCCCCATTATCATCCACGATTTCATTCTCTACGATCAATCCGATGCTTCCAATATCCAGAATCCCGTTTCTCATATACAATTGGCCGGTTTTGAAGGTTGTACCCCCGGAAACGGATGTATTATCACCTATCATCAATCTTCCAAAAGATGCTTCTTTGTCAAAGGAAAGTTCAATATTCAATCCATTGTGTTCGAGAGCCAGATACCCATTTGGGTCGTTCATTCTTCCTATGGCACCAAAATTTTTGATCTGTACGTCTTCATCCAGCCTTATCATAAACCTGTTGTAATCCAGTATACCGTTTAGAACAGCGAGCCCTCCGGAGATTCTGAGAATACCCTGTTGGTTAGCATGGTTGTCGATAATGGCCGCAGGCCGGCCGGAGCTTATCAGTGTAACAGTGTCGCCGTTCAGTTTATCAATTTCAAGGTGATGGAAATTCAGCACCTGGGTGGGTGAAGCTATAATGATTCGTGCATTACCGGGTCCGGTTAGCCGGGTAGTATTCCCTGCAGTAAGATCGGAGGAAGAGGGAAAATATTGAGCCTGTGAAGTAGTGGATTGTCCCAGTAACAGATCTCCCCCGATGGAAAGGTCGTAAAATGGTCCGTCGGTATTGTTCCTGCCTGCAAAAAACCTGACGTCATCGCCAATGGTAAGGTCATTTAGGACAGTGAGTTCGCGATACAATCGCACAGGTTCGAGTGTAACTGCCGCCGTTCCGGATGTGAGCAGATCAAAATTGTACAATGGTGCTGTAGTATGAACAAAATAATTGTTCCTGGATCCGGAACCCTGGTTCTTGTCCATAACAATCTTAACGCTACCTCCTGTTACATTCACATTTGCAGAAAGGAGGTTGAGCTCAAAAACACCCCCGCTTCCTATACCATCCCAGACCCGTATAGTACCCCCTTCCATGATAAAAACATTTCCGGTACCCATCATACTGAAGGTTCCTTTGCCTCCTTCCATGGCAGTTCCGTTGATGTTACCCCTGAGATTGATGATGCCATTCTTTACATGCAGGGTGATCCGGTTATTATTATTGTTTCCTCCGGCACTTCTAAACTGTGCTGCATCCAGGGTCCCCCCCTCAATGAGGACAAAAGGATCACCCTGGGCCCACACGATCAGTCCACCACTTCGCCGGGTACTGTAAAGCCCTGAGGTGATCCTGAAATTTCCGTAGAATGATGTGGATTGGATATTCCCCTGGAAGTCGCCGTTGGAATTACTCCCCAGATTTCCTGCAACACCACCAATATTTGTCTGAGCCTGGTTATCGGCAGTACCATATACGGTGGCACCATCTACCCACAGTCCGGCATTGGAGGGAATATAAAAGTCGGCATTGGGAGTATTTGTGCCATCCCGTCCTTCGGTAAGGGTGGGTATATGAATGTTTTCTTTCAGCCTCAGGGTACCGGTTTTGATCCAGAGTGCCTTGCGCAATTCAGGGTTAGGCCCTCCGCCGGCGCCCCTTAGAATGTTGCTGCCAAACAGCCGGAAGTAGGCCTCGTTTTCTGACTGCACAGTAAGGATACGATCACGGTTGGTACCCTTATCAATGACCAGGTGGTAAAAGTCGGTAGTGCCATAAAGATCCATGAGGTTATCGGTGGCACCTTTGAACCATACTACTGCAGATCCTGTATGATCGGTTGTGGTGCCCAGGTAACCGTTGAGTTGATCATACACCGGGTGTGGCTGATTGGTGAATACGGCTGACCCCCGGTTGGTAAAGTTGCCCCAGACCTCGATCTGGTGCCAGATAAAATGGTAGTTGTGATCGGAAGGGACGCGGCTTCCACTCTGAAGTCCGGCAAGTCCTGCAAGCACATAAGGACCACCTCCATTGCCCAGGTCGAGGGCAGCGTTGTTGGTATTGCCTTTTCCTACCCTGAAATTACCGTTGGTTTGTATGGTCCAGTTTTTTCCAACAATAAGCGTACGACGGATATCGACAACAGGATCGGGGTGTTCATCGTCATTGAGTTTAAGGGTTCCCTGTTGAATAGTAAGATCACCGTTGAGGGTGTAATCGGCAGCCATAACCACCTCATCAGATGCATTCGTCATGTTTACCAACAGATGATTGAAAGTGCGTGGTATAGTCAGTAAAATATCATTTGACCCATAATACTCTACAGTTCCACCGGCAGCCCCTGAAAAGTCATCAGCATTTCCCCCTGGGAAATTATCGGCCTGCAACCGAATGGTTCCTCGCCCTGTAATACTGGTAAAATGGTGTCCCGTGGTAGTGCCAAAATCCAAAATCCCTTCTCTTACATCAAGTACGGGATTGGTATATCCATTTTGCCTGATCACCACCCTTTTTCCCTGGGGTATTACCACCAGGTCGAGATGCGCTGTGAGGCTTGTGGATGGCGTTTGTTCCTGGGGGTTATAATAATCTCCGTTAGGAGATAAAGTCCAGCTTCCGGGTTGGTCCCAGTAGCCTGCATTGTCATAAATCCCATCGGAATAAGCGTACCACACCTGGTTTTGGATGGGAGCAATGGTATAGTATCCATCCTGCAGGTTTGCTGCGGGCAATTGAAACCAAACCATATCTTCGGTGCCGGTGATCAAACCACCAGGTACGGCATCAAAGTCTTCAGTATCATCTGCCCTGTAAAGCAATATATAAACCTGGTCGGGTTCAAGAGTTTGCATGGCTTCTGCAAAGTGAAATCCAATCAATACATCAACAGGTACCGCACCTGTAAAATCAAAATACCAGCTTCTGTTCCAGCGTTGGGTGGCTCCTGAAAGGGTATCCACATTGTCTGTTGTCATGCCATGCCCGGCACCATCGTGGGCTGCAAGGAGGAAAGTGTTGGTTTTATCATCCAGGACATTTCCGGGAGCTGCAAGATACAGTGCTCCACCATTACCCGTTGAAGCAATATGTTTTTCTTCGCCTGAAGTGATTCCGATCCCTATCACATCATGCCGGTAAGAAGCATGGGAGTAAATCTGATTTTCCAGCAATGAAATACCATATTTTGCCGATAGGTAGTTTTCCACAATAATCCTTTGCGCATCATTGACATCATCATGGAAAAGGATCATTTCAGCAATATCACCGTTAAACCCTTCAAGACCGTCATAACCGTTTTTTCCCACAAAGTATTGTGCCTGGGATTCAATATCTACAGGATCCCAGATGGCAGAGCCACTCTGCTGCCCGTTGTGGTACATATTGCCGGCGGTAGAAGCCGATACTGCCGTATTGATATGGTAACCGGCTGAGCCTGTACCGCTGAACTGCCGGCTTACTCCGCCGGTGTTGTGGCTGGTAAAAAAGTTTATACCGGAATACTGATGGATGAATTTGCTCGCCGTTACACTTCCCATTTCTTCTGCTGTACCTGCCGAAAGAAACCCCGGCTCATTGGGAACAAACTTACGCACGATGATTTCTTCAAACCACGTAACATCACTATTCCTTGACCCGGCAATACCCAGGTAACCCCAGGTGCGGGCATTCCCATTGCCAAAATTTAAATTTTCAAAGGCCGTAGCAGATTGGGTTACATTCCAAAATCTTGCCCATCCGTTTCTGTCAGCAGGATTGGTAATATAAAACTCCAGAAAATACCAGGTCCCTGTATTCCAGTTGGGGTTGCTCAAGGTGTTGCTTCCCCATGAGCGCAGGTCGTTGAGGAAACGAAACCGGCCGTTATGGTTACGAAACATTGCATTGTAACCCTGGCCGTTAGCTTCCATGCACATGGATAACCCCACCCGCGATGCGTCATTGCTTCCGAAGTTTTCAATCATCATCCTGGTTTTCATTACTACAGGATGATTTACTATGCCCGTTTGTGCTATCACGAGCTTGTTGGGATCCCCTGAGCCTCCGATATTCCTCAGCCGTCCCCCAACAATGGACCAACTCCCCGCATTGGTTTGGAAGTAGGCATCCTCGGTGGTTATATCGGCCACATCGGGCCGGTTAAAATCGTCATAAAAGAGCATGGTGGCAAAGGGATCGCTGGCAGGAATTGCTGTTGCATTGCCATAATAAATAAAGATGTCCTGGTCGGTGTCCAGGTTATCTTCTACCTTCACCCATACGGTTGCCGTTTGATTGGGAGCAGTACCTGTGAGTTCTTCAATCCAGAAGCTCTGCAATGTTTCTCCATCTTCAGAGGTGAAGCGAATATCATCAGGAAAAGAAACAGCCAGGCCATCGAGATGAAAATCGACCTCGCCAGAACCGTTGCCCTGCCCAATGCTGAGCTTGACTTGGTAGTTGTTGCCGGCACCGCTCTCACCCTGCAGGGAAATTCTCTTGCGGTATTCCCATCCTCCCAGCCAGGAGAGTGACTGAAGCAGGGTTCCCTTTTGTGTGCCGGTATGCTCACTTCGACTGAGTGATATCCAGGAAAAGCCACCTGGGTTGTAAGACATCCCGGGTGTTTCTAAAAGGTTTGCACCATTGAAACGCACCACCGGTAAGCCATTGATAGCATTACCAACCTGTTGCGGGCGGTAAGTGGATGTATTCTGAAAAGCATTGAAATTATTGCCCGACAGGTCATTGAGCTGAATAACGCTTGTCCCGTTGAATTGTCCCTGCGAGGCTTCCAGCCACAGGTTAAGCCTGGGTTGGCCCTCTGAGCCATCAGGATTACCTACTCCGGCCGGTCCGGCCTGACCGAAAAGGGTATTATTCGGTATTGCCAGCAACAGACAAATAAAAAACAGGATAGAAAATGATAATGTTCCTCTGTGGTTTTGGCAGGTGTTGTATGTTTGTTTCATAGGCGCCGGATTAGCTCCCAAAAGTAAAAACAAAACACCATAAAAACAAGACAAACAGCTATTTTAGCTCTTTTAGCGATATTATTTTTTAGCTTTCACCAAATATACCTGTAAAAATCATGTTTCCCTGAAGCCAAATTTTATTAACAAAATTTTAACCCGGATCAACATTTACCTTCAGCCGTACACCTTTCCATCTCTTGTCCTGGTTGTAAATTCTGATCATTTTGGCCAGCAAGCTTTTTTGCACTTCAAACTCTTTAGATCGATTGAGCTTCACCAAAATGTTTTTCATATACTGGGCCTTAATCCTGGTAATGACCGGGTACTCTGGTCCCAGCACATGGTCTTTGGGAAGAAGCTTTCGCAGTTGATTCGCAAGGTAGTCGGCAGCCTGATTAACTTTCATAGGGTCGGTGTGCATGAGAGTAAGACTGACCAGGCGATAAAATGGCGGGTAGTGGAAATTCCTCCGCTCCAATATCTGGTTGGAAAACATTTCCTCATAATTATTATCGATCACCTGCCTGATGACAGCATGCCAGGGATCCATGGCCTGGATGATCACCGTACCTCTTTGCTGTTTTCTTCCTGCTCTACCACTTACCTGTGCCATCATCTGGTAAGCTCTTTCATGGGCCCTGAAATCGGGAAAGCTCAGCATGCTATCGGCACTGAGTATTCCCACCACTGCAACATTTTCAAAATCCAATCCTTTACTCACCATTTGTGTACCTACCAGTATGTCGATCTTTTTCTCTTCAAAATCACTGATAATATTCTGGTAGGCATTTTTGGCCCGGGTGGTATCCAGGTCCATGCGGCTGACTGTGGCATCGGGAAAAAGCAGGGGAAGTTCATCCTCAATCTTTTCTGTGCCAAAGCCTTTCAGGGTAATATCATTGGAGCCACAGGAAGGACATTGGTTATGAGGTGTAACGGAATACCCGCAATAATGGCATTTGAGTTTGTTTATCTTTTTATGGTATACCAGGCTCACATCACATTGTTTACAGCTTGGGATGTAGTTGCACTGAACACATTCCATATAGGGAGAGAATCCTCTTCTGTTTTTAAAAAGAATCACCTGTTTGTTTTGCTCAAGGGCTTCGGTTATATGTTGGAAGAGCAGGGAAGAAAGATGTGATTTCATCTTTTTTTCTCTGGTTTCCTTCTTGATATCGGCTACCAGCACCTGGGGAAGCTGCACTCCGCCATGTCTTTTTGCCAGTGTAACCAGACCAAATTTTCCGGCTTTGGCATTATAAAATGATTCAACCGACGGTGTGGCTGAACCCAGTAATATTTTGGCTCCGTGCAGCCGGGCCAGCCAAATTGCGGCATCGCGGGCCTGGTAGCGCGGGGCGGGATCGTGTTGCTTGTAGGATGTTTCATGCTCTTCATCCACTATGATCAGCCCGAGCTTTTTGTAGGGAAGAAAAAGAGCCGAACGTGGCCCCACCACAAGATCGTAGATGATTTTTTGTCCTGGGGTTTGAATCCCTCCCATCACGAGGTTGTTCCACACTTCGGTGCGTTCCATTTCATTGAAACGGGAATGGTACACTCCGGCCCTTTCACCAAAATGGTTTCGGATGCGCCGGGTGATCTGGGTGGTAAGGGCTATTTCAGGCAGCAGGTAAAGGGCCTGTTCTCCCCGCTCTAATACCTCCTTTATGAGCTGGATATAGATCTCGGTTTTTCCGCTGGAGGTGACCCCGTGCAACAACACACAATCTTTCTGCTTCCAGCTTTGGTGTATCTTTTCCAGGGCTTGCTGTTGATAGGGGTTAAATTCAATTCCTTCTTCTGTAGATGCTGCATGATCAAACCGGCTTACCACTTTCTGTGTGCGAACAAAAACACCTTTGGATACCAGCGCATCAATGGCCGGCTGGGCATTTTTAACATGAGAGACAATCTCTTTTTGGGCTACCTCACGCTGTACGGAGTGGTATCGTCCTGACAACCTGATCCAGGCAATCAGTACCTCCAATTGCCTGGGCGCCTTCTTTTCCACAGAATCAAATACTCCTTTAAGTTTTTCCTCGGCCTGGAATTCATCTGCCAGATTGATATACTTTTCTTTCTTTTGCCGGTAGGGATTCTCCAGTTCTTCTTTCAGCAAAATGATGCCTTTATCCATTAAATTGCTAACAAGGGAAAAAACCCTTTGCATCCCGGTAATTCGGCTTACCTCTGACAGGGATAGGGTTTTCTGGATTTCCAGGGCTTCTGCCACCAGGTATTCCCTTTCATTGAGATGATCGGTCTGCCCGTCAAAATCGGGATTGAGTACAATGCGGGTTTCACTGGCCAGTTTCATTGCAGGGGGCAGGGCCGCATTCATCACTTCTCCTGCAGTACACAAGTAATACTCTGCGATCCACTCCCAAAACTCAAACTGTTTTTCGTTGACCACCGGCACCTGGTCGAGCACGGAAAGAATATACTTTGCCTGTCCCCTGGCAGGGGGATTATGATGGACCTTTCTTACCAATCCCGAATAAATTTTCCTTGCTCCAAACGGAACTACCGCCCTCACTCCTACCTGTATCTGCTCAGCAAGATCGCCCGGTACCCTGTAGGTAAAGTATCCTTCAAGGGGAAGCGGCAAAAGGATGTCGGCAAAAAGGGTTTGTTTTTCCATGGGGTGAAATCGTTTTGCAAAACGAACTATAAAGATAGGTTTTTGAAAGGTTCCGGCAGGAAAGGGGCCTGGAAATTTTCAGGATGGATATATCATCCGGGTAATCCTTCCGTGGCAAGATTTTGATACCATGTTGATTCGGAAGCATTCGATGCCAGCCAAAACCCATTGGTGCTGAATGACACAAACAAGAAAAGCTGCAACTCATTTAGAGTCGCAGCTTTCAAAAGAATTATCTTTTTTCAGGATCAGTCACCCATGCAGATGCCAACACCGCGGGCGGCTTTTACCAGGTCTGAAGTTGGATCAACAAAATTATAATGCGCAATAGCCTCTTTGAAAGGTACGGATACAATATTGGGATGTCTGTAGGCAACCATTTCACCGAACTTTCCTTCAAGAACCATTTCGAATGCTTTTACACCGAACTGTGTAGCCAAAACACGGTCGTAGGCCACAGGAGTACCTCCACGCTGCAGGTGACCCAATACGGTTTCGCGCATATCGGCCTGCATGCCGCCGTCCTTGAGCTCTTTCATCAATTTGGTGGCAACTCCTCCCAGGCGTACATTTTTATACCCTGTTTCGCTGCTTTCTTCGTAATACATTTCTCCGTCCTTCGGCTTGGCACCTTCTGCCACAACAATAATGGCAAAGCCACGTCCTTTATCGAAGCGCTGGTAAATTCTTTCTACCACCTTGGGAATATCGTAGGGAATTTCGGGGATAAGACATACATGGGCACCACCTGCCACGGCTGAGTGCAAAGCAATCCAACCGGCATACCGGCCCATCACTTCAAGAATAAGAACACGGTTGTGGCTGGCCGCTGTGGTAACGAGTTTGTCAACAGCAGTGGTAGCTTCCTGCACTGCCGTTTGGAAACCGAAAGTTACATCGGTTGCGGAAAGGTCATTGTCAATGGTTTTGGGTACACCAATAATATTCAGTCCTTTTTCGTAGAATCTCTGGGAGATATCCTGCGAACCATCCCCCCCTATGTTGATCACGGCATCTACGCCAAGGTATTGTAATCTGCGGATCATTTCATCAGAACGGTCGGCACTTCCCCATGTACCATCGGGATTTTTAATAGGCCATGCAAAGGGGCCTCCTTTGTTGGTGGTACCAATAATAGTACCGCCACGTATATGAATACCGCCAACTTTCTTCTCATCCAGTACAACGATTTCATTGGGTTCATTTAAAATGCCGTCAAAGGCATTGATACTTCCAATTACTTCCCAGTTTTTCTCTTGCGCGGCTCTCAGGGTGATAGCCCGGATCACTGCGTTCAAACCGGGACAGTCACCACCACCTGTAGCAATTAATACTCTTTTTTTCATTTCTTACTATATGTTAGACTCAACAAAAAGGCAAAATTCATCCCGGTTCAACCCGGTAAGATTTTGCCTGACTTATGCTTTTCAAAATATGACTTTATGATAATCTTTAAAGGGTCTGCTGCACATCGCTTACTCAGGATAGGTCATCCGTTTTTCAGGGGGAGAATAAACCTTCTTCACAGTAAAAAAGAGGAAAAAGGAAAAAGGTAAATTTGCCGCGAAGGCAATGATAGCAAATCTGAATTACAATACGAAGATCGAACCTTATCATTTGCGAACAGTCTTTGCACTCTGTACGGCAAATTTCCTTTTTTTCCTAAGTTTGCGTGTTTCACAACAAGCATATCACCCTTAAATCCAGGGACAAATCCTGGCTGTCATTCAGGACTTGCACCCATGGGTAAAAACAACACATTTTTACCCAATTTATCAAAACACTCGCAAAGATAAGGAATATTAGCTTTTAATTGCAGCGTGTCACTGTTAATTTTAGGTTATTTATCAGTCCTACCCCCTTTGTTTTTCCTGAAAAAGCCATCCCCTTTGCCTTTGAAAGGTTTGTTTTTAAAGGGCTTATCTCTTCTTTCGGATTTCTCACGATTGTCTGTTGAAGAATGATCTTTTTTTTCATCCCCCCTGCCTTTTTTAGGGTATCCCCTATCTTTTTTGTCACTTTTTCCGTCTGAGGCCCTTTTAAAAGATGACTTCTCCCATGATTTCCCTTGTTTTCTCTCCCGGGGTCCGGTAGGGTCTTTTTCTTTCTTCGACCCTTCATACAATTCATAGCAAAGGTACCGGCATTCTATCTGCCCGTTAAAAACCATCTGCTGTGAGCTGTGCCTGAGGCCGATCCTATGGGTAAGGGAGCGGTCAGGGCTGATGATGCAGGCTTTAAAACCCGTATAAAGATGTTTGAGCGCTGTGCCGATTTTCTGGTAATAGTCTCCGATATCATCACTTTGCAATCTTCTTCCATAAGGTGGGTTGAGGATTACCAACCCTTTACTGTGAGCCGGCTTTGCAGCGAAAAAATCTTTCTTTTCCAGCTTAACTTTTCCCAGAAGGCCTGCCTCCATAAGGTTTTGCCGTACAGCATCCATGCTGTTGTTGTTGATATCGGAGGCAAAAATTTCAGGTGTATGGTTCAACCGAGCCTTTTGTGCTTCTTCTTTCAATGATTCCCATAAGACAGCATCAAAATCTTGCCAGTGCAAAAAGGAAAAATTTCTGCGGAACAATGCCGGTGCCATATTCAGTGCTATCATGGCCGCTTCAATACTGAAGGTGCCGCTTCCGCACATAGGGTCGTAGAAAGGCTCCTTCTTATCCCATCCTGACAGCAACACCAGCCCGGCTCCCAAAACCTCGTTGAGGGGTGCCATTACATTTTTCCGCCGATACCCACGCTTAAACAATGGTGCCCCACTGCTATCGAGCGATACGGAACATCTGTCATTCTGGATGTAAATATTGATCTTGATCTGGGGATCTTCCAGATCAACATTGGGCCTTTTGCCGGTTTTTTCTGTGAAATAGTCAGCAATGGCATCTTTGGTACGCTGGGCAAGGAAGTGGGTGTTGGGAAACTCCGACTGGAAAGCAATGGCATTGATGGCAATGGTGTTATCAACCCTGAATACTTCATCCCAGGCAAACTCCCTCAGGATATCATAATACTGTTGTTGTCCTTCAAAGGTGAATTCATGCAACGGACGCAATATGCTTAATGCCGTTCGGCACCACAGGTTGGCTTTATACATAATGGCCATATCACCATCGAACTCCACGGCTCTCTTACGCATAGAAATATTCTCAGCGCCAAGAGATTTCAATTCTTCTTCAAGAACGTTTTCAAGACCTGCCAGCGTTTTGGCGATCATGGTCATTTTTTCTTTTTTCAAATTACAGGGTATTGATGTTTGGATTAAATCTCTTACTGAATTTCACCGTTTACAATAACAGTTTCCACCTTATTGCTTCCATATGCATAGGGCATAAAAGCATAGGTGGGCATTCTCTTTGTTATGAACAGGTTGGCTTTTTTCCCCAATGATATGGTTCCCAGTTCGTGCTGCAAATCCATGGCATAGGCACCGTTGAGGGTAGAGGCATTGATCACTTCTTCGGGAAGCATCTTCATTTTGATGCAGGCAATGGACATAATGAGTTGCATATTGCCCGAGGGCGAGGAACCAGGGTTGTAATCGCTGGCCAGGGCCAGTGGCAGGCCAGAGTCGATCATTTTACGTGCCGGCGGATATTCCATCTCAAGGAAAAATGCGGCACCAGGTAAAAGGCAGGGCATGGTATCTGAAGTAAGCAGTGTTTGGATTTCCTCATCACCTGTAAACTCGAGATGGTCTACTGAGAGAGCATTGTACTTTACTCCTACCTGTATACCTCCTGAAAAGTCGAGCTCGTTGGCGTGTATTTTGGGTCTGAGGCCATGTTTCATGCCTGCCATCAGAATACGGTCGGTCTCTTCCTGTGTGAAAAAACCACGATCGCAAAATACATCAATATAGTCAGCCAGCTCTTCAGCTGCCACTTCGGGGATCATTTCGTTGATGATCAGGTCTACATACTCTCCCTGGCGACCTTTGTATTGGGCCGGCACGGCATGAGCCCCCAGGAAGGTCGATTTGATGGTAAGGGGGCTGAGTTCCTTGAGTTTCCGGATTACCCTGAGCATTTTCATTTCACTTTGTGTTGTAAGACCATAGCCGCTTTTTATCTCAACAGCACCGGTACCCAGCATTTTTATCTCTTCCAGCCGTTCCAGGGCCTGTTCTACCAATGAGAGCTCCGAAGCATCCTGGAGTCGCTTTGCCGAATTGAGAATTCCACCTCCCCTTTTAGCTATTTCTTCATAAGACAATCCACGGATCTTGTCGATGTATTCAATTTCGCGGCTGCCATCATAAACAATATGGGTGTGCGAATCACAAAACGAAGGAAAGACCATTTTGCCCGATGCATCAATCTCTCTCACATCACCTTTTGTAGCTTGATTGTAAATATCGCTTTGAATAAAGGTTTCCATCTTTCCAAATCCGGCTATCAATCCGTCTTTAACAAATAACCATGCATTGGGAATGGTTTGCAGGTCTGACATGTCTTTACCACTTACTTTCACACGCGAATCATATTCCACCTGGATGAGTTCCTTGATGTTGCGGATCAGAATTTTCATTTTCTCTGGATTTAAGGGGGTTAACAAATTTCAGGGCAAGGATAATCATTCACCTAAGCCGCACTCAGTTAGGGCAACAAAGGTATGAAAGATTTTGTTTGTCGCTCTTTTGGTTTTGGGTATGACAGGAGGTACAATCAGTCTGAGGAAGCAAGTGCCAGTAGGAATAAAAAAAGAGGCTGTCTCGAAGGCTCTGTTTAACCTGGACACGGTGATTGTCGAAGTGATTATCCTGCTGATATTCTGCATTCGTTTCGACGGGCGTTATGGTGAGCTTGCCGAACGGCTCACCGACCAGGAAAAACTTTTGAGACAGCCTCGCTGATTTTTTTGATTAAAAATTTATTCAGGCAATTCCACTGTACTCACATCTACAGTGATTTCCTTAAGTCTTTGGGCTACTTCATCGGACATGGATTCCTGGTAACGCCCATCGATATGCTTTGCAAAGAATTTCTCCATGGCCGCAACAAAGGCCATATTGTTTACCGGCCGGGCAAAACCATGTCCTTCGTCAGGAGCATTGAGGTATTCCACCGGGAAACCACGCTCCCTGAGGGCCACAACAATCTGATCTGATTCTGCTTTGAGCACCCTGGGGTCATTTTGTCCCTGTACCACCATCAGGGGAGCCTCAATCTGATCGGCAGCATGCAGGGGTGATGCCTTTTTGAGCCACTCCTGCCCTTCGGGTAATGAAGGATCGGCCATACGGGCATGCAGGGTAATGCGCATGGCCTCCCAGTATGGGGGGATAGAATTGAGTAAAGTATTAAGGTTGGAAGGACCTACCATGGACACTCCGGCAGCATAAAGATCAGGTGTGAAAGCAAGTCCTGCCAGTGTAGCATATCCTCCATAAGAACCACCGAATATCCCTATCCTTTCCGGATCGGCAATACCCTGATCAACAAGGTAATTAACGCCCCAGGTAATATCATCCTGCATAAGCTCTCCCCATTGCTGATTGCCGGCATCCAGAAACGCACTGCCAAAACCTGTTGACCCCCGGAAATTGGGCTGAAGCACCGCATATCCGCGATTGGCAAGAAACTGCGCCCAGGAAGAATATCCCCAGTAGTCCCTGGCCCATGGCCCTCCATGAGGAACTACAATTAAGGGCAGATCCGTGTCACCAAATCCTTTGGGAAGGGTAAGATAGGCCTGGATTTCCAAACCGTCGGAAGAAGGATACCGAATACTGGTCATGGACGAGAGATGTTCTTTCTTCAATTCAGGACGGGGCTGATACTGAAAGGTTAGCTCTTCCTGGTTCATATCGTAGAGGTACACGCTTCCCGGATTGATATCTGACCATGCATTGACCAACCAAAATTGCTCATCGGTAGTAGGACTGAAGAAACTGACCTCCACGTCGCCCAATTCATCTTTTACTATATTATAATGTCTTTCAAATTCAGTATCCTTGAAATACCTTTTGGTGCGCTCATAGGTATAGGAAGTAAAAAGTACATTGTGTGTTTTATCAGAAATGGTAATTCCACCAAAGTCAGCGCGGTTTTCAGGATCTTCTTCCACCAGCTCCATCTCGCCGGTTTCAATATCCATAAGGTATAGCTTGGAAAGATTGGCATTTTCTTCGGCATTAGACACCATGTAGAAATGCTGATTGTCGGCCTGGAAGGCAACAGGATAAGCTGTTTGTAACACACTCCACGAATATAGCATGGTTTCATCCTCTGCGTCTAATCTCCACAGTTCGCCGGTACCATCGGGGTTTGACCGGCTGGCCATGCGTAAATTATCATCATGATCAAATATCCAGGAGGTATAACGGTTGGTATTCTCCCTGATTTTTATTAATTCACCTGTAGAAATGGAAAGACTGTACAAATCATGCCATGCCTTGTCGCGTTGGTTCAACCCCACAAACATAAGATCGGGATTCTGACGCGAAACATGATAGATCTGTACTCTAACCCCTTCCATATTGGTGATATTGCGCGCCTGGGGCACAACACCATCAGAAGCTTCTTTTGGATCTAAGGCATAAATGTTGAAATTCTCATCACCGCCTTTATCCATAACATACAACAAATAACGTCCATCATGCGACCAGAAATAGCCCATCACCGGTCTTTCTGTTTCAGCAGTAACTGGCAGTGCATCTTCAAAGGAGGCTTCACGGGTTTTCACCCAGATATTCCGGGTCCCTTCGTAGGGCCTCAGAAAGGAAATGTACGAACCATCAGGCGACAGCCGTGCAGCTGAAATTAAGGGATCATCAAAAAACACCTCTCTGTCAATCAGGGGTGGTCTTTCTTCTTTAGTTTCCATTTCACATGCGGTAAAGATTAATGAAACAGTCAACAGCAGTAAACTTAGTTTTGTTTTCATATAGATTGGTTTTGGGTTATTCAGGTAAAGGTAGAAAAAACATTGAAGATTGTAAATTGTGAGTTAAGATTAGATGATTTTGAATTTCCGATCATAAAAAGCATTCATCCCTTCAATTTTCTTCGGTAAGATTAAGAAGTTTTTCCTGTTATTTCACCAACCTCTTTGCCCTGAACACCTGCCCCTCGCTCATGATATAAACCAGGTATGTGCCAGGGGTGTAGCCGGCAAGGGATACTTCGAAGCTGCTGCAGTTGAAGTGTAGGGTGAGCATGCCACGGCTCTGCATATCGCTGATGAAAAGCACTTTCTCTTTATGAACCAGCGCGGGGTGGTCTATGGTTTCGGTAAACTCAACCACCGGAACATCGATCCCTGAGCCTGTCGAAGGAACGGGTGAACTCGCGCCACCATTTTACAATCACAAAAAAGTAATTTTCAAAATATGCCTCTGCATCATTTCGAGGGCAAAAAGAATCCAAATTACACCACAATATTCACGATCTTGCCGGGGACAACGATCACCTTTTTGGGGGTTTTGCCCTGCAACCATTTCTGGGCATCGTCCATGGCAACAACGGCCTGCTCCACCTGGGCAGGAGTACTTCCGGCAGGCAGTTCCACCTTAAAGCGGGTTTTACCATTGAAAGAAACGGGATACAAGACCATATCCTCGGCGATGTATTCTTGCTGCCATTGAGGAATTGGAGCATGCACAATGCTTTCCTCATTGCCCATCAAATGCCAGAGTTCCTCTGCAATATGAGGAGCAAAGGAAGAAACCAGAATAGCAAGTGGCGAAAGGATTTCTCGTTTGTTGCACTTCAGATCGGTAAGTTCGTTCACGCAGATCATAAAGGTACTTACAGCAGTATTGAAAGAAAATCTCTCAATATCCTCACTTACCTTTTTGATGGTTTTGTGCAGTATTTTCAGCTCGGCATTGGTGGCCTTTTGGTCAGAAACTTCGAAATTATTGTCCTTGTCATGATACAGCCGCCACAACTTACGGATAAAACGGAAAACTCCTTCAATTCCGTTGGTATCCCATGGCTTGGCCTGTTCCAGTGGTCCCAGGAACATTTCATACAGCCTCAGGGTGTCTGCACCATATCTTTCAATAAGATCATCAGGATTAACCACATTATGAAACGACTTTGACATTTTTTCCACTTCCCAACCGCAAATATACTTCCCATCTTCAAGGATAAATTCAGCATCTTTATACTCAGGATTCCATTTTTTAAACGCTTCCAGATCGAGGATATCGTTGTGCACAATATTCACATCCACATGAATGGGCATGGTATCATATTGTTTGCGCAGATTGAAGGATACGAATTGGTTGGTACCCTTGACACGGTAAACAAAATTTGAGCGGCCCTGGATCATACCCTGGTTGATGAGTTTTTTGAAGGGTTCTTCTTTTACACTCACCCCGATGTCGTACAGGAACTTATTCCAGAAACGGGCATACAACAGGTGACCGGTGGCATGCTCGGCACCACCGATGTAAAGGTCTACATCCTGCCAGTAGTTGATGGCTTCAGAAGATACCAGTGCCCTGTCGTTTTTAGGGTCCATATAGCGGATGTAGTAGGCGCTTGAGCCGGCAAAACCGGGCATAGTGTTGGTTTCGATGGGATAACCATCTTCGGTTTGCCAGTTTTGAGCGCGTGCCAGGGGTGGTTCACCGGTTTCGGTGGGAAGGTATTTGTCTACTTCAGGCAGTTGCAGTGGTAAATGCTTTTCATCCATCATGTAAGGGATGCCATCTTTGTAATATACCGGGAAAGGTTCGCCCCAGTAACGTTGCCGGCTGAAAATGGCATCGCGCAGGCGGTAGTTGATTCTCCTGTGGCCGATACCCTTGGCTTCGAGTCGTTGGTTTACGGTCCGGATGGCGGTTTGCACATCCATACCATTCATAAAATCGCTGTTTACCATGGTACCCTCTTTGGCATCATAAGATTCTTCTTCGATGTTACCACCGGAAACCACTTCCACAATGGGGAGTGCAAAATGCCTGGCAAAAGCATAATCGCGACTGTCGTGAGCTGGAACGGCCATGATGGCTCCGGTACCATACCCAGCCAATACATAATCGGCAATGTAGATGGGCAGGGGATCGCCGGTAAAGGGATGATCGCAATAGGCTCCGGTAAACTGGCCGCTCACGGTTTTTACCTCGGCCATACGTTCGCGTTCTGAGCGGGCGGCGGCTTTTTTTACATATTCCTTTACCTGGGTTTCGTATTCGGGGGTGGTAATCTTTTCTACCCATTCGTGCTCGGGAGCAATTACCATGAAGGTGGAGCCAAATATTGTATCAGGTCGGGTAGTAAATACTTCCAGTGAAAGATTGTGTCCTTTAATGGGGAAAAAGATGGTTGCCCCTTCTGATCTGCCAATCCAGTTTTTCTGGATTTCTTTCAGTGATTCACTCCATTGGATGGTATCCAGTCCCTCGAGAAGACGATCAGCATAGGCAGTGATGCGCAACAACCACTGTTTCATGGTTTTTTTCTCTACGGGGTGTCCGCCTCTAACAGAAAAGCCTTCTTTTACCTCGTCATTGGCCAGCACAGTGCCCAACTTGGGGCACCAGTTTACCAAAGTGTCGGAAAGGTAGGCCAGGCGGTACTTCATGAGTACTTCCTGCTTTTCGTTTTCGCTCATCTGGCGCCAGCCCACGGCAGTAAATTCTTCCTGAGGATCACAGGCAGCTTCCACTCCCAGATTTCCGCTTTTTTCAAAGCGGTCGGTTAGCTCGCTGATGGGCTTGGCCTTATTTTCCGCTTTGTCGAAATAGTGTTCAAACAACTGGATGAAAGTCCACTGGGTCCATTTATAGTAGCGTGGATCGCAGGTGCGCACTTCACGGTCCCAATCGTAGGAAAAGCCGATTTTGTCCAGCTGCTCGCGATAGCGGTTAATATTTCTTTCGGTGGTAATGGCAGGGTGTTGTCCTGTCTGGATGGCATACTGCTCAGCCGGCAGGCCGTAGGCATCGTAGCCCATAGGATGCAGCACATTATAGCCCTGCTGCTTCTTGTAGCGTGAATAGATATCAGAAGCGATATATCCAAGAGGATGACCTACATGCAAACCCGCACCTGAAGGATAGGGAAACATATCGAGTACATAATATTTTGGCCTCCGGGGGTCGATCTCTGTTTTGTAGATCTTGTTTTCGCGCCAGTAATCCTGCCACTTTTTCTCTATGCTCCTGAAATTGTATTCCATTGTAAATTATGTTTAGGCTATTTTTTCGATCTGCGAAATTAGTAAATGTGATCGAATTAGAGGGTAAGAATCATGTTGTTTCAGGGCTAACGCAGGAAATGCGTTTCGAAAATGCTGTGGATGTTGAGATTTGTGGAAAAGCGTTTTTTTTGTGATAGGGGCCCTTCCATGCCCACTTCCAAACCACTGTAAGCCACCTGCCCCAAAAACCGGTATTTATGGATATTTCCCTGCCGCATTTACATGTCAAAAAAATCGCCGGGTGCATTGCCATGGTTGGCAGGAAATGCAGCGGATGTTAAGGGACAGTTAATCAGGGTGTTGTTGTTGAATAGTTGTGCATGAAAAGAAATTCCAGAACCTTTTCATTGTAGGCTTTCGGATTTTCTGCATGCATATCGTGCGAAGCATTA
>CAYVQC010000005.1:4650-104605 GCA_964453995.1 uncultured Bacteroidales bacterium | reverse complement strand
GGGTAAAAATGGACTTTTAAACAATGCCGGGGTTTTGATGTTTAGAGCATTGCAAAAGCAGTCCTTCAAATCATAAAAACAAACAAACCCCTTATGGAACAAACCCTTTTCCAACCCTACAACCTCTCAGGCACCCTGTTGAACAACCGGGTTGTGATGGCACCGCTCACCCGGCGCCGGGCTCACAATCCTGCCATGGCTGCCGATGAAATGATAGCATTGTATTACCGCCAGCGGGCATCTGCCGGACTGATCGTTTCGGAGGGCAGCCAGATATCGCCCCAGGCTTACGGCTACACCGGGACCCCTGGCATTTTTACCCAAAAACAGATTGAAGGCTGGAAAAAAACAACCCAGGCAGTACACCAGGCAGGGGGTAAGATTTTTTTGCAATTGTGGCATGTGGGGCCTTTTTCCCATCCTTCGCTGCAGCCGGGAGGGTTGGCTCCTGTTTCGGCTTCACCGGTTACCCCCGAAGGAGAAATACTCACAAACGAGGGTCATAAACCGTTCGAAACCTCACGGGCCATGACTATTGAAGAGATCCATCAAACGGTAAAAGATTTTGCCAATGCTGCCAACAATGCCCTGCTGGCCGGGTTCGACGGGGTGGAAGTACATGGTGCACATGCCTATGTCATTGACCAGTTTATCATGGACGGCACCAACCAACGGAAGGATGAATTTGGCGGCACCATTGAGAACCGCAGCAGATTCCTGTTTATGATCCTCGATGAGATCCTGAAAACCGTGCCGGCACACAAAGTAGGATTGCGCCTTTCGCCAAAACGGGTGAGGCCCGGCATGTCAGATTCCACACCCCTGGAAACCTATGGCTACATTGCGGACAAACTCAACAGCTACAACCTGGCCTACCTTCACCTGAGCGAGATGATCAGTATTGAATACCGGGCTATGCATCCTGCAAAAACCATAGTACCTCATTTTCGCGGTATATACAAAGGTACCCTTGTTTCCTGTGGCGGACATACCCTTGTAACCGCCAACGATATGCTCCAAAAAGGACATACCGACCTGGTGGCCTTTGGAAAACCCTTCATTTCAAACCCCGACCTGGTGGAACGTTTTCTGCACAATGCCGATCTGGCCGAATGGGATAAGGACACCTTTTACCATGGGGGAAGCAAGGGGTATATCGATTACCCCGCAATGGAGTTTTCCAGGACCAACTGATCACAACTGTTAGTCTTTCCAACAGTCATTTCCTTTTTTTACCAAACAGGTATTTTCTTCCGGTTGTTTTGCGCATGAAAAAGCAATGAATCGCTTACAACTATTGACTTCCGGGCCTGCTACCTTTACGGGAGAAGAGCACCATGGTACCATTAAATCCCGGAAGGAAATATGGCTTACTTTATACGTATTACTGCCTGTCTTGTCTTATTCACCCTTTTTACCCCGCTGCATTTTGCGGCCGGTACAAGTTCGCAAACAACAGAATCGCACCGTGGGAAAAAACAAGAAACGGAATCCTCCGACAAAAACGAGAACATTGTTTTCTACCATGGCTTTGAGGAGGGCATGCCCTCAGGATGGCTTCAGGAATACCTCAATTACCCCGATGGTTTTGAGGCCAATTGGGATGTACGCACCGGAGCAGGGATTGTGTCGGGCACTTATCCCGGCGACCCCGACACTGCTGCCGTAGGAAACAAAAACCTGGCCTTTCAGTGGCAGAGCATCGGGCATGTAACACGTATCATCACCCCCCCAATTGATCTTGAATTTATTGTAAATCCGGTGCTCAGCTTTTACCACGCCCAGGCTGAATGGGACCCTGGCCATTATGATAACCTCATCATATACTACCGAAAGGGAGAAACAGGAACCTGGAACCACCTCGCCAGCTACATGCACCCAGCAGAAGTATGGACCCACCGCAGCATACCTCTTGAAGACCACGACACTGACAAATTTTACCTGGCACTGGAGGGTACTACCGGATGGGGATTTGGCGTGCTGATCGATGAATTTACCATTACCGAAACCGGGGTTATTCCTAAGGAACTGGACAGCTTTACCACAGAACAGGCATCCCTGAACTTTGTGCCAACGGCAAGTGTAAACAATCCCATTCTGCGTTCTACACTCAGGGTTACAGGAAATACAGGCAATATCAACCTGGAAAAATACGTCGCCCATTCACTCAATACCGATGATGCCAATATTTCAAATATAAAACTGTACTATACCGTTGATGAACATTTCAGTACCACCAACCTTATTGCCCAGGCAGAAGGTTTCCAAAACGGTGTAGTCACTTTTAACGATCTTACTCTGGATCTTCCCACAGGATACTCCTATCTGTGGCTCTGCTATGACCTCACTGAAGATGCCACCCACGGCAACTATGCTGATGCATTCATTCCTGCCAATGGAATTACCATTGACGGACAGACACTGCCTGTTGAACCCCATAATCCTCCAGGCAGGCGGATCATTTATGAAAGTGTTTTTTACGACGATTTCGATACCGACAAAGGATGGGTTCTCACCGGCGAATGGGAACGTGCTGAACCTACCGGGCTGGGAGGCTCTTATGGTAATCCGGGCCCATCCCATCCTTTTGTGGGAACTAAAATCCTGGGCACCGATATTACCGGGTTGGGGGCATTCCCAGGCGATTATGAGCCCAGTCTTGACACCATTGAGTATGTTGCCATTTCTCCATCCATAAATTGTTACTACTACAAGGATGTTACCCTTTCCTTCCACAGGTGGCTCAATATGGAAGGCTCTGACAAAGCCTGGATCCACATTTCTACCGATGAAGGGGAAACATGGGAAACCGTATGGGTGAACAATAATTTCTTCAATGCTGTGAAATGGAGCCAACAAACCTCTCTGCTTGAAGATGCTTACCGACAGCCCCATGTGCGGATCCGTTTCGGCCTGGGGCCCACCGACCACAACAACAATTACAGCGGATGGAACATTGACAACCTGGTGATTACCGGCACCTACATCAGCCTTGATGCGGGAATTACCCAATGGATAGGCCCTGATGAGGGCTGTGCTATGGAAGAGGAAGAAACCATTGTGGTGATGGTTGAAAACTTCGGAGCAGAGCATATCAACGAACCCGTACCACTGGGTTTTTCCATCGACGGGGGACAAACCTGGCACATGGATACGCTGTACCAGGTAATCCCAGTGGGGGAAAGTGTACAACACACCTTCCTTCCCAAAGCAGATTTTTCCACCCCTGGAAGATACGATGTTGCGGTAAAGATTTTCTGGGAGAATGACCAGGATGACCGTAATGACACCCTAAATCACTCTGTCTTTTCCATCCCCCTCATTGCCCCGCCCTACAGCGAGCTTTTCCTTACCAGCGATGGTTTGTGGACCGGATATGGTGAAAACAGCAGCTGGCAGTGGGGAACTCCACAGGGCGAGGTAATGCAACAAGCCCAATCGGGCAGCAATGCTTGGTTTACAGGGCTTACCGGTAATTATGCACCTCTGGAGGCCTCCTGGCTGGAAAGTCCGTGCTTTGACTTTTCTGCCATGCAAAACCCCGCCCTGGAGTTTTATCTACATGTACATACACCAGAAGGCACAGATGGGGCCGCATTACAATATACAGATGACAATGGAGCTAGCTGGCATAACTTATCGCCGGCAACAGACACCCTGAGCTGGGGTTGGTCAGACGAATCCGAGATAACTTCCCTGCAAACCGCCTTTGGCACCGAACAAGGCTGGCATGGCACAACAGAGGGCTGGCAACGTGTAAGAGCAGTGCTGGGACCCGAAATTGCCCAGCAGGAGAACATCAGGTTCAGGATGATATTTGCCTCGCACGACTTTGTCCCTGAAAACAGCACCTGGGAAGGGATAGGCTTTGATTCCTTTTCATTGTTTGAAGCCCCTGATGATGTTGGTGTGGTGGCCATTGCCGAACCATTAAACGGGTGTGAACTGAGCCAGGAACAGAGCGTTACGGTGAGCGTGCGTAATTTTGGTTTGAACACACTGCCTGCAGGCACCATTATTCCCCTGGGATTGGAGATAGACACCCTGCCCGGGGCCTATGAAAACTTTACCCTGGAAGAGGACCTGCACCCCGATGCCACGGCAAACTTTACCTTCGAGACTGTTTTCAACATGAGTCACATCCAGACTTATCCGGTAAGAGCCTTTACCATGTTGCCTGGCGACAACGACTTCTACCAACCCGGAGTATACAATGATACGTTGCTTACCGATATTACCGTATTCGGCTATCCGGAATATGCCCTGGGAAATAACATTTACACGCAGCAACCCGACACAGTGATAATTGATGCCGGCACAGGCTTTGTCAACTACCTTTGGCAGGATGGAACCACCGGACAGCATTATACCGTTTCTTCTCCTCATTCAGGCTTTTACACTGTTACTGTTACTGACACCCACGGTTGTTCAGCCACCGATTCTCTCGAGGTGATCGCGCGGGATATGGCTGTTCATGCCATAACGGCTCCAGAGAGCAGTTGTGAACTCACGGACAACGAATTTCTTAGTGTACGACTTGTAAATACAGGTCCTGATCCCTTTTCTCAAGGCACAACGATACCTATCTCCATCTTTTACAATGGTGAAATATGGGACGAAACGATCCTTACCCTGGAGAATGAATTCCTGCCGGGAAATGAACTGGAGATCACGTTCAGCAATGAATTTGATTTTTCACAGGTGGGAGAATACGCATTTATGGTACTACAATCGCTGCAGGATGCAGGCCCCTCTAATGACACACTACACCAGAGTGTTTTTGTGCATGGATACCCCGAACCCAATATTGGCGATACCATTTACACCCAGGATCCCGAAAGCATTACCCTTGATGCGGGTGAGAATTACGAAGAGTATCTCTGGCAGGATGGTCATGCAGAACGTTGGTACGAGCTATCCAACCCTTTCTCTGCCTGGTACCATGTAACCGTAACCGATGAACACGGCTGCCCCGGAACGGATTCTGTACTGGTGGTAACCTATGATATTGATATTGCAGAATTGCTGGAGCCGGCGGAAGCCTGCGAGCTCACCGAGAGTGAATCTGTAGGGGTAAGACTTGTAAACCATGGACCCGAAAGTTTTGAAACAGGCAGATCGTTCCCGCTGGTGCTTGAATACCAGGGAGAGTTGATCAGTGAAGATACCCTGATCCTTGCCGAAAACTGGAATGCAGGGGAAGAAATTGACTTTTGGTTTTCACCTTCGGTAAACATGACAGACCCCCAGTCTTATGCGTTCCGTATCTATCAGAAATACCGGGATGCCAATACCCTGAATGACACCCTTACTTTTACCGTTGTGGTGCATGGATATCCCGATATTTACCTACCCCCGTTCATCTCATCAGATACTCCCCAGGACATTGTGTTGGACCCGGGTCAGGGATATGCTTCCTACCTATGGCACGACGGCTCAACAGCACCAACCTATCAGGTACAAACCTGGGGGGAGCACTGGGTGGAAGTGAGCAATTCCTTCGGATGCATATCTACAGCACAAACCTATATTTACCCTGAAGTGCTTGACATTGCAGTGGATTCGGTAGTTGCACCAGCCGGAGTATGTACCAACAATGAAGAAAACGAGGTGAAAATAAGAATTCGCAATGCAGGCTACATCCCTATTGAAGCAGGAACCTCGGTTACTTTATGGTATGGCCTGCCCGATGGTCAGTCGGCCCAGGAAACCATTCAGCTGACAAATGATTTAGCACCCCAAACAACGAGTATCTATACCTTCCAGCAAACCTTTTCCCTGCCTGCTGATGAATCTCATACCCTTACCACGGCAGTATCCATTCCGGGTGATATGGTGCAGGAAAACGACACCCTTATGGTTTCCTATCTCCTCCACGAGCCACCACAACCCAGCCTGGGTGACGACATTTACACACAGAATCCACTCTCACTGGTACTCAGCACCGAAGAAGAATATGCGGCATACCTGTGGCAGGATGGATCTACCGGATCTGAGTATGTGGTACAGGACAACCATTCGGCCACCTACAGTGTTACTGTTACCGACCAAAACGGGTGCCAGGGATCTGACGCAATAGAGGTAGTAACCTACAACCTGGTGATGGATTCCATTATCTCTCCACGGAGCTATTGCGTGCTAACCGATGCTGAGGCGGTGCGGGTAAGAGTGTTCAATGAAGGCTACGACCAGTTTGAGGTGGGCCAAACCATCACCCTTGGATTTTTGTCAGAAGGCCAACCCGAAGTGGTCCATGAAGATTTCTTAATTGGTGAAACCTGGCAGCCCAACACTTTCAGATATTTTGATTTCACACAAACAGCTGATCTTTCCACCGGAAACCTGCATCACTTCAAGGCTTTCGTGGCAACCCCCAATGCTGTGCCCGCCACCGACACCTTGTTAACCATGATTGAGATCACCGGAAAGCCCGAAGTGCACCTTGGCCCCGACATTTACACCTCCCGGCCCGATACAGTAGTACTGGATGCAGGATCTGGTTTTGCCAGCTACTACTGGCACGACGGACACGACCAGCAGGTTTACCATGTTTCCAATGTAGGCTGGAAGTGGGTGAAGGTGACTGATGAATACGGCTGTCTGGGTTCCGATACTATATATGTTGGCTATTTCACCGACATCGCGAATGAAAGTATTGCCGAGCTTAAGGTTTTCCCCAACCCCTCATCAGGCTACGTTTATCTTGAAACGGAGGATGAGCTTGCACAGGAGATCATCATTGAACTGATGGACATGAATGGCAGCATCAGGCTAAGAAGAAACATTGATATTGCAGGCACATTGCGCCATAGAGTTGATTTAACCGGCCTGCCACCGGGCACCTATATGCTTAACGTAAATTACGGCAATATGCGCAAGGCATACAGGATTACGCTACTACCGCATTAACAGACATTTATGATAACCCACAATTAATGGTTTAATGTAATTCTCTTCAAATTTTTACCATCATTAATACAGTGGACAGATGACCGGCCCGGAGCCGGTCATCTTTATTCAGCCCTTAAAGAACAGCCTAACTGCCCATCGAGAAAAAGGACCATCAGCATTCCATTTTCTTCAAACAACTGCAGTGCTTCTGGTTTCGTTACAAACATGATATTGCCAATAATGAAATTTTCCTACCTTTAGCCCCTAATTTCTTTAAAAAACAGCTTTAAAAGATGTCAGCAAAAAGAATCCTGGTTTTATGGGCCACAGCTTTAGTGATAATGGTTGCCTGCAAAAGACAACCCACAGATATTAATCTTGAACAAAAAGACAACCCGGTGGCAGCGCAAATCATTACCCCCGGAATGAGCAGCGTTGGGGTTATCCGCGATGGGCAGATCTTTGTGTATTATCTCAACGAAAAACATGTATGGACCCTCGACCAGGTATCACAGTTTCAGATCCCCTCAAAAAACGAAGGCTTGCTTGCCTTAGGCATGGGCACCATTGCCACCCTTCACAAAGACAAATTGTACTTTTATTACATGAATGCCTCACACCAATGGGACCAGGATTATGAGCTTACCATGCCTTTGCCGCAGGGATACACCAGGATATCGGCAATGAAGATGCCCTGGCAACATGGTGCTATTGCCATTGAGGATGAAAACCGGGTGGTCAAATTTTACTACCTCGATGAAGACAAACGCTGGCAGGTGGATGAAACCGCCAACTTTGTGCTTCCCGAAGGTATTGACAACTACATTATGATGGGAGCCATGGACATTGCCATTATTTCAGACAACAAAGTGGGGATATATCAGCTTGATTATAACGGCCAATGGACATTCAGGGACGACATGGTGCTGTCCCTTCCCGAAAAGACCCAGGCCGTACTGCCCTTTGAACCTGGTGTGATAGCCGTATTGGCAGACAACAGGCTGATGTTTTTTGAAGCAGATTCAGAAGAAGGCTACTGGGTTATAGATGATAGCATGACATTTCCTATCCCCTAAACAAAAGCCACCCAAAATCACATTTTTCCGTAAACTACGGAAGAATTCCCCTTAATTTTCTTATTTTTGCAGTCCCTTTAAAGCAGGCCTTCAGATTAAATCAACTTATTGACCCTGAATTGACTGCACTACAACAAAGTGTTCTTTTTTTACTACAAATCCAATAAAAATTAAAAGGGAATGCATTACAAGGGAAAGGGCCATCGTGGGTTTTACTGCCTGCCTCCTTTCTGACCTGTTTTTGCAATAGAAAAAAAAGCATCAATGGTTTTCGGTAACCACATTGTATGCAAAAGATATTTAACTTTTTCCGGCGTGTTTGTGGCCTGTAACCTGAATATTTCAGGCTGAAACAAGAGCCTTTTTTTTTGATCAAAATCATTATGTGGGAGTTTTTGGTAAGGTTTATCCTTCGCTATCGCTTATCAATCCTGATAAGTATTTTCTTTATTACTGTATTTATGGGCTGGCAGGCCACACGGCTGCAGATGTCTTATGAACTTGCACAAATGTTACCCCAAACCGACGAGGCTTTCATTGAATATAACCAATTCAGGGAAACTTTTGGTGAAGACGGTAACGTAGCTTTTATAGGTATCCGCGACCCCCGGTTTTTTGAGCTCGAAAACTTTTTGCAATGGTGGCAAATTACTGAGGAGTTCACGGAAATTGAAGGGGTAACCCAGGTGATCAGTATTGCCAATATTCCCAGGATAGTGAGAAATGACCAGGCCCGCAAGTTTGAATTTTCTCCCCTGATGACGCGCAAACCTCAGAGCCAACAAGAGCTCGACAGCTTGATCAATGAGCTTTATAACCTAAAATTCTATGACGGGTTGATGTTCAACCAGGAAACCGGAGCCATAATGGCAGGTGTTTCCCTTGACCGCTCTATCCTTAACACCAAAGAGCGGGTAAGACTTATTAATGAGCTATACCAGACAGCATCTTCCTTTGAAGAAGACACCGGCATTGATCTTCATTACAGCGGCCTGCCCTACATCCGTACCCGTACTGCTGAAAAAATCGAATCAGAGCTTAAGTTGTTCGTTTTCCTGGCATTGATCATCGCATCGCTGGCATTACTGATCTTTTTCAGAAGCTTCAAGGCGGTATTCTTTTCTGTGCTTATCGTGATCATCAGTGTAATATGGGCCCTGGGCCTGGTAGCTTTAATGGGGTATGAAATCACCATACTTACAGGCATTTTACCACCATTGCTCATCATTATAGGGGTGGAAAACTGCATTTTTCTGCTCAACAAATACCATCACGAGTACCGCTGTCACGGCAACAAAACCAAAGCCCTGGTAAGGGTTGTACAGCGCATTGGAAAAGCCACTATGCTCACCAATGCTACCACAGCAGTGGGCTTTGCCACCTTTATCATTACAGGGAACAACATCCTGGTTGAATTTGGTATTGTAGCCGCCCTGAACATCCTCTTTGTTTTTCTGCTCACCATTTTCCTGATCCCCATCTTTTTCAGCTACCTGCCGGCACCACAGCTTCGGCATATTAAGCATCTTGAAAACAGGTTTATCCGCAGAGCCATCAAAAGGGTTGTTTACAGTGTAGTTTTTCATCGCAAAAGAGTGTATATCACCTTTGCTGTTCTTTTCGTTTTGGGGATATGGGGCATAAGCAAGCTGCACACCTCCGGAAGTGTTGTAGACGACATCCCCCACCGCGATCCCATTTACAGAGATCTTGTTTTTTTTGAGGAGAACATCAATGGAATTCTTCCCCTGGAAATCCTTGTGGAAACCAACCGGTCCAATGGAATTACACATCCGCGCACCCTGAAAAACATTGACCAGTTGCAGCAAGTATTGGCTACCCACCCGGAATTATCAAAACCTCTGTCCATCGTTGAGGTAATGAAATTTGCCAAGCAGGCCTTTTATCGTGGGGCACCACAGATGTATGAATTGCCCAACCAGCACGAACGCAATTTCATCTTATCCTATATGCCGGAAATGGAAGGTGCCGGGCAAGGCATAATGAGTTCGTTGGCCGACAGCACCATGCAAAAAACCCGCATCAGCGTGCAGATGGCCAATATCGGCACCAGCGAGATCAGGGAACTGCAGGAGCAATTGCAACCTGCCATAGATACCATTTTTGACCCCGAAACCACCCAGGTGACCATGACAGGTGCCAGTGTGATCTTTCTGAAGGGATCCGGCTACCTGATAAAGAACCTGCTTACCAGCCTTGTTTTTGCCATTGTTATCATTTCACTGCTCATGGCATTGTTGTTCAACCATGGAAGGATGATCCTGATTTCATTACTGCCCAACCTTTTCCCCCAGTTGCTCACTGCCGCACTAATGGGCTTTACAGGTGTACCGATCAAGCCTTCCACTATACTGGTTTTCAGCATTGCTCTGGGAATTTCGGTGGATAACTCCATTCACTTCCTGGCAAAATTCAAACAGGAGCTCGCGCTAAACAAGCAAAACATCAAACATTCGGTGCTGTCAGCTCTGCGGGAAAGTGGTGTTAGCATGGTGTATACTTTCTTTGTTTTGTTTTTCGGCTTCAGCATTTTCACAGCCTCTTCCTTTGGCGGCACCCAGGCCCTGGGCTATCTGATTGCCTTTACCCTGTTTATTGCCCTCATGTCAAACCTGTTTTTGATGCCGTCGGTACTGTTATCCCTGCATAAGCGTCTCCTCATCAGGAGCAACCGGATGGAAATGGACTACGATGACAGCAGGGAAGAACCCCTTTCGGATACCGAAGTGCCTGAAAAACAAAGTACCGCAACAACTAAGGAGGATGCTTGTGTTGGCTCAGAAGAGAGAAAATGCTAAGGAGGGCATCAGGAGCTTCGCACCCGGTTCAATGTGTAAGTTTTGTTTTTTGTCAGTTGATCGAATTGTTTTAACTTTACGCCATTGCCAAATCCTGACGATGCATTCAACACATAATCCAAACACATGAAAGGAATTATTCTTGCCGGCGGTTCAGGAACCCGTCTTTACCCCATCACCTTTGCCATGAGCAAACAACTCATGCCCATCTACGACAAACCCATGATCTATTATCCACTTTCGGTGCTTATGATGGCCGGCATCAGGGATATTCTGATCATTTCCACACCCCATGATTTGCCCCATTTCGAAAAATTACTGGGAGACGGAAGCCGTTTGGGGTGCAATTTTCAGTATGCCCGGCAGGAGGCACCCAATGGCCTGGCACAGGCCTTTGTTATTGGAAAAGAGTTTATAGGCAATGACAAAACAGCTTTGATCCTGGGAGATAATATCTTTTACAGCAACGGGCTGCAACAACTGCTTCAACAAAACAACGACCCCGATGGAGGAGTGGTTTTCGCCTATCATGTTTCAGATCCATCGCGCTATGGAGTGGTTGAGTTTGACAAAGATTTCAAAGCTATTTCTATCGAAGAAAAGCCACAGAAGCCCAAGTCTAATTTTGCCGTACCCGGCTTGTATTTTTATGATAACTCGGTAGTGGATGTGGCTGCCAACCTAAAGCCCAGCCCGCGTGGCGAATACGAGATCACCGATGTGAACAGGTATTACCTTGAAAAGGGTAAGCTTAAGGTAGGCATCCTCAATCGTGGAACTGCGTGGCTCGATACAGGCACTTTTGATTCACTCATACAGGCCAGCCAATTTGTGCAGGTAATAGAAGACAGGCAGGGCCTGAAAATCGGCTGTATTGAAGAAATTGCTTACCGGATGAAATTTATATCCCGGGAAAAAGTCAGGGAAATTGCCCAACCCCTTATCAATAGCGGCTATGGCAAATACCTGATACAGATCATTGAAGAAAAACTCTAAAATCAGAAAACTTACAATGGGAAGAAAAAGGAATATCCTTATCACTGGCGGAGCAGGATTTATTGGCAGTAGTCTTGCCGAGAAGCTTATCAGTGATCCGGATAACTATGTTGTGATTGTTGACGACCTCTCTACCGGAGAAATGACCAAACTACCTTCTTTACCCAAAGATAACTGGAGGTTTGTGAAATGCAATGTAAACAATTACCGCGATATTGCCGAAGTAATGCTCTCCAACCGGTTCGACTTTGTTTTTCATTATGCCGCCTTTGTTGGAGTAAAACAAACCCAGGCTTACCCCATCAGAGTACTGAAAGACCTTTATGGCATTGAATACATTTTTGACCTTTGCAAAAATTCGGGTGTAAAACGGGTCTACTTCGCCTCTTCCTCCGAGGTCTATGGCGAGCCAGTCGATCTGCCTCAAAACGAAGAAACCACCCCTCTCAACTCGCGCATCCCTTATGCTGTTGTGAAAAACGTGGGCGAAGCATACCTGAAATCCTACAAGAAGGAATACGATCTTGATTTTACCTGTTTCCGCTTCTTCAACACATACGGGCCCAAACAAAGTGTTGACTTTGTAATGTCGAAATTCATTTCCCATGCCCTGAAAAATGAGCCCATTCCCATTTACGGCGACGGAATGCAAACCCGAACATTCTGTTTCATTGACGATAATATAGAAGCCACCACACGCGCATTTTACAATGATGAATATGTAAATGATGTGGTAAACATTGGATCAGACTTTGAAATCACCATTATCGACCTGGCAAAAATGATCATCAGGCTTACGGGCTCATCTTCAACCATTGAATTCAGGCCACCCCTGCCCGAAGGTGATATGAAAAGAAGATTTCCCGATATTACAAAGATGAGGAAACTGCTCAACAGGGAACTGATTTCCATGGAAGATGGTATCAGGAAAATACTCCGCAACACCCGGTTTATTATGCCTGAAGAAATACCAACACACTGAACAAGCCCCTGACTGCAAGTGTTCTTTGCATAGTTTTATTCAGCTTATATTTTAGCAACCAGATAATCCAACAATACAAAACACTCAACAAATAGCATCAATAAAAAAAAAGCGGCATGTCTTCAAAAATTCAAGAATATACCGATAAAATCAATGGATACATTGAAGCCATTGAACTGGTAAAACAACCGGAAGAACTTTATTTGCCGGTAGAATACTGCCTGAGCACAGGAGGCAAAAGAGTGCGCCCTCTTATGGCCCTGCTTGCATGTGATATGTTCGACGGCAATATTGACGACGTCATAGGCCCCGCCGTGGGCATGGAGATCTTTCACAATTTCACCCTCATGCACGATGACATCATGGATGAAGCTCCCTTGCGCAGGGGAAAACCCTCGGTTTACAAGAAGTGGAATTCCAATACAGCCATTCTATCGGGTGATGTAATGTTTGCCATGGCCATCCAGCACATTGCCAAAAGTCCGGCCTCACAGCTAAAGAACATCCTCGATCTCTTTAACAAAACAGTGATTGAGGTGTGCGAAGGCCAGCAATACGACATGAATTTTGAAACCCACGACAAGGTTTCTGAGGAACAATACATCAACATGATCAGGTTAAAAACCGCTGTTTTGCCGGCAGCCTGCCTCAAGGCAGGGGCCCTGGTAGCCGGCGCCGACCCAGGGGATGCAGACCTGTTGTACCAGTTTGGCGAAAAAGTGGGCATCGCCTTTCAGATCAAGGATGACTGGCTGGATATTTTTGGAGATGAACAAACCTTTGGAAAGAAAACCGGGGGAGATATTGTTGCCAACAAGAAAACATGGCTTTACATCAGGGCCTTTGAAATGGCCAGTGAGAATCAACTGCGCGATCTGCGCAATGCCTTCACCAACCGTATCTTCAACCCTGAAGAAAAAATCAGCATGGTAAAAAACGTATACCTACAACTTGGCCTGGATCAACTGGCACTGGAGAAAATGGAGGAATTCAACGCCAGTGCCCTTTCGTACCTGGAAAAGATACAACGTCCCAAGGACAAAAAGAAAGACCTTACCGACCTTGCCCAGAGCCTGCTCGACAGGAATACCTGATGAAAAATTCCGGATGGAGAGTATTGTATTCCTCCTGAAGAGAAATGTATTTAAACAGGAAGCAATTTTACAGCACAGCTCTCCTGATAACTTAAAAATCACTACCTTTGCAGGCCTTTTTGCGGAAACCCATCCACACAAAGGCCTCGTGTTTTTTGATAGGGTAAAAAATGTCCCCTGCGATGACATTTATTCTTCATGGTGTTGACAAGAGGATCAACCCCATATCAAAAAATCCTGTTATGCAAGAAAAATTTCCCACCCAGGTGTATTCAGAAATTGGTGATCTGGAAGCAGTGATTGTTCATTCTCCGGGCCCCGAGGTAGAAAACATGACCCCTCAAAATGCTGAAAGAGCCCTTTACAGCGATATCCTTAACCTTTCGGTAGCCAACAAAGAGTTCAACCAGTTGAAAGGTGTACTCGATAAGGTAACAAAGACTTTTGAAGTAAAAGACCTTTTGAGCGATGTGCTGAAAAATGAAAAGGTAAAGGAAAACCTGCTGGACAAGATCTGCAGACACGAATCGGCCGAATGCATCAAAGGCTATCTGCTTACATTGGATGAGCACGAGCTGGCCCGCCAGCTTATTGAAGGAGTAATTATGCGCAAGAAAACGCTGACCAGCTTCCTGAGCAAGGAAAGATATGCCATGCGCCCTTTACACAATTTCTTTTATACCCGCGATGCTTCCATCTCTCTTTACGAAAATGTATTTATAGGCAAAATGTCGTCTCCTGTAAGACTGCGCGAAAGCCTGATCATGGAAGCCATCTTCGATTTCCATACCTCCTTCAGCACCAAAACCATCAGCCCGCTCAACCTCAGGACAGACAGCAGCGATATTGCCATTGAAGGGGGCGACATTCTCGTAGCCCGCCACGATATCATCCTTGTGGGAATAGGTCCACGCACAACCCCACAGGGCGTGGATTTTATCCTGGAGCAACTCAAGGAAAAACATGAACACCTGCATATCATCGTGCAGGAACTGCCCTATTCACCGGAATCATTCATCCACCTGGATATGGTCTTCACCATGCTCGATATGGATAAATGTATGATCTATGAACCGGTGATCATGAAAATGAACAAGTATCAAACGGTTCATATTTATGCTGAAGGTGGCAAGGTAAAATCTATCCGCGAGATGGAGAATCTCCCTGTAGCATTAAAGCATCTGGGAATGGATCTCGAACCCATCCTTTGCGGAGGCAGCAATGATCCCTGGTTCCAGGAAAGGGAACAATGGCACAGTGGCGCCAACTTCTTCGCAGTGGGTCCCGGCAAGGTAATTGGCTATGCCCGCAATTCCAAAACCGTGGAAGAATTGCACAAGCGGGGCATGGCAGTGATCAAAGCCAGCGATGTGATCAAAGAAAGGGTAAACCTGGCCGACTATGACAAATATATTGTAACCATTGATGGTAACGAGTTGCCCCGAGGAGGAGGAGGCGCCCGATGTATGACCATGCCGGTAAGAAGAAAACATGTGATCTGGTAGAAATTTCCTAACCAAGGAAACCGAAGCAATGCCCGATATAACCGGGACACTGGGCTTATCGAAGCGATCATTTTGCTGATAGGATGCAGTCGTTTCTTGCTGGTGTTATAGTGGAATTGCCGAGCTGCTGCACCATCAGAAACCACTTTTTAAACAGCCTCGATAAATCATGTTTTTTTGAGTGTGTACTTATCTCCTTGGGATTTGTTTTTACGGAATCAATACACATTCGATGGTAACTTCTGCTGTTTCAGCAATCAAAAAAGTACCTACCCCTTCTCCCACATTGTAATCGAACCGGTTGAGGCTGAAAGAGCCTCGCAGGATATTCCCTTCTTTTTCAAAAGGGATGGTTATACTACGAGTAACTCCCTTAAGGGTCAGTTCGCCGCGGGTTCTGTAACCGTCATCACTACGGGAGATATTATCGGAGACAAAGCAAATCTCAGGATATTCTGCCACATGAAAATACTTTTCATCCCTGAGGTCTTCATCACGGCGGGTAACCCCCGTATCAATTGATGAAGCATCAATACATACTGAGAATGATGATTGCCCTAAGTTTTGCTCATCAAAATTCACATCTCCTGACATCCCGGTGAAAGTGCCTTTCACGGTGTTGACACCAAGATTCCCAATACGAAAGCTTACTTTCGATTCATCGGTGTTAATTTGTTGGTTGTATGCCTGCAGAGGAATAAAAAGACAGGCAATAAGAGAGACATTTAGTAAGATTGTTTTCATCTGTTTACAATTTTATTAATCAGGAAAGTTTTCTGTCTGCCGGCAGCCAGCGCGCACATCAATACCCCAGGACACAGTGTTTGGGGAGGAAAAAAATTTGTTCCTGGAATATCTTTAGCCAGCTATTGGCCTATACTTTTGTACTTTGTTCCCATTTAACAGGAAAGGCGAGGATAAGTTTCACAACAAACAATAACATCATTATAAAAAGGGGGGCATTATCAATGTTGCTTATGACGGTAATAATAATGGCTGCCACCAGGAAAAAAGGGGCAACAGTTTTTTGCAAATGATAATGATGAAGGCTATTGATCAGGAATGCGGCCAACAGCGAAAATGAACCTATTATGGCAATAGCAGGCCAGTAGTCTGCAAAAATCCAGCCCAGCAGCAGGGGTTGAATAAAGTGTATACCAATAAACAGGATCCTGAGTTTGTTGCTGGCAGCATAATAGTTGCTTGTTCCGGAAGTAAAGTTGGACACTACCCCTCCAGAAAGATCCAATGCAAGTATACCCAATAAGATCATTTTCAGCATTGACAGATCCAGGTTTGTTGATAAAAACAGAATAAAGACTGTTGCCCCGATACCTGTGGCGTAATTGACCAAAATGTCAAACAGGTAGGCTTCGCGTCCGTGTATTTCATGCAAAGCACCGGGTATTTTCACTTTTTTGTTTGGGATATTCATTTTATAGATGGTTTGGGATTTCGGTTTTTGTTTGTTCTGTTAGTTGTTCCAGGTAATCCTGCAATTTACGTTTACCAAAAGGAGGGGCAATCATATCCATAGCAAGGGTTGTAAGGAAAAACTCATAAGGGCCATAGATTCTGGAAGAGGTGAAAGTTCTGAGCACAAACAATATTCCCTTTCTGAGCCAGTGAGGGACATAGGTTACTTTGCTTTGTTTGCCGGCGATAGCAAAACACATTTGTGCAATTTGATTTTGCGTGAATATTTCAGGTCCGCCTATATTGAATTCCTTTGCAGGATGTAAGAGCAGGCTGATCATTGCTTCGGCCAGATCTGCTCCATGAATGGGATTAAGGCGTTTGTTGCCGTCGCCGGGCAAAAAGATTCTTCCCTTCTGAGCCATTTTCAAAAACTCACCCAGGTCAGAAAAAAAACCGTTGGGCCTTACAATGGTATAATCCATGCCAGATGCTTTCAGGGCATCCACAAATTTTTCCTTTGCTTCACATATTTTCAGATGCTGTAGTTTGTCGCCGTGCAGAGAAGCAACATAAATAAATCTTTTCACCCCACTGATGCGGGCTTCCCTGAGCAGGTTCATGTTTGCCTGGAAATCTACATCAATATATCGCAGTCCGTCATTCTGGCGGGTAATGCCAATGGTACTGATCACTATATCGATTTCATGCATGCAACCGGCAAGGGTTTCGGGTTGGGTTACTTCGGCAATCGTAACTCCCAAACCGGGGTCATCTGGCGGAACCTTTTCCGGGTTTCTTGCCAGCAGACGGGTAGGAATTTTGTTTTTATGGAGTTCCCGGGCAAGATAGCCACCCAGGTAGCCGGTCGAGCCGGCAAGTAATACATTAGGTATTTGCATAGCAGATTATATTTTTATGCAAATATCTGCATGCAGTTTTGTATGGCCTTTAACAAATGTAAAAAAAGAGAAACTATTTCTTTTGCATTCCTGCCCTTATGCGGCTAAGACTTACCTGGCTCACTCCCAGATATGATGCTATATGCCCCAAAGGGATCCTCTGCAATATGTCAGGACGTGATGCAACTAAATCCTGGTAGCGCTGGCTTGCATCTTTGTTGCGCATTGCCTCATAATATCCGGCAACCCTAACCAGCTCCTGCTCCCAGAATTTCACCGCCCAAACGGCCCAACTATGGGAAATCCTGGTCAGGTTTACAAAATCAGATCGTGAAATGGAATAAACTTCTGTTCCCTCTTCGGCACTCACTATCGATATTTGTGCCGGTATGCCCTGTATAAAACTTTCAATATCAGTACAAGAATTTCCTTCAAATTCATAGTAAATGATTTTCTCATCCGGTGTTTGCGCATACACCAGGCCTCGCCTTATAAAATAAAGATAACGGCATACGAAACCGTTTCTCACTATTGTTTGGTTTTTCCTGAATATCTGTTCACTGAAGCTACTCTCTGCCAAATCCAGGTCGGCTGGGGTAAGCAAAGACACATGAGGCAAAAAATCGAACATATGTTTTTTTTGTGAAGTTACGATTTTTCAAGGATGTGACCCTCAGTATTCTATAACGTTTGATGTATTCAAACAAGCCACAGCAAATGCAAGGCATTCAACAGGTACACATTTAACTTCTTTTCTGCTCAGGCACACATCCTGTTTGCATGCCTGCATGGAAGTGACATTTCATGAGACACTTTAGCAGGTTTACAAGCAGGATTACAGAAAACCGGAAGGATGCGTTGGGAATATTCAAAAATTACTACTTTTACACCACCCAATTGCCCGTTTTGAAAAGAATACTTCATATAATCCTTTTGGTAATGGCCACCTCAATGCTTATAGCGCATGAGGTGATCCCACATCATCATCATGATGGTGCCATTCATTTTGATTCTCATGACTGCGGGCACGAACCATGTAATGCAACCGCAGAAAAAGAAGGACAAACTCCTGATGAAACAGAATGTTGTGCCCTTTCTGATGTGGTGATTATACTTCCCGACTTCCAGGATCGCGAAATGGGTTGCTCCTGCAACAAAATCAACTGGGGGGATCATTCGCATAACTTTTTTGCTACAATAACCACTCATTACGGAGGTTGGCTTCTGTATGCAAAATTTCTTTCTGTGATCTGTCCCCGGAAGGACATGTATTATCCTGGCTACAAAGGCTCTCTTCCAGGCCTTCGTGCACCCCCTCTTGTCTGAACACCCTTTTCCATTTTAACCAGATGGCATGCCTGAGCAACTGCAGGGATGATTGTACCTGCATATTTTCTCAGTGCTGATGAAAACCCTGTTTACCATTAACAAATTTAATATTACATACTATGCGATATCTTTTCTTCATCACAGCATTCGCATCATTTCTTATGTTTTCCTGTGGAGGCGAATCTCAACAGGAACAGGGAGAGGATGCACACATTCATAACGATGACACCGTTCATTCTCACAGCCACGACCACGACCATGATCATGATCATGATTGCGACCAGGACCATGATCACAACCACGACCCCATCCCTCATGACCAGGAATCTTTCACCCTTGAAGAGGGGAAGGAAATCCATGACCATCATCATGAGCATGAAGATGGTCATCAACACCATCATGATCACCATCAGCACGATGAAGACGACGATCACGATCACGTACATTGATATACCTTTAAAATTTATGAGCCATGATAAGATTAACGCTCCTTTCCTTTATTATTCTTGCTTTTGTATCCTGCGGAGATGAACATAATCATTCGCACGATGATCACCATCATGACGAGGTGAAGCTGCCTATCACCGCCTACAGCAAAAGCTTTGAGCTTTTTGCCGAAGCCGACCCGTTTGTTTTGGGAAAGACTTCCGAAATCCTTGTACATATCAGCCACCTTGAGAACTTCAGTCCTCTTGCAACCGGAACAGTGACCATGAGCATGGTAACAGCGGGAAAAGGCGTACGACAAACCCGCCGGCAACCCATAAAAGCAGGCATTTACCATTTCCGGCTACAGCCTGTAACCACAGGCCTGACCCGAGTATTCTTCGATATTGAACATGAAGGAGAAACCATCCGCATTGAAGGTGGCAACTTTATGGTGTATGACGATGAACACGAAGCCCTTCATGCAGCCGAAAAGTTGCTTCCTGACCATCCGGCCCCTGTGAGTTTCACCAAAGAGCAAGCCTGGCTGGTTGATTTTGCCACTACCGAAGTAGCCATGGAACCGCTGGGGCTGGTGATCAAAGCCGTTGGTGAAGTAATGCCTGCAAGGGGCAATGAGGTTATTCTTACTGCCACCACTCAGGGTACTGTGAATTTCACCAACAACAACCTGTATGAAGGCACCCAGGTAAAACAGGGAGATATGCTGCTCCAGATTAGTGGTGAGGGGCTTGCTGAAGGGAATGCGGCACTGCGTTACCAGGAGGCCCGCAATAATTTTGAAAAGGCAAAGGCAGATTATGAACGGATGAAACCCCTGGCAGAGGCCCGTATTGTAAGCCAGCGCGAATGGATCGCCACCAGGACCAACTATGAAAATGCCCGCGCATTGTACCAATCCCTTTCTGAGAACTTCACCCAAAGCGGCCAGGCAATTACCAGCCCCATAAAGGGACACATTACACGGTTAATGGTTACCCAGGGAGAGCATGTAGAGGTGGGCCAACCCATTATAGTTCTGGCGCGCAACAACGAAATTGTTATAAAAACAGAGGTACAGCAACAGTATTCCGCTCATCTCTCCAGATTAAACACCGCAAATATTACCGACGCGCAAGGGCATACGTATTCCCTTGATTCACTAAGGGGAAAGCTATTGTCTTATGGCCAAAGCACCATCCCCGGGAGCCATCTTCTCCCGGTATATCTTTCTGCAAATCCGCAGCAGGGATGGGTTACGGGCACCTTGCTGGATGTTTACCTAAAAACCTACGACCCTCAGCCAAGAGTTGTTGTACCCAACACCGCACTGATCGAAGAACAGGGAAGCTACTTTGTATTCGTGCAACTACATCCTGAAAGCTTTGCCAAAAGAGAAGTATTTACGGGTATTACCGATGGTTTACGAACCGAGATCGTTCGCGGATTAAGGGAAAAGGAACGGATCGTATCACAGGGCGCCATGCTTGTAAAAATGGCTGCTGCATCTTCTGAACTGGACCCTCACTCCGGGCACGTGCACTGACACGGGTTGACGACAGGACAATACCATGCCTGTCCGTACTTTTTTAATTCTTTATTGATCACCGACAATAACTATAGAAAATCGCTTTCATGTTAGACAAGATTTTACATTTATCACTAGACAACCGGTTACTGGTTATTTTACTTGCTGTCATCCTTATGGTAGCAGGTTTGAATATCGCTTCACGCATGGATGTGGATGTTTTTCCCGATATTACTGCCCCCACAGTGGTGGTAATGACGGATGCCCATGGCATGGCTCCCGAAGAGGTCGAACGCCTGGTTACCTTCCCTATTGAAACAGCTCTAAATGGTGCAACCGATGTACGTCGTGTGCGATCGGCATCTTCGCAGGGGTTTTCTTTCGTTTGGGTTGAGTTTGACTGGGGCACCGACATTTTCAGGGCCCGACAGATCGTAAGTGAGAAAATGGTGGAAACATCAGCCATGATCCCGCAGGGAATCGGCACTCCCATACTTGCACCCCAGACTTCTGTTATGGGTGAGGTGGTTTTTGTGGGTTTGCAGGCCGACAGCACCAGCATGCTCGACCTTCGCACCCTGGCCGATTGGGAAATAAAACCAGTACTTATGGCAACACCGGGAGTGGCCCAGGTTACCATTATTGGTGGCGATTACAAACAATACCAGGTGCTGGCCGATCCTCAAAGAATGATGCACTTCGGGGTAGGATTAAAAGAACTGGAAGAAGCATGCAGAGGCATCAGCGGCAATTCGCAGGGTAGTGTTATCCGGGAGTATAACAACGAATATATTGTGCTCGGCATGGCTCGTACCCATGAGCTTGACCACTTGGGTGCCTCAATCGTTAAACACCACAATGGCAAACCGGTAAGGATCAATGATGTGGCAGAAGTGGTTGTTGATGCCGCTGTAAAAATGGGCCACGGTTCACAAAATGCCAGCCCGGCAGTTATTCTGTCCATTTCCAAACAACCCAGTGCCAACACCATCAGACTCACCGAGAATATCGAAGAAAACATCAATACCCTCAGGGCCTCATTGCCCCCCGATGTGGTAATAGATACAGCTATTTTCAGGCAGGCTGACTTTATTGAAACCGCCATAAACAATGTGCAGCGGGTTTTGCTGGAAGGGGCCGTACTGGTAGTAATCATCCTGCTGTTGTTCCTGATGAGCTTCCGAACCACCATCATTTCTCTCATAGCAATCCCCCTTTCCCTGCTTTCAGCAGTGATTGTGCTGCACCTGCTCAATCTCAACATCAACACCATGAGCCTTGGCGGAATGGCCATAGCTATTGGCTCAATAGTGGATGATGCCATCATCGATGTTGAAAATGTTTACAAACATCTTCGAAGGAATGTGCAGCTGCCACCCGCAGAAAGAACTCCCGTGCTGAAGATCGTTTTCGACACCTCTAAAGAGATCCGTTCTTCCATTATCAAAGCAACCCTTATCATTATTGTTGCCTTTATTCCATTATTTTTCCTCTCCGGCATGGAAGGGCGAATGCTACAGCCCCTGGGCATTGCATTCATCGTCTCCCTGGCAGCATCGCTGTTGGTGGCCATGACCCTCACTCCTGTGCTCAGCTATTACCTTCTTACCGATGAGCAACGCCTGAAAAAAGCTGTGCGCGAACCCTGGCTCAGCCGTCATCTGGCCAAATGGTACGAATCGTCATTAAAAAAGGCTCTGATTTACAAAAAAACATTTATTATTTCTTCGGCGGTTACATTTGTGGTTGCCCTGATCTTTCTGCTGAATATGGGCCGGAGCTTCCTTCCTGAGTTCAATGAAGGTGCACTCACCATTACCGCTGTAGCGCCTCCCGGTATCTCGTTGGATATGAGCAATGAAGTGGGCAATCTACTGGAAAAAGCTGTCCTTAGTGTTCCAGAGGTAACGGCCACTGCAAGAAGAACCGGCCGGGGAGAACTTGACGAACACTCTCAGTCTACCAACAGTGCTGAAATTGACATCAGCTACCAGCTTTCAGACCGCTCAAAGGATGAATTTCTAGAAGATATCCGTGAAAAGCTTTCCGCGGTACCAGGCGTTGCCTTTACCGTTGGGCAGCCACTGGAGCACCGCATCGATCATATGATTTCGGGTACCCGGGCCAATATTGCCATAAAAATCTTTGGCGAAGAACTTAACACCCTCTATCTTACCGGAAAAACAATTGAAGCTGCTATCAATGATCTTCCCCACCTTGTGGACGTAACCACTGAGGAGCAGGTTGAGGTGCCACAGCTACACCTGAGAGCCAACCGCGAAAAGCTGGCGTTTCATGGTATTTCGGTGGGCGATTTTACTGATTATGTAAAGATGGGATTTGCCGGAGAAAAAATGACGGATATTTATGAAGGGCAGCGCCGCTTTGACCTGGTACTTCGATTAAACCAAGAGTACACCCAAAACATCAGGGGAATGAAAAATGCTCTGATCCAAACTGCCCATGGTGGCTATGTTCCTCTGTATGAAGTATCGGATATTGTGTCATCCAGCGGACCCAATACCATAAGCCGTGAAAATGTGCAACGTAAGCTGGTGGTTTCTGCCAATGTATCAGGAGGTAGCCTAACCGAAGCAGTAGACCAGATAAAAGAACGCATACGGCAACAGGTTACCCTGCCCGAAGGATACCGGATAGAATTTGGAGGACAGTTTGAAAGCGCTGAGGCTGCTTCACGGACCCTGCTCATCACTTCGATTCTGGCCATTGGTATCATATTTCTCCTGCTTTACCAGGAATTTAAAGATCTGAAACTAGCTGGTGTAGTATTGATAAACCTGCCTCTTGCCTTGATAGGTGGAGTATTTGCCATCCTTATCACTTCCAACATTCTCAGCATACCTGCCATAATCGGATTTATTACTCTATTTGGAATTGCAACCCGCAACGGTATATTGCTTATCAGCCGTTATCAAAGTCTTGAGAATGAAGGCTATAATCCCTACAACAGCATTTTGAAAGGCTCGATTGACCGTCTAAACCCAATCCTCATGACTGCCCTAACAGCAGGTCTTGCCCTTATACCGCTGGCCCTCAGAGGCGATGTTGCCGGTAACGAGATCCAAAGCCCCATGGCAAAAGTAATCCTGGGAGGGCTGCTCACCTCTACATTGCTCAATATGTATCTGGTACCCATTGTTTACAGTTTACTCAAGAAAAAAAGAAATGCATAAAACAGAAAAAATGAAGCTACTATTATTTACCCTGATGCAATTTTTCTTTGCCGGCATTATGCTTTGCCAAAACCCTATCGACAGGGTAGTGGAACAGATCGCAGAAAACAATACCACACTCACTGCCCTGGAAGAGCAAATGGAGGCCGGTATGCTTCTGAACAAAACAGGTATCTACCTTCAAAACCCGACCTTTGAATATGCATGGTTTGCCGGCAGCCCACCAGAAAAGGGAAACAAAACAGGGATATCTTTAAGACAGCCCTTTGATTTCCCAACAGCCTACATCCATCGCGCCCACCTTGCAGAGGCCCGTAACAGGCAACTGATTCCTGAATATGAAAAACAAAGAAGCGATCTTCTTCTGGAAGCACGGATACTTTGCCTGGAGGTTGTATTTTTTAATGCACTTTTGGAACAATACGAGGTGCGCCTGCAAAATGCCCGGCAAGTAACAGAAGCCCACACCCAAATGCTTGAAGAGGGTGAAACCAATATCATAGAGCTTAACAAAGCAAAACTCAATCTTTTGCATCTGCAGCAGGAAGCTGAGGATATCAAGAGCCAGCGAGAGGCAATATTGGACAAGCTCACCGGCATGAACGGGGGATTACCGGTAACCCTTGAGCAGAGCAGTTTCGAAGGGAGCCCCGAACTCATAGCCGATTTTGATAGTTGGTACAAGCAGGCAAAAAAAAACAACCCCAACCTGCAATGGTTGCAACAGGAGGAAGAGATAAGCCAGAGGGAGATCCGGCTTCAAAAGGCCAGGAACCTTCCCGGGTTCAATGCAGGCTATGTAAGTGAAATGCTTGCCAATGAACAGTTCCGTGGTTTTGCCATCGGCATTTCTATCCCTTTGTGGGAAAACAAAAATACCATAAAATATGCCCGTGCCAAAAGCCAGGCCATCAGCAGCTCAAAAGAAGATCATTTCCACCAATACTTTCACTTTTTCAAGGCACAGCATGCCAGGGCTGTTACATTGCAGCAAATGGCAGCACAATACAGCACCATGCTGGAATCCATCAACAACACAGAACTCATCTATCAGGCCTGGGAAGCTGGCCAGATAAGTCTCACAGAATATATCCTGGAACAAACATTTTACTATCAGAGCATGGACAAGAATTTGCAAACAGAACTGGAGCTGCATAAAACAATCGCTATTCTGAACAAGTACCTGTAGTATGATTCACAATGGTGTTTTACCATCGCACAAGAAGCGCAAAAAGGGCACTGTCATATTAAATTTTTAATAATTCAGTACCCGTATTCAAAAAGAATACTCTTTCTGAATACATTTGTCACAATAATTTTTATTTCTTCTGTGTAAAATTCCGAGCATGGTTTAACTAAATTATAACCTATGATGAAAAAATTCCTGAAAACTGCCTCTGTTATCTTTCTTTTCATCAATGGCACAGGAGCTCTGTGGGGTGGTGCCGGCCTCATTTACGATCCCACTGGCGATTACATGCAAATGCCTCTTTCTCTGCTTGAACATTCCCCCTTCCACGATTACCTGGTACCGGGAATCATTCTTTTCATTGCCAATGGTTTATTTAGCATGTTTGTTCTTTTTATGATGGTAAAGAACCATCCCCTCTACGCAAGGTTTATTTTCCTTCAGGGAGTGATTTTAGCAATGTGGATAACGGTGCAGGTGGCCATGTTACAGATCCTTTACCTTCCTTTGCATTTGCCGTTTTTCCTTGTGGGTGTATTTTTGATCATTGCCGGGATCATCATTTCTGCTTCTGAAAAGACCCCATCCGTCAAACAAGCCTGAAATCGGGATGCCTTTAGGATTGCCATTTGCTTTGGTTCACATGAAATCGGGCAGTCTTCTTTCGGGGGCTTTAGCCCCATTCTGTCAGAACTGATTTCATGGAAGTTTCATAACCTTCCTGCTCTGTTTGTCGATACCATTGCGAACCGTCAGGAAATACATCCCGGAAGGAAACCGGCCAGTTGCAGGTAACACAAACTGCCAGGGTCCGACTTCCTTAATGGTATGGGTGGCACGGTACCATGTTACGCCGCGCATGTCGGTCAACTCAACAATATAGTCACCGGGCTTAACAACATCAGCATCTATTTTCAGAAAATCGCCAAAGGGATTAGGATAAGGATGATGCAATAAAAACTGAGCAGCCTGAGGCTTGTGTATTGCAGAAGAAGAGAGGGTGGCATCAAAGATTTCTATTACCTGGGAGTTGCTTCCCCACTGCGTGTTAACAAGCAATAGCTTTTCCTGAGCATGGTAATACCAGGATTGAGGATGATCACTAAAAGCCACTACCGATTCAACTTCCGGTATTTCAACTCCATCAATGGTTATCCGGCCAGGATTGTCATCCATTCTGAAAATCTCAAACAGCATATTACGGTTTTCCGGCATCCCCTCGAATCCATTTCCTGATTGGGAAAGTGTAATGCTGATTCCCCCATCATCTCTCTGCTGTCCCTCAAAATGCAATAGCTGAAAGGCCTGTTCGTGCAGACTGCTGGCTGAGTGACCATCATCTGCATACATATATCCTGACGATGTGACAATTTGATCATCGGGAAAATATTGCACTACAAGACTGTCGGTACTGTAGTATTTGGTGGAAGAAACAGGACGTGCCATGGGAATAAAACTGCCTGCTTTTACAAAGAGAGGGATATCATTCATAGTGCACGCAACGGTATAAGATTGGTTGCCTTCATACACATCCATAGTATGATAATCAAGCCACCTTCCGGCAGGAAAATGCACCAATCTTTGACTGACAGAACGCTCAAGCACCGGAGCCACCAGAAAATCCTTTCCCCACAAATATGCATCATTAACATCTGCCAAAAACTGATTTCCAGGCTCATAATAATTGAGCTGTCTTGCCAAAGGAGAGCCATTCAGGCTGTTTTCATAAGCAAGGGTATAGTTGTAGGGCAACATTTGATAGCGTAATTTAATGTAGCGTCTCATAATATCCTTATAGGGATCGGGAAACGCAACAGGTTCGGTAGTGCCAATACCATGCAGTCTTAATACAGGGGCAAAGACACCCAATTGCACCCAGCGGGTAAATAATTCGGCATCGTTGTCATTTCCCACAAAGCCACCCACATCAGAATGCATATACCCAAGGCCCGACATGCCTGCTCCCAGCATAATAGGGATCTGCGACCTTAAACCTTCAAAGCTCCGCTGGATATCGCCCGACCATGGAAAGGCAGAGTAGCGCTGCAGGCCTGCATATCCTGACCGTATGAGGTTAAACAACCTTTCCTGAGGGTAGTGTTCTTCATATTTCTGGTGGAGAAACTCTGCCCAAAGCAAAGAGTATACATTATGGACAGAACGTGCATTTCCCATCTGATGATTCATACCATCGGGGTGCGCCTCAGGTTCACCAAGGTCGCACCACCACCCTCCTACCCCTTCTTCTTTGCGGGCCTGGTAAAAGTCCCACATCCATTCCCTTGCCAAGGGATTGGTCATGTCCATAAGGGCTGCATCTCCTGCCCAAAAACCCCAAAGGATGAAAGGATCTCCTTCGCTATTGGTGGCCAGGAACTGATTTTGCTCCATAATGGGGTAGTTAACCGAATTGAGGGTAAAATAGGGTTCGGTAATTAGAATTGTTTCCACCCCCAGGGAAGAAAAGTCGTTTATCATCTGAACAGGCTGGGGCCAGCGGGAGTAGTCCCAGTCGAGGTTTCCCATATCGTTGGTGGTACCAAACCAATACAGATCAAGAATGAGGGCGTCCAGGGGAAAATCCTCCTCTCTTATCTGGTTCACAATATTTACAGCCTGGGTTTGGTTTTCATACCCATATTTTGATTGAATGTATCCCAATGCCCAAAGGGGTGGCAGCTTCTGGCGTCCGGTAAGGTAGGTATAGTTTTCCAGCACTTCTCCGGGGGTATTACCAGCCATGAAGTAATAGCGCAACCGGCCACCCGGTGTGGAATAGATTGTTTGATGGGCATTGCTGTTGCCCAGGTCAAGCGAGGCAATAAAGCGGTTGTCAAAGAACAACCCATAGCCTTTGTCAGATATAACAAACGGAATGGCAATATTGAGTGTTGGGGCATTGTTGCTGTAACCGTAGTGTGCTTCGTTGCGAATAAGCAGGTTGCGGCCTTTGCGGTTGATGGGGATGGCCCTGGAACCTCCGCCATAGAACTTTTCCTCCGGTTCCGAGGAAAAAGCCACGCTTCCCCCCTGGGGAAAGGTTGAAAAACCAGGCTCTTCGGACAGAATAGTATCAGACCCCACAATGTAATAGCTACGTACAGGGAATTTGGAAACAAATACCTCTAAATCGGATGAGCTGAGGCTGAAGCCTTCGTCTGATTCGGCGATAGTGACATCTACAACAGCGGGCAGCCCGGAAACGGTAAACGTAGTATCCATAGCCTCCGAATTGATGGGTATAAATTCAGTTTTTACCATGGAAGGGGTGAAAAAACTCACCTCATATTGCCCCTGATTGGTTTCTATGCTTAGTTTCTGATCTGCATACCCATGAGCAACGTAATCTCCTGCCGTCTGCCTGTTGATCTCAACAAATATATCTCCGCCAGTTTCGGTGCGCCCGACGAGGGAATAATCGGCAGTGGTAAAAAGCATGGCCAGCTTCAGCACATTCTCCTCCAATGGAATACCATAAAACTCCCTGATATTAAAAGCAATCTGATAGAGATCATCTCCCAAAGAAGTCATAAGCGTATTGGGATTTGGAGTACCCCAGTTGCTTTGTACATACCTCCAGTCTGAGTCATTGCTACTCTGATCTGTAATTACCCCGGTATACATATACACATCGCCGGTAAATCCTTCCAGGTGTCCATTGCCCAATGCAGCATTGTAGGTAAGAACGATATCAGAATCGGTAGTGGCATCTTCAGGATCAATAACAACGATCTGAGCAGAAAGAATTGGCGTCCACAACAAGAACAACAGGATAGAAAGGTAGATTTTTATCATAGTAAATATATCAATTAAGGCGTACTTCAACTTTTAGTGCCATACATCCATGGAAGGTGGGAGCAGATTGCCTGACCGTAAACGGCAAAAATATCTGTTTTTTTCGCAAAATCCCTGTTAAATCTGCCTTAACATCCATGCAAAGAAAACGTTTAACTGCTCGTACCCCGATTGAAAAGCACAATACTATGACATAAACTCAAAAATACAGGACCAGAACAGGTTTACTTTTTCAACATACAAACCAGACGGCAATGCAATGGATAAGCATAATGGGTTATGTTCAAGAAAATCGTTCTTCTGTTTGCTGAAAACTACCCCTGAGGCACGTGCAATGAACAGGAAGCAGCGGGTTGACAGACTGGAAGGAAACTTATTTCATCTTCAGGAAAAAATAAGCCGGGAGAGACCATCTGTAATGGATGTACACCCGTTTTAAGATAAGAAAAAACGGCACCCACCATATCAGATCATTGAAGATGAGCGTCCATCCGAAAGTAATGGGGAGATTGCCCAGGTAAAGGTGGTATAAGAACCCAATGGGCCCGAAAACCTTACCAAGGAAGCCTACCGCTACAATGGGCCAATGCCTGATGGGGTCGTAACTCGCCCAAAAGTAACCCAGGCCGTAAACCCCGATCACCATTCCCATCCCCTGCCATACTACGGGATAGTTGATGGGTTCCATAACGGCAATACTGAAAAAATGCTGAGGGAACAGCACCACCCAGAAACCCCAAAGAATGTTGTAAATGGCTGCAAGACGAAGGGTAAGCTTCATAGAATCGATTTTTGTTTGGTAACAGTAACAAAAACTCCCCTGGTTGGTTCACCTTGTATTTTCTCTTCTTCAGGATTCTCTACCACAAGGAAATATCCAGGTTTGTTACCATTCCTCATAAAAACAGAACGCAGATATTACCAATAAAAAGTACCATACGAATGGATCTTTCTTTGCATATTTGGCATCTGCGTTCTGAAAAAAATCATTGATTCTGCTTTCCGAAGCCCTAAGTGGGTATTGATACGAGAGGAATACTTTCGCATAACACAAAACTATCGTCAGCGCGATCCATCCGGGCCAGGGAAAAAGGTATTGTTGCTATCCTAAAGGAAATAATCCTTATTTCACAATCAGCTTATTGTAATCATCTACGCCACCCCCCCTGAGGCATGTTTCAATGATTTCCCGGCCAAGATCAGACAATCCTTCAACCCTGTATTGCTGCAATTCTTTTTTGAAGAACTCTAAAAGCATAGCAGCCCCTTTGTCGTATCCTTCAAAACCAATTTCGGGTTGTTTGTAAACTTTCAGGAAGCGTGAAGGTATTTTAGAGCCTTCAATGGTTAAATAATTGAGTTCATAACCCAGCAGGCTGCAACGGGCGGGCTGAATCTGGGTATGCCTGAAGCGGGAGTTTCCTCGCCGGGTAAGGTATTCCCTCATAAGCATTTGGGGCATAAACCCTACCTTCCAGTTGCCAATATGTTGATTGGGTGAAATAACATATTGGGTGATGGTATTATCAACGATCTGTTCCAGGAGCAGGTTGGCGTGGGTAACCTTTTCACCGGTGGCAAAGGGCCAGTAAGAACCAACTCCTTCACTTTGCATACCACCTTTGTCAACAATACTGGGATTGGCGTGCCCTCTGGGTGACACCAATCGCCACAACCATGCCAGGGCGGGTGGTAAAATATGAAACAACCCAAAAATGCCATAGGAAGGTTTTTCGGCAGTGCAAGGGGGAGTGCGTACACCAAAACTTCTTACATCAATAGATGCCGGCTCGTTTACCACATTGGGAAATGAATGGCGGGGCACCACAACACGAGGGTTGGGGCAAGGTTTTCCCGGTGCATCTTCTATATGATTCCAGATCAGGGCAGTGCCCCCTGGATTGGTGTCGATATTTAAAAACAAAAATGGCTTCTTGGTATTGATGGTAAGCTTTTCCAGGATGGGATCTTTGCCATACTCGGTGATGCTGTCGGTTCTGATAAACCATGCATTTTCGGCATCAATAATCCTGATGCGCTTACTGCCGGTTTGAAAGGATGGGTGCACCATACCCATATCATCGCAAATGGGCCGGATTTCACAGAATTGGGGAATGGTAAGGGTGCGCCTTTCCTGGGATGTAAGGTTGTAACCGATGAGCACTTCACCATTGGGTTCCCTCAATATCTGTTGCAGCATTTCGCTTTTTCCGCCGCCACTGGCCCCTTCGTGCATAAAACGAGTAATATTATCATAAGGGCTGATGGATTCAACTGCTGAACAATGTGCTGTAGACCATCCCTCATCTTCACCAATGGAGAGAATGACCCCGTAGATGCCTTTTTTTGCGCTGGGCCCCGGGTAAAGATTATAAGAGAACACCTCGTAGGCTTCGTTGGTGCGATTGTGCACTACCACCTGTTTGCCATCAAAGTGAGTATGACGAAAAGGTGGTGCAATATACATAACCACCTTTATTTGATTGCATTCGGGAAGGCTATCCTCAGGTACAATGCGTTGAAGCATGGCAAGTCCCATAGCAAAGAAACCCGCATTGGCAGGAACAATAGCCAATCCGTAACTGCATTTTTCCAGGTTGCCGATCTTAAAATAAAATGCTGCAAGTTCCTGCTTCTCCATCCATTGGAATGTTTCCTTCCTGAGGTTTTCGAAAGGATACCCAAACCTGTCTTTAAACCGAGGCTGATCGGTGGGTTTATCATCACCAATTGCCATAGTATCAGGGTCTCTGCGTCGCATGTATGTTTCAACATAATTGGCAGATATACCATTGGTTACCCTGTGTATAATTGCCTCGGTGGTTTCCCCTTTGCCCGGCACATCATATTTTACCTCAAAATAATTGCTGTCCTTACCGTTCACTGCGGCATCAGCAAGTTGCTCAACGGTATCAAACACTGTGAAACGCGGAGCTTTTTCAATTAGATTTGCTGCCTCTGTCGGCAGATTCATTCTCTTTTTTTCCATAAACCAATTTTCCTTTTTTTATTAATAATAGACACAAATAAGCATACCAGCTGCCAGGTATGTTATTTTAACCGTAAGTTATACGGTAATCAAAAGAATATTCTCACATCCTACTTATATGGATATCAAATAATTGCTTGTCCCAGCTCAATGCGCAAATATACTTAAGATTTTCAATCAATAAAATTCGCGCTGCTGCTGCAGCGCTTGTTTACGAAAATTGACGGAAGTTCTTTGGCATTGGTTTTCTTAAACTCTACATTTGTAGGGATATAATTTTTTCAAATCTTCTTACAAGAACCACCCTCAAAGCTTTTACAGAAATGTCATCCCACAACCACTACAGCCCTTTTCTTGCGCGCATATACGACACGGTGCTTCTGGTACCCGTTGCAAATATCCGGCATTCAGTAACCAAAGCAATACAGGCAGCTGGTGCAAGGAAAGTAATTGATATGTGCTGCGGTACAGGCAACCAGGTCAGTTTCCTGCACAAGGATGGTGTGGATGAAGCCATTGGAATTGATATATCGGAAAATATGCTTCACCAGGCCTGGCGCAATGGCTTAAAGGATGTTTGCCTTAAGATGGATGCTTCAAACACATCATTTGAAGATGATTCTTTTGATGCCGCCATCATGAGTTTCTGCCTGCACGAGATGCATGCCGATACCGCCCGGGAAGTATTCCGGGAATCAAAGCGGATAGTAAAGAATGACGGTTATTTAATTGTTGTGGATTACAGTCTTGATAACAGCACCCACCCCTTGGGCCGTTTTGCTACCCGTGCAGTGGAAAAGATGGTAGGTGGCGACCATTACCGCAATTTCAAATATTACCTGGCACATAACCTGCTGGCCAAATTTGCCCAAGGACTGGAACTGAAAGAGCAAAAACGATTTCTCTTCAAAGCCGTTGGCATGTGGGTATTTAAAAATCAATAAACTCACTTTGCCTTTTACTGCTCCTTATCACTCCATCACCTATTCATCCCTTACCAGACCTCGCTTCTCCAGTACCTGGCCGGTCTTTCTGTTCTTACTTCAATGGTCATGATATCCTTGTACTCAATCCCGTTCCTGTCGGTGCTAACCACTTCTATGGTATATACGCCCAGGGGGAGTTCAGGCAGTTTCACCCTCCAAAGATGCATGTTATGAGCAGCTATGGTTCTTTGCGGTTGGGGAGCTGACGGGCCAAGCCCCCGGCCCCTGAAGAGTTGATGACCTTGTGCCCGGTCATCGCCCATGGCACTCTGGTATGCATACCGGGCTACTGACAATTGTCGCACGGCAGCAAATGGATCCACCCATTCAGGATCTGACCGATGGCCCTCCCCTGTTCCCTGCTGGGTACGTTCAAGGGTCAGTACCTGGCCGTTGGAAAGGAAAGCCTTTACCTGTGTTTCAGATGTTCCGGCCCACACATTTGCGGTGAGCCATGTTCCATTGTTGAAATCTTCCGGGGTTAATATTTTTGTATCGGGCAGGTCGTTTATGGAGTATGGGGGAACGGCTTCTCTTTCTGAGGGATTTTCAGAAACCCACTGTAACAGAGTAGAATACCAGTGGCGAAAAGCCGGGGTATTCAGACCAACCCACTGCCCCTTATCCCTGCCTAAACCGGCACCAATATATCTTTCGCGATACCGGGTCCCCTTGAAGTCAACATGAAAATAGCCTTTTGGAGCACCCATGCGCTGCAATGCCATGGGAACACCATAAACACTGAAATCGCCCTGGAACCATGCACCAGAGGCTGCCCCGGCAATGATGTGCCTAAATGCAGCTGCATCGATTCCGGTATTTTCCTTCCAGCCTTCGAACCACTGTCCCGGAGCGTGATTTTCTGTGGTATGGGTATGCCCTGAAAACGAAACTGCTTCACGCCCCTGAAGAAGGTGGTAAATGCGGGTAAGCTCATCGGTTTGGTGCTGCCCGCTACCTGCATCCACAAAAGAAACAAAAGGAATATGGGTATTAAGAACGATAAGTTTGTCATCAGGGGTGTTGTTAATAAGTTCTTCCAGCCAGGCAAACTGGGTTTCTGTCAAACGCCCGTTGTAGGTGGGGCGGTCGGGATTTCCACAGTTTGTTCTGCCCCGGGCAACGTCTTCTTCTCCACAGGGATAGTAAACATTGTCGAGAACAACAAACAGTACATTTCCCATTTCAAAAGCGTAGTAGTTGGGGCCATAGATGCGGCGCCATGAGTCTGCCTTATCCTCATTGGTTCTGGCATCAAAATCTATATCATGATTACCGATCACCAGCCACTGTTTCAATCCGGTTGCCGCTGCAAGCTCAAGGTTTCGATTCAGAAGTTCAAGATCATCACCCACCACATCGCCCAGCTGGATCATGCAGTCGCCCTGGCGGTAATCTGCCTGAAGGATATCGGCAAACACACCATCCCTGAGCCAGCCCAGCTGTTCATTGGAATAGGTTTGAGGATCGCCCACAATGGCACATGCAAATTGTTCTGTGGCAGCACCCTCCCTGATAAGCGGAAAGTTGATCTTTGCCGGCGCCGGGCCCGTATCAGGCAGTCCCCCAAAACGCATATTATAACCCGTTCCACCCTCCTTATGGATGTAGAAAAACTGCGGCACCATTCGCTCATCAGTGGGAACCCTCCATCCAGATGGTTGAACAATGGTGAGGTTCATATCTTCCCTCACAGGCATCTCATAATAGCCCTCAGAGTCTGTACGAGCCCATGCCAGACCATTGGACACCAAAACACCGGAAATCCCTCTCTCATCAGAGTCCATCGTTCCGCTCTTATTTACATCATAAAAAACATATCCCGATATGGTTTCTGCAGCCTCATCGCCTTGTATGATTTCTGGTGAAGCAATCCACTTTTGACTCATGGAAACAAAGGGAAAAACAATCGCCCAAAGGATAAAAATGGCTGGGGTAAAATACTTATTCATGGTTACGAATTTTTAGCAGATGGAAAAATAGTTCTCTCGTACGAAAATAGTCATTTTGCCCAGGGGTACAGAAATGATGGCATAAATTAACGATTAATTTATACTGAATCAGGATTGTAAGTGTTGGATAAGGGTTTGCTTCTCATCAGCCCTTAGAAGCGGAAAAAAGAAGCAAAAACGACAAAAAATGGAGTAAAAACCCGGCATCTGTAAGATTACAGATTGCCTTACATTCCGAACAACCTCGACAAACCAATTACCAGGAGAGGGCCCACGAAAAAGGTTCCGAAAATATACACAAAAACGTATACTTTTTTGCGTTGCGCCAGCAGAGAGAGGTTTTCTGCAATAAAAATAGGGACATTGCGAAGTATGGGTGTGGAATAGATGAGGATAATTGCGAAGAGATTGAATAAAAAATGCACCAGGGCGATTTGCAGAGCCAGAACAGCTAAAGGCCCATCAATGGATATGGCGGCCAGAAGTGCGGTAATGGTTGTTCCCAGGTTACTGCCCAAGGTAAAGGGATACACCTGTTTGAGGGTAAAAACGCCACTACCGGCCATAGGCACGATAAGAGATGTGGTGGTAGAAGACGACTGCACCAGCACAGTAATGAGCCCTCCGGCAAAAATTCCGGAAATAGGGCCTCTGCCAATGGTACGATGCATAATATTAAGGGCACGACCCACCATTACCCTCTTTAGAATTTTTCCCAGTGATTTTACCACGAATAAAATCATCAGGATACCACTAATGATCATAATAACACCACTCCATATCCCGGGGAAAACGGATGCAACGAAAGCAAAAAGGTCAGTAACGGGATCAAGGATAATACTTATAGGATTAAAACCTGTAACATCGGCTGTAGTGCCAGCCCTGAAAAGTGAGGCAAGAAAAGCTGATGCTCTTTCAAGGGGGCTGAAAAGCAATTCAAGGGGGAGCAATATGAGCACGGCAAAAAGGTTAAAACTATCGTGCACCGTGGCAGCCGAAAATGCCTTTTTAAATTCTTCACCACTGCGAATATGTCCCAGGCTTACAATGGTGCTGGTGAGTGAGGTCCCCACATTGGCACCCATGATCATTGGAATACCTATACTTAATGGCATTCCCCCGGCAACCAAACCCACTATGATGGAGGTAACTGTGCTGGAACTCTGGATAAAAGCTGTTGCAACTATTCCAATAATAAGTGCAATTATGGGGTTTGACGCAAAATCAAATAACTGAACGGCCTTGCCAGCTGTAGCAATTTTAAACCCATCTCCAATAATTCCTACTGCTACCAAAAGAAAATATATAAGAACTACCACTGAAAGCCACCTTAATCCAGACCCTTTTGTTGTAGTATAATTTGCTGTTTGTGAAGCCACTAGCGTCATTTGAATTATATGTTTTATAAACTTCAAAAATATTTATTTTGCCACATTTGCCCAAAAATGCAAGGTTATGATTATATTAAGAAAACATTACCTTAAGGTCAACTTAAGGTTAAGACCATTCTTATTTCATTTTTCCTGACAGGGATTTTATAATGAAGCAATATTTTAGCTTCCTGCTATCACTTCACAAGGCAGTCTTCACCATACAACCGCATTTCTCCTTTATAAAACCCTGCATTTGTTTACATTAAATAGATTATTGAATTTTTTTTTATTTACCGTAAGGGTAAAAGCACTTTGCTGTGTATTATAGCCGACAATGCGATTTTTATCCCAATAAAAACAATTAAATAATTCAGTTTACTAACAAAAAAAACTACTACGATGAAAAAAATGACTTTTTTAATTTCGGCCCTGTTGATTTGCGGATCAACGTTTTTTACCTCCTGCCAGAAAGATGATGAACTGGACCCTATGGTTGAGGTCATGGAAGAAGAGGATGAAATTGATTCTTATCTGGAAGATCTGATGGAAGAGATTGACGACATAACCTATGTTGAAAACGAATTAAAATCAGGACAAACAACCATGAACGGCCAATCAGGCTCCCGGGTAATTACCACAACCTTCTCAGGAGACACGATTATCCATTCCATTGAATACATTGATTTCGTGCACCCCCAGGCGCTGGCTGAAAGGGTAAAGAACGGAACCATTGTGATCAAAATCCTCGGACGCCCCAACCAGTCTGTTTTCTGGCGCCAGACTACTCTTTTTGATTTTATGATAAATGACGCCCAGGTGGAAGGTGTAAAGGTTATTGAGAAAACAGGAACAAATCAGTTTTCAATGTCCCTGTCAGAAGGGAAAATCATCTTTGCCGATGGCACTCAATACACCAGAAACTATAACCGTACCCGCACCCAAACCGAGGGTACCTCAACCCCATACTTCATCTGGGACGATGTATTCGAAATAGAAGGGCAATCCAGCGGAATAAACCGTAACAACAATGCCTACACCCGTACCATCACCTCTCCTCTTGTAAAACCAAGAAGTTGTCGTTGGTTTGTACAGGGCACCATTGAGTTCGTTACCGGTGAAAACACCGCTATCCTTGACTATGGCAACGGCACCTGCGATCGTTTTGCAACACTTACTGTTAATGGTGAAACCAGGGAGATACGTTTAAGAAGAAGAGGAGCTGCCAGCGAATAAACTCTTGTTAAATTAGAAAATACCTACCCAAAATGCCGGGGAGTTCACAAATGAAACTCCCCGGCATTTTTCATTTACACCTCTTTTGCACCAGACCACACCCATTTGAGCAGGAAAGTCTTGGACAATCAATAATAGCAGGTATGCTCCAAAGTATTTCCAACACTCGCTGTATCCTGGGAATATGCAGGCAAAAAGGAAATTCCATTATTGCCTTTTTCAGCCAAAATAGTCGGAGTGCGGCTGGCACTGACTAAAATACTGAGAAGGATTCATGCCGGTAAGTTTTTGAAAATCGTTGGTCATATGTGCCTGATCGTAGTATCCGCACATATAGGTCAGAGAGGTAAGGTCGGTTTGCATGTTCTTTGATTTTTGGTTGATGGCATTTTGAAACCTTACAATCCTGAGGAACTGTTTAGGAGAAATGCCAAGGGAAGCGGAAAAGACCCGTTCGTATTGTTTGCGGCTGTAACAGGCTTTTGCTGCCAGCTGGTCTATAGAAACGAGCCCCCTGCTGGCAGTGATCAACCCAATGCTATGGCTAATTCTCGGATAGTGATATTGTTGCCGGTGTTTCTGCAGCCATTGTACCAGGAATGATTCGGCAAGCAACACCCGGTTTTCAAAAGTAGCAGCCTCAAAAAGCTCCTCTTCCAGCTTATTGATATCCACATTCCCGGCCATTTCCCTAAGAGGTACTGTATGATTAAAGAGCACATTCACCGGAATATTCAATAGTGCCGATAACCCATGGGGTTGAAAAAGGATAGCAAACAAAGAGGTTTTGCGGGAAAGGGAAAGATCGTAGTACTCTTTTTGCTGCCCGGTGATGATGGAAACGTCAGCAAAAGACCTGTGATTGTTGAGCGCGATGGGTTTGCTGTGGAAATAAAATGTAAGGTCGGGCAAACCGGTAGGTACCAGTCGTTGGATATGCACCTGGCCTGTAGGAATGCAATTTTCCAGTGCCCAGTACTGCTTCACGTAAGGAGAAAGGAGTGCCGAAGGTTTTGCTGAAAGATATTGCATGATTTGCATAAAGGATTATAGGTTTCCGGAATAACCCGTGCAATAGCAAAATTGCCATTGCCCGGGTTGCTGCTCTTACTTATCCTGGTAAAGCCCTACCTTGTTACCTTCGCTGTCGAGAAAAGTGCAGAACCAACCCCGGCCTTCGGCCTCAATTTTAGTTTTGGGCTGCAATACCCTTCCCCCTTCTGCCTGTATGCGACTGATGGTTTCTTCGATGCTGTCCCTGACCTGGAAACTAACCAGGGTGCCGCTTTCAGAAGGATTGAAACCCGGGGCAAAAGAAATGGCACCCTCGCCCCCCGGAAAACAGGCCATTTTTTCCTCGCCCCAGTCCATGGGCTCAAGGTTAAGCTTAAAAACTTTGTTGTAAAAATTTACTGCTCTTGTAAAGTCAGCTGCGGGAATTTCTACCCAGGAAATCAGTTTTGTCATTGTTGTTGAATTTTAAGGTTAAAACGATGAAGCAAAATTACCGTGCGGCACTGGAGTAAAATTGGAAAATTGCGACATGTTTTTCCTTACAACTTTTTCCTGTACACAATCTTTTTTCCTGGCACATCATAGATCTCCATTACATAACCCTCCTCATTGAGTTGATTATCGCGTACATACCTGTTTAAGGCCGGGTACACCCTCATGATGCCCATTACGATGGAAAATTGATTTTTGTAGGGAAACTCTGCTACCAAAAATTTTTGCCTTTCAAGGGTTTTGATATTGTATTTCCCGGCGAGCCGTTCCAGGATTTCAGGTGCAGGGTCTTCAAGAATATTACCCACATCGGCACGAAGCTTGTCTTTTTCTACCACCTGCGGATTGTCGTAATAGATGCCAAAACCCCTGTAACATTCCACATTCTCCTCATTCAGGAGGGCATAGTACATTTTATCCATTGCTTTTCCCACCCTTTTGTAGTCTCCGGTATGAGATTCATAAACCACGGTTTCACCACCGGCATCCTGTACCGTAAACTTAATCTTTTTAAAACCGCCCATCCAGGCATAAACTGCCAGTAAAACAGCTCCAATAACCAGGACAATAAGAATTGTTGTTTTCATCTGCTTATTTTTAATTGATACTTTTAAATATTTACGATCAAAGGAACCCACCTGAAAAAGTTTTCACTGGTGGGCATATTGAGATTCAACTCTTATCAAAAAAACAGGTTATTATTTCCGAATGCTATACAAAACGTCCTGGCTAAAACAACAAAGGCTATACCACGAGCCCTAAACGACTCATTACAAACACATTGCCAATACACACAAAAGACCAAGCCTCAACCGGATCAAAAAAAAATGTCCAAATACGAACATACTGTTTCAAATGAAGCAATAATGAGATAAACTCCTAAAAATGAATATTACTGCAAAAATAATTTAAATATTACAACCTTTTTAGGAGTATATTCGTCAGTGAATTAGGCAGCCAGCATTATCGCTTTTACCTGCTCAAGCATATTGTTATGAAAAACCACGTCAATACTGTTGCAATCCTGGTGTCAGGCTTATTGTTCATGGCAGGCTTAACCTCTTGTGAGTTCGAAGAACTTACAGCACCAGTAAGGATCGATGTCGAAGTCAGCCTTGCAGAAGATGAAGCTCCCTTATCCTATCTTTCTTTTGAAAGGATCATGCTTAACATCGGGCAGATCAGCTTTTACGGTATCAGGCAGGAAGGGAATGATGTATTGTTCAGCACACGCCCGGGCGATACTTTTGGTATGCACCTTCTCACCTATGGGCAAAACACATCACCCGTAACCTATTTCGACATCCCACAGGGCGCATACCAGCTTATGCGTTGGGATATTGAAACCGAAAGTATTGATGATGATGTTTTTCCTGATGATTATATCGACAGCGATGATTCCGGGTTTATTATAGAAGGCACCTATTCACAGCAAGACGGAGCCGTAGTAAAACTTTTTATTGCCATTGATGAAGAGGAGTTGATCAGAATAGAATCGGAAAGTGCTTCAGGGGAAGTTCCCATCCCTATTCTGTCGGGAAACGTTTACACCGTAAAAATGGAAATCAACCCCCAGGCGATCATGAAAGGCATACCGAGAACGTTGATTGAACAGGCAGAAACCGAAGAAGAAGACGATATTGAATTTATTGAAATATCAGAGGATGAGAACGAGGAGCTATACGATCTTGTCCTTTTTCAGCTGTCAAAAACGCTAAAGGCAGTAGTTAGATAAAGACTTTCAGATGACTCAATATATAAATTTCCAGGAAGAAACACTCCTTAACGGCTGTATTAAAAACGACCGCGCCGCACAGGAACAGCTCTACCGGATGTATGCCGATGAAATGTATAACGTGTGCCTGGCTTACGAAAAAGACAGGGATGAAGTAAAAGACATAATGCAGGAGTCATTTATCAAGGTTTTTCGAAGCATTGAGAAATATGACAAAAAAGGACCCTTGAAAGCCTGGGTAAGAAGAATAGTTGTCAATACTGCCATTGACCATTTCCGCAGAAAAAAGGAAACCGATGCCTATGTAGATGTGGAAACCATTGCCGAACTAACTCCCGAAGGGGCAGATCGGCAGGCCGGGCAAGGGCTGAAAGACATCCTGAAGATGGTAATGCGCCTTCCAGAAGGGGCACGGATGGTTTTTAATCTTTTTGCCCTTGAAGGTTACTCGCACAAAGAAATAGCTGAAAAGCTGAGCATTACCGAGGGCACTTCCAAATCGCAATACAGTCGTGCACGCCAGTTGCTCCGGCAATGGATAGAAATATGATACCATGAAAAAGAAGAATCTCACAGACCTCTACAAAAAACAGCTGGCCGAATCTGCAGAAAAGGCCCCGGAAGGGTTGTGGGATGATATTGCCCGGGAATTGGACTACCTGGAAGACGAGCAACTCATAACCCAATACAAGAAAGAGTTGCACCAATCACCTGAAAAAGCTCCTGCAGGATTGTGGGCTGATATCAGCCGGAAAATGGACATCGATGAAGTGTGGGGAGGAATTGCAGCAGGATTAGATCAGCAGACGAAAAAAAGTGGATTGTGGTGGATTGGTCGGGCAATTGCTGCAGCCATTGCCATCCTGCTTGTCAGTACCTTGTCGGTATGGCTGATCAACAATTTTTCCGGTACCGTTCCTGGGCTCGCAGAAACAAATTCCGAAACCCGTGCACCTGAACAAGACTTACCTCCACAGAAATTTGACTCAGTGAACCCGGTGGATTTTGCAACACCCCCGGTCAGAGTGGCAGCATCAGCAGACAATAAAACAAAAAACGACAATGAGGATGCAACGCAAATTACCCAGGCATCGCTTGAAGAGGCGAATCAGCTACCCGAAGCCGGCAATGCTTCTGACGGGATTTTGCCAAACACACTTTTTGCTGTCCAAACCGAATCATCTTATACCATGCAGGGCAACCCGGCTATGGTGACAACAAGCCTGCCTCCTGCTCCTTCTGTTATCATTCCAAAACAGGACCTGATCACAACATCCAATCCTATCATACATAGCACACAGGATGGAAACACTGCAATATTTGCCCTGGGTTTTACCACTGCCATGAAAAATACGTGGCTGTTTAACCACGAAACTTTCAAGGGGTTTGATCCTGCATCAGGCAGCAAGACCCACGTGAAAATATATCCCGACATTGCCGTAGGTTTCAGGTATTTTTTCCCTGGGAAATGGAGTATAGAGAGCAACTTTTCTTTCTCTTCCAATGCCGGCCAAAGCTATCAACAATATATTTATGGCAGGTTTAGCCAGCGGGAGATCATACTGAACTATTTTCATGCTGAAATCCTGGCTGGTTACAATCATCGCAAAAGATGGATCATAGGATCCGGATCCATTTCGCACAGCAGCTCGGCAGGATTTTATTATGGTATCCTTAATGCTGCCAACGAAAGCATTGCAGGAGAAAAGGAAGATGTTTCGCCATTGTACAGAAAAGACGACTATGGCTTTGTTGCCGGCCATAATCTGCATATTGCTGTAGCCGGCAACCTGGTATTTTCTCCCGGTTTGTACTTTACATGGGGAATACCCAATATTTACCAGGGCGAACACATTTTGCCTTCCCTGAAACGCACACACAACAGCAGTGTTGAACTTCGCCTGTCTCTCCATTACAATTTTTCACGCTGATTTGCAACATTCTCCCACTTTCTGCCTACATACATACCCAATCAAACATCCCACCTTTGCATCAAATTACAGCCGGTGTATACGCCCTTAATCGAGGGCTTGTGAGTTTCACAGAAAACATTCCGGTTCAATAAACTGTTTTGTTACTAATTCACTAATACCGAATAAAAAAACTTGCTTTATGGAAGACTTATTTAACGAAGAATTTTGGTCAACAGCTATCGATAATGGGATTAACTGGTTAATTACCGAGGGGCCTGGATTGCTGATCATTATTGTATTATTTTTTCTGCTTTCAAGGGGGATTGTTGTTCTGATCAAAAGGATGCGAAAGACTCTCATAAGCCGGGCCGAAAAGAATGAAAGTGTGGATTCCGATGAAGCAACAAAAAGGATCAACACACTGACCAATATTATACAAGGGGTATTTATAATCATATTGTGGATCGTATTCTTTATGCTTTTGCTGCAAAAGGTTGGAGTAAATATTGGGCCAATACTGGCAAGTGTGGGTATCCTGGGTCTGGCAATTGGTTTTGGCACCCAGGAGCTGGTTCGGGATGTTATTACCGGATTCTTCGTTCTGCTGGAAAACCAGGTTCGTACAGGAGATGTGGCAGTGATAAACGGCACCGGAGGATTGGTAGAGAAAATTGAACTCAGAACGATCACACTAAGAGATTTTTCCGGAACAGTACATGTATTTCAGAATGGGAAGATTAACACTCTGGCAAATATGACTAAAGATTGGTCGGCGATGGTCTTCGACATTGGCGTAGCCTACAAGGAAGATACACAAAGAGTTATGGACATCATTAAACAAGTAGGCGACGAATTGAAGGAGGACTCTGAATTTGGGTCAGATATCATTGAACCGATCGAAGTTTTTGGTCTGGATGCATTTGGCGACAGCGCCATCATCATAAAAGCCCGAATTAAGACCAAGCCCATGAAGCAATGGACCATTGGACGTGAGTACCGCAAACGACTGAAGAGTGCATTCGACGAGCAGGGTATTGAAATCCCATTCCCACATACCACTGTTTATTGGGGGGAAGAGATCAAACCTCTGAAACTGGATGCGGAAAAAATGCCTGTGAGCAAATCATAAGCATTTATCAATCCGGAATCTGAACCGCACACCAGCTTTGTTTACATATTTTTTTCCAGGAAGCCGACATTGTGTTGGCTTCTGTGCTTTTCCAGGATGCAGGAAAGAAAATCCAATATCCCAAATCAAAGCGGCGTTCTCATTCAACTCTGAGAAGGCCGCTATTTTTTTACTCCCGGGAGGAGATCATAGTAAAAAATGTTTTCTGAAAAATCCATCCTCTTTTCCAACCTTTGGCGGTTTACCTGCGTCAATAGAACAGATACCTGCCAGAAATACGGCAATAATCAAGAAAAATATTAATCCTTAACTACTATTGATTATGAAAAATTTGAAAAAACTTTCCCTTTTATTGCTTCTTCCGTCATTTTTGCTTTTGACAACTTCATGCGAAAAGGAAGATGATCTGAACAATGGTAACGCCGCCCTCAAATTTAAAGGAGTCTATAACCCCGACATGCAAACCAAGTCTTCAGCTCTCGGTGAACTCCTTATTGAATCCTTTACCATCAATATCGAAGGTGTAGAATTTGAATTTGACGATGACAACGAAAATAACAGCGGATTAACCTACTCAGAAATTGAACTCCAGGGCCCCTTTGAAATCAACCTGGTAGAAGACGGGCAAGGCCAGGTAGTATCCCTTCTCAACGATTTCAATCTCCCTGAAACAGGATATGACGAGATCGAATTTGAATTTGACAAAAATGAGAATCCCGAATCTGAAATGTACACCAAGAGTGTTCTTATTAAAGGATCTGTCAATAACATTCCCTTTATATTTTTCACTGAAGAAGAATATGAATTGGAAATCGAGTTTGAATACCCTGTAGACCTTGCAGAAGTAGAAAATGCCATCATCATGGTTTCCTTTGATGTACAGGCATTGTTTGATCCAGCGCAGGGCGGTGTAGACATTTTCAATGCTGAAGACAGAAATGGAAACGGAATCATTGAAATTTACGAAGAAGATCCTGATAATAATGAAGAGCTTGCCGAAAGAATCGAAGACTATCTGGACGATATCATTGATGCATTTGAAGATATATGGGAGGACTAGCCTCCAACAAACCCCATTCATTGCCAAAAGCCCGGAAAACCCGGGCTTTTTTCTTTTTGGTCTGAACACGGATTATGCCACTGCATGTTCCGCTTCTCACATAAAAAAAAGGTTAATGATCTCAACATCTTTAAGAAACAATTGATCTCCATTTGGGTTAATAATGATCATCATCAAAACACCTGGCAATGAAAATCCATATTACAGAAGATAGTCCAAGGCTTTTATCTGAAATACGGAAAGCATTGCTCTCGTCTGGTTTTATTTGTGATGCTTCCTCCAGCTTTGAACATGCAACGGAGAAAATCATGCTCTATTCCTATGATATTTTTCTTGTTGACATAAACCTGCCTGATGGGAGTGGTCTTGATTTGATTGAAAAGATCAGAAAAAACCATCCCGATTCCGGAATCATTATAGTTTCGGCACGAGATGCCGTATACCAGAAAATAGAGGGGCTGGATCTGGGTGCCGATGACTATATCGCCAAACCTTTCGATATGGCAGAGTTGATTGCAAGGGTACGTTCATTATTTCGCAGAAAAAAGCTAGGCGGCAATAATACAATAAAGCATGGGATAATAGAAGTAGATACGCGTAAAAGAGAAGTGGTCATTGGGAGCAAATCCCTGGATCTCACGCGCAGCGAATATGATATTTTGCTGTTTTTCCTGGCAAATCCATCCAGGGTACTTACCCGTGAAGCCATTGCCGAGCATATATGGGGCGACAATATGGACATGGCAGATTCTTTTGATTTTATTTATTCCCACATCAAAAACCTTAGAAAAAAAATTACAGGATCAGGTGCCCCCGATCCGCTAAAATCGGTTTATGGGGTGGGCTACAAACTCGCCGATCTATGAAAACCAACCAAAGCAGGGCAAAGTCCCTGAGCTTGTTAAAACGATTCTCGCGAAGCGTAGTAATATGGCAATTACCCGTTATCATCACCAGCGGATTCTTTGGGTATTTTGCCATTAAATTCATAGCAGGCAATGAGATCAAGGAATTTCTCACCTATGAAATGGAGCGCATCCAAAAATATACCAGGGTTCACAATGATTTACCTCAATATCATATGGTAGCAGAAATATTGCCTGGGAAGGTCTCTGATGTACCTTTTTTCAGAGACACACTGTTGCTGGAAACCGGAGATCTTGAAATGGCCCTGTATCGCGAATTACTTTTCCCTCTTGTATTTGAGGACGGAGAATACACCATTGTTTTAAGGCACCTGATGCTGGACCAGAAATCGGTGATCAAAGCGACATTGGTAATAACCCTGGGGCTTAGCCTGTTAATCTTTCTTACAGTGTTGGTAATTGTTCCCCTGGTGGCAGGGAAAATATGGCGCCCGTTTTACACATCGCTGGATCTGATCAAAGGTTTTCATCCCGACAAAGCTATTCCTGATTTGCCTGAAAGCAATATTACCGAATTCTCCCAGATGAATGATTCAGTGGGTAAACTGCTGGCCAGGGTAAAAAAAGACTACCAGAAAGAACGGGAATTTAGCGACAATACTTCGCACGAAATGCAAACACAATTGGCCATCATCAAAGCCACTACCGAAAATATGCTATCGGCAGATGAAAAATCACTCCCTGGCGAATGGGTTGTACAATTGAACAAGATCCATTATTCAGCATCACGTCTGAGCCAAATTCAGAAATCTCTCCTGCTGCTGGCACGCATCAGCAATGAAGAGTTTACCAACAATCAGTGGATCGATCTGAAAAAACACATAGAGGATACCTTTGATTTTTTTGGAGAAATGATACAGATGCGTAACATTTCATTGCAGTTGCAACTCGAAGAAAAAAAGGTGCTTATGGATTTAGGGTTGACCAATATTTTGATCAACAATCTGGTAAAAAACGCTGTAAAACACAATCTCGAAAATGGATTTATTGCTGTAGTGCTTGATAGGGAAAAGCTGCGGATCTCCAACCCTGGCCTGAAGCCCCTACAAAATCCCGAATTATTAAAACGCCGTTTTGAGAAAGGGCCCAATGGCAACCGTGGCATTGGTTTGGCCATGGTTGACCAAATATGCACCATTTACGGCTTCACATTCCATTATCATCTTGAAGAAGAACAAATGCACGTTTTTGAGATTTTTTTTCAATAACTTCCTCTATTCTACAAATTCTCTCCAAAGTCTCATCCTATTTTTGCCTCAGTTAAACTATTAAAAACCATTTAATACAGGCAAAAATGAAAAAGTTATTTTTTATCGCATTCCTCATTATTTCAATGACAGTCAATGCCCAATTTGTTCATCATGGTTCTGCAACTTATACGGTTCAGCAAGTTAAAGACAATGCAGTACGATATGGTCTTATCGACAAGACGGTAAGACTGCAAGGATATATTGTTGAACACATTCGCGAAGATTATTACCTCTTTAAAGATGATACCGGGACAATACGGGTAGAAATCTATGGTTCCAGCATGCCCTCCATTCCCTTCACTCCAAACGACAGGGTAGTATTGACAGGTGAAGTTGATTTGAATTTCCTGCGCCCTGAAATCTTCGTTTCAAGAATACTTTTGCCAGATCAGCTAAATGAACCAGCAGTAGTGAACCCTACCCCTGCAGCCTCCAACGATCAAAATCAATACAATGATTATCATTAAAGACACATGAATATAAACTGTTGATTTTTTTACGCTAAGAAAATTATCATTATGAAACCATTTCTTGTATTTACAATAGCACTATTTTTTGCCACAACAATTGCCAGTTGCGAGGAAACTGACAGCCTCCTTCCCGACACACCACCACAGCGGGATAACAATTCGGCCATTAACGGCACCTTCCCCATTTCTCCCGAGGGCCTCACATCTAACCTAGAATCCAAAACATGGAAGATCAGTCTGTTCGTAGAAGATTATGACAATGAAACCAGTAAATTTGCAGGGTATGGATTTTATTTCAATTCCAATGGTACTGTTGAGGCCCAAAAAGGAGACACTACCCGCAATGGGACCTGGGGCTCTTACACCGACGATGGAAAAACTGAGTTTTGGATGTCTTTCCCCTACACCGACTTTTTCTATGAACTATCTGATGATTGGTATCTGATAAACAATATGGGTGAGACGGTAAGGTTTGAAGATAGCAACCCCCGGGAAGATGTACTGGTTTTGATACCCTATTGATCCTTTCGCCACCGCTTATTTTATATGCTTCTGTGCGAAACCTGCCAAAATTCATATAAACAAACTGTATTTCTTGATTCTCAAAACAATCTAAAAATGAAAACAAAATATATCCTTTCCGCTCTTATACTGCAAATAATACATATCAGCAGTGGCCTTGCCAGCGAAAATAACAGGCAAACATCCTTAAGCCACCCAATTCATGCTATGGAATTTGTAATTTCCGGTGGTGGTGAGTTTAGTTCCATCGGTGGAACACCGGTTGGCACAGCCGATCTGGCCCTGGGAGTTGTTTTCAACAGGTACTTAACCATGGGAATTTATTACCAGCGATCGCTCACTGAGTTTGTCCCCGTAAATGAGGTCGCCCCGGGGTTGTATGCCGAGTACCAGTCTGTGGGTGGAATACTTGGTTTCAGGATTTTCACCAGTAGGATGGTAAATGGCTATTTCCCTGTAAAATTTGGTTACGGTCATCTTGAAATGGATTCCGATACCGACTGGAATGCATGGACCAAAGGAGAACAACATCTGTTTATTCTCCAGCCAGGGGCTTTTCTTGGTCTTAATGTTGCACCTTTTGTAAGATTACATGCCGGCACAACCTACAGATTTACCAACAATTTTGCGTTTCGGGCTATCTCATCTTCCAACATGCAAGGTTTTACAGGCCAACTCGGTTTAACAATTCATATCCCTGCAGCATTCTATCGGAATATCGACTGGTAAATGACTCAGGCTGTTTGAGAACACAAAAATTGAACCCCGGCTTAATAATGCTTTAAAAGCTACATAGCCGGGGCTTTTTTATTTTGGTATAACAAAACCATTAATGGTTGGAAATGACCAGATCAGAAAAATATGGGCTACAACCCTAAAGAGTATCGCTAATACGTTAGTGACACAATACGTCCCTGGGTAAAGTTGAAAAACCTTTCCTTTTCTGCTACCTGCACACCTTCCATAAGATCGGCTTCTTCAATTCCGGCAACCTTCATGCAGCCCGGGCATGCATATATACCAACACCCTTATCCAGCAGGTTGCCAACAGCCTCCTTTAGAGGCGTAAAGTGCTCATAAGCAACATCCTCTGCATCTCGGGCAACAAGGTTTACGGCATCAATATCCAAATAGATGAGCACATCCTTGTCATCGGCCATCATAGAAGCCATCTGCAGGGGCATCAGCACCCTGTGCGGATTGTTGTGATCGTGGGTAATGTGAATAAATATACCATCTTTTACAGGTTCTTCTTCAATGGCTGGTTCTTCCGGATTGGAGCATGAAGCCATTATTGCCATTGCCAGGAATAAAAAAATAAGTCTTTTCATAATGTGTGCTTTTTTAGTGAAACCGGATTTGTGAAATTATTGAATAAATCTCCTTTGGATGCATAAAAGTAATAATAATAGAATTGATATTCAATTATGATTACAAAGAAAGAAATTAAGATCACGAAAAAACCTAATTCCGGATATACCTGGAAATGAATTGTAAAATCGGAAACCACCACCTTGCAGAAAGACCGGAAGCGTAAAACAAGCATGATCACTTTCAATGGTGAGTTCTCTTCTTCAGTAGGGTATATTCCTGGCGGGTAATGTAAGAGGATCAACCTGGTGTAGTATGGCATTGAAAAATACTTTTTCCCCCAACAATCACTTACCTGATGGGTTTATAGATCAAGAGATTGTCAAAACATATTATCATGAAAATTCTCCTAACCGGGGCCACCGGGTATATCGGGAAACGGCTTTTACCTGTTTTGGTAAACAAAGGATATCATGTGGTGTGCTGTGTGCGCGACAGGAATCGCTTTTCTGCAGCCGGGCCGCTTCTGAAGAGCATTTCTGTGGTTGAAGCAGATTTTCTCGATAAAGAAAGTCTTGATTCTATCCCTGCAGATATTGATGGAGCATATTACCTGATGCATTCCATGTCGTCTTCCTCTGATTATGAGAACAAAGAATTGACATCGGCCCGCAACTTCAGGGAGGCTATTGATAAAATCGGAGTAAAGCATGTAGTATACCTGAGCGGCATGGTCAATGAGGACAGTCTTTCGAAGCATCTTTCTTCGCGCAAGGCGGTAGAAGAAGAGCTGGGAAAAGGTCAGTACCATCTTACCAGCCTTCGGGCGGGTATTATCATAGGCTCAGGCAGTGCATCATTTGAGATCATCCGCGATTTGGTGGAGAAGCTGCCAGTGATGATCGCACCCCGCTGGCTCAAAACCCGTTGCCAGCCTATTGCTATCAAAGATGTGATCGCATTTCTGGCCAAAACCCTGTTTGAAGAAAAAACCTTCGACCGCAACTTCGATATTGGTGGGCCCGACATTCTTAACTATAAAGAGATGCTGCTGGGTTTTGCCCGCGTGAGGGGTTTGAAACGCCGTATTGGCATTGTACCTGTAATGACCCCCAGATTGTCATCCTACTGGCTGTATTTCATCACTTCCACATCCTACCGATTGGCCACTGCACTGGTCGACAGCATGAAAGTAGAGGTGGTGGCACGCAGCGATGAGATCAATCACATCCTCGGGGTAAAACCCATGGATTATGAAACCTCACTGCGCAGGACCTTTTCCGCCATCGACACCAACGAGATCGTTTCCAGCTGGAAGGACTCTCTCATCAGTGGGCGGATCAACCAAAGCCTGTCTGCTTTTATCAATGTACCTCAAAATGGGTGTTTTACAGATAAGCGTTCGCGCTATATTGCCGACAGAAACAGAACACTGGACGCCATATGGCGCATTGGAGGCAAAACAGGATGGTATTATGCCGGATGGCTTTGGAGAATAAGAGGATACCTCGATAAACTGGCAGGAGGAGTGGGCCTAAGACGTGGACGCACACACCCCCAGCAGATCGACCCCGGCGATGCAGTGGATTTCTGGAGAGTGCTCTATGCCAGCAAAGAAGAAGGCCGACTGCTCCTGTTTGCTGAAATGAAACTTCCTGGTGAGGCATGGCTGGAATTTAAATTGACAGACAACAAACTTTACCAAACAGCTACCTTTCGCCCCAAAGGACTTTTCGGACGATTGTATTGGTACGCCGTAGTGCCATTTCACCATATAATATTCAGGGGTCTGATCAACCACCTTGCAAGATAAACCTTAACAGAACCGCTTAATTTTACCCTGAAACTAAGCTAAACTCTATTTAAGGTATTGTTTTCCCACCAGGGGTTTGACTTCCCTGTGCAAATTTGATACCTTTAGCTAAATTCAACTTTTTATGAGAGCTCAATAAGTAATTTTCGGATTGACGCTTCCTTTCACTAAAAAAAAATCATTATGAAATACATGTCAATTATCATTCTCGCCCTGTCATTTCTCGTATTGCCAGCATGCAATGATGAAGATGACACCCCCCCAACCTACCAGATAGGCATGACCAACGATTCCTTTGTTCCGGCAGCATTAACGGTTGAGGTTGGCTCTACGGTAACCTGGTTCAACAATAATTCTATCGCCCACACAGTAACCAGCGCCACCAATTTGTTTGATGTAAATCTTGAACCGGGAGAAGAGTTTTCATTTGTTTTTCCGCAGGCAGGTACGTTTGAATATGAATGCCTGTATCACCCGGGAATGAATGGTGTTATCGTGGTAGAATAAAGCAAGGCCTGGTTTACTAAGTGGTGCAGATGAATAGAGCCCAAAACCAGGAACCCCTAGCTGCTTACTTCAATTCCTGGGGAGTCGCACAAAAAAGGTACTTCCTTTTCCCTGCTCCGACTCAACCCATATGGAACCTTTATGCCTTTCAACGATTTTAGCGGCAAGACTCAACCCAATGCCATCTCCTTTTTGTGTTTCATCGTCAACACGGTAAAATACATCCCATACCTTATTTTGGTTTGAAGCACTTATACCAATCCCATTATCTTGTATCCTGTAGGTTGCGGTAGATTCGTCGTGAACTGCATCAATTTTTATGGATACGGGTTGGTGGGGCTTTCTGTACTTTATGGCATTATCTATCAGGTTGGTAAAAAGTTGATTGATAAGATTCTGATCGCCATAGCAATCAGGCAGGGGCTTTATTTCATAGTGCGCATTTGCCTGTTCTTCCTGGAAACCCAATGTAATGCGTATATTACGGATAAGTTTATCCATGTTGACGGGCTCAATATACAGTTTTAGCTTTCCGGTGCGCGCTATTTTGAGTAGTCCACTGATGAGGGTATCCATTTTTTCCACATTGGACAATACCACAGACAGGTTGCGTGGCAGCGATTTGTTGACAATCTCACTTACTTCATTAAATTCCTGGTGCTGGGAGCAATCTTCGGGCAACAGGTTGCTGAGTTTTTGAAGACCGGATTTGATCTTTGCACTAAAACCCTCAATATTGATCAACGGTGAGCGCAAATCGTGGGAGGTTACATACAGAAAGGTTTCCAATTCTTTATTTTTCTGCCTGATGATCTCTTCTGTATTTTTTTGTTCTGTAATATCAATATGGGTTCCAATAATCATTAAACCCGGGTTTCCCCCAACATCCTTTAATCCCTGTCCCCTGGAGAGTATCCACCGGTAATCTCCGCTGGCATGCAACATTCGGAATGTTGTCTCATAGGTATTGGATGGGTTGGCTACAAAATTCCTCAGGTATTTCAAGGCACAAGGCAAATCCTCAGGGTGCAGCAATTCCTTCCATATTTTTTCCGCATTATTATGCGAGGTAAGATCAAAGTCCCTTGCACTGCGGCCCAACATCTTAAAGTACTGTGGGCTGCACCACAAATGGTCTGTTTGGGCGGTGTATTCCCAGGCACCACTATTGGATGCGGCAATAATTGCCTTGTAGCGTTTGGCAGAAGTGGCGAGTTTTTGGCTCAACAGGAGCAATTCCTGTTGTTTAGCTTCAAGCCTGCGATTGAATCTTCGCAACTGGTAATTCCAGAAAATCCCAATAAGCAATACAAATGTAAAGCCCCCCGTGATTATAGCTATAAGACGGTAATTGTAGCTGGGCACAACATGAACGGGCACGTACTGATTTGTGATCTCATGAATTTCTGATGGAGTAAGGGTTGCAATGGCTGCATTCAAAGTATCCCTGATATGGATCAGGTTCCTGGAAATGCCAATCCTGAGCTGATTTGTATATTGTGGGAGTTCTCCTGCTATTTTCAGGTTAAACCAGCCCTCGGTTTTGATAATATATGCTGCCAGGGTAAGGGAACGAAGGGTCATATCAGCTTTTCTTTCATTTACCCAATGCAGTGCCTCATTATGTGAGTCCACAAGAATCAGTTCAAGATTGGGGAAATCTCTCCTGATACGGTTTTCAACATGTGTGTGCCTTGGCAATACAAGTGTTTTTCCCGAGAGCTCTGCCGGGTTTTCCACTATTTCATGTTCTTCCCTGGTTATAAATACATCCTGATCTTCATAATAAGGTTCAGTGAATACCAACCACTGTTCCCGTTCAGGTGTTTTATTGAGAAAACTAATACTCTGGCAAATTCCTTTTTTGGAAAATTCAAGACTTTGCTCCCAGCTTTCTGTTGGAATAAGATCAAATGTAACACCTGAGCGGTGGCTGATCAACCTGAGAATATCTGCAGCTATACCAACATGATTGCCCTGCTCATCAATTTTCTCAAAAGGCATCCAGTCTTTGTCCACACACATGGTCACCATAGTTGATGGACCGGACAGAGATTCTTCCTGCCATGGGTATCGCACCGGCGAATCCTGGCAGCTTGTTGCAGAATGGAGCAGGAGGTGGAAACACAGGATGAGAAACGAAAAAAAATACCTGTTAGAAAAGCCGATCATTTTGTGTTTACAGAGATATCTTCTTACAAATGCAGATAATAACAACCATGTAGATAGCACGAATGGAACCAATGGGCAAGATTTGTCTCCTGCCATTGGGAATCCTTCATCTACACTGTAAAACTACAATGATTCGATGGCCCTTTTTTAGGTGTTTTTCTTAGAGTAGCATAGGAATAACAGCTTATCCGGAAATGGGTTACTCTGCCTTTGCCTGGTTTTTCAACCTTGAAATTTCCAGATAAGCTGCTGACTTGCTGTAGTGCCTACAATTCATATTGAAAGCACAAATCGTAATATTATGGAGAGGGAGATGTTATCCGTAAACCTTATCTTCTCCCCTTAGCCTTACCAGCACTTTGCGATGCGTACTGAGTATAATCTTGTACATGGAGGGTACAATTACCAGGGTTAGAAAAGTGGCTACGGTAAGTCCGAAGATTACTGTCCATGACATAGGCCCCCAGAAAGCGGCATTATCACCGCCAAAGAATATCTGCGGGTCGAGATCAGTCATCAGGGTTACAAAATTAAGATTGAGCCCAATGGCCAGTGGTATCAGCCCCAGAACGGTGGTGATGGCAGTAAGCACAACAGGCCGGAAACGAACCTCGCCGGCTTGCTGAATACAAGCCAAAGATTCCTCAGGGCTGAGATACTTTTCTTTGGGTATTCCCAGCTCGGCTTTCCTCTGGTCGTGCAGATAATCGGTATAGTCGATGAGTACGATGGCATTGTTGACCACCACACCTGCCAAACTGATGATTCCTACCCCGGTCATGATGATGATAAACTCCATATTGAACAGTGCCAGGCCGAAAAATACTCCCGCAGTGCTAAATACCACACTGCCGATAATGATGAATGGTTTATAAATGGAATTGAACTGGGTAACTAAAATAATACCAATCAATGATACTGCAATGAGCAAGGCCGTAACCAGGAAATCAAACGATTCTTCCTGCTCTTGCTGTTCACCGGTAAATTCGTAGCTATATCCATCAGGCATATCATAATTGGCCAGCAGATTCCGAAGCTCTTCGTTGATACGGGTGCCATTGTAGCCCGGCAATACATTGGAGCTTAATGTAATAACCCTCTTGAGGTCGATCCTGTTTACCGAACCGTAGGTTTTACTATATTCCACATCGGCGACAGCCGAAATAGGTACCTGCATCAACCGGCCTGTACTCGGGCTCCGGAAGGTGATGCGCTGGTTCATAATGCTGGAAAGATCATGGCGGAAAGAGTCCTGCAACCTCAGTTGGATGGGAAACTCCTCCTCTCCCACTTTAAAATCAGACACATCTGTTCCAAAGAGGGCGGTACGGATGGTATTGGCGATGGAAATGGTACTTAATCCAAAACGACGGGCTTTGTCGCGATTGATGCGCACAATGATCTCGGGTTTATCGGTATCCAGGTCCATCCGGAGTCCTTCGATCCCTTCGATGCCTGACTCTTCAATTCTTCGCTGCACATCACTGGTAATGGATATGAGCCTGTCGAAATCGCGTCCAGAGATCTCCAGGTTAACAGGTGCACCGGTTGGCGGGCCTGCCATATTTTTAGAGATGTTGAACTCCACTCCCGGATAGTTTCTGAGCAAGGCATCAGAAATTTCAGCCATAATATCGTTGGTATTTAAGCCATTTCGATCCTGAAACTCAATAAAGGTAACAGTAATACGGCCCCGGTTCGGTGTATCTCCTGCGGCCATCTCCATTTCCCTAACTGCCCCACGGCCTACGGTTGTAAGCACTGATTTTACAATATGGCGGTAGGGAGCAATGATCTGTTCCACATGCTCTTCAATAATCCGCACTTGCTCGTCGGTTCTGACAATATCAGTACCTGCCGGAAGTTCGGCAATGATATTGATGTATTGGGGTTCATTGTCAGGAAAGAAGAGCACTTTGGGTTGTCTAACATAGAAGAAGACAACAGACAACAGCAGAAACACCATGGTTCCTGCCACAAAGAAATAGGGCCTTTTACCGCGCAATGCAAAACGCAGGGTTTTCTGGTACAGCATTTCATTGAAAGGCAAAACCCTTTCCTGGAAAAACTCACTCAATTTGCGGAACACAAAATATCCCAGGGCAATGATTACTGCCAGCAACACAAATATGTTGCCCCAAAGCGTGACCCCGACAAGGTGAAAGGCAACCCCCACCAATGCCAGTGCACCCAAAAGGATCAACCGGTTGCGTGTAACGGTCCTGCGGTCTTTTTTCCGATGGGCAGCTGCAGCCTTTTTATCAGAATCTTTAAAGAACGTTTCTGAAAATACCGGAACAATTACCAGGGCAACAAACAACGATGAGGCCAGGACAATAATCAGGGTAATAGGAAGATATTTCATAAACTCACCCACAATGCCTCCCCAGAAAGCCAGGGGGAGAAAGGCTGAAAGAGTAGTAGCCGTGGAAGTGATAATAGGCCATGCAATTTCGCCAATGGCTCTTTTAGATGCTTCAAAAACCGGAAAACCATGTTCCACATACCGGTAAATATTGTCTACAGCAACAATGGCATTATCAACCAGCAATCCCAATGCAAGGATCAGGGAAAAAAGTACGATCATATTGATCTGGATACCAGCGATTCCAAAAATCATGAAAGAGATAAGCATAGACATAGGGATGGCTATCCCTACAAAAAGAGCATTCTTCAATCCCAGGAAGAAGTACAGCACCAGGATCACCAGGATTACAGCCATGATCACCGAGTTTTCAAGGTTGCTCAGCTGGTTACGAATCTCTTCCGACTGGTCATTGGTAATAGTAATATTCAGTTCTTCAGGGATATTTCCGGTTTTGCGGGCATCATCGAGCAGCCTGAAAATTTTATCGGTGGCAGACAACAGGTTTTCACCCGATTTTTTCACTACCTGCAGAGAAACCACCGGCTGGTCATCCAGGCGTGCAAAACTTGCCGGATAGGCCTGGGTGTCTGTAATATCGGCCACATCGCGCAAATATACTATATGTCCACCTTCCTGCTTAATGATAATGTCTTCCAACTGCCTTACATCGGTAAACTCGCCGTCGGTACGGACTGCCCACCGGGTAAGATCTTCGAACAACAAGGACCCCCCGGACATGGAGATGTTTTCCTGTGCAATGGCATTTTCTATATCCTGGAAACTCAGCTCCACAGCGTCAAGAGCAAGTGGATTAACGTTGATCTGGATTTCGCGCTCATCAATACCGGTAGTTTCTACCTTGGATATTTCAGGAACAGCTTCAATTTCCTCTTCCAGGTAGTCGGCAAATCGTTTAAGCTCATTAATGGTAAAATCGCCGGAGAGGTTGACATTGATGATGGGAAACTCAGAAAAATCAATATCCACCACTACAGGATCTGCCGGCAAATCACCAGGCAGGTCACCTTTCACCCTGTCTACTGCATCTTTCACATCCTGCAGTGCAACCTTGATATCTATATCCGTTTCAAATTCAACAAAGATGTTGGAATTATCCTGTGTAGAGGAAGAAGATAGTTTTTTGATGCCTGTAATGGTATTGATCTCGTTCTCCAGTGGGCGGGTAATTAGGTTTTCAATATCAACAGGCGGGTTGCCCGGATAAATGGTCTGCACCATAATGGTGGGGATTACCACATCGGGAAACAGCTCTTTGGGCAGAGAACGGTAGGAAAAAATACCGAACAGGGCAAACAAAAGGGTAAGCAGGAAAATAGTATTCTTGTTTTTCAGTGCCGCAGTGGTAAGTTTAAATTCGCGAAACCTGATATTTTTATTGGTATTGTCGCTCATGGCAGATGTTCTTTTTAAAATAGGTTGTTAAAAATATATCTTCCTGTTAGTTGTTTCTGGCCAGATTCTGTTCTTCACTGATTTTCACCAGGGTACCGTCGCTTACCATATTATGTCCCTGCCTGATGATTCTGTCGCCGGGTTTAACTCCCGAGGTGATCATGGTTTGGCCTTCGCCTGAGAGACCCCTTTCGACATAGGTTTTCTCTGCTACCAGTTCACCCTGTTCGTTTTCTGCAGCCAGGAAGAGAAAGTATCCCTGCACGTCTTGCTTGATATAGATGGAAGGAACTACCAGTGCGCTATCAGTAGAAAAGGTATTGATGCTTACACCTGCCAGCATATTGGGTTTAATTCTTTGTCCGGGGTTTTCAATTTTAAGCCTAAGCCTGAAAGTTCTGTTTTCAGGGTTTATAGTATTGCCAATCCGGTAAACAGGGACTTTTTGTTCGTAATCGGGATAAGCCGGAAAGCGCAGGATTACCCAATCATTGGAATTGACTTCAGGCAGAAATGTTTCAGAAACATCAGCATTGACAAACAACTCATTCAGATTAATCAGCTGCATGATGTTCATTCCGGGCATAGCGAGTTCTCCTTCCTTGGCAAATATTTCATCCACAATACCGTCGAAAGGAGCTTCAACAATCGCCATATCGAGTTGCGATTCAAGGGTTTTCAACCTTGATTTCAGGCTTTCATAACTGTTTTTTGCTTCCAGGTACTGTATTTCGCTGCCTATTTGCTGATCCCACAATCTTTTTTGCCGGCTATAAACGGTTTCGGCAAGGTCGAGCGATGTTTTCACCTCGGCAATATTACTTTCAATCACAGCTGTATTAAGCCTTGCCAGCACCTGCCCCCTGCGTACCTGTTGTCCTTTTACTACAGATATTTCCGTGATCTGCCCATTGGCTTCGGGGCTTATCATTGCTTCCTGTACAGCTTCTACACTGGCATTAACCCTGAAATAATGATCAAAAGGAGCAGCCTCTAGTGTAGACACGGTAATGGGTGTACGCTGACGATTCTGGGTAACCTCACCCAATTCCTCCAGATCCCGCTCCAGTTTAGCAATTTTCTGATTCAACTCTACAACCTGCTCGTTGTAATTGCTGATCTGTTCACGGATAATCTCGGGTTCTGTTTTATTTTCCCCGCCATTGCAGGAAACCAAAACTACTGCCATTACCAGCAGATAAAACGGGATAATGCTCTTTTTTAATGTTCGGGTCAACCCTGGAGTTCTTTTCGTTGTCATAGTTATTGTGAATTTGATTCGTTATGTTCTCATTTGGATTGTTATGCATGTGGGGCAAGAATTAAAATTTTCCCAGTGCCTGGTCAAGTTTATTCTTGGCATTTAGAAATTCAAACATTGCATTGATATAATTTGCCTGGGTGGTTAGCAACTGATCGCTTGCCTGGGTGAGTTCAAGGCTGGTGGCCAGTCCTTCGCGATGCATGATGGTGGTGCGTTCCAGGATCCTTTGGGCCAGCTCCAGATTTTCCTTTTCATTGGTAAACTGTTCCAATGCCGACTGGATCTCATTACTGGCTTCCTGTTTCTGGAGCAACAATGATTGCTCCATCATGTAAGTATTATTTTTTGCTTTTTCAAGCTCCAGGCGGGCCTGTTGCACCCTCGATCTGCGCAAACCGCTGGAAAAGATCGGGACATTAATATTCAGGCCGATAATGGAAGTGGGAAACCAGGGCTCTCCTCCTTCAAAAAAGTTAAACTCGTTGCGCTGGGCATCTTCCTGATGTGTATAAAAAGCAGAAATAGTAGGCAGGTAAAAACTTATTTGCCTGCGCATGGCCATGAGCTGAAAATCCTCCTGCGACTTCAATACCCTGTAGTTGATATGCCGCTGAGGATCAAACTCCTGCACAGTAAGGTTTTCAAGAGACACATTTTGAAACAGGGATTCGATATTATCGGTAAGTGCTATGGGTTGGTTTACCTCCAGGCCTATCTGAAACTTAAGCAAATCGCGCATCATTTTCTCCTGTCTTTCGAGCGATAAAATATTGCTTCTAAGGTTTGCCACTGCCAGCCTTAGCTGATCCACATTAATAGCATCGGTAAAGCCTTCCTCAAAAAGAAGCTGTGTTTGGCGCAGGTTATCTTCCAGGTTGGAAAGATTTTCGCGCACGATCGAAAGGTTTTCTGAGGTGGCCAGGTTGAGGTAGTAAGTTTCTGTTACCAGGGTTTTTACCTCAAGCTCTGAAAGTTCGAAAGACTGTGCAGCCAGTTCCCTGAAGATTCTTGCGGCACGTAGTCCAATAATATAGCTTCCATCAAAAATAAGCTGATTCACCGAAAGTGAAGCCGTAAGATTCTGCTCTGTTCCAAACTGGATCTCAGCAAATTCGCCTGGTTCTCCGTTGAAAAATTCGGCCGGCACAAGACTGGTGGGGATATCGATAAAATACTGGTACCCAAGCGTACCACTTACCTGTGGCAGCCCCTGCGCAGTGATTTCCCATACCTGCCGGTCGGCAATATTCAAATCAGCACGTGCATTGCGCAATTCGTAATTATGCTCCAGTGCATGCTCTACAGCCTGCTCAAGGCTTAATTGCAGGGGCTCCTGGGCTTGCACTGCAGCCGTGGTTAAACAAGAAAGAATTACAACCACGAATGCAAAGAGAATTTTTGAGGTGTTGTACTGTTTCATGTAAAAGTTTTTTCTGGTATTATCATTAATGGGGTCAAAATTATTATCTGTATCGCTCTGCACATAAATCAAATCGGTGAATGGCACCTCCGGGGAGGACGAATGCCTTTTTTTCCCTATCCAATGCGAATCTTTTAATTGCTGATATTCCATTTTTCCATGCTTTTTTCAAGATATTTCAGCCCATTTTCATTGGAGATGCCTCTGACATGGTAAATGAACAAGGTGCGGAAAACTTCTTCCAGTGGATATTTGGAAAGAGGTTGCCATAGATCAGTCTGATACATTTCCATACGCGAAACATACGCCCTGGCTATGATCTCATAATTATAGTCATCGCGGTAAAGGTTTTCGCGTATCCCTTCATTGATATTATCCATCATATGCCTGAAAACCTCTTCGCGTTTAAATTCAAGCACCTCATTCCAGATATCAGGGTAATATTTTTCCAGATCGTAGGTTAGAGATGCATTGGAGTTTTTCAGATGCTCGGCAAAAAAGCGGGTCATCATCATAAGTTTGTCAATGGCGTTGGTATCCTTTTTACCAAGAACTTCTGTAATCCCACACTTTTGGTGCTGAATAATATGGTGAACAACTTTTCGTACCACATCCTTCTTATCTTCAAAATAGAGATAAAGGGTTTTTTTGGATATGCCCAGGTCGCGTGCCAGATCATCCATGGTAATGCTTTTAATACCATAGCGCAGATACATCTCCGATATTTTTACAATTATATCCTGCATATTTTTAAGTTCATGCTTCCAAATGATAAAAAACCACGGAAACTTTTTTTGGGCGAATAGTTTTTATACTAACAAGAAAGGATTCTCAATGTTTTTAAGAAAATATTATTTTACCTAAAATTAATTTAAACCTCATGGCCCCTGGGTTCGGGCTGCATCACGCGGCAAAATAGAATGCTCATTCCCAAAGATTTTTTATACTTTTGGGCTGCAAAAGCCGCAGGGTTGAGCTTTAGTGACATTAAAAACTTATCAGGATGAACATACTTTTGCTTGGTTCCGGGGGAAGAGAACATGCTCTTGCATGGAAGATCGAACAAAGTCCCTTGTGTAAAAAACTATTTATTGCACCCGGAAATGGAGGCACACAATTTTGTGGCACCAACACAGAACTTTCTCTCACTGATTTTGAAAGCATTGCTGAGTTTATCGCATCACAATCGATCGGAATGGTGGTTGTTGGTCCGGAAGATCCGCTGGTAAAAGGGATCACTGACTTTTTGTCCAGCCACGAGTCCACCCGTGATGTATTGGTTGTGGGCCCCGGCAAAGCAGGTGCCATGCTCGAAGGAAGTAAAGAGTATGCCAAAGCTTTCATGAAGAGAAACAATATCCCCACTGCGGCTTACCAAAGTTTTACGCTGGAAACCTATGAGCAGGGTATCGACTTTTTGGAAACCCTTAAGCCTCCCTATGTATTGAAAGCCGATGGACTGGCAGCAGGCAAGGGGGTATCAATAGTGCAATCGCTCGATGGTGCTATTGAAGTATTAAAGGATATGCTTAAGGGAAAAGCTTTTGGAGAAGCATCAGAGAAGGTGGTGATCGAAGAGTATTTGCAAGGGATAGAGTTATCAGTTTTTGTGGCTACCGATGGTCGCAACTGGGTGCTGTTGCCCGAGGCCAAAGATTACAAGCGCATAGGAGAAGGTGACACCGGACCCAATACCGGCGGCATGGGAGCGGTATCCCCGGTACCTTTTGCCGATTCTCAATTTATGGAAAAGGTAAAAAACAGGATTATTCAACCTACTATTGATGGACTTGCCAGGGAGAATATATCTTACAAAGGCTTCATTTTCCTGGGATTGATGAATGTGAATGGCGATCCCTATGTTATTGAATACAATGTGCGCATGGGCGATCCTGAAACAGAAGCGGTGCTGCCGAGGATCAACAGCGATTTTGTGGAATTGCTGCAAGCCATGGCAACCGGAAACCTGGATCGGTATACCCTGCAAATATGCCCCGATTTTGCTGTTACGGTAATGCTGGTTTCGGGGGGTTATCCCGGAAGCTATGGCAAAGGATATCTCATTGATGGTTATGATGCCGTTGAGGGAAGTCATCTGTTTTATGCCGGGGCAACAGAAAAAGACAATACAGTAGTTACATCAGGAGGTAGGGTACTGGCCATAACTTCTCTACACTCATCCCTGCAGAAAGCACGCGAAATGAGCCTGAAAAATGCTGAAATCGTCAGATTTGAGAACAAATACTACAGAAATGACATTGGCCTTGATCTTCTAAGCTGAATTGTTGTATGATCATAGGAAAATTCAAAAACAATCATCCTTTCACTCTTACATTACTGGTGATCGTGGCCCTGGCACTTTGGCTGGATGGTTTCTTTCTGCATCAGCATACCTCACTTCCACAGGCAAACCATGCTCCATTGTATACACTGCTGGTAGGGTTTTTCGAACAAAACACCCTGTTGAGTGTGTTACTGAGCTTCCTGTTCATGATTGCCCAGGCTTTTATGTTTAATGCAATTGTTACGGATAAAAACCTTGTGGAGCGCAATTCAAAATTACCGGCACTTATGTATATTGTGCTGATGAGCAGCAGCTTCAACCTTTTCGGAATGCATCCGGTGTGGTTTGCCAATTTTTTCATGCTCATAGCCCTCAGCAAAATGTTTGAAGTCTTCAGGGAAGAAGCTGTATTTATCGAGATCTTTAATGTAGGTTTTTTTATCAGCCTTGCTTCACTGTTTTATTTTCCGGCACTATCGCTGATTTTGCTGTTTATTGCTTCATTGATCATTTATTATCTTGTAAACCTTCGCGCCTTGCTTGCCTCTCTCATTGGATTGGGCTTACCTTACATTTTTGTGGCACTTTATTATTACTGGTTCAACAGGCTGCAGGAGCAATGGGATACATTCGCCAGGCTGCCTTTCGATGCAGGCTTATCGTCCATGCAATTTGTGCCTTTTGGATGGGTTTCCATCATCATTATCGGGTTTATCGGAATTATTGCCATCACCCGGCTTTACCTGGGCACCTTGCGCGACAAGCCAATAAGAATAAGAAGACGGTACAATGTATTGCTGGTTTACCTGCTTATCTCTATCGCTTCGGTGGCTTTTGCAGGAAAACATACCATTTTCCACCATGGCATCATCATGTTGCCTCTTGCAGGAATCCTGGCGGGATTTTTCCAGGTAAACAACAGGAAAATGGCAAACGAAATACTGTTTACCATCCTGCTATTGCTGATCGTGGTTGGAAAATTGGCAAGGCTGGACTAGCCTTACTGCGAAATAGAAAAAGATTCTTTAATTAAAATACAATTTGTTATGACGGCAATTGCGAAGAGTCTGGTTACCGGGGGTGCCGGGTTTATTGGAGCCCACGTGGTAAACCAGCTCATTGAAATGGGGCACCAGGTAGTGGTGCTGGACGATTTGAGTGGTGGTTTCCAAGACAATGTGAACCCGGAAGCAGAATTTGTGAAAGGAAGCATACTGGACCATCAGCTTATTGACAAGATGTTTGAAGAGCAACGATTCGACTATGTGTATCACCTGGCGGCATATGCAGCAGAAGGGTTAAGCCATTTCATCAAGAGGTACAATTACATGAACAACCTCATTGGCAGTGTAAACCTGATCAATGCATCCATAAGGCATAAAATAAAATGCTTCGTATTTACTTCTTCTATAGCAGTATATGGAGAGGGAGAACTTCCCCTTCGGGAAAGCCATACCCCCCGTCCGGAAGACCCTTATGGAATCGCCAAGTATGCTGTGGAGCAGGAGTTGAAGGTATCGCACGAAATGTTTGGCCTGGATTACGTAATCTTCAGGCCTCATAATGTTTATGGGGAATACCAGAATATCGGCGATCGCTACCGCAATGTAGTGGGAATCTTCATGAATCAGCTTATGCAGGGAAAAGAATTGTCGGTTTTTGGCGATGGTCTGCAAACAAGGGCTTTCAGCTATGTGGGAGATATTGCTCCCCAGATTGCCGGATGTGTAAATCTCCCTGAAGCTATCAACCAGGTATTTAATGTAGGGGCCGAAAAAGAGTATACGGTTCTTGAGCTTGCTGAGGCAGTGATGAAAGCCATGGGCATGACCGGCGAGGTAAGACATTTACCTCCCAGGAATGAAGTGATGCATGCATGGTCTGATCATTCGAAAGCCCGTGGGGTGTTTGGCCAAGCTAACGTAACCACGCTGGAAGAGGGCCTGCACAAAATGGCACAGTGGGTAAAAGAAAAGGGGGTAAGAAAAACTTCCAAGTTTACCGATATTGAACTTAACATCAATTTCCCCCAGTTCTGGCTTGAAGACTAAAACATGATAATGCAAAAAAATACTGCAAAAGATACAAACAAGAGAAAAGTGCTTTTCCTGGTAGGGCAGGAAACCGGATTGGTTCCCGGCCAAAGGTTCCGATTTGAACAATACCTCACCTTTCTTGAGAACAATAACATTGAATGCGAAATCTCCCCTCTTGTATATAAACAGGAAGGGAAAACACTTTACAGCAAAGGAAAATACCTGGCAAAGCTGGGCATTTTCAAGAATGCCATACTCCGGCGGTATAAAGATCTGAAAAAGATCAAACAGGGCCAATACGATGCTGTTTTCATTTACCGCGATGCTTTGATGATCAGAAGCATCTATTTCGAGAAGAAAATCCATAAACTCGGGGTTCCCATGATCTATGATTTTGATGATTCCATCTGGCTCAATGATGTATCAGATGCGAACCGTTCTTTTGCCTGGTTGAAAAACCCTGCCAAGGTAGGTCCTATCATCTCTATGTGTTCACTGGTAATAGCGGGCAATGAATACCTTAGGGATTATGCCCTGAATTTCAACCCTAATGTGCGGATCATCCCAACAACCATCGACACACAAATCTACCAGGCAGGCCGAAATAAGAATGGCAATGAAGACGTTGTAACCATAGGCTGGAGTGGTAGTATTACCACCATTAAGCATTTTAAAACCGCCGTTCCGGTGCTCGAAGACATCAGGCAGAAATTCGGCAGCAAAGTACAAATCAAGGTGATCGGCGATGGAACGTATGAGCACAAGAATCTTGAAATCAAAGGAAAATGGTGGGATGCAGCCACCGAGATAGAAGATCTTTCGGAATTTGACATCGGCATTATGCCCCTTCCCGACGATGCCTGGTCGAAAGGGAAGTGCGGATTAAAAGGCCTTCAATACATGGCCCTTGAGATCCCTACCATCATGTCGCCCGTGGGGGTGAATACTGAGATCATCCATGATGGTGAAAACGGTTTTCTCGCTTCCACACACCAGGAGTGGGTAGAAAAGCTTTCGCAACTTATTGAATCGGCACATTTGAGAAAGAAACTTGGTGAGAACGGATGTAAAACAGTAAGCAGTGAATACTCGGTAGAAGCCAACAAAGAGAAATGGCTTGACGCTTTCAACTCCGTATTACAAGGCTATGCTTAAACTACGTTACAGAAACGAACCCGGATTGTGGGAAGCTGGTGTGGATGAAGCCGGCCGGGGCTGCTTGGCAGGCCCGGTGGTGGCAGCAGCAGTAATTCTTCCGCCTAAGATTCCCAGGACATGGAAAGGACACCTCAACGATTCAAAAAAATTAAGTCCATTACAACGCCAGGTGCTTAGGAAAGAAATTGAAGATGTTGCAGTTTCTTACGGTATTGCCATGGCTGATCACCACGAAATAGACCAGATAAACATTCTCAATGCCTCTCTGCTGGCCATGCACCGTGCCATCGAAAAACTCAACCCACAACCCGGGCTGCTGCTTATTGATGGCAACCGTTTCAAACCCTATGGTGCCACCAGCCACTGTTGCATAATCAATGGTGATGGCTTGTACTACTCCATAGCTGCCGCCTCAGTACTGGCCAAAACATGGCGCGATGATTTTATGCAACAGGTTCATGAGCAGTATCCTCATTATTACTGGTATCAGAATAAGGGATATCCTACGCCCCAGCATAAGCTGGCCATTTTCAGTCACGGCCTGAGCCCCCTCCACCGCAAAACTTTCAATAACGGACTACAGACGAAACTCCCCATCTGAGGCTTCTACACCAACTATCCCGAAAGAATTAGCAAAACCCTGTTTCTTTATGAACTGAACCTGCAGGTGCAATGGGTTCGGACATTAAGGTTTGTAGCCAATGGTTTACCTTGTAAAACGAACCAGGATAAAAGGTTTTTATTAAAACAATAACTATCTTTATCCCCAAAAAAAGACAACAGAAATTACCCTACAAACTATCCACAAAAAGCACATGATTGTAATTGGAATAACCGGAACCCTTGGTGCCGGCAAAGGGACAGTGGTAGATTACCTGGTGAAAGAGAAAGGTTTTGTACATTTTTCAGTCAGGGGATTTCTTTCAGAGGTGATACAGCAACAGGGCAACGAAGTAAACCGCGACACTCTTACCCACACCGCCAACGAATTGCGCAGCAAGTTCGGCCCGGCCTACATCATAGACCAACTTTATCGTAAAGCTCTGCAAAGCGCCAGGAATTCCATCATTGAGAGCATCAGAACCCCGGGAGAAATCGCTTCGTTAAGACAAAAAAAGGGATTTGTACTGCTTGCCGTTGATGCTGATATCCATATACGCTACCGCCGTATTGTATTAAGGAATTCGGAGACCGACCGCATCGACTTCGACACATTTCAAAGTAACGAAGACCGGGAAATGCATTCCGATGATCCCAACAAGCAAAACCTGGCAGAGTGCATTCGCCAGGCCGATCATGTAATTCATAACAATGGTACCCTGCAGGAACTCCACAGCCAGATTGAACAGGCAATCGCTCACCTGCCAGCCACAACCCCATAAACACAAACCTTTCAAACCATAAAACTAAAACAACATGAACAACACACATTACATCCGTCCAACCTGGGATGAGTATTTTGTGGAAATAGCACATACGGTGAGCAAGCGGGCCACCTGCGACCGGGGTCGCAGCGGATGCGTGATTGCCCGTGGAAGGCAGATCCTGGTAACCGGTTATGTAGGATCGCCCATTGGCTTGCCCCATTGCGATGATGTGGGTCACCAAATGAAAAAAGTGCTGCATGAGGATGGGCACACCACCATGCACTGTGTGCGTACTGTACATGCCGAGCAAAACGCTATTTGCCAGGCTGCCCGGCTGGGAATCAGCATTGATGGAGCAACCCTTTACTGTCGTATGACACCCTGCAGGGTGTGCGCTATGCTTATCATAAATTGTGGGATAAAACGTGTGGTGTGCGAAAAAAAATACCACGCAGGAGGTGAGTCGGAGATCATGTTTAGCGATGCAGGAGTAGAATTAGTGTATTTCAATGAAGAATATATAAAATATGAAAATCAATAATTATCCAATATAAATTGTATGACAATGCTTACAGTTGCGCAAATCATTTCGGGATTTCTTATACTGTTTACAGTATTCTCATTGTTAGCCAGAAAAGAATGGTGGGTGAAAATTTTCGATTTTCCCAAGCTACAAATCACCTCCCTTTTAATTGTGGGGGTTATTGTCCAGATTATTTGGTTTGAAGAAAACCCGCTTTTCTGGATAATACTTTCACTTTCCCTGGTAGCCATTATTGTCCAGGTTTACTACATTTCGCCCTACTTCCCTTTTTCCAGGAAGGAAATACCGGATTCAGACTCCAACACCAGCACGTTTATTTCTCTGCTGATCTCAAATGTGCAAATGTCGAACAGAAAAAGCAGCAAACTGAAAGAACATATTTCCAGGTATTCGGCAGATATTGTTCTGTTGGTAGAAACTGATCAATGGTGGAAAAATGAAATGGATCCTGTAATGTCGGAATATCCCTACAGTGTAAAAGTTCCTTTAGAAAATACCTACGGAATGCTTTTATATTCAAAAAAACCCTTGAACAATACCAAAGTAGAGTACCTCATCAAACAAGATGTACCTTCTATTCATACAGAAGTTGAAATAGATGACTGTAAAATTTCTTTAAGTTGTCTGCATCCTGAACCACCAGCACCCACAGAGGCTGATACTTCCAGACCAAGAGACAAAGAACTTGTTGTGGTGGCAAAAAAAATCAAGGATCTTACTCTACCTTGCATAGCTTTGGGAGACCTGAATGATGTAGCCTGGTCTGATACCTCTACTCAGTTTACCAGAATTTCCAAAATGAGAGATCCCAGGAAAGGCAGAGGATTTTTTAACACATACAATGCAAAATATCCATTGCTTTCCTGGGCTTTAGACCATGTTTTTTTATCGAATACCTTCACAGTTACAGAATTGGAAAAACTATCCAAAATTGGCTCTGATCATTACCCGATATATATAAAATGTGGAATTAATAAGCCAGATTAAGCCTGTAGTGCGCAAGTATAAGTGCCGAAAATCCATTCCATGTTCAGCCTGATACAATAATTGATCTCATAAAGTGTTTCTCAAAAGTCAGACACATCTTTTTCCCATCAGGACTTCCGGCTCTTTGGTTTTTTAAACCAACTCTGAAAAGTTATCCCTGTAGCTTTCTGCTGGAGCAAAAATTCATTAATGCCTGGAGTTTATTCCGATTTACCTGGCAAAAACGTCTAAGCCACGCACTACAAATCGGTCTTCTCATTTGCAAAGCTATAAATTCCAGACATTGCTACCGCCATCCCCTGATCAATCCTGCTATGAGGGAAATGACAAGCAATACCAGGAAAATATAAAATACGATTTTAGCCAAAGCTGCCGCCCCAGATGCCAAACCGGTAAAACCTAAAAGCGCTGCAATCAGCGCAATAATCAAAAATACAATCACCAAACGTAACATAGCTTTTCACATTTAATTAATACTTAAAGGAATTATTATTCATTTAGTCAGGACGACTGCAACAGATTGAATACAGCCTTCCGCTTTTTACTAAAAGCAATCTATGACAGTAAATGATAGATTTCGGGTTGAACTTCCATTGTCCTTTCTGTCATATTACAATTTGATTGCTGAATTATTGAAAAGCCAAATACCATACCTGCGCCATACTATCCTCAGCCACTATTGAGAGGATAATAATCAGAAAGGATCTGAAATACCATGCAGACAAGGGTATTGATGAAGATATTACAGGTTCTGCACAACATGTTCTTTTTCAGCAGGGTTTAATATATATCCTCAAACATGATGAAAACACTATACAAATGGGGAATTTATTGCACACGATAACAGCCTAAACAGCAACAAAGCAAGAAAACAGTTTGGATTTGCCGCCTGCCCCCGATTAAATCAACCGAAAGACAGATGCTGTAACATGATAATTCTATGGGAAAAGATGGCACCGATGTAGTTTTACCGATCCTTACAGTACATTGCTTTGACTCCACCCCCTGATAATATCTTCCAATCCTTCCATCATAAACTGAATAGATACAGCAACCACCAATATACCAAAAAGCCGGGTGAGTATATTAAAAATAATGGGGTCAATTCTTTTCTCAATTTTATCTGAGAAAACGAGAACCATAAACAGGATCAGCAATATAAGAACCATCAGGACAGATAGTGCTACATAATCGTATATAGAATCGAGTCTGTGGCCAAAAAGAATTACCGTGGTTAATGAACCAGGTCCTGAGAGCATGGGAATGGCCAAAGGCACCAAAATTTCCCTGAACCTTGTTTTCACCAGATGGTAGGGATGCTTTTCTTTTGCTTTTGACCGCTTACTCTCAACTTGAAAAATATTGCCATTTACCATAGATATGCCCGTGAAAAGTAACAATACTCCTCCCGCGATTTGAAAAACAGGGATATCAATCGAAAAGAATTTCAAGATAGAATTGCCAAAGATCAGAAATAGCAAAAGAATAACAACGGAGGTACCTAGAAGCATAGAGGCAAGTTCTCTGCGTTCTTTATCATCCAGATCATCGGTAAGTTGCGACCACAAGGGGATCAAACCCAAAGGGTTCACAATAGCTATCATTGCTGCAGTGAAATTAATGTAGAGATTCCAGTCCATAATCACCAATTATCATTCTCGCAGAATTCCCGGGGGTTTTGCCTCTCTCTCACAAGGGAATCCTGAAGCCTGTAAAAGCCTCAGCAGGCAGTGCAATGGATGGTCAGGTATTATTATTTCAGGTAAATAGAAAAGAATGAACAGCAGGCAATACTATTCAAAAATCCACACACCACTTTCTCCTTCGGAATTAATAAACCCACGGAACATTGCTGTAGAATTGAATTCCATTACTATGTTTCCATCCTTATCTATAGCAATAACTCCGCCATATGCGCCTTGTTGATCAATCTTACCAAAAATCACATCGTGAGCTGCTTCAGCGAGGCTTTGCTCATTATACATCATCCTTGCGGCAATATCGTAGGCCACCAGGTTGCGGATAAAAAACTCGCCGTGCCCTGTAGCAGATACACCACATGACAGGTTGCTGGCATAATTGCCGGCTCCAATTACGGGCACATCGCCTATACGTCCGGGGCGTTTTCCGGTCATTCCACCGGTAGAAGTGGCCGCTGCAATGTTGCCATGCACATCAAGAGCAACGGCACCAACCGTACCCATTTTGGCATTTTTGTCAAAATTATCGGGAGCCTGGCTTCTGTTATCTCTGCTACGGCGCACAAACTCGCGATACTGATCCCAGCGACGCTGATCGAAAAAATACCCGGGGTCTACGATTTCGAGGCCATTATCGTGGGCAAAAGTTTCGGCACCTTTCCCAATAAGAAATACATGAGGAGAGTTCTCCATTACCTTCCTGGCGGCAGAAACAGGATTCTTCACAATGGTAAGACCAGCAACGGCTCCTGCATTGTGTGTGGCACCGCACATAATAGAAGCATCAAGTTCATTTTTCCCTTCGAGGGTAAAAACAGCTCCTTTGCCTGCATTGAAAAGAGGCGAATCTTCGAGAAACCGCACTACTGCTTCCACCGCATCCAGGGCAGTACCGCCATTAGCAAGTATAGTTTCGCCTTCATTGAGGGCAAGTGCCAGTGCATTTGTATACTCCTGGTATTGCTGATCATCAATAGATTCAGGATTAATATTGCCTGCCCCACCGTGAATTACAAGGGCATATTTTGTGTTGGTATTGGCTGGTTGAGAAAACAAAGTACCACAAAACACAAACCCGGCAAGAAGAAAAATTAAAATCGTTTTAGTTTTTTTCATCATATTCCTGATTAAGTCCACTCAAAACTTCGTTTGTAATATCATGTTGATCGCGTGCAAAAAGAATGTTCCCACCTCCCTGGACAAAACCAAAGATGTAGTCATAGTCTTTCTCTTCGTTGTAGCGCCTTAAAAAAGAGGTGATGGAATCATACAGTTCACTGTTCATTTCGATCTCTTTATTTCTTAGGCGGTTGGCATAAGTATCGTTCATTTGGATCAGCTCCTGCTGTGTTAATGAGAGTTCCTGCTCTTTCTGCATTCCTTCTTCCTGGGACACAAGACCTGACTGAATGCGCCGCTGAAAGCTTTCAACCTCTTCCTGGAAATCCCTTTGGCGTTGTTGTAAATCATTTTCCAACCTGCGTTGCTCATTTTCAAATTGCTCACGCATAGTAATGGCAAGCTTATAGTTACTCATAAGAGAATCAGAGTTCACATAAGCGACTCTGAAAGCGTCTTCTGCAATAGCTTCCACTGCATCGGCATTGGTACCATCAGTCATTTGCTGCCCCGCACGCTGTGGAAAGAAATACAGTGCATAAAGCACCAGCAATCCGATGAGTAAAACAATATTAATTATGGTTACGTTGGGGATCCGTGAACGTTGTGATACTTGCTTCTGATTCTGAAGATCCTGGTTTTCCTTTAAATTTTCTGTTGACATTGGGGCTAACGGGTTAAATGAATGAGATGTTTGATTGCTTGTTTTTTTAATTGCCGGGACAGGTCAAGTAGTACTATTCTGTGCCATGCGAACGTACCCAGGCATAAACCTGACCGATACAACCTATTCCTGGCACAAAACGATTAAGCAATGTGCCAGGCCTTGAAATCTGATCAAGAAAGAATACAGGAAATACAGATCAATTTCCCATTTCAGAAAGGAACTTGATTCTCATAAGCCGGATCTCCTCTTCGGTATAATCATCTTCTCCAAGTTCTTCAAGGGCGGCTTTGTATGAGTCGGTTTCAGCTGTTTTGAAATAGTCAAAAATTTCGTCCTGTTTATCTTCATCAATCATTTCATTGATATAATACCTGATATCGATTTTGGTACCAGCAGCCACGATGCTTTCAATCTCAGCCAGCAGCTCTTCAAACTCGAGCCCTTTGGCATAAGCTATATCTTCCAGGGGTTTCTTCCTGTCTATATTTTGAATGATATAAACCTTGATGCCGGATTTGTTGACAACTGATTTTACCACCATGTCCATTGGGCGCTCAATTTCATGCTCATCCACATAATTTTTTATGAGCTCCACAAAGGGTTTTCCAAAACGTTCAGCCTTTCCGGTTCCCACTCCTGAAATCTGCTTGAGTTCTTCCAGTTTTACCGGGTACTGTATGGCCATATCTTCGAGAGAAGGATCCTGGAAGATAACGAAGGGAGGCAGATTATTCTTCTTGGCGATTTCTTTTCTTAAATCTTTCAACAGGGCAAAGAGAACCTTATCGGTAGCACTGGTTTTGGCTGCTCCACCTTTTATCTCTCCATCCAGGTCTTCACCTGTCTGGCGGTCTTTGCTAACTTTTACTGAGCGTGGATTATCCAAAAATTCCTTACCTTTTTTGGTCACTTTCAATGTACCATAGTTTTCGATATCCTTTTCCAGCAACCGATCGATAAGAGCTTGCCTGATGATGTTCTGCCAGAATTTCTCATCGTTATCAGCACCTTTACCAAAAATATCCAACTGATGATGTTTACAAGATTTAATGCTTCCTGTAGCTTTTCCCATGAGTACGTTGATTACATGTTTGATTTTAAATAATTGTTTCACTGCAAGAACAGCCTCTAACAGCAGGCAAATATATTCTTTTCCTTCAAATTTTTCGCGAGGATTCAAACAATTATCACAGGCACCACAATTTTCATCCTGGTATACCTCGCCAAAATAGTTTAACAAAAGTTTTCTGCGGCAAATAGAAGATTCGGCATAAGATACGGTTTCCAGCAGGAGCTGTTTGCCGATTTCCTGTTCTGAAAGGGGTTTGCCCTTGAGAAACTTTTCCAGTTTCTGAATGTCGTCGTAAGAATAAAATGCGATACAGTTTCCTTCTCCATCGTCTCTGCCGGCCCTGCCGGTTTCCTGGTAGTAGGACTCAAGGCTTTTGGGAATGTCGTAATGGATTACAAAGCGCACATCGGGTTTGTCTATGCCCATTCCAAAAGCAATGGTTGCCACAATGATATCGATATCTTCCCTGAGAAACTTATCCTGTGTGGAAACTCTCAACTGGGTATCGAGTCCTGCATGATAAGCCAATGCGTTAATACCATTTACGCGCAGTGTTTCGGCCATCTCTTCTACCTTTTTGCGGCTCAGGCAATATATAATACCCGATTTTCCCTGGTGCCGGTTGATAAACTTAATAATCTCCTTATTTACATCCTCTCCCTTGTCTCTTATTTCATAATAAAGATTGGGCCGGTTAAAAGATGACTTAAACACCTTCGTATTGACCATATTCAGGTTTTTCATGATATCCTGCTGAACCTTTGGGGTTGCTGTTGCAGTGAGGGCAATAACGGGAATCTTTTTTTCAAATGCATCTATAATAGCACGCAGGCGGCGGTATTCGGGCCTGAAATCATGGCCCCATTCCGAGATACAATGTGCTTCGTCAATAGCAAAAAAGGAAATATCAAGTGTTTTCAGAAATTCAACATTCTCTTCTTTCGTAAGTGACTCAGGGGCTACATACAACAGTTTGGTGAGTCCGTTGGAGAGGTCCCTTTTAACCTGTATGATTTCAGGCTTGCTGAGAGAGGAGTTCAGCACATGAGCAATACTGTCATATGAGGCAAAATTCCTGATCGCATCTACCTGGTTTTTCATCAGGGCTATCAGGGGAGAAACAATGATCGCTGTACCTCTGCTGATAAGAGCCGGAAGCTGATAACACATTGATTTACCACCTCCGGTTGGCATGATAACAAAAGTATCATTGCCGTTTAGCAGATTGTGAATGATCGCTTCCTGATCTCCTTTAAACTTGTCGTAACCAAAGATCTGTTTAAGAAGACCTTTTAAAGAAATCTCACTTTTGACTTCCATGAACACTATAATGAGTTATATTTTTTGATTTATAAATATACTGTTTCTTTTTCAAATGCAGCAGTAAAAAGACAACCACCTTACATGAAACCTATTCAGTGGCAACTATTTACCAAGTTATGAACCGAAAGACTTTCCTAAAAACTAATCTACCCCTGCGTACCTGGTCCAGTTTAAAAAAACATCGAGCAAAAACCTGTTTTCCTAAGCAACGGGTCTTTTAAAATCAGGGGGCTCAATTATTCACCCCGGCCCCTATTAAACATTTGTGATTTTTACAAATCCAGCAATAAAAAAAACTGTAGGTTTGCACAGTAAATTTACAATTTAATAAAGAACAGGCAAAACTATTTTTATACCCCTGATGATAAAAACATTAAAAACACGGGAGGAGATAAAGGCCATAGCAACAGATACCATAAAAACAGAGGCTGAAGCAGTTGTAAACCTTATCAACTTCATATCGGATGACTTTGCTGTATGTGTAGAAAAAATTATCAACAGTAAAGGAAGGGTTGTGGTTACAGGCATTGGCAAAAGCGCAATAATTGGCAGTAAAATTGTGGCCACTTTCAATTCAACAGGGACTCCTGCTTTATTTATGCACGCTGCAGATGCCATTCACGGCGATCTGGGAATGCTTCAAACAGATGATATTGCCCTGTGCATAAGCAATAGTGGAAACAGCCCTGAAATAAAAGTAATTACCCCAATGCTGAAAGCCCAGGGCAACTGCCTTATTGCCATGGTGGGCAATTTGCACTCCTATCTTGCCCGGCAGGCCGATTATATTATCAACACAACTGTAGAAAATGAAGCACGACCCAACAACCCCGCACCCACCAGCAGCACTACCGCACAGCTGGTAATGGGCGATGCCCTGGCTATGGCTTTACTTGAATGCAGGGGGTTTTCGTCAAGCGATTTTGCCCGATACCATCCTGGTGGCGCCCTGGGCAAGCAACTCTACCTGAAAGTAGAAGACATTTACAGGCAAAATGAGAAGCCGGAGGTTGATATTCACGCCAACATCAGGGAAGTGATCATAGAGATCAGCAGCAAAAGACTGGGTGCTACAGCTGTAACTGAAAACAATACCCTGCGTGGAATCATAACCGATGGCGACCTCAGGAGGATGATGCAAAAACAGGCAAAAGCAGAGAATCTGACCGCAGGAGATATCATGAGCCCCAATCCCAAAACTCTCACGCCCAAAACACTTGCCATTGACGCATTACAAATGATGCGAAACAATAATATCACCCAGGTTCTCGTTTTAGAGGATGGCCAATACCTTGGCATGGTTCACCTGCATGACATTTTAAAAGAAGGAATACTATGAGCGATTTGGTAAATGATTTCAATGAGTACAGGCAGAAAATGAACGAAAAGATTTTGGATGCAGATAATCTGGTTCTCAAAAGACTTTTCAACCTTGACACCAACACATATGCTGAAGGAGCCCTTACAACAAAGATAAAGGAGATGATCGGGTTGGCAGCTTCAATGGTGCTCAGATGCGACGATTGCGTAAAATATCATTTGGAGAAATGTTTCAAGGAGGGTGTAACCCAAGAGGAAGTTTTTGAGGTATTCGCCATTGCAAATATTGTTGGGGGTACCATAGTGATTCCCCATCTGCGCAGGGCGGTAGAGTTTTGGGAGGCATTGGAAAATCAGAAAAACAAGCAAATATGAGACTGCACACCCACCTGCTGGTAAAGAAGTATAAGAAAAGAACTGTTGTAAACAAAGTTTCTGTAGAGGTAAGCCAGGGAGAGATAGTGGGTCTTCTGGGTCCCAACGGTGCCGGAAAAACCACCACCTTTTATATGATCGTAGGCCTTATTAAACCCAATGAGGGCAGGATCTTCCTGGAAGACACTGAGATTACCCGTGAACCCATGTACAAGAGGGCGCAGAAGGGCATTGGGTACCTGGCTCAGGAAGCCAGTGTTTTCAGAACCTTGAGTGTAGAAGACAATATCAAGGCGGTACTGGAGTTCACAGACAAAACCAAAGAAGAACAGCACGAAAAGCTGGAAACATTACTCGATGAGTTTGGATTGCAGCACATCCGTAAGAGCAAAGGAATCACTCTCTCAGGCGGGGAACGCCGCCGTACAGAAATTGCCCGCTCACTGGCTGTTGATCCAAAGTTCATTCTTTTGGATGAACCTTTTGCCGGGGTTGACCCCATTGCCGTGGAAGACATACAAACCATCGTGAGCAAACTCAAAGAAAAGAATATTGGTGTACTAATAACCGACCACAATGTTCATGAAACCCTTAATATTACTGATAGGGCATATTTGCTTTTCGAAGGGTCTATCCTGAAGGCAGGCACCGCAGAAGACCTTGCCAATGACGAACAGGTAAGAAAAGTATACCTGGGAGAAAAGTTTGAGTTGCGCCGCTGAAGGTTAAAAATTACCCGCCCTGTTGTTCCTTGTAAATAAGAACAACACAATAAGCTGCAATTCCCTCACCATGCCCCACAAAACCCATCTTTTCAGTTGTGGTGGCCTTTATAGCCACAGCATCTGCCCTAAGGCCCAGTATCTCTGACAATACTTGTTGCATTTGGGGAATGGCATAACCAATTTTTGGTTTTTGCAAGGTTACAGTGGCATCAATATTTCCTATCGTATACCCCTCTTCCTTTAGTATTTTCATGGTTCTTTCCAGAAGCAGTTTACTGTCAATGCCTTTCAGGTCCTTATCATTATCAGGGAAATGGTAGCCAATATCCCTTTTACCGGCCGCGCCCAATAAAGCATCCATCAGAGCATGAATAAGTACATCACCATCGGAATGTCCTTTTGATCCTTTTTCGAATGGGATAGCTACACCACCTATCATCAACCGGTAGCCTTCTTCCAGTTGATGAACATCATATCCAAATCCAACCCTGAAATTCATACAATCAGTTTTAAGGTTCTGCCTGCAAATGTAATCAGAGCAAATAAAAAAAGAAACACACTCCTGCATTTTTCAACGCGTATCTTCACAAAAAACCCCGGAAGAAATACATCCGGGGTGTATATTGTTTGGATATAACAAAAGTACATCAAAAACGAGCCATCAAAAAAGCAATACCCTTAGTGTTTATTGCCCCTGGTTTTGAGAAGCAATGGCATCAATATCGAAAGTGAGGGAGAAACGCAAAACATTCTCCAGTGGGCTTCTCTGCATTACGGGGATAATATAGGAAAAGTCAAGTCCGAATACATTGTATTTCAAACCAAGTCCCAGAGTAAAGAACTTGCGGTTTCCTTTGTTTTCATGTTCATGAAAATACCCGCCGCGAATGGCAAACTGGTTATCATACCAATATTCTATACCGGCAGCGTAGGTGATCTCGTTAAGTTCTTCTTCAAAACCACCAGGTGCGTCGGAAAATGAACCAAATATTCCGGAAACAACAGGCCTGTTGGGGTCGTTGCCTTTTTCAATAACGTAATTGCCGTCATCATCAACAATGGGAGCATTGGTTGAGGGGTCGCGGGCATAAATAGGGGGTGTGGGAACCAACAGCTTATTAAAATCAACAGAAAAAGCCAATGAATTAAAGGGATCAAGTTGAAGTTTCAGGGTTGGTCCCAACCTCAGATTGATAGGAATGAAATTGGCATTAATATCATCGGAATAAGAGATTTTATTCCCGATATTAGAAATATTAACCCCCCAGGAAAAAGTAGCAGGAGACCTTCTCCAGTCCAGTTCACGCTGATAATAAACCGAAACGTCAGCGGCCAGGGCTCTGCCGGGTCGGGTTTCCATCAAACCTACATCCTGCCCCTGGGTAAGATTGGAATGAATATACCTCAGCGTAATACTACCTGATATGTTTTCACCAAGTTTCCTGGCGTAAGCCACATCAATAGCAAATTCGCTGGGCCTGTAAGTTCCCTGCGAAACTCCTGCCTCATCAGTAAATTGTATATCGCCCAAGGAAAAAAACATAAGTGATGCCGCCACGGTTTGCAATTCATCAATCCTTTTGAAACCACTCAGGTAAGATAGGTTAATATCGTTTACCAGGCTGCGCAACCAGGGTGTATAATTGAGCGAGAGACCCATATCCTTGTCAATGAATGCAAATTTGGCCGGGTTCCAGTGCATGGAATTGGCATCGGGAGATGTAGAAACGCCTGCATCGCCCATAGCTCCGGCACGCGCATCAGGAGCAATCATCAAAAAGGGTACAGCAGTGGTAATGGTATTTACCTGTTGACCAAGGATTTCTCCTATATCCGCATCATCCTGAGAGTGAACAGGCACACTATACAAGAATGCCATCGACATTGCAAACACTACTGCTTTCTTAAAAAGTAATTTTATCATCTTAATTAGTATTTTGATATGGTATTCAGATCAGTTTATGCGATAACCACGCTTACATGTTTCGAATGAGTGGTTTTTTGAACCGCAAACCTACTGCTTTTTTTTATATTAATGAACAAAAAAACTCACATAAATCACTGATTTCTTAACCGATAGCTCTGTCTCTTTTTCTTACAGCCCAAATTATGAATAATGCTGTATCTTAAGTAATTAACAATATTATGGCACTTTTTTGCTACGAGGGTAACCCCTGATTTTATGTTTTCAATAGTAAGTAACGCCAATTAGAGAACCATATTGCCAAGGGAATTTTAAAAGAACCCATTTTCAGCAAAACACTTATTATTACCATTTATTTTCGCCAAGAGAATACACCCGGATGAAAGCTTTATGGTAAAGGCTTATGTCTTACCTCAGCCGGCTCTGTCAACGCAATATCATCAACTTCTCGGTACGTTGTATTTCATCCCCATCGTTGGTACTAACATTGGCCCTGAAAATATAGATTCCGTTTTTCAGCAGCGTACCGCCTTCATCGCGACCATCCCATTCAATGGGAGGTACATTAAATCCGGAGGCATAGACACTTTCATCAATGGATTTTACCAATTGCCCATTGAGGCTGAAGATATCGATCACAATTCGCAACTCAGTAGCGGGTTTATTGTGCTCAATGGAAAAAGTGGTTTTATCGCTAAAGGGGTTGGGAATATTAACCAGCTCTGACAACATAATACCCGGTGCCGAGGTTACAACGAAATCAATACTTTGGGTTGAAACATTGTTATGCACATCCCAGGCTCTCAAAGCAAGGGTGTAATTGCCTTTTTCCAGGTTAAAGAAAGGATAAATAACCCTTCCGGACTGGTAGGAATCCAGGTCAGCCTGGTAAAAGGCATTCAGAACATATGGATTTGACGTATCATCATTGAGAATTGCAATAATATCATGCCCGATTTGGCCTGTAGCATTGATTCCACTTTCATCCTGCAGATAGGCCAGTAATATGGGGCTGGGCCCGGTCGAGTTTCCCGAAAGGAAATTTGTGTTATTAAGGTACAATTCAATTTGAGGCCCTTGAACATCAGGAGAATAATCATCAGAAGTACCGGAAATAATGAAATCATTGAAATAGCCGGCACCATCAAACAGCTCTCCGTCGTCAAAGTAGTAGCTGATTTTCCCAAAACCCGAATTGTAGCTTATATCGCGTGGAACAATAAACTCAAATTCAAATTCGCCATTAACTATTGATGCTGTTCCCCGGTATAATATCCGGTTTTGCATGGTAAACTCACTTGTATAGCTTCCAGGGTCATTCCCCAGGGTGGAAAAGACAGCTTCTTTGTCAAAAACCGTGGGATAAATTACACCATTGTAGCTGGATGCCAGGGTACCGGAAGGTGTATGAATCTGCCCTTTTACCACAACTCTTTCCAGGGCCTTTATGGTATCCTGAATTTCCGTAGTTACGGCTTTATACTTAGGGTAGGCCATGTGCATAGATGGATCGCCCAACAGCACAAAGTTTTTCAATGTGCTTACGGAACTGCTTTCGACTTTTGCTATACGGATAAGGTCTCCCAGTCTCGGCATTTCTCCGTTTTCCATGGGCGAAAACGCATGGAGCATAAATGCTTCATTGAGGTTAAAGTTGCTTCCCGAATAGGCCAGCCTGGTGGTGGTAAACAAAGCAGCTGCTCCCCCATCAGGTTTAAGGATAACCCTCACCCCTGCCGAAAGATCATTTGCATCAGGTTGGTCAAAACTACTAAACTCACAGGTGGCAGTCATAAACACCGGCAGGTTATAGAAATTGCCCCACGACAAAATATCTTCAAAAGTGAGGATGCGTTCATGTCCCAGCCCCCTTGGGCCACCATGCCCAATGTAGTTGATCAGAAGCGCACCCTGGTTTACCCTGTTATTTATACTCTTATTCACTGCCGGATAACGAGATCCGCCGGCAAGAGTAACCTGTTCGTAAGCATCCAGGTAGATTTTTTCCACATTAAACACCGGGTGTTGTGCATCAATATAGCTGGCAAGATTCTCTGCCTGTGAATAATGCACATTATTATCTTCATCATCAGCCACCAGGGCAATAACATTTCGCCAGTCAGCATAATTTGCAATTACACCTGCAAACTGGGGATTGTCGGTTCCGGGTTGCAGACCTTCAATGCGTTGATCATAACGAAGGAGTTTATCAACGATAAACCGGGCCTCGTCCTGGGTTCTTACCGGCAGTCGTCCAATGCCCAGGTCAATAGCACCATCAGCATCAAAGCCTTCATGATCGTCAAGCAGGCCAAAGAAATCGTCAGTGATGTAGCTGTTGGCAGGATTAAGCGATTGCATGGTTTGAAAGGTAGGAATCAGATTGCCGCCAAAATCCAGTTGGTTTTTGTTATCGTAGGTTCCATTGCCAAACAGCAGCAGGTAAGAAGGATAGCTTCCCTGGGTGTTTGCTGCCCGGTCGTAAAACATTTTCATAAAGTTTCTGATGGCGGAAATATCAGCTACACCAGATGAAAATTCATTGTATATCTCCTGGGGAGATACTACCAGTACTGACAGCCCCCCGTTTTCTCTCCTGAAATCAGCAAGCCGGTCTGCTTCCTGGCGAAACTGATCAGGAACGACAATAACAAGTTCATGGGATACTGCACCATGAAGATTTTGGTTCTCTACAGCTCCCTTTAATACAGGTTTAGGAAATTCTTGCTGAGAAAAAGAAACAAATTCAGATATCTGATCGCCCGAAGTTACAAACGATCCGTTACTGCCTGTAATCTGAAACTCTTGCTCAACCACATTAAACGGATCTGAAAGGTCCCATACCCGTATGCTGCCGGCAGCGTTGTCCAGCTGGTATTTTACGATATTCCCATTGCCAACTACCGAAGGATTGCGGAAAAACATCTGATTTCCCTGGTGAATAAGACTTCTTTTTGCATTTACGGTAATATGATTGAGCCAACCTCGTCCTCCGGGGGCACTTTTATTGTATGAAAGTTGCACCGAAAAATCGTCGGCCTGAGGGACTACACTGAGTGTGGTTTGAGACTCCCGTGCATATACCCCTGTAACATTGGCGATATTTACACTTCCAATGATAATATTTTGCGACTGACCAAAAGCTTCTACCACAAAATTACTGGTTATTGACGATCGGGCTACTGCACTTACAGTGATGCTCAAAGGTTTTTGCGGAACAAGGTTGGGAAATGAGAAGGCAAAGTCGCGCGAAAGAGTAATATCGAAGAGTTCACCCAGCCAAAGCTTGCCACTTCCTATTATATTCACCTGTTCCCGCTCATGAACCTGGTAATCATAAAACTCATTTATGGTATGGGTGGGAGTTTCATTGAGGCTGTTGCGCTGCTGTATTCTCTTTCCCTGTTGCTGGCTATGGGTAAGAAAGTAACAGGTCTCGCCGGAATAGTAATGAACCTGGTATTCATAGGCATCATTCTCATCGTTGTAGGTCCATTGGTGGGGCGATTGCCCATAAAACAGCAGATAGTCGTTGGGAGTGAAAGGGCCGGAATTGTTGCCGCTAATCCAGATAGCATTTTCCTGCAGATCAGTAAATCGGGGCAAATCATTTGCTTCGGGCAACATTCCACCCCCATTACCGAAGAGCTGCAGGGTTGATTTATCAATCTGGGCTGGATCTATTCCCAGGTTTACCAGGTCCTGGTGATCAAGCCTGAACACACCCTCTTCGTCCACACATATCTTGTACCAATTTCCTGAGGCAAGCACTGACTGTTCAGGATATTCATGTATTACTGATCCCTGTTTGAGTGAAGGATTGTATTCCTGAACCATGGTCAGGCGGAAAGAAACAAGCTTTTCATAAACACCTTCGTTTTTGCGTACGGGATAAATATGAAATCGGGAAAAGCTTTTACCTGATGCGGTTTCAGTATCAGTGAAGGTTTGGAATTCAGTTTCCTGGAAACCGGATTGCTCGAGAATTTTGGCTTCATCAGGGCTACAGGCTACTACTTCTAACTCCTCTACTAAAAAGTCGAAGGCAAAGTGAGGTACGGAGAGGGGTTCCCGAATAATCATTGCAGGAATCTGGGGCAATGAATCACTGTACACCGCTCCCCTGAAAAACAATGATGGAAGCAGATAACTGTCTTCCGCCGGATTTGTGCCGATGGGTGTCTGCCAATTGATCTCCACCCTGCGCGTATCCCCAGAAGCGTAAAGAGCTTTACTTCCCAGAAGAAACAATATCATGATAGAGAAAAATAGGGAAACGTATCTTGTAGAATACATATTTTGGGGGTTTAACCGTAAAACATTCCAATTCTGACTGACATAATTAAAACCAATCTTCGGAAGATCCGAAATATCCATTGTTAATCCTGTTGATCTCTGGCTGAGGCAGAACAAATCGCAAAAATATATCACTGCAGCAAATAAAGCCTTATACTAACGGTTTTTTAAAGAATTTATTTTCATATTCTGAATACAGAACCATTTCACTTCCGTCGCTATACAAACCACTTTCCTTACAAAAAAGTTTTCTTTGCATCAATAGCTTTCCAACACCGGGTGCGGCGGCCTTCTTCTATGAGGATTGTGAATAAATTTTACCTTCAGCACACTTCTTGTAAAATTATTAGGGGGAAATAACGTTAGAACTTGGCAGGCAAAATTATTCCTGGATTTGCAATTTCAGAAAATATTGACATTTCTATTGTTTTTGCTGCAGAACGGCAAGCCAGGGATGAACGAAACTTTCTTTCAGCCAGGAAACAGAAAAAGCAAAGTAACCCCTGATGAAACCCCAAAACAATTCTTACGTAAATACTTCAAAGCATAATTCTGCTATGTATATTACCCTGAGTCTTCTTGTGGTGGTTTTGTTTTCCGTATCGCAGAAAAGCTACGGACTGGATCCTGTTTTTTCCCAGTTTTATGCCAATCCGCTTTACCTGAATCCGGCCTTTGCAGGAGCCCGCCAATGCACAAGGGTGATTTTAAACTATCGCAATCACCCCTTCCCCTCCTTCGGAACATTCTCAACATACAGTTTTTCTGCCGATACATATTCGCCAAAACTTGCCGGAGGTATAGGGCTGAATATCATTCATGATTCGCAGGCAGGCTTGCTCAGTCACAGCCAGGCAGGAGCCTTTTATGCGTGGCAGGGCAGATTATCAAGAGATTGGAATATCAGTTTAGGCATACAGGCTTCATGGATAAATTACCGGCTGCAAGCAAACAACCTCGTATTCCCAGACCAGTATAATCCATATGGTAGCCCCAACAACCAATCAGGGGAAACCCTTGATCATGCTTTCAGCCATCACAATGCTGATTTTTCAACGGGTTTACTGGTTTACAATCAGCGCTTTTATGCCGGTGCTTCTGTGCATCATTTGAGTAAACCCTCTATTGATGTTTTCACCGAATATGATCTTTCCAGGAAATACACCCTGATGATGGGTTACGACATTGCACCACCTCATTTACAGAACACACAATCGGGAGGAGTAAGCTTTTCTCCCAACATTATAATTCAATCACAATCAGACTATTTACGATTAAACCTGGGCATGTATGCCCATCTTGCCATGCTTACTGCAGGCCTATGGTATCGGCACAGTTTTCAACACCAAAATTCACTGATTTTTACCTTTGGTGTCAAACAGGTAAATTACGCCATAGGCTATAGCTACGACCACTCATTATCAGGGTTTTCCGCAAATGGCAGCGGAGCTCACGAAATAGGTGTTTTACTGAATTTTAATTGTCCGGTATCTGAGAGGAAATACCGGATACTAAATTGTCCAACTTTTTAGTTATTTTTGTTACGAATTTCAAAAGAATCAACTATGACAAGGAATCCCAGAAATTTTTCATTAGTATTTGCCGCTCTGGCAACTATAGTATTTTTGTCTTCTTGTGGTAAGGAAACCTCCACCACCACAGGATGGACCTACAATGATCCCCGGACAGGCGGATTTGAAGTAGTCCCTTACCAGGAGCAGGAAACCGGCCCCGGTCTTGTATTTATTGAAGGGGGTACTTTCGTTATGGGACGTACCGAACAGGATGTAATGTTTGATTGGAATAATATTCCCAGAAGGGTAACGGTTTCTTCGTTTTACATGGATGAAACAGAGGTGCGAAACATCGATTATGTAGAATACCTCTATTGGTTGAGTCGCGTATTTGGCGAAACATATCCTGAGGTGGTACGCAATGCTCTTCCCGATACATTAGTTTGGCGTGAAAGATTAGCCTATAATGAACCTTATGTATATAACTACCTGCGGCATCCTGCATACAGAGATTATCCTGTAGTAGGAGTAAACTGGGTTCAGGCAAACGAATATGCTGCCTGGCGCACTGACAGAGTAAACGAGATGATCCTCATTCGTGAAGGTATCCTGCAGTGGGATCCGGAACAGGTAAATGAAAGAAATTTTAACACAGAAGCCTATCTTGCAGGACAGTATGAAGGTGTTGTAAGAAGAAATCTCAGGGACCTTGATCCAAGAGGTACAGGCGAAAGAAGAGTAAGACGTGAAGATGGGATTCTCTTACCAGCTTACCGACTTCCCACTGAAGCAGAATGGGAATTTGCAGCCCTTGGACTAATTGGCAATACCATTTATGAAAGAATAGTGGAAAGAAGACTCTATCCATGGAATGGACATGTAATCAGAAGCAGCGAAAAAAGCACCAGGGGTACTATAATGGCCAATATCCAAAGAGGTCGTGGTGACCTGATGGGTGTTGCAGGCAACCTAAATGATGCCGGTGAGATCACGGTTCCTGTTTACGCTTACTGGCCCAACGATTATGGTCTTTACAATATGGCTGGTAATGTCAATGAATGGGTAGCTGATGTATTCAGGCCATTGTCTCACGAGATGGTATCAGATTTCAGACCTTTCCGAGGAAATGTATTCGAAACACCTATGCGTGACGAGGAAGGCCAGCTGGTTCCCAAAGACAGCCTGGGTCGGATTGTTTATCAAAATGTAGATCCACAAAGCGATCCAAGATTACCTTCCAGAAGAAATTACAGGCAGGCTGACAATATCTCCTATGGTGACGGAGACTATGCGTCTAGCATGTTCTATGGCGATCCTGACGCGGCTGAAAGTCTCGGTACTGATGGTTTGATGTATGAGTATGGAACAAGTTCTCTGATCAATGATGATGCAAGAGTATTTAAAGGCGGTGGCTGGAAAGACAGACCCTACTGGGCTGTACCGGGAACCCGCAGATTCCTTGATCAGAATGAAGCTACCAACGACATTGGCTTTAGATGTGCCATGACAAGAGTTGGTAGCCCCGTAGGATATTAATTGATATTGGGATTCTTTATTTAGATTATAAAACCCCATCTTTTGAAAGATGGGGTTTTTATTGTTTTGCGGAAAAACAAAAACCAACACTTACAAACTAAGATTTATACCAAATTCCATATGCAAGAAGATTTTCTCCGTGTACACAAATTGATCAGTGAAGGTGCTCCAGTTTCCATTGACACCAGGCAGATCAAGGATAATGCAGTCTTTTTTGCCTTAAAAGGCCAAAATTTCGACGCAAATCAGTTTGCCCGGCAAGCCATCGATAAAGGAGCCGCAATTGCAGTGGTGGATGATCCAGATCTTCCGGACAGTAATGATTTCATAAAAGTTGAGAATGTTCTTGATTATTTGCAGCAATTGGCATCCTATCACAGATCACTTTTTCAGATTCCCGTAATCGGAATTACAGGCTCCAATGGTAAAACCACCACCAAAGAACTCATCAATGCCGTACTTTCCCGTAAATTTGAAACACATTGCACCCAGGGCAATCTCAACAATCATATCGGTGTGCCCCTAACCCTTCTTGGCCTGCATAAAAAACACCAGATAGCCATTGTTGAAATGGGGGCCAATCACATGGGAGAAATTGCCATGCTCAGCGAAATGGCAAAACCCACTCATGGCATCATTACAAACATTGGCAAAGCGCATATTGAAGGATTTGGTTCTTTTGAAAATATTATTCGGGGAAAAACAGAACTCTACCAGTTTCTTAACAAAAACAAGGGAACTGTTTTTCTTAATGGTGACAATGAGATTCTTTCAAGGGCAGCATCGGGCTTACAATGCATAACCTATGGAACAAATAAGAATAACACGTATACAGGATTCCCGGTTGGTTCCGATCCATTTCTTAGCATAAAATATAAACTTCCCGAGGAAAGCAAAACCGATGAACAACTCATCACTATCAGTACCAACCTCCTTGGCGATTATAACTTTGAAAATATTATGGCAGCTATAGCCATTGGATTATACTTTGATGTGCAACCCTCAGAAATAAGGCAAGCCATTGAGCAATACTTTCCCAAAAACAGCCGTTCTCAGTTAGTGCATACACAAAAAAACACTCTTTTCCTGGATGCTTACAATGCTAACCCCACCAGCATGAAAGCAGCATTGCTGAATTTCTCAGCAAGCGACTCAGAGCTTCCAAAAGCTGTTATTCTTGGCGACATGCTTGAGCTTGGAAAAACTGCAAAGACAGAACATCTCGAGATTTTGAATTTAGTGAACCAGCAACAATACAACTATGCAATCTTTGTGGGAGAGCATTTCAGCCAATTGGCTACCACCAAAAACAATCTTATTTTCAGAAACACAGCAGAAGCAGCCAGATGGCTCGAAAATAACCCCATAATCAACCATACTATATTAATAAAGGGATCCCGGGGTATAGCACTGGAAAAGTTGTTGAATCTCTTATAGTTCTTATTTGCAATGAACAAGGCATAACAAATCATCTTTGGAAATTTGTTGATAACCCAATTGTTTTGATTCCTGCAGCAGATTTTCATGCTACATCTTAAATACTATACCTCATTTAGCAAATGTCAATGAGTAAAAACGAAAAAAGATTATTTTTGCAGATCACAAGGATGAAAACCAGTTAATTCCTCTCGAAGCAGTTTAATTAAAAAGCACATAAAAGACCATTCCAGAATGAAAAAGCAGACCATTCTTACCCTTTTAATCTCACTAGCACTAAACATTTACTTTCTTTCTGTTAATACAGTTGCACAGTCTGATACTACAACCGTTAAAAGGCTTATGGAAGAGGGGATCTCCCGCATGGAAAACAATGAATTGCGCAAAGCAATTGAGCTTTTTGACCAGGGAAGAGAAATGCTTCATAAGATTGCCGTAGAAAAAAGCGAGAAAAACCAGGATATTATTCGCTCCAATCAGCTAACCCGGGATGCAGAGAAACTCATCAGGCAGAACAACCTTGAGCAAGCGCTGGGTTTGCTCAATGAAGCCATTGAATTAAATGATCAAAACATTGAGGCATTAAAATTCAGAGGATCCATCAGACTAATCCTGGAGCAGCAGAAGGAAAGACCCAAAGACCGGGACTTTATAGGATTGATCAATGATTACACTAATGCTATCAGCATTACTGATCGAAAAATAAATGAGTCACCACGAAACAGCCAGGAAAGCAAAGAGCTGGAGCGTGAAAAAGCAAAAATCCTTATTAACAGGGCCTATGTAAAAATGCAGGCCAATAGAAATGCCGCTTTCAAGTCTGCCATAGAAGATTACACCGAAGCCCTTCGCAATGATGGTGAAAACTGGGATGGCTACCTTGGCCGGGCTGTAGCATATAATAAGATTCGTGAATACAGACGTGAAGTAAACGACTATCTCAAAGCTATAGAGTTAATGAAGAAATATGAGCATCGCCTATCGGATGAAGAATGGGGAGAACTATACCTTACGGTAGCTCGGGCCTATGTTAGTTTACGTGATAAAAGAAATGCCTATGAATATGCTTCCAAGGCCTATAACCTGGGAAACCATGAGGCAGAAAAAATCATGAACAGAAATAAACCTTAATCCTGCTTCTGTTCTATCCAACAACTTCAGGATATACCTCCATAGCTTTGATTTACCACTTTAAATAAAACAAGGCTTTTCCTTATTTTTACTTTCCGGATTACACTAACAAATCTAAATTCATAGTGTCTTTACACTACGTTTTATTATTTTTGTGCTGTTTTCTTTAAAAGTCAAAATCACAATACAAACCCAAATATAAGTTCTATGAAAATTGATGCAAATATACAAGAGAAGGCAAAAAAATGGATGGGGGAAGGCTTCGATGAAAAAACACGGAAGGAAGTTGAATACCTTATCCAGAATGACCCCAAAGAACTTACAGAATCCTTCTATAAAGATCTTGAGTTTGGCACAGGTGGTTTACGCGGAATTATGGGAACCGGCACCAACAGGATGAACAAATATACTGTAGGAATGGCCACCCAGGGTTTGGCCAATTATGTACAAAAAATGTTTCCCGGGGAAAAGCTCAAAGCAGCTATTGCCTACGACTGTCGCAACAACAGTGATTATTTTGCACAAATAACCGCTGAAATACTTTCAGCCAATGATTTCGAAGTATACCTTTTCGATAATCTTCGTCCTACGCCTGAGTTATCATTTGCAGTAAGGCACTTTGGTTGTCATACAGGAATTGTAATAACGGCGTCGCACAACCCCAAAGAATATAACGGATACAAAGTTTACTGGAATGATGGTGCCCAGCTTGTGGCCCCCCATGATACCAATGTAATACATGAGGTGCAAAAGATCAGCGATGTTTCCCAGATCAACTTTAATGCAAAACCCCAACAGATCAAACGTATTGGTACGGAGGTCGACAAAATCTACATCGAAAAACTAACGGACTTTTCTTTGTCACCTGAAAACAATAAAAAGCACAAAAACCTGAAAATAGTTTTTACCCCCATTCATGGTACATGTGTAAAACTGGTACCTGATGCATTAAGAGCCTTTGGTTTTGAGAACATTTACAATGTGCCCGAGCAGGATATTACCAGCGGTGACTTTCCCACTGTTCATTCTCCAAATCCGGAAGAACCCGCCGCTCTTGCGATGGCAATCAGGAAAGCTGAAGAGACAGGCGCCGAACTGGTTATGGCTACCGATCCGGATGGTGATCGCGTAGGGGTAGCTGTAAGAAACGAGAAAAATGAATTCGTTCTTCTCAACGGCAACCAGGCCGCATCCCTGATTATTTATTATCTGCTTACCAAATGGAAAGAACAGGGAAAACTCACCGGCAAAGAATATATTGTAAAAACAATTGTTACAACCCGGTTGCTGAGTAAGATGGCCGAAGATTTTGGCACAGAATGCTATGATGTACTAACAGGTTTTAAGTTTATTGCAGAAATAATTCGTAACCTTGAGAAAGAAAAGCAATTCATTGGCGGTGGAGAGGAAAGCTACGGATACCTTATAGGAGACATGGTTCGCGACAAAGATGCTGTTATTGCCTGCTGCTTTATTGCTGAAACGATGGCATGGGCAAAAGAGAACGGTCAAACACTTTATGAGCTCCTTATCGATATCTACGTAAAATACGGGTTCTACAAAGAAAGTCTGATCTCCATTACAAAAAAAGGAAAGGAAGGTATGGAAGAGATCCGTGCACTAATGGAAAAATTCCGCAATAACCCTCCTGAACACCTGGCAGACTCAGCCATACAGATAATCAGGGATTATAAACTAAGCATAGAAAAAGACCTGGTAAATATCACTGAGAAACTTATCGATCTGCCCAAATCAGACGTGATCCAATTTTTACTTGAAGACAAAAGCCTGATAACTATGCGTCCCAGCGGTACCGAACCAAAAATAAAATACTACTTCGGCGTGGTTGCTGATTTACCCGGCAAGGATGAATTTGAAAGTGTAAACAAAAAACTTGAAGGGAGGCTTAGTGCACTCGCAGATAGCCTTCAGCAGGCATAAAACACTGATGCTGCACACATAAACCTGCAAACACCTTACTCAGTTGCAAAAAGGGCTAACGAAGTAAGGTGTTTTTTTATCCCTGTAAGCCAGGCATCAACAACATTTTATCATACGGATTTTGGCAATGATCGCCTGCAAAAAAACAGAATAGCATGTGGAGTGCGCGGAAGATAATCAATCACTGAATTAGCGAAACTTGCTTCTTTCCTCTTTCAAACGCTGCAGGTTTTCAGGGTCATCCGGGTTGTTGAGATACGATTCGTATGCTTCAGTAAATCCGGGCTGGTCTTTGAAAAGTATATGAAGCCTTTGGTTTACCGGTGTAAGCCAAACAGCAAAAAAGAATATACAAAGAATACCAGACCGGATAATATACTGTCGCATATAAGTAAAACTTTCTTTTTTAGTCTGGAGGATGAGTAAACTAAACAGAACAGCTCCAAGGTTTAGTAAAAATGCAAGCACCACCATAGTATTCATGGCACTATAAAAATTGACTGCAAATAAAACAGCTATAAAACTGAAAGAATATAAAAACCCGAAAATGATGCTTGAAGTAATACGAAAGGCAGATATCCCTTTCCAATTCCTGGGCTTTAACAATTCTGAAGGTTTTAAATAATTAAAGAGAAAAAAACCGAACCACATGTAAAAAATGGACAACATGGTGAGGATTGTTCTCAGAAGAACCTGGGAATCAACACCAGCAAACAGCCGATAGGCAAACAGTGCTATCAATACAACCAAGCCTGCTGTTTCAACCTGCCTTACTGCTTTTTTAGAAAATGATTGTTTGTTTGTTCCTTCTGTCATAACTGCAAAAATGCACTAAATAAGATAAAAATACAAGCAATTAACCATTTTTGATGCTTGTTTCTGTAGTATAGCAGTGCCCTCACCAGGATTCGCCGATCAGATTCACCTCCGGCTCGAGTGTTATCCCAAACTGGTACCACACAGATTGTCTTATTCTTTGAGCAAGCTGAAAAATCTGTTTGCCTTCGGCATTACCAAAATTCACCAGTACAAGGGCTTGTTTTTCGTGCACACCGGCATCGCCTTCCCGAAATCCTTTCCATCCTGCAGCTTCAATCAGCCATCCCGCAGCTATCTTTACATTACCAGTGGGATCGGTATAGTATGGAATGTCAGGGAAGGTTGCAAGGAGTTTATCAAATCGGGCAGGTTCTATTAGCGGATTTTTAAAAAAACTCCCTGCATTTCCAAGTTTGTCAGGGTCTGGCAATTTACTTCGGCGTATTTGTTGCACTGCATTCATTACATCAGCTATTCCCGGTTTCTGTATCTGCATTTGCACCAGTTGCTGTTGTATTGCCCCGTAGTGGGTAACGATTTGATGATTGCGGGTGGTGAGGCGAAAAGTAACAGAAAGAATGATGAACTTTCCCTTTCCTTCCTTTTTAAAGAAACTATCTCTGTAGCCAAAAGAACAATCGTCAGCGTAAAAGGTATGCACCCGGCCTGTTTCCATTTCATATGCCTCAAGAGAATAAAAATGGTCGCGCAATTCAACTCCATATGCCCCTATATTTTGGATGGGGCTGGTTCCTACATTTCCGGGAATAAGGGTGAGGTTTTCCAAACCTCCCCATCCGTTCTTTACACAGTACTCAACAAATTGTTCCCAGTTCTCCCCTGCCATGGCTCTGACGTAGGTATGGTCAGGAGTTTCTTTTTCAATGGATATCCCTTTTAACCTTACATGAAGTGTGAGACCCGAAAAATCATTCACAAATAAAACATTACTCCCACCTCCCAGTATCAGCAACGGCACATTACACAGAATATCTTTCAACAGTGGCAATGCCAGTTGAGACTCATCCTCAATAAGGGCATAATACCGGGTATCAGCTTTGATCCCAAAAGTATTGAATCGTTGCAGGGAAATATTTTCTCTAATGAGCATGATAAAAAAAGCCGGCAAAAGGGGTTCTGCCGGCAAAGGTAAGCAAAATGTCCAGTTTCTTATTATCGCTGAGAGGGATTACCGGGTGAGGATAATTGATTTTTCATCCACAAGTTTCCTCAGGTTGATCAAAGCATATCGCATTCTTCCCAAAGCAGTATTGATACTTACATTGGTTTGTTCGGCAATATCCTTAAAACTCATATCGCTGTAGTGTCGCATCTTGAGCACTTGTTTCTGCTCCTCAGGGAGATATTCAATCAGAGACTTTACATCGCGATGGATTTGTTCCACTACCATTTTGTCCTCGATGGTTTGATCGAAGATCCGGAGGGTTTCGAAAATATCATACTCCTCGCTGTTTTCCACCATCGGCATGCGTTTGGATTTACGGAAAAAGTCAATGATAAGATTATGGGCAATACGCATTACCCATGGAAGGAATTTACCTTCTTCATTGTAGGCACCTGCACGAAGGGTATTGATAACTTTAATAAAGGTATCCTGAAAGATATCTTCGGCAAGATGTCGGTCCTTTACAATGAGCATGATATAAGAGAATATCTTGCTTTCATGTTTTTTGATCAAAAGTTCCAGGGAAGAGTGGTCACCCTCAATATACTGGCGAACTAGCTCTTGATCGCTAATTGTACGGTCATTCATAACAATGGCCTCCATATTAATGATTAAATCAAGAGTAAAGTTCTTTCTATAGTTCGCCTCCTATGTTTTTGGGTTAATAATTTAGGTTATGGTCGGATTAGATATGTTTTCGTGCCAACAAATATAATCGTTTTTTTTATTGCTCAAACATTCACACAATATTTCCTAAATAAAAATTTCTTTAGCTTCTTTACAAAACAATCTTTTAATAACATCTAAACAGCAATTTAAACGATTAATTTAATTCTGGCCGTTGCCTGCAAAAGTTTGCCGGAAAAAATAACCAACAATCGTTCCACAAAAAGAATTTATTTCATTAAAAAACAGTGACTCTTTATGTTTTTATCCTCACCTTTTCCCCTTGAAAAGATAAATTCTATTCATAAAAAGGATAATAAAACCCTCGCAAAAAAAGCAAATACACCTAAAAAAATCGCAGCTATTCCTTAAAGAGATAAAAAAATTATGAAAAAATAAGAAACCTGTCATCCGGGTTTCCTCAACTTTCTGATAACCCTTAGCAGAACAAGGAACAGCTATTTTTTGTTATATTTTATTGTACAAGTTGCTTTTCACACAATGGGAAAAAATACCATGAGATATGGTAATTTTGCAGGATTTACATTTTTCCAACAAACATGATATCAGATAAAGAACTGGATTCACTGGATCCAAAAAAATATATTCTCATTAAGGGTGCCAGGGTGCACAACCTGCAATCGGTGAATGTAGCCATTGATCGCAGGCAACTCGTGGTAATCACCGGGCTGTCGGGCTCGGGCAAATCGTCCCTGGCATTTGACACACTCTATTCAGAGGGCCAGCGACGATACGTGGAAAGCCTTAGCTCTTACGCACGTCAATTCCTGGGGCGCATGCACAAGCCTGAGGTAGATTACATTAAAGGGATCTCCCCGGCCATTGCCATCGAACAGAAGGTAAATACCCGCAATCCCCGCTCAACGGTAGGCACTTCCACCGAAGTTTATGATTATCTGAAATTATTATTTGCCCGTATTGGCATTACCTACTCGCCGGTTTCAGGCAAACAGGTAAAACGGCATACCGTAACCGATGTGGTGGATTATGTGTTTCAACTTCCGTCAGGCAGCAAAGTGATGTTTTTTGCCCCCATTGAAATGGACCGGGGAAGAAGCTTTGCTCAGTACCTGGGCATTCTTATGCAGCAAGGATTTACGCGTGTACTGTTCAATGGGGAGATTTTGCGAATAGAAGATCTGATGCTCACCATTGACAACGAAGTTATACGACAGAAGCCCGCTATTGTTATTGACAGGTTTTCTGTTGATCAGGATGATACCGATCTGAAAGCCCGTATTGCCGATTCGGCCCAAACAGCATTTTACGAAGGAAAGGGAGAGTGCTGGATAGAGTTTGATACCCCATTGGGCAAAAAGAAAGAGTACTTCTCTAACCGGTTTGAAGCCGATGGAATTGTCTTTGAAGAACCTTCGGTAAACTTATTTGCCTTCAACAATCCTTTTGGTGCCTGTAAAAGATGCGAAGGCTTCGGAAGTATCATCGGCATTGATGAAGATTTGGTTATTCCCAATAAAAGTCTTTCCATATATGACGAAGCCATTGTTTGCTGGAAAGGAGAAAAGATGAGCGAATGGAACCAACAGCTGATCAACAACGCATATAAGTTTGACTTTCCTATACACAAGCCCTTTTACCAGCTTACAGACGAACAGCGAAAGTTGCTCTGGGAAGGGAATGAGTATTTTGAGGGATTGAATGCTTTCTTCAAAATGGTGGAGGAGAACACTTACAAAATCCAGTACCGGGTAATGTTGTCGCGCTACCGCGGTAAAACTGCCTGCCCTGAATGCAACGGAACCCGCTTGCGCAAAGATGCCAACTATGTAAAAGTTGCAGGGAAAAGCATTACCGACCTGGTGTTGATGCCACTGGATGAATTGTACAAGTTCTTTCGTGAGGTTAAGCTTGAGAAACATCAGCAGGAGGTGGCACGCCGTCTGCTCACCGAGATCCTAAACCGCCTGGAATATCTCAACGATGTAGGGCTTGGCTATCTCACCCTCAACCGGCTTTCTAACACCCTGTCCGGGGGTGAATCGCAACGGATCAATCTTGCCACCTCGCTGGGAAGCAGCCTGGTGGGCTCCATGTATATCCTTGATGAACCCAGCATTGGGTTGCACCAACGCGACACCCAACGCCTTATTAAAGTTCTTCTCAAGCTTCGCGACCTTGGCAATACCGTAATTGTAGTAGAACACGATGAGGATATTATGCGCACAGCCGGACAGATCATCGATATTGGCCCCATGGCAGGTTCAATGGGGGGTAAGGTAATATTCCAGGGAGAATACAAAGATCTGCTGAAAAACAGGGAGAGTTATACTGCTGACTACCTTAGCGGAGAAAGAGTGATCGCCGTACCTAAAAAAAGACGCAAGTGGAAAGAATTTGTGCGCCTTGAAGGAGTAAGACAACACAACCTGAAAGGTTTCAACGTAAATATCCCCTTGCGTGTGATGACAGTAATAACCGGTGTAAGTGGATCTGGCAAATCTACCCTGGTAAAGAATATCCTCTACCCTGCCCTAAAAAAAATGTACGGGGGCTTTGGTGAGAAGACCGGAAAATTTGATCTTATCAGCGGTGATTATGCTTCCATAAGAGATGTGGAGTTTATTGATCAGAACCCTATAGGTCGGTCTTCACGATCCAACCCGGTTACCTATATTAAAGCGTATGATGAAATACGCAGCCTTTGGGCACAAAACACCCTTGCCAAAGCCAGGGGCTATACTCCTGGATATTTCAGCTTCAATATTGATGGCGGTCGTTGCCCTGAGTGCGAAGGTGAGGGAAGGGTGAAAATAGAAATGCAATTCATGGCCGACCTCACCTTAGAGTGCGAAAGCTGCAATGGCACCCGTTTTCGCGAAGAGATTCTCGACATCAAATACGAAGGAAAAGCCATCAATGAAATTCTTGACATGACAGTAGATGAAGCCATCAATTTCTTTGCACTATCCAAAGAAAAACCAGCAGCAGGCCAGCGCATAGCCGACAGACTCAAGCCCCTGCAGGATGTTGGACTGGGATACATCAAACTTGGCCAGTCATCAAGCACGCTTTCCGGGGGTGAAGCCCAACGCATCAAACTGGCTTCTTTCCTCAGCAAAGGATCCAGCCAGCAACGTACATTATTTATTTTTGACGAACCTACTACAGGTCTTCATTTTCATGATATCAATATTCTCCTCAAGGCATTTGAAGCTCTTATCGACAATGGCCACAGCATTCTGATCATCGAGCATAATCCGGAGATCATCAAATCTGCCGACTGGATCATCGACCTGGGACCCGAAGGCGGAGATAAGGGTGGAAACCTGGTATTTGAAGGAACACCCGAGGAGCTGGTCAGGTGCAAGGAATCTTACACAGGCCATTATCTGAAAGAAAAACTGGGAGTGGAATAAGAACTATTACCGGTTACCACCAAATCACATTATCAGCCTGGAAATACCAAAAGGGCCTTTGTGAGTAAACGGGTTGGATCTTTCCTACAGGCAAGCTCGTAAAATTATACAGCCGGCCCTCCCGTTTCACCTTACACAAAAGCCCTTTTTTTAAGGAGAAGTAATAAGTTTATTTTATCATTGTCCTGCCAGGATAAACTTTCAGAGCTTGCTCCAGTGCGATCATGGCATTTTTCAGGTCATTTACATTAAGCACATAAGAAATTCGGACCTCATTGATGCCGGCACCGGGAGTAGAGTAAAATCCTGTGGCTGGTGCAAGCATTACGGTTTGATTTTCATGGCTGAAGTCTTCCAGCAACCACTGGCAAAACTTATCGGCATTGTCGATGGGTAATCGGGCTGTAACATAGAAGGCTCCCTTGGGATTGGGACACAAAACCCCCTCCATCTTATTCATCATTTCCACCACAATATTTCGGCGGTTGAGGTATTCGTCAATTACTTCTGCAAAGTAGCTTTCCGGGGTAAGAACAGCTGCTTCGGAAGCGATCTGGCCAAGCGATGGCGGGCTTAGCCTGGCCTGTGCAAACTTCATGGCAGTAGCCATTATTTCCTTGTTGCGCGATATCATAGCTCCTATGCGCACACCGCAGGCACTGTAGCGTTTCGACACAGAATCAAAAAGCACTACATTGTCCTCTATTCCCTGCAGGTTCATTACCGAATGGTGTATCGTACCATCGTAACAAAACTCACGATAAACCTCATCAGCAAACAAAAACAAGTCATATTTCAGTACAATCTTGCGCAATACCTCAAGTTCTTCAGCCGAATATAGGTATCCTGTGGGGTTGTTGGGGTTACACACCATAATGGCCTTGGTATTGGGGCCAATTGCCTTTTCAAATTCCGCAATGGGAGGAAGAGCGAATCCACTCTCGATACTGGAAATGATGGGTTTTACCTTTACCCCGGCACTAATAGCGAAGCCATTGTAATTGGCATAAAATGGTTCCGGGATAATGATCTCATCGCCAGGATTAAGACAGGACTGTACAGCAAACAGGATTGCCTCTGAGGCCCCTGCAGTTACAATAATATCCTCTGGGACGATACCAATACCATGCTTTTTGTAATATTCACACATTTTTTCCCGGTACGAATAAATACCTGCAGAGTGGCTATATTCAATCACCTTTACATCAAGATTATGCATGGCATCAATCATTGACTGAGGTGTGGGAATATCGGGCTGACCAATATTGAGATGATAAACCCTGCGACCGGCCTTTTTGGCCTTTTCCGCATAAGGCACCAGCTTCCTGATAGGGCTCTCGGGCATCATGCGGCCTTTATCTGATATCTTTGGCATAGCAATGCTTTTTTTATATGTTTTTTTTGTTGAAAAGTTGGGCAAAGATTATAAATATTTTCAGATTTACCTAACGATAAATGTCAATGGTTGGGCTGATATGAGGGAGTATACAACGGCAGTTGCACCTGCATTGGCAACCGAAATGCAAAACCCTGGTTACCTTGGCCTTACATAACCCGTAACAGGCAATACCGTTACAGAAGAAGTTGTATTGGCATGAATGGTAAGATGACGATTGATGAGGCCGGGCCGTGAAGAATCGTACCGCACCTGGATGGTGCCCCGTTCTCCTGGCTCGAGGATTTTACGTGGCCAGGAAGGAACCGATAAACCACAACTGCCCCTTACATTGGCAATACGCAAAGATCGCCCGGAATTGTTTTCTACCTGGATAAAAATAGCCGCCATGCCATTTTGTTGCAAGGATCCAAAACCAAGCTCTGTTTTATCATCATCAAGATACAATTCTTCCCCATCAAAAATCAGTATATAATCACTCCCCTTTTGCTCCTGTGCCAAACCGGGCCAACAGGTTAAAACAACCAGAACAGCATAAATTACAAAAATATTTTTTTTCATAAAATCAGACTACTTATCTTTTTTTCATAATTGGGCATATTCTGTCTGCCTTTTGTCCTATAAATTAATACCATCAACATGCCAACGAAAGCATTAAGCTATTTCCCTGGCACAGATTGTTAACAAAATTTTAGTATGTTTGTATACATTGACAACCCAGAAATTTATTGCAAAGAAAAAGCTTTTTCACGAAAGGTGAACAAAATTGCATTCAGGCGGGAGATTTTTCATAAGGAGCTTTTTCAAGTGAGATTACGATAATATTACGATCACCTACTTATGGAAAGCAAACTCAGAAAAGAGGCGGAAAGCCTGTTAAGTTCACGCTTTACCAGTGACGAACTGGCCGAAAAAAGTACCGAAGAGATCATACACGAATTAAAGGTTCACCAGATTGAACTGGAGCTGCAAAACGACGAATTACTTCAAACACAGGAAAAACTCCTGGCTTCTCAGCAGAAGTATTTCGAGTTGTTTGACATGGCCCCGGTGGCATACCTGATGGTGAATAGCGAAACCCGGATAGAGGATGCGAACCTTACAGCTGCTGCTCTTTTTCGTACTGAAAGGTCGGCCATCGTGAATAAGCGATTTGACAGTTTCATCCATCCCGATAAGCAAGATGCTTTTTATCTCTTTTTCAAAGCACTTCTCAATACTGAGAAAGAAACTGCCCTGGAAAGCTGCCTTTCCATTGAGGGAAAAGAGTTATGGGTAAAGATAGGCTGTAATGTAACCAAAAACCCCCAAGGACAAGGGGAAGGCCTAATACGCCTTACACTCATTGATATCACGACCGAAAAACTGGCACAGAAAGAACTGGAAACCGTAAAGGAAAGACTGGAGCTGTCGCTGCTGGCAGGTAATGTGGCGTGGTGGGTCTGGGATTACCCGTCTCAAACCGTTTTTTTCGACAAAAAGAAGGCCGAAATGCTTGGTTATGCAGATGGACGCATGACGCAAAATGTATACGAAATTACCTCCATGATCCATCCTGACGATTACCAAAATACCATGCA
>CAYVQC010000005.1:0-4550 GCA_964453995.1 uncultured Bacteroidales bacterium | reverse complement strand
AAAAGATGATAAAAACCCCCAAGGAGGCAGAAAAAGGGATCCAGGTAAATGCAACCAACACAGCAAAACAAGAGTTGGTTCTATATCTTTATTTCAACCTTGAAATACAAAATGAAACCATTTCCACCATACGTGCTGTGGGTATTGATCTTACCGATCGTATTATGATGGAGAATCAGCTTACCACACTTAATGAAGAATTGAATGCGCAAAAAACACAACTGGAGGATTTCAACAGAATATTAGAAGAAAAGGTGACCGAAGAGGTAGAAAAGAACCGCATGAAGGATCATTTGATGTCGCTCCAGGCCAGACAGGCTGCCATGGGCGAGATGGTAGGCCATATTGCCCACCAGTGGAAACAGCCCCTCAACACCCTTAATCTTATCATTATGGATATGCAGGACGCATTTCAGTATAATGAACTCACCCAGGAATACATGGACCGATCCGTTGATAGTGCAAAAAATGTCATTAAACATATGACCCAAACCATTGATGATTTCAGAAACTTTTTTAAACCCATAAAATCCACAACAAGTTTCGATGTAAAAGAACAAACCCAAACAGCACTTTCCTTCATTCTGGCAACCATTGAGGTAGCCGGAATAACTCTTCGTAATGAGTTAACCCCGGGCATTATGGTTACCGGTTATCCCAATGAATTCTCGCAGGTAGTTATTAATATTGTCAACAACGCCCGTGAGGCTCTAATCGAAAGTCAAACCCGGGAACCTTTCATAGAGATCAGTTCACAGATAACAGACCATAAGGTCCATCTGTTTTTTCGCAACAATGGTGACACTATACCGGATAATATCATGGAGAGAATTTTTGAACCCTATTTCACCACCAAAGATCACTCAAAAGGAACCGGAATCGGTCTGTACCTTGCACGTACCATTATCAGGCAAAATATGAACGGCGAATTAAAAGTAAAAAATACTGAAGAAGGCGTGGAATTCGAAATAGTTTTACCTTTGTCATAACTATTTGGTGATTGGTTGGCAGTTTTAAGCTATAGACAATACCAAATCTCCTACTTTATAAACAACAGATCGTGTACAAAATATGAGTATCATCATTATACAAAAGGAGATTTTCAAAAAGATAATTACCTCTAAGCTTACATGGTTGCTGATAATTCTCTGGGCAGCTTTTGTTGTCATATTTGTTTTATTCGATCCTCATCATCTTCATTGGTTCCATCATTGGTTTACAAAAGGTGCTTTGCACTTTTTTACTTTTTTTATCGGTTTTGCCGGCATTTTTTTCTTTCGCTATCTCAACTACAACTACATCTTCAAAATTGATAACCAGAATCGTTTGTTGATGCAAAGAGAAAGAATGCTGACCCGTATCAATGAAAAGCTCATAAAACAATCAGACTTTCTCAAGCTGGTAACCAATTCTTTTCCCCATCCTTTCACGGTTGTTGACGCAGAATCTTTCGAGATTCTGATGGCCAACAAAGCCTTTTACCAACAACATGGCCTGCCCGAGAAACAAGACCTTAGCGACAGGAAATGCTATGAGTTATCACATCACTTTACCCGGCCCTGCAACGATGGCGACCACCCCTGCCCTCTCTTAATTGCAAAAAAAACCAACAAACCAGTAACAGCCCAACATATTCATAAAGACCAAACGGGTGAAACCAGGATAGTAGAAGTGAATGCTTTCCCGGTTTATGACGAAAAAAAAGAGAAAGTATTGCAGGTAATAGAATACACAGTTGACATTACAAATAAAATCCATGAAGGCAATCTTTTGGCTGAACGCGAGGAAAGACTCAGACGGATCATAACAACCTCCCCTGATGGAATTTCAGTGATCGATCTTGATGGTAAAATTACTTTTGCATCAGAGAAATCGGCGATAATGCTTGGCATAAACCATCCGGAAAAACTCATTGGAAAAATTGTTTTCGACCTGATACCCCCTGAAGAAATTGAGAAAGCTAAGAAAACAATTGCAAGTCTAATAGCCGGGGAAAAACTTCATGACAAACAGGAGTTCAGAATAATGAAACAGGATGGTACGGAAATTTATCAGGAAGTAAATGCCTCACTCCTTTTGGGGAAAGACAACAAACCGTACTCCATCATATTAATTTCAAGAGATATTACAGAACGGAAATACAATGAAGAAAAACTCCGCAATCTATATAGCCAGCTGGAGGAAAAAAGCCTGGCGTTAGAAGAACTCAACCGTTCACTGGAAATTAGGATCAGAGAAGAGGTGGAAGCAAACCGCGAAAAAGACAGGATGATAGCCTTGCAATCGCGACAGGCAGCTATGGGTGAAATGATTGGCAATATTGCACACCAATGGCGACAACCACTCAACACCATCAACCTGATTATCTTTGACATGCTCGAAGCACAAAAACATGGTGAACTGAATGATGCATACCTGCAGAATTCCTACGACCAGATCAACAAAGTGGTTCAAAGCATGTCACAAACCATTGATGATTTCCGTAATTTCTTCAAACCCAATAAACAACCCAGTATTTTCAACATCAACCATACCATAGATCAATGTCTTAATTTTACGCTGCCTGGCATGAAAGCAGGTAATATTGACTATACATTTAAAAAGAATGGTGAGATCCTGGTGGAAGGTTATCCCAATGAACTGATGCAAACCCTGATCAATATTGTTACCAATGCCATGGACGCCCTGGCAGGCAAGGAGTCAGGCCCGAAAACAATCCATTTTGAGTCATCCACCAATGAACAGTATGCCTCTGTACGCATATACAACAATGGTAAGCCTATAGCCAATGAAGAAATGGAAAACATTTTTGATCCTTATTACTCTACTAAACCCGAGGGGCAGGGAACTGGCCTTGGGCTGTTTATTGCCAAAACCATTGTAGAAAAAAATATGAATGGAAAACTATCGGTGCGAAATACTAAAAATGGGGTATGCTTCGAAATTGAGCTACCCCTTTCTTTTAATTAAAATATCCTTCAGGCCAAAACAATAGTCCCTTTATCTTTCACAATTTAAATTTTTACGAAATGAAAAAAACAGGAATTATTATTTACATTGTAATTCTCTTTATTGTTTCTTGTACAGGAGAAGACAAAAAAAGTCAGATCATTGGTGAATGGAATCTTACCAACTTTACTGACAACGATGTCAAGGTTGAGCTAACAGAGTGCGACAAGCAAACTGTATGGCATTTCACCAGTGAAGATGCTGAACCACTGGGCGATGGCACCAGGGTGTACACCCTTACCGGTAAAGCACCGGACAACTGCAAGTGGTATGGATTTGATTCGAAATGGACCCTCAACGAAGGCCAATTATTCGTTTCTACTTCAAAAATCGGTGGCATGGGAGGGGTTTCCTTGGCCGGGATGATGGATATTATGGAGCTCACTGAGAACAAAATGGTGCTAACCTCAATGGACCGTGAGATTACATTAGAAAGGGAATAAGGTAAAAAAAAATTAAAGGAGGCCTTATCAAAACCCGGAATTAACCTGTACGCTATGCTTGTCAAAGCGAATATCTTGATGATATCCAGAAGTCTTTTCGACAGGTAGTACAGTAACTTACCGTACTGCTCAACGACTCGTAAACACTTCTGAGATAGCCTCCTCATGGTGTATTGAAACAACAGCTGTCCTAACATTTTTCTTTGTCAGGACAGCTGCTGAGACGGGGTTTAGAATTTCTCATACCCTGAGTCGATCTGATCCCCCATATCAAGCTTTATCCCTTTCATTGTTCCATTGCGGAGAGCACTGGTTTCAGCAAGGTGCCATACTTTGGCTCCATTAGTATGGTTTCCGTTGTTTTGCACACCCATGGACTTAACCCGTTTATTGCTGTTGTCTAACCTGAAATAAGCCACCACTTGCTGTAGATATTCAGCCTGCCTGGCGAGTTGCTCACTTGATGCCGCCATTTCTTCGCTGGAGGCAGCATTTTGCTGTGTGATCTGGTTGAGTTGAAGAATAGCAGTATTGACCTGCTCTGCACCGGAGTTTTGCTCCAGGCTTGCCGCAGTAACTTCACTGATCAGCTGGGTTGTTTTCTCCAGCTCCGGCATGAGGTCGTTCATCATTTTTCCTGTGTTCTCAGTCACATTCACGGTTTTCATGGCGAGTTCATTGATCTGATCAGCGGCGGCTTTGCTGGTTTCAGCCAGTTTTCTTACTTCGGCAGCCACCACAGCAAACCCCTTCCCGTGTTCACCAGCTCTTGCTGCCTCCACAGCAGCATTCAGAGCCAGTATGTTGGTTTGTCTGGATATCTCGGTAATAATAGAAATTTTTTGCGCAATGGTTTTTGCTGATTGCAGGCTTTCCTGCGAAGCAACATTCACTTCCCTGACGGCAGCAGAAACACTTTTTGCTATTCTTTCCGTTTCCTGGGCATTCTCTGTATTCTGACTAATATTGGCCACCATTTGCTCCATAGAAGAACTTACCTGCTCTACTGATGATGCCTGCTCGGTACCTCCTTCACTGATCTGCTGAGCTGTTGAAGAAACCTGCTGGCTGGCAGCTGCTACATTGTCAGACCCATCT
>CAYVQC010000004.1:62289-108859 GCA_964453995.1 uncultured Bacteroidales bacterium | reverse complement strand
TATGAAGATTGTCGGCCAGTTGCTGGTTGGTCATTCCTTTGGTGATGGCTTGCAGGATCTCTGTTTCACGGTCGGTAAGTTTGCTGCTCTGGCCGTCTTTTTTGGTTTTGCTTTTCAGGAAGTTTTCGATGAGGATCTCAGAAACAAAGCCTTTGCTGTAGTGTTCGCCTTTTACTACTGTGTGGATGGCCTCAATAAGCTGGCCTGGTTTGAAATTCTTAGGGACATAGGCCATGGCACCTGCTTCAAATCCTGTTACAATCATATCTTCGCTTACAGAGGAGGAGTGGAGCACAATTTTGGTAGTGGGTTGTTCGGCAATAACCTTGCGGGTAAGTTCTATACCATCCATGCCAGGAAGGATAACATCCAGGATCACAACATCAGGCTTAAGCTCCTTAATTTTCTGGTAAGCTTCTTCTCCATCACTTGCAACGCCTACCATTTTTATGTCGGGGACTTTCGAAAATATTTGCCGGGCGGCTAATACAATGAGATCATGATCGTCGACAACAAGTACCTTGATTTTGTCCATTTTGATAAAAACTTTAAATATCCTTCTCTAATAGAATTAATCTACAGACAAATTTAGTAAAAAATATAATAAAGCATGAAAATAATTCAGTTAGAATACAATAGGGTGCTTCCTATACAACAAAATGGCTTCACTCATAACGTAGGGATTCTATCGGATCAAGTTTTGAGGCTTTGGCAGCAGGATAGTAACCCGCAATAAGACCTACTACGAAGCAAACGGCCACTCCTGTAAGGATCCAAACCCAGGGAACAATAAATGGATTGCCAATAAGTGCAGACATGACATTACCTACGAGAATCCCGAAAACAATGCCCACAATGCCTCCCAATTGGCAAATCATAACAGCTTCTGCCAGGAACTGTTGTTTTATGGTTTTACGGGTAGCTCCCAGGGCTTTCCTGATTCCAATTTCCCTGGTTCGCTCAGTTACTGACACGAGCATGATGTTCATGAGTCCGATGGCAGCTCCAATCAGTGTAATAATTCCGATTACCGTTGCAGCACGGGTTACAAGTCCTATGTTTTCGATCAGCATCTGGGCAATACTGTCACTTTTCCTGATGTCAAAATTGTTATCTTCTCCCGGTCGAAGGCCTCTTACGATCCTGAAAATACCTGTTGCTTCACTAACGGCCGTTTCCAGGTCGGCAATATTGAGGGTGCTTACATTGATGGTATAGTTCATGTTGGGGTTTGAGAAATCTTGCCTGGCCGATACCACCGGGATGATGCACTTCTGGTCATCACTAAACCCAAAACTGACGCCTCTTTCTTTAAGAACGCCAATAACCTGATAGCGAATGTTGTTGATAGAGATAAACTTGCCAAGGGGATTTTGGTTGTTTACAAACAGTGTACTAACAATTTGAGAGCCAACAATCACCACGTTAGCTCCCGTTTCAAGCTCATGAACAGAAAAATTCCTCCCCCTGTCCAGTTCATTGCCCGAAGTGATCAGAAAATTATCATCAGATCCTGTTACTGAGATATTAGGATTGGTTTCCTCAGATCCAAACCTGGCTGTTGCCGTGCTGGTTCCCCACACCGATACCGATACACTGGCCGGAAAGGTGAACAAATCCCTGAATCTCATGGCTTGTTCAAAAGTAATACGGGGGAATGTTTCTGGTCTGCCACCACCCATAACACGCATTTCGCGGTTGCGAATGGAAAAACTATTGGCACCGAGGCTGGAAAAGCTCGATGTGATGGAAGCCTTGATAGAGTCTATGGCCGTTAAAATACCCACAATTGCCATGATGCCGAACGCAATAATGAGTATGGTGAGAAAGGTACGCAGCATATGACTGCGTATCGAACCCAGGGATATTTTCAGGTTTTCGGTTGTTACAGTTACAACTTGTCGCTTCATAAGGGGTCAAAGTTTACTACCGTATGCAAGGTCGCCGGCATCACCCAGCCCGGGAACTATATATGCTTTGGCTGTAAGCTCATCATCAATGGCTCCCACCCATAGGGTGAAATTGGAGGCAGGAATATGTTTCTTGATATAGTTTACCCCTTCTACGCTGGCCAAAATAGATACAAGGTGGGTATGGGCCGGGGTTCCCTTAGAGAGCAGCTCTTTGTAGGTTAGTACCATCGATCCGCCTGTGGCCAGCATGGGGTCTGACAGGATCAGTATCTTTTGGTCAATATTCGGGCAGGAAGCATATTCAACCTGGATGGTAAAGCTGCCGTTTTTATGATGCTTGCGGTAAGCCGAAATAAAAGCATTCTCGGCCTTGTCGAAAAAATTCAATATCCCATTATGCATGGGAAGGCCTGCCCGCAATATCGTGGCAATTACAGGTTGCTCTTTCAATACCCTGCATTGAGCTTCCCCCAGCGATGTAATTATCTGTTGCTCTTTCCATGGCAAGTGCTTGCTGATTTCATAGGCGAATATCTCTCCCAGCCGTTCCATGTTTTTTCTGAAGCGCATACTGTCCTTCTGGATCTCAACATCTCTCGCCTCAGCAATGTATTGATTGAGCAGTGAGTTTTGGTTTCCTAGATTGTGTACCATAAAAGTTTCAGGGTTTTGTGAGGTCAGTAACCGGCAAGTTGTTTTCTGAGTGTAAAATACAAACCGGCAATTGGTTTCAACAATAGTGGAAAGTTATAGATTTCAACTTGTAAAAATACACATTCTTTTGAACCAAATCCAGCATAAAACCTTGCAAGGTTCATTTGATTGGATCCTTCAAAATCAAGGATCAGGTTTTTACCGGCATGATCTCTTATAAATCTGTCGATAATTGCTGTCATTGCTCCATTTTTCCTTGCTTGGGGGGTGCTTCCGGAAAAAATCAGTATCACTTTATTGTGGCTGGCAAAAAAGATTACTCCGGCACAGAATGTATTGTGTGCATCATAGGCGCTGTATACTTTGGCATTTCCACGGTAAAGCCCTGAATGAACAAGATGCTTCAATGTAAGAAACCATTTTTCATCTGCAAGGGGTATTTTTCTCCCCCGATTCTGGCGAAAACTCTCCATTACAGGCTCTGGCTCAGCATTTTCGGTAACAAATACTTTTTCCTTTTCAGATCTTTTCAGGTTCCGTAAAGTTTGCTGCGAGTAGTGCTTTATTATTTGTTCATATGGGGCAATAAGATCAAGTTCGTAGGTTACATTTTTACTGATGATGATGCCCTTTTGATGGCTTAGCGGATTAAAGGTGTTCAGTTTAATATTGACATATCGAAAGTGGTGTGGTATGGCAGAGATAAATGCCTTTACAAGCTCTTCATTGACAGGTGCTGGTGAAAATACCCCTATTTGCTGTACAAATGGTGGCTGCACAAGGTAACTGATGGCCAGCTTCTTTTTTACAGGAAGTGGCATTACAGCCTGGTAATCGCCATATACAAGTGCTTCCCAACGGGGAGAAACCTGGTTGAGATAATACGTTAGTGGGTAAATAATGCCATTGATCGACCTCTCTATACAATCATCCCATTTGTCAAAATCTATTTCCGAATGTTTTAAATACCGGATCATTTTCATGTTATTGCTATGGCTCATTAATTAACAGCTTTGGGCTCCATGAGTTCAGTGGTATACTTAATGATTTCTTCGTAAACATTTCTCCAGCCTTTCCATTGATCATTTGTTTCGCTTAGTGTATCGTTGTGCCAAAGGGTTATAAAAGTACCATTAACCTGTTTTACCCTATCGGCAAGTTTTTTTGCCCTTTGCAGCGCTTCTGACGGTTTCAGCTTCATGTAATCCTTTAGGGTTCCGTCCATAAGGGTGAGGGGATAAATTTTCAGGCGGGTTTCTGTTTCCAGGGAAAGGTCATAAAAGCTAAAAGGAGTACAGGTACCTGCCCTGAAACCAGTATGAGAAGCATAACCCATAGAAAAGTCGTTGCGGATATTGATCTTTAGCAGTTGCTGATAGGTTTTGGGTAAGTTTATCTTGAGAAAATGCTGACGGCTATATTGGATCGGTCGATGCAGAAGCCCGGAGAGAAATGAGGTTTCCTCGGGGAGTTTATGCTCTTTGAAGTTTGAAGCATAGGAAGGATGTATGCCTGCCCTGGCATAATCGCCAATGGTCTTTACAAGGGATTGAAAGGTTCTTGAATGAATGGATATATTTCTGTCTTTGGGGCCAAAGTGGGCGCAAAGGAAAAAGTATACCGGGTTAAGCTTATATTTTTTCTGTAAGTGCAGCTGGTAGTCATAGGTATCAAATGGATCTTTTTCCTGGTTGGTTATAACCCTCAGCCTTTGGGAAAGCTTGGAAAAGTCAAGGGTTAGAACATCTCTTGCAAAGAGCAAAGTGTTGCGTGCCAAACCTTTTCCTTTGTGGGCATAGGCAGTATCTATATCGTACGTGGGCTGGAAGGTAAACCTGCGTCGTTGTGGTTCCAGAAAAGGAAACATCTCCAGCAGTTTACTGCTGAGTATGCTGGCATGAATATCTACAAGCGGTAATTCGAGAAACCCTTTCTGATAAGCTAAACTTTGGTCTGCTTCAAACCTGCCATGGCGGTCTTCCAAATAGGGGAGGTATTCCTCGTAGCGGCTCAGTTGGTAAAAGGAGGAAGAGAATATGTCAAAACCCAGATCGCAGGATGCTTGCGGATCGCTTTTTGGGAAAAGCACCGGATACTCCCCGTATGTTCCTGTTTCTGGCACAAAATCCCTTACCCCTTTTTCAAAGAGAAACCCATGAGGATTGATCTTCATGGCTTGTCCGGGCATTTCCTTGTCGGAATAATTGATCCTGGCTCCTTTAAAATTGAGAAACTCTTCTCCTGAGTTGGTTACTTTATAATCAAAGCCACAAATAGTGTGAAGGATGGTTTTTGCAATATACTGCAGCCTGTTGTTGATTTTCGGTGTAAACAGTAAGATCATAACATAAGCAGGATAAATCGCAGTAAAGATAGGCTATATTTTACAGAGCACCCTCATCAGCAAAACTAAAATAGTTGTCCTGGGCAATAATGATGTGGTCGATCACAGGAAGATCAAGAAACATTCCCGCATTTTTGCACTTGGTGGTAATCTCATGATCTTTCTTGCTGGGTGAGGTATTTCCGCTGGGGTGGTTGTGACAGAGTATAATTGCTGAGGCATTGTCTTCCATGGCAACTTTGAAGATTTTTTTGGGATCAGCTACTGTACCTGCAACACTTCCTTCACTGATTTTGTGCATTCTTTTGATCATATTTCCCCGGTTCAGGGTTATGATCCAGAATTCTTCATAATTGTTGTCACTTAGCAAAGGGTGCATCACTTCAAATGCATCGCGGCTGGAAGTGATCTTTTTTCGGCTCAGGCTTTCCCCCAGTCTGCGCCTTCTGCCCAGTTCCAGTGCGGCGGTAATATTTATGGCTTTTGCTTCTCCAATTCCCTTGAATTTCATCAAATCATGAAGGCTCATTCTTGACAATTCAGTAATGCTTTGGTGTGCTGATGAGTATATTTGTCTTGCCAAATCGACAGCAGAAACATTCTGTGTGCCGGAGCCAATGAGTATGGCCAATAATTCTACATCACTTAATGCAGTGGGAGATTTTGCCAGCATTTTTTCTCTTGGCCTTTCGTCATGTGCCCATGATTTAATCCCTTGCGTTTTATAAATTGGGCGTAATTTTTCGCTCATATACATATACTTTGAGCGAATTTACATAAATCCAAACATAAAAAAAAGACTTTTGATTTTCAAAAGTCTTTTTAGTAGCCCGTAGGGGATTCGAACCCCTGCTACCAGGATGAAAACCTGGCGTCCTAACCCCTAGACGAACGGGCCTTTCAAAAAGGAGTGCAAATTTAAAACAATTTTTATTTTCCACAAAAGGTTTTTGAAATATTTTTTACCCATGAGCCCGGATGGCTTTTCCGTAAAAATTGTTTCCCATTTACAATGCTTAATCACTGATTTTGTTTTATCAACAAAAACTTTAAAAAATTAATCCAGGTTATCAATTTAATGTTGTTTGAAGAAAAATGGAATTTCTTTTTTTCTTATCGTATAATAAATAATGTAAATCTATTCAAAAACACCTTATAATAAACAAAAAATGTGAAACCCAGAGCGACAATGCACGTAAATATTGTTAGAGTTCAGTTATTTTTTCTATATTTGTACTTCCATAAATCAGCGGAAATAGCAAATCTAATGCGAAATTAACTCAATCAACGGAGACTAATTAATATAAATTGAAAACTATGAAGAACGTAAAACTTTTAGCTGTATTGCTTATTACGGCATTCTTTTTTGGAAGTTGTGGATTAAACAAGATGATCAAGGAGTACGAGGAAGGAGTTACCTACACACCGGAAGTGAATCCTCTTGAAAATCATGGTGGCAATGTAGCAGTTAATGTTGCTGGCCGGGTAAGCGAAAAGTATTATCACCCTCGTGCGAAGGTTGAGATAACCCCAGTGTTGGTATATGAAGGGGGCGAGCAAATACTCTCAACAGTGTATCTAAGAGGAGAAAAGACTTCAGGAGAAGGAACAGTAGCAAATAGAAATGCTCCCACCACTTTTACAATTTCTGACGTAGCAGAGTTTGAAGAAGGAATGCAGGAATCTGAATTGTTCATCAGGGCCAAGGTTTATCGCGAAGGCCGTGAAGACGATGCTGTGATGCTGCCGGAAAGGAAGGTAGCTGATGGTGTTATCAATACATCACAAAAAGTTCAGCATAATTATGATCTGTCACTTGCTGAACATGGATATGAGAAGGAAACTCTGGTTACCGTTTCTGCCAATATTTACTTTGAATATATGAGGCATAATCTCAACTGGAGACTTCCGCTAAACCGTGAACCCGAAAGCCAGGAACAAATCGAGAGATTGAAGGAATTCCTGAAGCTGGGCTGGGAAATCAAATCCATTGAAGTAAATGCATGGGCTTCCCCCGAAGGTGAAGTTGCTTACAACGAAAAACTTTCTGATAATCGCGCAAGCACCACCCGGGAATATGTAGAAGACCTCTTCAGCAGGCTGGAAGAAGAAATGGATACTACCCTTGCAAGACCTGAAATGGATGTTGCTGCCAAAGGTGAAGACTTTGAAGGTTTCATGAGGGTTCTCAATGCTTCTGATATCCAGGATAAGCAAGCTATTGCCAACATTATCAACTCTCAGCTCGGACCTGCTGAAAGGGAAAGAAGAATTAAAGATATGACCGTAATTTATGCTGAAATTGAAGAACTTCTCAAGCCCCTGCGTCGTGGTGAGATCGTTGTAACTTCTTTCGAGCCCAAGAAAACTGACGAGGAGATTGCCACTCTTTCTACCTCTAATCCAACAGAACTTGACGTGAAAGAATTGCTTTATGCTGCTACCCTTACCGAAAATATGGAAACCCGTCTGGCTATTTACAGATCTGCTCAGCAATTGTTCCCACAAGACTACAGAGGCTTCAATAATGCCGCTTATGTGCTGATCGAAATGGGAGATGTTGATGCTGCTGCTGCTGATCTCGAAAAAGCCAACCAACTGGCCCCCAACAACGGACATGTACTCAACAATCTGGGTGCTGTTTCTGCCGCTAAAGAAGACTATGAAAATGCACAGTCTTATTTTGAGGCTGCCCAGGGACAAGGCATCCGCGTAAACTATAATGTAGGTATTCTTATGATCCCCAAAGGTGATTACCAGGCTGCATTGAGTTCTTTTGCCGGTCGCACCTGTACTTATAATGTTGCTCTTGCTCACCTGATGGCAGGCAATGATGCTGCAGCAATGACCAACCTTGAGTGTGCTCCTGAATCTGCTCATGTAGCGTACCTTAAGGCTGTTGTTGGAGCACGCAGAGAAAACGATACCATGGTATTCGAGAATCTCTCCAAAGCTGTAGAGCTTGATCCTGAAATGAAAGAAGAAGCCGCTATTGACCGCGAATTTATCCGCTACTTTGAAGTGGCTGAATTCCAGGAAATTGTCAGGTAATTCAAACAAAATATTATTTCGTACAGCCATTTGCACCATTGGGTGCAAATGGCTTTTTTTTATGGCCTTTTTTCTTTCTTACATTTTATCTTGTTGGAATTTTCATTAATTTTAAGGGCGCAAAACTGCTCTTTGCCATTATTCTTTAGAACTCATAAAACAGCCCGTTCATCATGCGTTTTAAAATAGACTTCAAGCTTTTGGGAAATGCCCCTTTTTTCTTTCCGGTAAACTACCAAAGCGAATTCTCCACCTGGATACACAAAATGTTACACTTTCAGAATCCAGAATTTAGTAAATGGCTTGCCGATAAAAAGTATATTGAAGAATCTACTGCCGAGTACAGACTTTATACCTTTTCTGACGTGGAATTTCAGGGGCATAAGGTACAGGATGACCGCATGGTGGTAGAAGGTGATGATGCAACCATGACCATTTCTTTTTATGCGCCTTTAGAGATTGAGCCTTTTATTATCTCTATTTTTGAGAACCAGGAATTTAAAATCGGTGATTCCAGGGGGAAAGTACCCATTAAAATACAAAACATAGAATTGATTGGCGAACCCAACTTCAAAGCCGATGGCCTTACCGCTTTTTCTTCCCTGTCGCCTATTCTTATCCCTGATGGAAACAACCATGGCACCTTCATGGCACCTGATCATAAAGACTTTGAGAAGGCGTTTTTCAAGAGCCTCATGTTCAAATATGCAAATCTCGTTAAGTTCATCCCCGCTGGCATTGGACAGGAACTTAGCGGTTTAAATGATCTTCGCTTCCAGTTGGTGGGAAAGCCTAAGCCCAAAATTGTAAAGGTTAAAACGGATACACCTCATCAAAAAGCCGTAAAAGGGTTTATGTTCGATTTTAAAATGAAAGCACCTTTGCCTCTGCTGAAGATAGGATACAATGCCGGGTTTGGTGAATTAAATCACCTGGGCTTTGGATGCTGTAAGGTGAAAAATTAACAACTGGAAATTGCACGAAAAATCATAAACAAAAAAAGCCTTGCCACAAGCAAGGCTTTTTTGTTTCAGTTGGCGGAGAGAGAGGGATTCGAACCCCCGGAGGTGTTACCCTCAACGGTTTTCAAGACCGCCGCAATCGACCACTCTGCCATCTCTCCGGGGGCAAAAGTACAAAAAAAAGTTTTGTACGCAACAAAAAATTCCAACCGAAAATAAAAAAAGAAAGTAATCTATTAACATGCATTAAGCCAGACAGATACCTTTTTGCGAAAAACATGTCGGAGCTGTCTTTTGCTTCCCGTTTCAATAAATCACTACCTTTGGGCGTTAAAATTTTCATTCGCAAAGTAGGTATTGTGTGTTTTTTTTATGGACGTTACCTTTCCCGAGGAATATTTATCTTAGAATCATATGCTTAAACTTGCCATTGTAATCCTGAACTGGAATGGAAAGGCTTTCCTGGAGAAATTTCTCCCCTCAGTAGTCCAGCACTGTCCCGGTTATGCAAAAGTTTTTGTTGCAGATAATGGTTCATCAGACGGTTCAATGGAATTTTTGGAACATAGCTATCCTGGCATTGGCATTATTGATCTGAAAAGAAATTTTGGATATACCGGAGGGTACAACAGGTCTATCAGGCAAATAGACGCAGAGTATTACGTATTGCTGAATTCTGATATTGAGGTGACCGAAGGATGGATTGATCCTGTTATAGAACTCATGGAATCTGCCCCCGGTATTGCTGCCTGCCAGCCCAAAATACGCTCTTACCATCAGCCCGGGTATTTCGAATATGCCGGGGCATCGGGTGGATTTATCGACAGGTATGGATACCCCTTTTGTCGGGGAAGAATTTTTGAATCACTGGAACAGGACCACGGACAATACGATACTGTTACAGATGTATTTTGGGCCACAGGTGCTTGTATGTTTGTCAGGGCAGAAGATTTTGTGAAAGCAGGAATGCTGGATGACGAATTTTTTGCCCATATGGAAGAGATTGATCTGTGCTGGCGGCTAAAAAGAATGGGAAAGCGAATTGTATGTGTGCCGGATTCAATAGTCTACCATGTGGGTGGAGGCACCCTGCCCAAGAATAATCCCCGAAAAACATACCTGAACTTCCGTAATAATCTCTTTTTGCTGGCCAGGAACCTGCCCGCAGGAAATTTTTATCCGGTGCTGATCAAAAGGTTGGTTCTTGACCAGATTGCTGCAGCAAAGTTTCTCCTTAGCGGTAATGCGGCAGATTGCATTGCTGTATACAAAGCCTTGCTGTCTGTGTTGGTCAACCTGCGCAGGAAACGAAGACAGGGCAAACAGCTTCCTTACAAACCTGTGGGTGAAATATATCAAAGCAGCATTGTAAAAGAATATTTTCTCAAAGGCAGAAAAAAGTTCACTCAGTTGAAGAAAGATCGTTTTGTGAAAATACAACCCACCCGATAGTATTACATTCTTTCATCTGACAGGAAATGCTCAATGGCCAATCTGTAGCCATCCAGTCCAAACCCACTTATGCTACCAGCACAGGCAGCTGCAATAAGAGAAGTATGCCTGAAGTCTTCCCTTGCAAAAATATTGGAGATATGCACTTCCACCACTGGTGTATTGATGGCAAGAATTGCATCTCCAAGGGCCACAGAGGTATGGGTGTATCCACCCGCATTCAGTATTATGCCATCGGCTGTAAAACCCTTCTCATGTAGCTTATTGATCAATTCTCCCTCCACATTGCTTTGAAAATATTCAAAATTGATTCCGGGGTATTTGTCTTTAATTTTTTTGAAATAATCTTCAAAGAATGTATTGCCATACACTGAAGTTTCTCTTGTACCCAGAAGGTTGAGGTTGGGTCCGTTGATGATCAGGATGTTCTTTTTCGACATGGTTTGTTGGGCTATAAATTGAGAAAACAGATGTTATTTCATTGCACCAAGGGTTGAAAAAGCAAAATTAAACAAATGCGCCCTAATAAACTGATCGAAACCTTAATTTGGGGAATATTTTTTCCTGCCTGGCGGACTATTATAAACAAGTGTTAATCTGATTTTGTCTTTATCAAAAAGGTTATACCTTTGCATCGAAAATCCAAATAGGGGTGCCCTAAATATACGGGCTGAGATCAAACCCATTGAACCTGATCCGGGTAATGCCGGCGAAGGGAACGGGACAGGCTTTTTACCGGAGGCTTTTTCCCCTGTTAGCCTCCAAAAGTTGAACCCAAAAAATTAATGTAAAAATGAGATTTATTGTAACCTTGCTGGTAACAGCTTACCTTGTTGTGCCTGCATTTGCACAACATTCCCTAACGGGAACAGTAAGAGATGCATCTGATGGTACTGCATTGCCCGGTGCCAATGTTGTAATTGATGGTACATTTAAAGGTGCCCACACCAGTTCCGACGGCGTGTTCTCTATTAAAGGACTGGAAAATGGAAACTACACCATTGAAGTTTCCTATCTGGGCTACCAGGAACAGGTGATTGAAGTAGAAATGAAGGGAGACACCAGTATTGAAGTAGAACTGGAAAGATCCTCTGTGCTTACCCAGGAAGTTGTTGTAAGAGCAACGCGGGCCGACAACCGCACCCCTTCAGCGCGATCTGATGTGTCGAAAGAATTTATACGCTCCAACAATCTTGGACAGGATTTGCCATTTCTGCTCACCCTAACCCCAAATCTTATCACCACTTCCGATGCGGGAGCAGGCATAGGATACACATGGATGAATATCAGGGGTAGTGATTACAGTCGTATCAATGTTACCATCAACGGGATACCTGTAAATGATGCTGAATCACACGGTGTGTGGTGGGTGAACATGCCCGATATAGCTTCTTCTACCGAAAATATTCAAATACAACGCGGTGTAGGAACCAGTACCCAGGGAGCAGCATCTTTTGGTGCTACCGTAAGCCTGCAAACCACCCAATTGCATGATGATCCTTATGCCGAGCTATTCACCTCTGCAGGTTCATTCAACACCCTCAGAAATACAGTGAGTTTTGGTACCGGACTGATGAATAATAACTGGAGCTTTGATGGCCGCCTTTCAAGAGTTACCTCCGATGGTTACATCGACCGGTCATTTTCTGACCTGAATTCTTTTTATTTGTCCGGTGGTTATTATGGCAATAATACAGCCGTAAAGGCCATCTTATTCAGCGGAAAAGAAAAAACCTACCAGGCCTGGTATGGTGTTCCTGGCAATGTGATCGATACTGCCCGCACCTTCAATCCAGCAGGCTTGTTTTATAATGACCAGGGAGAGAGACAGTTTTACGATAACGAAACCGACAATTACCAACAGGATCATTATCAATTGCATCTTACCCATCAGTTCAATCCTTCATGGGTTGGCAATACCTCGTTTCATTATACATATGGACGGGGATATTATGAGCAATATCGTCAAAATGAGCCCTTCAGCACCTACGGATTGCCCAATGTAGTAATCCAGGACAGTGTCCTTACAACGACCGATCTTATCAGGCAACGATGGCTCGACAACCACTTCTACGGACTTACCTATTCACTCAACTACAATGGTTTCGACCGTTTACAGGGAATATTTGGTGGCGGATATAATATTTATGATGGTGATCATTTTGGTGAGATCATTTGGGCAAGCCTGGCCAAAAATTTCAATAAGGATCATCGCTATTATGAAAATGATGCGCGCAAGCAGGATTTTAATACCTTCCTGAAGCTTAATTATGAACTGTCCGATGGGCTTTATATCTTCGGCGATCTGCAGTATCGCAATATTGTCTATGATTTTGAAGGGCTGGGAATGATAAACAATGAAGTGGTGCCCCTTGACCAACGTGCCGTCTTTCATTTCTGGAATCCCAAGGCAGGAATGTTGTACGATATAACTTCAGCCCACCAGACCTACCTGTTTTTTGGTATCAGCAACCGCGAACCGGTAAGGAGAGATTTCACCGAATCCTCTCCTGAAAGCAGGCCCAGGCATGAAACATTACGCAATCTTGAGCTGGGCTACAAATTTAACAGCAAGGGGTTCCTGGCCGGAATAAATATTTACCTGATGGATTACATTGACCAGCTTATTCTTACGGGTGAGATCAATGATGTGGGTGGATTTACCCGCACCAATATTGACAGAAGCTATCGCATGGGTGTTGAGCTGGAGTCGGCATGGCGTATCAACTCTTTTGCCGAGTTATCGGGTAATATCAGTTTTAGCCGCAACAAAATACCCGAGTTCACCGAATATTCAGATGTATATGACGAAAACTGGAACTGGACGGGTGTAGATGTTCAAACCTATACCGATACCGATATTGCTTTTTCCCCTTCTGTGGTGGGAAGCGGTAAGATTAGTATTTTTCCCGTTGAAAATGCTTCTGTGTCATTACTGGGTAAATATGTTTCCAGTCAGTATATTGACAACACAATGAGCAACGAGAGGATGCTTGATGCTTACTTTGTAAATGATCTGAGGGTTTCCTATGTTATAAGGAACAGCTTGTTTCGCGAACTGGAACTTAGTGTGGCAGTGAATAATATTTTTGATACCGATTATATAACCAATGCGTGGATTTATAAAGGTGTGCTTGGCGATAGTGGCCTGGTAACAATCGAAGATGGATATTTTCCTCAGGCAGGCCGTCATGTGCTGGCAGGAGTCAGGCTTCGGCTGTAGGGATCAGGATGGAATGGATTCTCCGGTGGGATCTTCGGGTCCGGCCGGGGAATCTTCTTCATAGGCCTTGTGCCTGGCATAGTGTTTCCACCTTCCGATGAGATTTTGCATGTCTGCAGGAAGCTCCGAATCGAAGAACAGGGGCTTTTGGGTTATGGGATGCAGAAAACCAAGGGTTTTGGCATGCAATGCATGACGGGGACATACCTTAAAGCAGTTTTGTACAAATTGCTTGTATTTGGTAAAGGTGGTGCCTTTGAGTATACGATCCCCACCGTATGTTTCGTCATTGAAAAGCGGATGGCCAATGTATTTGAAATGCGCCCTGATCTGGTGGGTACGACCGGTTTCCAGCTTACATTCCACCAATGTAACGTATCCAAAACGCTCCAGTACTTTGTAATGTGTTATGGCAGGCTTACCATATTCCCCATCTGGAAAAACATCCATTACCTGCCTGTTTTTCAGACTTCTACCAATATGTCCTTCAATGGTTCCTTCCTCTTGCTTAATATCTCCCCATACAAGGGCATGGTACAAACGATCAATCCTTCGATCGAAGAACATTTTTGCCAACCGGGTTTGTGCAAGCTCGTTTTTGGCAATGAGTAGTATTCCTGAAGTGTTTTTGTCTATCCGGTGAACCAGCCCCGGTTTTACCGATTCATTGTTTTGCATGGGTAAATCCCTGAAGTGATATACCAGTGCATTGACCAGTGTACCGGTGTAATTGCCGTAACCCGGATGCACTACCATCCCTGCCTCTTTATTCACCAGGAGGATGTCATCGTCTTCATAAACGATATTGATGGGGATATTTTCGGGAATAAGCTCAATTTCCCTGGGGGGGAAAGCAAGCACTATACTGATAACATCGCGTGGCTTAACCTTATAGTTGGATTTTACCACTTTGTCATTCACCAGGATATTTCCTGCCCTGGCAGCGTTTTGTATCTTGTTGCGGCTGGTCGATTCAAGCCGCGCCATCAGAAATTTATCAATGCGCAGCATCCCCTGTCCCTTGTCAGCAACAAAACGGTAATGCTCATAAAGTTCCTGTTCTTCCTGTTCGTTCTTTTCTTCTTCAGGGGTATTGATAAAGTCGGTCATAAAACAAAAGCTATCTGGCAATAATAAATCGTTCGGCCTCAAAAAGGTTGCCTTTTGGGGTAGTAACTCTCAGAAAGTATAATCCATTGGGAAGCCCTGATACATCAAGGCGCGGCTGTCGATGAAATACTGCTATAAGCTTTCCGGTAATGTCAAAAATATGAACCTCATATTCTTCTGGTAAGGTATCGGGCAGGCCGATATTCAGTGTGTTGTGCTGAACCGGATTGGGGTAAAGGGTAAGGGTTTCCTTTATAGTAACCTCTTCCCAGCCTGTTGCCATCTCCGGGCCAAATATGGGCCGGATCATCAGTGCACCATTGTAAATGGAAGGAAGCCATTGGCCAAAGGAATTGTAAAAAATATGTTGTGAAGCATTACCGGTAGCATCAAAGCCAATATTCAGAAATTCGTCATTCATTTGCTGCCAGCCCACATAGATAGTGTCTGAAACTTCAATAGGTTCTTCAAGTGGATAGCTTACAAACTCATGGAGTTGCGATGCAAATTCAACATCTACCGGGTCTGACATGTAAAGTACCTCTTCAGGATCAAGATTCTTCCATACCATTAACCGGAAAAGACTTTGATTCTGATTGTTTAGAGTTGGGTTGAAATAAAATTCCACAGCATCGAGGGTATCCGTTTTTCCCAGGATGAAACGAACGGCTCCACTGGCATTGAATCCTACCAATCCATAACCGTTTTCCGGGATGCCGTCATCATAGGCAAAGTAGTTGTCAAACACCTGGTTGAAATAGATCGTATCATTACGGATCCATTCATCACCCGTATTTCCTTCCCTCAGTACATGATAGATCCTGAAGTTTCGGTATGATGCGGGGCTAAGGGTTCCCAAAGGGTTGGCTACCAACGGAGGATTGGCGTGTGGCTGATAGCTCTGGTAGCCTTGTTGGGAAAAGGGAGCTATATTCCATGTTCCGCCCGAGTAGTTGCGGATTACAGAATTGTTTTCGTCGGTGGTATAATACCGGTAGCTGTAATTGTAGATGAAATTGTCGAGGTTGGTAATGGCTACGTCAAATGAGCTTTTGTGCCTTGCCTGTGGATCAACGATGTAATGCGCCCAGGGCATAGCCCTCAGATCCTTTAGAATGGACTGAGCAGGTGCTGCAAAAGCAATATCATAATAAAAGTCGTCGGTAATGGAGCGGTCATGGTCGAGCATGATGTAATCTACGTTCCAGATGCTTATGTTTCCACCAAAATTGTCGGGTGTTTTCGATAAGGGAAAGCTGGCATAATTGCGAAAACGAAACTGAAAGTCATCCCTCAAATAGGTTTCGTCTTCAATCATAATGGCTGCCCGTTTGAAAAATACACTGTCATTGTTGAGTAAAAACTCCTCCAGTGTTTCTCCGGTGGCTCTCCAAACGCTTACCCACAGGTCATCGATCCATATCTCCTCTCCGGGATTGTCGGGGTCGTCGGTCCAATATCCCGGGGTATGCAAAAACTCTACCACGAGAGAATCCCTGTCGCGGGGGGCACTCCCTATACCCTGGGGCTGGTAATAGAATGTTAGGAGTATACTGTCAGCAGGGTTTAGCTTACGGGGCTGATCTTCAAAAACAGAGTCGAGCCTGATGGGGTGAGACGTAAGAAAATCGGCCGAAAACTGGTAACTGTTGTTTTCTGCTTCCTCATAGATCTCACCATTTTGATCCATAGCATCGAAGGTGGCAGTACCTATTGTTTTTGGATGGATGGCATAACTTTGGTTGACAAGGGCAAAGCTGTCGGTCCAGAGCATTGGATCGGGGAAAGGCCCTTTGTAGGAGAAGTCTTCGCGGAAGGGAAGCATCAAGGGTAAGACTGGCTCAGTTTTTATAGAATTACTATCCCTGTATGCGTTTTTTTGTAGATTTATTTGTAAAGGCTGCAAAATTTCCTGGCCAATAGCCTGGCCCAATGCAACAATTAAAATAAAATAAACAAGAATAAGCTTTTGTGTCATGATCTGTTGCAATAATGAAACGGATATTGTTCTATAAAAACCTTTTTATTCTTACATTATTGTTTGATGATGTGCAGGTATCAGTAAATATTCGATGTTTCCCCGATCGTTTTTATTCTTCGGGCCTATACCATATATTTATCTCAGTTCCCCTAAGGATTGTGGCCTGCTCTTCGGGGTTGGGCTCCTGCCTGTAAACCCTTGCATTTTGCGTTGTGGCATTCTCTTCAAAAACTTCTTCACCTATTACCAGGAGCGATCCCTCAAGGATTTCCACCACTTCAAGGGGTGATTTCCCTGTAAGGTCTGGATTGGGTACGCTAAGCAATTCCTGGGTGTATTCTTCAAAATCGAATTCCTCTGCCGATCTGTAATAAAGATCTACCGTACTTCCCATGGCCAATTGATGGGGCCGGTTAAGAACATTGGGTGATTGGCGATATACCCTCAGGCTATCTGTGCTTTCACCCATAAATACCTCCTGGCCGATGTTTAGCGAAGAACTGTTGATGAGCATGATTGCCTCTTCACGGGTTTTCCCGATCACAAGGGGCACATTGGTATACTGGCTTCCTTCGCCCGTACCCAATACAAGGTCTATGGCTGTTCCTTTCTCTACCGGAGTCCCCGGTTGTATTGCTCCCTGGTTGTATTTCTGCTCCAGTACTGCATTTCGGGCAATGCTGGGAACATATTCCAGGTTGCCAACTTTAAGGCCATAGGTATACAACAGCGACTGGGCCTGCCGAAACGATAAATCAGTAAGATCGGGCATGGCTACCATTTCTGGTAAGATGGCTACCGTAGTAAGATAGATGGTACGGTTTCTCTTTACTTCTACCCCAGGTGCAGGATTTTGTGATGCCACCGATCCTTTTTCCCGTGAAGTATCAAAAATGGAATCATTTACCACAGGTCTCAGGTTCATATCCCTCAGGATCTCTTCGGCCTGCTCCTGGTCAATACCATCCAGGTTGGGAACCTCTATTGTACGATCATGTCTTGTATAAATATCAAGTGCCTTTAATGAAAACCACAACAGGGCAATCCCCAGGGCAAGGGCAAGTAAAAAATGGTTTCGGAAAGTTTTGCTTTTTAAAAAAGAAATAAGCTTCATCTGGGATGGTTTTAAAGCCCAAAATTAATAATTAATTGATGACCATTGTCTGTTGCCTTTACTTAAGTTTTAAGGCAGCAGGGTATTTTTACATGGCCCTGCTTTGAATTATGACTAACTAAAGTAACTTTGCCGTTGAGTTTTTATTGTGTAGAATGCCGGGCTGGTTTGTGATGGCTGAATTTAAAAGCTTTTCGTGTTACGAGGAAATATCAGTTTCCGGGCGGCAATAATAAAAACATTAAATCAGTAACAAAACAGGAAAAACACTCCAGAGTATGAAAAAGAATATTGCCCTGGTGGCAGGAGGCGACTCCGGTGAATATATTATATCCGTAAACAGTGCTGAGGTAATCCGTAAAAATATCGACGCGCGGCTATACAATGTTTTTCTGCTGATGGTAAAAGGAAAGGAATGGATTTACCGCGATGAAGAAGGTAGTGAGAGACCGGTGGACAAAGATGATTTTTCTGTGTTGCACAAAGGAGAAAAGATTCATTTTGATTGCGCACTTATTACCATACATGGCACACCTGGAGAAGACGGGAAACTGCAGGGTTATCTCGATATGATGGGAATACCTTATACCACCTCAGGGCAGCTTGCCTGCTCAATTACTTTCAATAAACATTTTTGCAATGCCCTTGCTGCCCATTGGGGTATGACAGTAGCGCGTTCAGCAAAGTTTGCTGTCGGCAGCCCTATTACTGCTGAGCATATCCTGGAAAAGGTAAATCTGCCGGTATTTGTAAAACCCAATAAAGGCGGTTCCAGTCTTGGTACCACTTTTGTCAAGGATGTTTCTGAGTTAATGCCTGCCATACAAAGTTGTCTTGAACACGATGATGAGGCTTTTGTGGAAGAATTTATCGAGGGGATTGAGCTCACATGTGGGGTATACCGGCGCCAGGGTGAAATATTTGTATTGCCCGTAACCGAGATCGTTAGCAAAACAGAGGCAAAGTTTTTTGACTACAAAGCCAAATATACCAAAGGTGCTGCCGATGAAATCACTCCTGCACGGGTGTCGCCTGAAGCAACCCGTCGGGTGCAGGAAGCAACCGCTTTCCTGTATAAGAAATTTGAGCTAAGGGGGGTGTGCCGGCTTGATTTTATTCTTAAGCAAGACAAGTTGTTTTTCCTTGAAGCCAATATAACGCCAGGCATGTCAGAACGCAGTATTGTGCCTCAACAGGCTGAATATATTGGTATCAGCCTGCAGGAGTTATTTACTGATGTGATTGAAGAGGCAATGAAAAGTAGTAAAACGGGTTAAAAATAATTTTGTGCCATCATATACTCTGCAAGCATGTTGAAGGCCTTGTACCGATGGCTGATACGGTTTTTAAGTTCGTGGCTCATTTCAGCAAATGTTTGATCATACCCTGCGGGTACAAATATTGGGTCATAACCAAAGCCTTCCTCTCCCCTCGGTTTTTCAATGATTTCTCCTTCAGCAATTCCTTCAAACAAAAGCTCTTCATTATTTATGATCAATGCAATTACGGTCCTGAAGCGGGCCTTACGATGGGTAACTCCCCGGAGTTCTTCAAGAACTTTCCTCATATTGGCCCCGCTGTCTTTTTGATGGCCTGCATAGCGGGCAGAATAAACCCCGGGACGTCCCTCAAGTGCATCTATCTCAAGGCCCGTGTCGTCAGAAAAGCAATTGTAGCAATAGTTACTTTTTACAAAACGGGCTTTGTCCAATGCATTGCCTTCGAGGGTGGGTTGCGTTTCAGGAATCTCTTCGGTACAACCAATTTCCTTAAGCCCCAGGATGTTCATGTTGCGGGGTAGCATGTGCCTGACCTCTTGTAATTTGTGATCGTTGTGGGTTGCAAAAACGAGTTTCATAGTATAGCTTCATTTGAAGGGATTGAAAATAAGCAGCCGGAATGATACCATTGTATAGGAATATTCCGGCCGCAAGAAACACTGAATTAACACGCCTGGTTGTATGTAATACCTTTTTTGTTATTCCTTAAGCTCAATGAGTACAAAATTCTTGGGTACCGTATCTCCTACTTTTACATGTATGGCTTTTACCTTTGCATCAATAGGAGCCAGGATCTGATTTTTCATTTTCATGGCTTCCAGGATCAGCAGGCAGTCTCCAGCCTTCACAGCATCACCTTTCTTTACAAAAACCTCAGGAATATTTCCCGGCATAAAAGATTTGAGATGCATCGGATTTTCCGGTTCGTATGGTTTACGCATCCGGTGCATTTTATTGAGCGTAGTTTTGTAGATCGCATCATCCACCACAAATTCTGTGAAGTCATTCACGTTAATTGGGTTGTTATCTTGAGAAGTGTTGTTAGTCATCGTATTTCAGTTTGTTGCACGAGTTTCAATTGAAATGGGCTCCTGGATCAGAATGGTGGAATTCCATGCTTTTTCTTGGGAGTTAATTCTGATTTCTGGTTTGAAACTTCCAGTGCATGTACCACAAATCTTCGGGTATCGGCAGGTTCAATAACTGCATCGATATACCCATGAGCAGCAGCCACGTATGGATTTGCAAACTTCTTCTTGTATTCTTCTACTTTTTCCTTTCTTACTTTATCAGGGTCTTCTGCGTTCTTGATCTCATTTCTGAAAATAATATTTGCTGCACCTTCGGGCCCCATAACAGCAATTTCTGCCGTGGGCCAGGCAAAGACAAAATCGGCTCTGAGGTGGCGTGAACACATGGCAATATACCCACCACCATAAGCTTTACGCAGGATGATGGTTATTTTGGGTACCGTAGCTTCAGAATAACTATAAAGAATTTTGGCACCATGCCTGATTACACCGGCATGTTCCTGGTCTATTCCTGGCAGGTAGCCGGGCAGGTCAACCAAGGTTACCAGGGGTACATTGAAGGCGTTGCAGAATCTGATGAATCGTGCTGCCTTGTCTGATGAGTCTACATCAAGTACTCCGGCAAGTACCATGGGCTGATTGGCTACAAAACCTACAGTTTCCCCGTTGATGCGTCCAAACCCTACCACCATATTGGCGGCGAATAGTTCCTGAACTTCAAAAAAGTCGCTGTCGTCACTGATGGCCCTTATCACATCGCGCACATCATAAGGTTCCCTGGGGTCGGTGGGAATAATATTGTCTATTTTAAATTGCCTGGTTTTGGGTGCCTTCTTGGGGAAAGCATCTGCTTTTTTGGAGTTGTTCCAGGGGATATAGGTTACCAGTTTTTTGATTTGCTGAAGGCATTCCTGCTCGCTTTCTGCAAAGAAGTGGGCATTTCCTGTAATTTCGGAATGTACGCGGGCTCCTCCGAGTTCTTCCATACTGATTTCTTCGCCCAGAACTGATTTTATAACCTCGGGGCCGGTAATAAACATTTTGGAAATCTTGTCTACAACAAAAACAAAGTCGGTAAGAGCGGGTGAATATACTGCACCACCGGCACATGGGCCCAATATTACTGATATCTGTGGGATAACACCTGAAGCCTGGGTGTTGCGGTAAAAAATCTCTCCATAACCGGCCAGTGAGTTTACTCCTTCCTGGATGCGTGCACCACCTGAGTCGTTGATACCGATGATGGGAATTTTAAGATTCATAGCATGATCCATGATCTTGGATATTTTCTTGGCATGCATGATACCCAAGGATCCTCCGGCAACGGTGAAGTCCTGTGCGTAGATGCATACAGGAAAACCACTGATAGTACCTGTTCCGGTAATTACTCCATCGCCCGGAAGCTGCTTCTTGTCCATGTCAAAATCCCTGGCGGCATGTTCTACAAACAAGTCGTATTCGTGGAATGAATTGGGATCCAAAAGTGCTATGATCCTTTCCCTGGCAGTCATCTTACCCATTGACTGTTGTTTTTCAATGGCCTTGATGCCGCCACCAAGTTGGGCACCCTGCATCCTTTTTTTGAGCTCCAATGTCTTTTGCTTAATCGACATATCCTATAAATTTTGTTTCTAACTTGCGTTTATTTGGGCTATTGTGTTAGCCCGCGTTGTTTATAAACCCCCAACAAGAGGTGAAAAAAGCTCCCAAAAGTAATTAAAAATAAGTGAAAACCTCTTTTCAAATGAGCCTTTAATTTTTTCTTTTGGCCACAAATACTGATGTTAAGAAACTTAGCGATCGATTGTTGTGATCCTATTTTTGTGGATTAATAATTAGTTTATGAGTGGTTGCAATTTTATCTGATTCTATCAAAAGGAAATATACACCCGGAGTTAGCCCGTTCAAACTGATTTTTTTTCCGGGATGATCGCCCGTTGTGTATGCAATGGGTTCCATTACGATTTGACCGGTAATATTTACCACATGAATAAGAGTTTTTTCTGTCGGCGGATGAATTGTAATGCTAACCTGTGAAATGGCAGGGTTAGGATACACTTCAACAATTGGACTTTCAGTACCCGGATCCACATTGTTTGTTGTAGCTGAGAAATTGGCAATAAGTACGATCTCGCTTTGAGGCATGAGAAACTCAAATTGCTGTTGATCAGAAATTACCTGTCCGTCGAGGTTTGTCCAGGCTGTAAATGTAAATCCTTCATTGGCTTCAGCGACAAGTTCCACGTTTTCGTTTTCGGCATAATAGCCAGCACCCATAACCATTCCCGACAGGGCAGGATTGATCTCTACAATAACAAAATTGGTAGATAGGAGGGGGTCGTAGCCAAAGAGGCTTTCAATATCTTCGTTTTCAGGGTCCAGCCAGGGGCTAAGTCTTTTATCATCCGTTTCACCATTGGATTGCCAATGCATGTAAAACTTTCCATAGTAATCGGGTAGTAGTGGTGAGCTGCAGGATGCTCCTCCACCCGTAAGGGTGCCGGTTACCAATCCATACTGGTTGAACAGGGGTGAGCCGGAAGAACCTCCTTCTGTAACTCCATGGCCAGATTCCGTTTCTTCCCATACCACCCGCCAGAAACCTGAATTCATACCATTGGGGAAAGTTGCTGAAGTGAGGGGAATGGTGTAGGTAGATATTTTTTTTGCATCGCCTGAAGGGTGATGAATACTCGCACCTGCCTCGGGATCTCTGGCTGAACGCGTCCAGCCATTGTAATATGGATTATAGCTTGCAGGTGGGGTATTATTCAACTGCAGAAGCTTAAAATCCGTTCCGTCTGTAAGACCCCCTTTCGCAACTACCGTGGCACCCGAAAGCATTTGGTTTTGAGGGGCAATGCCCGATGAACTGCACGACTCATGTTCATAATTGAAATAAAACTGCCATGCCTGCAGATCGTCGTCGCTGGCATTGGTGCCACAATGATCTGAGGTAAGAAAGTAAGGGGTGCCATCATTGGAGGTATTGTTGATCAGGGTACCTGTACAGTTAAACCAGCTATTTCCTGACCGGAGAAGGATACGTGCAACCCCACGTTTTTGTTTTTGCCACACCCTGCCTTCAGGGCAATTCACATTAACATTGCATTCTCCCGAAGATTTGTTTGGGGTGGTATCATCAAGAAGCATGGGAGGATGGAGAATATAAACGATTTCTTCTATACTAAAGGTAGGAACGCGGGGCGCTCCAGGGTCAGTGGCATGATATTCAATGATGAGTGCCGAAACAGGAAGAATATGGGTTGAAAAGATCCCGGATTCATGATTGTTTGAACGGGTAAAAGCCCCAATATGGTGTTGGCCCGAATCATCATAAATAAATAGTTTGTCGTTGCCACGGATGACAAAATCCCTGAAAACCAAACCCATCAGGGGAGCTCCCTGTGCTTCAATTCTTAACCTCCAAAGGGTAGAGCCATCCTCCAGTACAGTTGCAGAAGCTTTGTCTGCAAAACGAATATCCACAGGAATGGAAGTTCCTGCGTACATCGGATAGGTCTGGCCAGCTGCTTCATGGTCGATCATTTTTTCCGTAAATGGAAATGCCAGGGATGGAATGCTTCGCAAATCCAGTTCATGCACAAGACTGTAAGGAACCTCCAATGTGCTGATTTGTGCATTGAGTGTTGAAATGCACATAGAAAAGATCAGCACCCAGTACCAGCCGGTTGTTTTAAGGCTTTGTTTCATGTGGGTGTTTTTAGCGCGGGAAATCAGATTGTCCGAATACAAATGTAAGGTAATATTTTATCAGGAAAAAATCAAAACACTATTTTAAGTAAAACCTTTGTGCAGGGGTTTTTAGTGAAAAATTCTTTGTCCGGTTAGAGCGTATAATTTGTATGCTGTGGCAGCATATCTTTCAACCAGAGGAAAAATCTGTAATTGTTAAAAAGGTTATTCCAAATCGATGGTTTTGTATTAGGAAACTGGTTTTACTTCTGGCCCTTTCGTAATGTGGAGTTTCTGATTTTTAGTTCGGGTTGAAATACCCTGATCTGGGATGGGGGCTCAGATTCAGCATTGGTTAATCGGTTAAGCAAAAGATTCATTGCCTCCTGACCCATCTGGTAGCCTTGTTGTTCAAGGGTAGTAAGAGTAGGATCCACCATGTTGGCAACCGGGTCGTCACCAAAGCCGGCAATGGCGATATCGTCGGGTATGTTTTTTCCCATTCGTTTGAGCAATTGCATTACAGCAATAGCAGTGGAATCATTTACGGCAAATACGCCATCAATGTTATCGGCAAGGGCCTCGATTTCATCACGGTGTTGTTCTACCTGCTCTGGGGTGTCGCACTTAATGATTAAATCCGGTTGATGAGCAATGCCCGAATCTTGCAGTGCCTGCAAGTATCCCTGCAGTCTTTCTTGTCCGATATGCAGGCTGGGTTGTGTTCCCAGGTGAAGTATACGTTTGCAGCCTGCCTGGATAAGATGAGAGGTAATGAGCCGGGCCCCGTTGAAATCATCCGTAATAGCGCGGTCTGAATCTATTTGCTCGCAAACCCGGTCGAAAAACACCATGGGAATTTTGCTGCGGTGTACCGTGAGAAAGTGATTTATATCTTCTGTAGTTTTGCTCATGCAGACCAAAAGCCCGTCTACCCTGTGATCGAGTAGCGCCTGTACATTCATTTCTTCACGGCGGTAATCTTCATTGGATTGGCAGATCATTACGCGGTAACCCTTGCTGTAAGCAATGTCTTCAATACCACTGATAATAGAAGAAAAAAAGTGATGGACAATCTCGGGAACAACAATACCAATGGTGTGCGATACCTGCCTCTTCAGGCTTAATGCAAGCGCATTGGGCCTGTAGTTTACTTTCAGGGCAAAAGCTTTTATTTTTTCCCGGGTGGCCTCACTGATGTCGGGATGATCTTTTAGAGCTCTTGAGACGGTTGATGCTGATACCCCAAGTGCTTTGGCTATATCATTGATGGATGTCAGGTGAGGCTTCATAAGATTAATATGATTAGTTGCACAATATACTTGGTACTAAAACAGAATGAAAGGCATAAAAATACTATAAATTCCCTGGACTTTGGCCTTTCGGTATATAAAAATATTTAGGGAAAAACCCCGGGTTGCAGGCTTTTTATAACATAAAAAATCATATGTCAAAAGATGTGTCTTATCGGATCGGGATATTGGTGTAAGGGAAGGTACATGCTGTTTTGGGTAGCTAAAATTGAACAAATAAGAAATCTACCCTGTTGTTTGCATCAATAAAAATGCAATCGAAATCGCAATCGGGTTCGCAAACGTTTTCGCAAACGATTGCGGTTAAAAATAGAGCCAAAATATTGATAGTCAGAGGCAATTTATAACAAGGTGATGATTTTTTTTTTACTTTTGCCTTTCACTATATTTTAACTAAAACATAATGTTAAATTAATATTGGTATCCATCCGTGTTCGCTAAGGTGAATAATTGACATGTAAAATACCTTTTTGAAATACATTGGAACCAAATGAGTAACCCAAAACAACCAAACTTAAATTTAAAAAATTGTAGTTTAATTTATTACTAATCACAAAATCCAAACAAAATGGTGAAGAAGATTGCCAGATTAACTGCATTGCTATTAGTGGTATTTAGTTTTGCAGCCCAAGCTCAAACCGGACAGGTTACAGGTACGGTTATTGACCGGGCAACGGGCGAAACATTACCCGGAGCAAATGTATTGGTGGAAGGAACAACCATCGGTACAGTTACCAACATGGATGGGCAGTTCGAGTTCGATGCTCCTGCCGGCAACATTACATTGGTCGCTTCATTCCTGGGCTACGATCCCAGCATAAGAGAAGTCAATGTGCCGGAAGGGGGTACAGTAACCGTTACTTTCGAGCTGTTTGCTGACATTACCATGTTGGAAGAATTTATCGTAATCGGTTACGGTGTTCAGCGCCGTGAAGACGCAACCGGTTCTGTCGCTGTAGTAGGCGAAGCTGACTTTAACCGTGGAAACATTTCCTCACCCGGTGAACTGCTCATGGGTAAGATGGCCGGTGTACAAATCACTACCGGCGGTGGTGCTCCCGGTGCCGGTGAAACCATCCGTATCCGCGGTGGCTCCTCTCTGTCGGCTCTCAACGACCCCCTTGTGGTAATTGATGGTGTACCTGTTGACTCCAGAGGGATTTCAGGTATGAGAAGTGCCCTTAGTACTGTAAATCCGAACGATATTGAAACCTTCACAGTTCTGAAAGATGCCTCTGCAACTGCTATCTACGGTTCAAGAGCATCCAATGGTGTAATTATCATTACCACGAAAAAAGGTGCCGAAGGACAAGCACTGAAACTCAACTATTCCGGAACCTATTCTATGTCAACCAATGCAAAAACACTCGACGTGCTTACTGCAGACGAATTTCGTGAAGTGTTGAATGACAGATATGCCGGACGTCCCAACGTTCTTGGATGGATGGGCTCAGCATCTACTGACTGGCAGAATGAGATCTACCAGGATGCATTTGGTCATGACCACAACGTAAGTGCCTCCGGAGCATATGGAAACCTTCCCTATCGTGTTTCTTTGGGCTATTTATCTAATGATGGAGTATTGAAAACTGACAACATGACCCGTACATCTCTGGCCATCAATCTCAATCCCACTTTTCTCAATGATGACCTGAAAGTTAATTTCAATGTGCGCGGAGTAAATGTAAACAATACTTTTGCTGATAATGGAGCCATTGGTGCCGCTACCATGTTTGATCCCACACAGCCGGTTTCTGTTGGCAGTGATTATTATGCCGGTTTATTGCCAGGTTTTGATACCTTATCTCAAGGCCTTCAAAACCGGGTGATCAATGAAATGTATGGTGGTTATTACACATGGATAGACACCTTGACTGGTTTGCCAAAACCCGTAGCAACGACCAACCCTGTGGCATTGCTCAATCTCAGAAACGATGTTTCAACCGTAAACAGGATTATCGGGAATACTCAACTTGATTACAGCCTTCCTTTCCTTCCTGGTTTGCGGGCCAACCTCAATGTAGCATATGACTATTCTAAAAGTACCGGAGAAATATCAGTTCCCGACTACGCTGCATGGTCACTTGTCAGAGGAGGTCAACTCCGCACTTACGAGGAGGAGAAGAAAAATGAACTTATTGACTTCTATCTGAATTATGTTACTGAAATTCCTGCCCTGCAGAGCAGCATCGACATTATGGGGGGCTATTCATGGCAACACTTCTGGAGATCTGACTCCGTTTATGACACCAATATCCGGAATAGCCTGGGTTACCAATTGGGTGTGAATCAGGATGAATTCCGTGTTGTTGCTTCTAATCTTTTTCCAACAGAAAACTACCTTGTCTCTTTCTTTGGTCGACTCACATACAGTATGATGGATAAATATCTCCTGACATTCACTGTACGGAATGATGGTTCATCACGTTTTGCCGAAGGCAATCAATGGGGGCTTTTCCCATCTGCTGCTTTTGCATGGCGTATTGACCAGGAGGGTTTCATGCAGGATGCCAACTTCATTTCTGAGCTGAAACTTCGTCTTGGATGGGGAGTTACCGGACAGCAGGATATTGGCCTGGGTGATTATCCCGCCTTGTCTCGTTATACAAGAAATGTTCAGGGTGCGTATTACTTCTTCGGTGATGACCGTATCGCAACATTGCGTCCTGAAGGTTATGATGCCAATCTGAAATGGGAAGAAACAACTACTTACAATGTTGGTATTGACTATGGTTTTGCCAATGACAGGTTTAACGGTTCTATCGATTATTACTTCAGAGAAACCCGCGATCTGCTCAACTTTATACCCATTCCTGCTGGTACCAACCTTGCCAATGCCATTCTCACCAACATTGGTAACCTTGAAAACCAGGGTGTGGAATTCAGCATCAATACAAGACCTGTTGTTACCACTGATTTTGTGTGGCGACTTGGCCTGAATGCTACATACAATGAGACAGTTATCACCAAGCTTACCCTTTCTGAAGATCCCGAATATCTTGGAGTATTTACCGGCGGCATCTCAGGAGGTGTAGGTAACACAATACAGATTCACAGCGAGGATTATGCACCCAATTCTTTCTTTGTTTATCAGCAGGTATACGACGAGGATGGCAACCCCATCGAAGGCCTTTATGTTGACAGAAATGGCGACGGGCAGATTACCGATGAAGACCGTTACCACCACAATAAGCCTGCTGCTGACTATTACCTGGGTTTGAATTCCTCCTTTGAGTATAAAAATCTTATTTTCTCATTTGCCGGACGTGCCAATATTGGCAACTTCATGTATAACAATGTGAGCTCTATGAATGGTGAACTCAGCCGTTTGTATCGCCCTGAAGGTCCATATTTGAGTAATATAACAAGGGATGCTTTTGATGTAAACTTTACCACTGCTCAATATCTGAGCGACTATTACATTCAGGATGCTTCCTTCTTTAAGATGGATAATATTTCGCTCTCTTACAACTTTGGCGATCTGGTACAAAATACCGCTAACCTGATGGTTTCATTTACCGTACAGAATGCCTTTGTTATTTCTAACTACAACGGTATTGATCCGGAAATTGCTTTCGGTATAGATAACAACTTCTACCCCCGTCCGCGCAATTTCGTTTTGGGTGTAAATCTCCAGTTTTAAAAACCAAAAAATTAGTATACAATGAAAAAGTTATTATATCTCATTACTGTAATTATAGGTAGTTCGCTTATCTTTACGGCATGTGTTGATGATCTGGATGTAACACCTCTTGATCCCGACAATATTACTTCAGCAACGGTATATGACGAACCCGGTGCTTATCGCTCGGTTCTTGCCAAGTTGTACGCAGGTCTTGCTGTTTCCGGTCAGGAAGGCCCTGCCGGACGCCCTGACATTAGTGGTATTGATGAAGGTTTTGGTCAATACCTTAGGGGATTGTGGTACCACCAGGTACTTACTACCGATGAAGCCGTGATTGGCTGGGACGACCAAACCATCAAAGACTTCGTTTATCATTCCTGGGGTACCAGTGATGTTTTCGTTACGGCCATGTATTCCCGCATTTTTTACCAGATAGCCCTGGCCAATGAATTCCTGCGCCAAACTAGCGACGATCTTCTCGATGATCGTGGAGTAGATTCGGAACTTCGTGCACAAATTCAGGTATACCGCGCGGAAGCCAGATTCCTGAGAGCATTGAGCTACTGGCATGCGTTGGATATCTTTGGCAGTGTTCCTTTTGTAACGGATGAAGATGCTATCGGTTCCATACCCCCCGAACAGATCAGCAGAACGGACCTCTTTGCTTATATTGAAACCGAACTGCTAGATATTGAAGACGATATGATTGCTCCCCGCCAGAATGAATACGGCCGTGCTGACAGGGCTGCTGTTTGGACTTTGCTTGCCAAGCTTTACCTCAATGCAGAAGTGTATACCGGTACTGCCAGGTGGTCTGAATCGCTTACCTATAGTGAGAAAGTCATCAATGAGGGTGGATATACCCTTGAGCCTGAGTATGAGCATCTTTTCATGGCTGACAATAACCCCATCCAGAATCCCGGCTTCAATGAGGTTATCTTTGCCATTCGCTACAATGGCATTGAAACGCAAACTTTTGGCGGTACCAATTTTATTATTCACGCTGCCATTGGTGGTAGCATGAATGCTGCTAATTATGGAATGGATGGTGGCTGGGGCGGTTTGCGCACCACCGAGAGCCTGGTTAATCTTTTTGCAGACAGCGATGAACGCGCATTGTTTTACTCCGATGGCCAAAACCTGGCAATCAACGACCTCAGTGAGTTTACAGATGGATATGCTGTGGTGAAGTTCACCAATATGAAAAGAGATGGCACCCCTGGTTCAAGCCTTGAATTTGCCGATACCGATTTTCCAGTTTTCCGTCTCGCTGATGTATACCTCATGTATGCAGAAGCACACCTGAGAGGTGGTGGTGGAGATGCTGCCCTTGCCCTTGATTATTTCAATGCTTTGCGCGAAAGAGCGTTTGGTGACGACTCCAACAATGTAGCCAGCCTTACACTCGACAGAATAATCGACGAACGTGGTCGTGAACTTTATTGGGAAGCACACCGGCGCACTGACCTGATCCGCTTTGGCATGTTTACAGGTGACGAATATGTATGGGCATGGAAAAACAATGTGAGAGAAGGTGGTGCAACAGATGAAAAATACAACCTTTTCCCCATTCCCGCTACTGATATTACTGCTAATCCCAATCTTACCCAAAATCCTGGTTATTAATCAAAAATATATATATCGATGAAAAGATTGTTTTTAATATTCACTGTTATCGCTGGCCTTGCCTTTATCTATGGCTGCGAAAAAGAACAGGAAAACCCGGTGCTGGATATTAACGAGGTGGTTCCCCCGGAGCTTACCAGTCCGCAAGGGGGTGGAGAATACGTATTGCTGCAGGAAAATGAGCAGGATTTGCTTTTCACCATCAACTGGACTGCTGCCGACTACGTGCTGGAAGATATTCCAGATCCAAGGTATGCCATCGAGCTTGATGTTGATGGCAACGAGTTCGCATCTCCTGCTACTGTTGCTACGCTTGATAGCCTTTCGTATGATCTGATAGTGACAAGGCTGAATGATGCCACCGGAGTTTTGGGTCTTGCACCCGAGGAGATGGCAAATGTGAACATGCGTATCCGCTCTTCCATTCCGAATGCTTCAGATGATCTTATCAAGTATTCCGAACCTATTACTTTTAGTGTAACACCTTTCGAGTTTAAGGTACCCCCAATTTATATCCTTGGTGACGGTACTCCTGCAGGTTGGAGTAATACGGAAGCCCTCGAAATGGAGCATGTTGAAGATGGTACTTATGCTATTGTTGTAGAACTTAGTGGAGGCGACTTCTTCAAGTTTATCTCTGTGCTTGGCCAATGGGCGCCTCAATGGGGAACGGATGATAATCCTCCCTCTGTTGATGATAACGGTGTAATTACCGGAAACCTGGTATACAGACCTACTGAGGCTGACCCTGATCCTGATGCAATTCCCAGACCCGAAGAAGCTGGTGACTACCGTGTTACGGCTGATACTATCGGATTGACCTATATGGTTGAGCCTGTCACTGAAAAGGTATATGTTATTGGAGATGCTGTAGATGCTGGCTGGAATGTGGCAGCTTCTCAGGAAATGATCAGAACTGCACCCGGTAAATATTACACCATTCTTGAACTTGATGGTACAAGTGATTTGGCCGTTCAGTTTGTTGATGGGCAAGATCAGAACGCAACCCGTTGGGGTTCAGCTTCAGATTATGCGCACGCAAAAAGCCGCATGGTTAAATCCTCTGAACGTGTTGTGAAATTGCCATCACAGGCAGGTACTTACAAATTGGAAGTGAATCTGGCTACCCAAAGTTACAGGATCATCAAACAATAGCTTTTGGTGCTATAATTTCATTTTGAAAATTGTAAAAGGCCGGTGCATCGCACCGGCCTTTGTTTGTTTTCCGTGCATGGCCTATTACTTTGTGGTGAAAGTCCACTATGGGGGTTTGTAGTCGCTAACCATTAGCCAAGGGCAAGGGTGTCCATCGCGAGGTGGAATCTGAAGGAAGCCGGAGGCAAACCACTGCTCCGAGGAACACGAATCACATCAGGCATAACCGATGGGATGAGATGGCAAACCCAATCAAAGTCCAAAGACTACACGGACATCCGGATGTAAATGTGGCGGGGATATGGAAGGAAGGTTATAGATCTTGCCACGGTCTCGCCAAGGGCGAGATAACACATATGCGTAAACCGAGTTTTCAGCACTGGTTGAAAAAAGACCTGCCTGGCTGGCAGGCAGGTTTACTGTGAGAAATCAGCCGAGGCAATAGCCTCCTGTGTTTAAATCCGGTAGGGACGCTGATAGCTAATAAGGGCTGTCATTTCTTTAAGGCTCGTTAACCCTCAAGAGATTATATTGCCGCCTCGCCTTTTGGACAGGACGGTATGAAAGTAGATCATCATTCAAAAAAAATGATGATTTTGGCCTTACAGGAAAAAAACTTAACTGTCTAACATCTCTGTCATTTCCTGGATGGTATGCTTTCTAGTTTAGTTTAAATACTTCCATTTCAGGTTTTCCCCACAGTAGGAATACGAGGGTGGCCATATCGGTGTTCTGAATAAACGGGCCGTAAACAGGGTCTGTTTCGCGGGCCATGAGTTTGAAGTGTTCCGCTCCGGGACCTTTGGCATAAAATGGCACAAGTACATTGGTGTGGCTTCCGAAGTGCCATGCCATGTCAGGCAACTCGCCTTTTCCGTTATTGGTTACCTTGCCAAAAATGGGATCTGCCTCACCGGGCCCTGTTAAATATCCGCATTCATGATCAGATGTAACGATGATCAAAGTTTCATCCCAGCTGCTGTTATTTTCTACCCATTCAACAGCGGCGTTAACGGCATTGTTGAAATCTGTCTGCTCTTCAATCATGCGAGCAGAATCGTTATTGTGACTGGCCCAGTCCACTGCCCCTCCCTCAATCATTACAAAAAATCCTTCCGGATTTTGGCTCAAAACATTAAGTGCTGCCTTCGACATTTCTTCTAATGTGGCAACATTTTCATTGAATGGGGTCTGGAAGGGAAGAGTGTGATCTTCTGCTTTTTTTCTGCCCTGCTGCAGAGTGGAATATACCTGGGGTACGCCCAATACCCTTGTTGGTGTAGTACCGGAGGCGAGATTGCGAAATTCTTCCCGGGTTTGTACCAGTGTCCAGGGATCGGGCTGGCCGTTGCCATTGGCATCCTGCACCCTGAAGGTTCCATCAGATGTTTCGAATACAGTCCGGTTATCGTTGGCTTTGAGCATTTCCCATACTTCGCGTCCTCCCACATACCGTGGGTCATTCTCCTGCATCTGACCGTCATCGTTAAAATCCGGGTTGCCCGTTGCCATGATCACATCAATATTGCTGTGGAAAAACATGAATCGGGCAATTTCGGCATAATTGTTCCTTTGGTGGTTGTGGGCTACAAATGATGCCGGTGTGGCATGACTCAGGGGTACACTGGAAACTACGCCGGTAGATTTGCCCAATGCCTTGGCAGCATAGCTCATATGCATCAGGGTATCTCCTTTCACCCCTATACCGATGGCACCGTTGTAAGTTTTTTTACCCGTAGAAAGTGCGGTTCCGGCAGCTCCAGAGTCTGTATAATCTTTGGTCAGATAACCTGCATCCTGTGATGCTTGCCGGGGATTGTAACCTGTACTGAAAATAGTATCGCCATTGCTGAAAGATATGACTGAGGGGTAAGTGGCCATAGCGAAATTAACCCAATCGTTCTCCTGAAAAACCTGCGCTTTTTCTTCCCCGTATGTATAGAAATTGGTTGCTTCCAGGTGATTAAAGCCCATGCCGTCACTCACAAATACAATGATATTCTTGGGTTTTACCGGTTCTTCCTTATTCTTCTGGCCTGCATGTGTACTGCAAGAGGCGATTAAAAAGCTTGCAACAGCTATCACAAACCATTTTTGAAAAATTTTTATCTTATTCATTTTTAAAGGGTTTTTTTACAAAAAATATTTAGTGCAATATTACTCATTAAAGAGGAACTGTAAAATCAAGGAAAAGAAAAATGCTTCAGAAAATACTTTAAAAAGCCATTGGGATTACAGGATATTTGTATCCCTGGGAAAAGGGTCTTTAAAGCATTCTCTGAAGCATTTCTTAAAAGTGGTGCCACCAGTTAAAACTCTGCTCTGGCAAAGGTCAGGTAATTGTCCCACATTTCCATGATGGTTTTTTGCTCCCTTGATTGTTTATCGGTATTCTTGAAAATGTAATCATGACCAGGAGTGCCTTTGGCCAATCTTTTTTTCAGGTGTGCTTTTAGCCTGTCTGTCCGGTTTTTACGTGTGCTCATGATGATGCTTTTTTGAAATATTAAACCAAATTGTCCCAAAACAAAATTAGCTTTTTTAGTTCAGTAATGCCAGCAAAAATAAACGAATGTTTCAGCTTTTTCTTTGTATTCTCTTTTTGTTGTCAGGTGCCCAGGCTTTTAGCTCACTTTATCATTTTGTTAATTTGTAGAATAGTCCTTTTTGAGATGAGTAACCTAAAGATGAATTGTTGGCTGAAATAGCGCATTGTGTGCTAAAAGTTGATTATTTTTGGTGCTGAATATTGTTTTTTTTCAATACATTCTCCCATTGCACAGGGGATATCAAAAGGCTGGATGAAGATTTTATATATATCGTATGACGGGATGACGGATGCCCTGGGGCGTTCACAAGTAATCCCTTATCTGCTTGGGCTTTCAGGCAAAGGACATGATATTCATGTGGTAAGCTGTGAGAAAAAGCAAATTCCACCTGAAGAAACGACAGAGGTTAAAACCCTTTTTCAACAGCACAATATTTCCTGGAGTCCCCTTTCTTTTTCCACGACTCCCCCATATATTTCCAAATGGCTCGACGTGCTAAAAATTAAAAATAAGGCCCGGGCACTGCACAAGACACATCAGTTCGACATTGTTCATTGCCGCAGCTATATATCAGCATTGGCAGGCCTTGAACTGAAACAGAAGTACAACGTGAAGTTTGTGTTTGATATGCGCGGTTTTTGGGCCAATGAGCGCATTGAAGGCTTTATGTGGAAGCTTAGCAATCCTCTTCACAGGTTTATGTATAACTACTTCAAGGAAAAGGAAAAAGAGTTTTTTTATCATGCTGATGCTGTTGTTAGTCTGACCCATAATGGGAAAGGAGTTATCAGGGATCTGTTTGGAGATAATGTTGAAAGAAAAACCAGTGTAATTCCCTGTTGTGTGGATACTGATTTTTTTTCCAGGGAAAATGTTTCTGAAGAAGAACTTTTACAATTACGCAAAAACCTTGGGATTCAGGCTGATGATTTTATCATTTCCTATCTTGGTTCCACTGGCACCTGGTATATGACCGATGAGATGCTCTTGTTTTTCAGGAAATTGAAGAAGCGCTATTCCAATGCCCGTTTTTTGTTTATTTCGGGCGATCATCCAGGGTTTATTCTTAAGAAAGCACGTTTGCACCAGATCGATGAACAAGATATTATTGTAGCACGCGCACCCAGAAACCGCGTTCCTCTCTACCTGTCGCTTTCTGCAGTTTCTCTTTTCTTTATCCGGCCTGTATTTTCAAAAAAAGCCAGTAGCCCTACCAAGCAGGCTGAGATTATGAGTATGGGTATACCCCTGATTTGCAACAGCGGGGTAGGAGATACCGATCTGATTTTTTCAGACGAGTCGGCAGGAGCCGTATTGGAAGGTTTCTCAGAAAGGGAATTTGAAAAGACGATAGAAAAGATTGATGCTTTACTGGCTCTGGATCCCGATCCGATCAGGGAAAAAGCTGTAAGGCTGTTCAATCTGAGAGATGGAGTGAATATCTACGATAATATTTACCGCCAGATATCTGTTTAGCGCGATCTGTATTTCCTGGGGTTCTACCCCGGGATGGATCAGGATCAGTTTTCCACCAGGTTATACTTCCGCATTTTGGAATAGAGCGTTGTACGGCTTATTCCCAGCTGTCGGCTGATTTGGGTAATGTTGCCATCCAAACGATGGAAATAGTCCCGAATGGTTTGCTTTTCTATTTCTTCAAGGGTCAGATCCTGGTCTTCTCTTCTGTTGGCTTTTCCTTTACCATGATTGAAGGTAAGGGTTTCGTTTACCTCTGTTGCGGTTTTGGAAGGATTTATAATGTCGAAGCTGCTGGTTCCGTTGAAGTTAACAATATTTTCTACGTAGTTTTCCAGTTCACGAACATTTCCGGGCCAATGGTAATTCATCACCTGGTTGATCAGCTGTTCAGATACAGGCGGCAGTGGTTTGTTGAGCTTCTGAGCTTTTAGTTTCAGGAAATACTGGAACAGTGCCTTTTTATCTTTACCACGCTCACGAAGGGGCGGGATGAACAGCGGAATAACACTGAGACGGTAAAACAGGTCTTCGCGGAAAGTCCCCTTTTTGAGCTCCTCGATAAGGTTTTTCTTTGTGGCCGCTATTACCCTTACATTTACGGGGATATTCTTTGATCCGCCAATACGGGTCACATATCCTTCCTGTAGTACCCTTAGCAGATTTACCTGCATATCCAGGGGCATTTCCCCTATCTCGTCCAATAAAATGGTGCCGCCATTGGCAAGCTCAAATTTTCCTGCATTTCCCCCTTTTTTGGATCCGGTAAATGCGCCCTCTTCATAGCCGAAAAGTTCACTCTCGATCAGGTTTTTGGGCAATGCGCCACAGTTTACGGCAATAAATACCGAATTCCGTCTGGGGCTGGCATTATGGATGCTCTGGGCAATAAGCTCTTTCCCCGTGCCGCTTTCTCCCATCAGTAATACGGTTGATGTAGAGCCGGAAATTTTTTCTGCATGTTCTATTACCTCTCTGAACTCGGGGCTTTCACCGATAATGTCGCTGAAAACATAATGGGCCCGCATCCCTGTGTATTTATTCACCAGGTTAAAGATCTTCTGCATTCCCTTTATCACCAGCACCATTCCTATGATATTGCTGCGGGAATCCAGAATGGGATAAGCGCTAAGGTCATATCTTTCCTTGCTACCATTCAGGGAAAAGGTCGTTTCCATATCCATATAAGTTTCGCCTCTTTCAAAACGTTGGATTATCTCTTTCCATTGGGGGAGAAGTTTTTCGATACTGTGGTCGAGGATATTGTCCTTTTTAACATTGAGCATGGTACAAGCCCAATTGTTGATGGTTTTGATGTTTCCGCAAAGATCAAGAGCAAGGATTCCAGCCGACACTGATTCTACGATAGATTTCATATAAGAGAAGGCCTCATTTAGTTTTTCCTGTGCCATTTCTGCCCGTATCTGGTTTTCGATGGCTCTTACCGCAGCCACTACAAGGCCAAGGGTATGGGGGTGTACCAGATGGCTTTCACCGGTAAGGTTGAGGCTCCCGATGATCTCTCCCTTTGGGTTGTGAATGGGTGCTGCCGAACAGGTCCAACGGTGGTAGGCAGAAATAAAGTGTTCGGCTGCCGTTACCTGTATGGGTTGGTTCTCGCTGATGGCAGTACCCATGGCATTGGTGCCAATATTTTGTTCGTTCATATAGGCTCCTACTACCATATTGAGTTTTTTTGATTCGGCAATGATCTCTGGATCGCCCACTGCCTTCAAAATGCAACCCTCCTCATTGGTAAGGAGAATGAAAAATCCTGAGTTGGCTACCGACTCATATATGATCTCCATAAAAGGGATCGCAACCTTCAAAAGGTATTCATTGCGTGCCAGCTGGGTGGATACCTCATTCCCTTTCAGGATTTTACTGGGGAAAATCTGTTCTTTGTTTACACCATACTCCTCGCAACGCTGGTGCGATTTTTTGATGATCTCTCGTTGGGTCATAGCTTTGTCTGTCATAATAGGGCCCTTTCTTTTGTAGTTGAATCGTATTATGCAATCAACCGGGTTTTGTGTCCCGCCATGGAATGCTCTGCATTAATTGCTCTTATTGAAGCGCTTTGTTTTCACACTTCATCAGGGTTATTTCCCCAGAGCGGCATCCCGTTTTGTGCGGGCAGTAGTGGTATATTTTCTCGCCATGTATTGTATCCCGGGCGAAAACCGAATAATCTTTTTATTTACAATGCTTTTACGGCCGAGGCCTTAAAACTGATCCAAATCTGTTTGCCATTGGTAAGATGCATATGGTCGAATGAACTTTTGGTAATAATAACCGAGAAATCATCGCCCGCGCTTACAATAATCTCCATGCCATGATTGAGGATCAATATTTCTTTGACGTGGCCCTGGAACTGATTTATAGCGCTGGTTTCCAGGTGTTGGTCTGAAAGGATAATATCCTCTCCCGGTATCATGATATGCATTTCTTTTCTGCCGGGTGGTTCCAGCATTCGTATGATGGTGCCTTTTGGCGTTTTTCCGGCGAAAGTGCCATTGTTGCTTAGTGTTTCTTCAAACTGGCACAGGAATATGTTTTTAATACCACTGAATCGGGCCACAAACTCAGATACCGGGTTTCTGAAAACCTCGGCGGGCTTGCCCCATTGCAACAGGTTACCGTTTTCGATGATGGCGATATTTTTGCTCAGGGTAGCAGCTTCCATGTAGTCATGGGTAACATGAATGATGGTTTTTCCCTGCTGGTTTATTTCTTTAAGCAACTGGCGCAGTTCCTGCCTGAGTTTAATGTCAAGGCTTGCCAGGGGTTCGTCAAGCAGCAGCACCCTCGGTTCTGCGGCCAGGGTACGTGCCAGGGCCACCCGTTGTGCCTCACCGCCTGAGAGGGTTGCAGGTTGACGATGGAGCAGGTGCGGTATGCGGGTTTGCTCGGCCAGGGCTGCAACCCTTTGTTTTATTTCTGACCTGGAAAGACCCTGCCTTTTGAGAGGGTATGCTATATTTTGCTTTACACTCAGATGGGGAAAAAGTGCCATATCCTGGTAGACGAGTCCAAGAGGTCTTTTCTGGATGCTCATGTGTGTAATATCTTTATCTTCAAGCATCAGGGTTCCATTGTCGGGTTTTACCAGCCCTGCCAATACCTCCAGAAGAACGGTCTTTCCTGCACCCGACAGCCCCAGCACGGTAAGGTAATCTCCTTTTTCTACAGAAAAGGAGATGTTGTTGAGGGAAAACTGACCCAGCTTAACCGATATGTTCTTAATTTCTAACATCGTAACTCTTTTGCGATGCAATACGCATGGTAATGAATATACTAAGGCAGATAATGATGAATATGGCAGCTACCGGTCTGGCATAGGCAAGCCCGAATGAAGCAAATCGTTCCCAGATTAGTACCGGTGTTACCATGGGGTGGTAGGCAATGATGATTACAGCACCAAATTCGCTCAGGCCTCTTGCCCACATCATTACCAACCCGCTCAGTACAGAGCGCTTGGCCAGGGGTAGGGAAATGGTAAAGAAAACCCTGAAAGGTGAAGCTCCAAGGTTAAGGGCTGCTTTTTCAAGCTTCTCAGGAACTGCGGCAAATCCGTCGCGTGCAGCATTGATAGCAAAGGGAAGACTTACAAATGCCATGGCTACAATTATGCCTGCTATGCCACCTACAAAACTGATCCCAGCCTGTTCACCGGCCTGTCCCACCAGGGTACCCCGGGCGATCACCCCCATAAGGGCAATCCCTGCTGCAGAATGTGGGATTACCACAGGCAGATCAATGATGCCGTTTATTACATTGCGCAAAGGGAACCTTTTGCGGGCCAGCAGCCATGCCAGGGGAATGGAAAGAATCCCAAAAATCAGTGTTGCTCCCATAGATGCCAGCAGGGTTAAGCTTATGCTCCGCGAAACCTCCTGATCCTGTAAGGTGGTGATATATTCTGATCCGCTGGTTTTAAAAAGCATTCCCAGAAGGGGTGCAACAATGAAAAGAATGATCAATCCACTGAAAAATATCAGAGCCAGTCGCGTGCGCCAGTCGTTTAACATTTTGCCGGAGTTTGAAAATGCGTTTTGTTAGATGCAATGTTTTGTTTTCCTGAAATTTAGAACCAATCTAAATAAAAATTATCCCTGTTCTTGACATTTTTTATCATAACCGGCTGTTCAGAAAATTTACACTGTTAAGTTATTGAACACAAAAATACACGAAAACTGTTCAGAAACAAAACATTTTGCCCAAATGTTATCTTTTTAACAGCTCGACAGAAACTATATGTATCTGTTATTGAGTGCAATGCCGTGATTGGATTGGAGATTGCTTAAAGTAGTTCAAATTGGAATTTTCAACTTTTCATCAAATTATTAACCCAAAAAAGGAAAACCATGCACGGTTACAGAGGAAAAATTTTAAGAATTAATTTGTCAGACCTTAGTTATAATACTGAGGAACTGAATCATGCAGAAGCGTTAAAATATATTGGTGGACGAGGATTTGGCTCTAAGATTATGTTCGACGAGGTAGATCCCACTATTGATGCTTTTGACCCTGCCAACAAGGTGATCATTGCCACCGGACCCCTTACCGGAACGCCCACACCCGCCGGAGGGCGGTATATGGTGGTTACCAAGTCGCCCCTCACGGGTACTATTGCCAGCTCCAACTCAGGAGGATATTGGGGCGCTGAAATGAAATTTGCCGGCTATGATGCCATGATCCTGGAAGGAAAGGCAGAAAAGCCAGTGAGTATCCACATTGTGGATGACAAGATTGAATTTCACGATGCAACTGCTCTGTGGGGGAAAACCACCATCGAAACTACCAATGAACTCATGAAAGACGCTCCTGAAAAGTCAAAGGTGCTTTGCATCGGACCTGCCGGTGAAAATCTTTCAAAGATCGCTGCTGTAATGAATGATCTCAACCGCGCCGCAGGCCGTTCTGGTGTTGGTGCTGTTGTGGGCAGCAAAAATCTTAAGGCCATCGTTATCAGGGGTACATCCAGGCCTACCGTGGCTGATGCTGACACCCTGAAAGAGGTGGTGAAGAAAGGACGCACCCAGATCAAAGACAATGGCGTTACAGGCGCTGGGCTACCTACCTACGGCACCAATGTTCTGGTAAACATTATCAATGAAGCCGGTGTATTTCCCACCAGGAATTTCCAGGAAACCTATTTTGATAAAGCTGAAGAGGTAAGTGGTGAAACCATGGCCGACAAATTCCTTATCAAGAGAGAATCATGCTTTGCCTGTCCCATTGCCTGCGGCCGGTATACCAAAGCTGATGATATTGAAACCGGAGGCCCGGAGTACGAAAGCGTTTGGGCGTTTACTGCAACCTGCGGCGTTTCTGATATGAAAGCAGCCATTAAAGCAAATTACTGGTCCAATGAAATGGGTATGGATACCATTTCTGCCGGCGTTACCGTGGGTACTGCCATGGAGCTTTACCAAAAAGGATTTATCAAGGATAATGAACTTGATGGACTGGGACTCGCCTGGGGTGATGCCGATAGTATGGTAGAATGGATCAAAAAAATGGGTCGTCGTGAGGGACCACTGGCAAGCAAAATGGCTGAAGGAGCTTACCGGCTGGCCGATGCCTATGGACAACCCGATCTGGCTATGACTGTTAAGAAACAGGAGCTTCCCGCTTACGATCCCCGTGGAATACAAGGTCAAGGCCTGCAGTATGCTACCTCCAACAGGGGTGGGTGCCATGTTCGGGGATACCTCATCTCCCCGGAAATCCTGGGCCTGCCGGAAAAACTGGACCGCCTCGAAATAAAGGGAAAACCCCAGTGGGCAAAAATATTCCAGGACCTTACCGCTTTTATTGATTCTACCGGTTTGTGCCTGTTTACTTCATTTGCCCTTACCGCTGATGATTATGCCGATATGTTCTCTGCCGTAACCGGCGAAAAACATACTGCTGCTCAGATCCTTGAAGCCGGTGATCGTATATGGAACCTGGAGCGGGTTTGGAATCTGAAAGCGGGTATAGATCCCTCGCAGGACAAGCTCCCGAAACGATTGATGGAAGAACCAATCCCCGACGGGCCTTCTAAAGGACATCTTTCGCGCCTGGCTGAAATGTTGCCACTCTATTACCAGGAAAGAGGTTGGGATGAAAAAGGTATCCCAACAGCCGAAAAGCTAAAATCCCTGGGTGTGCCCGCATAACCTTTTCCTCTATTGCATAGCCCGTTGCTCCTACCTTTTCTGTTCAGGGGCTTCGGGCTTTTTTGTACCTTTAAGCAGCGCATCAACGCAAAGCAACACTTCCCAAAAGGTCTTCAGACCCTTTGTTCCGGAGTTGTCCCGCTTTTGCAGTGAATAAATAATATCCCGGTTGCACCTTGCAATCGTTAATATTGGTTTTATGTCTAATACGCCATTGAAGAAAATTTATCTTGAGATTACCGATTCATGCAATCTCGAATGCAAAATATGCTATCGTCACCATTGGGCGGAAAAACCAGCAGATATGCAACAATCCCTTTGGGAAAAAGCCGTTTCAGAAATACAGGCAATGCCCGGCATTACTACCGTCGTGCTGGGAGGCATGGGAGAACCCCTGGTCTCACCATGGTTTGAAAAAACTGTGGAAGCCTTCACCGACAAGCAGATCTGGGTAACCTCCAATGCAACCTTGTTTAAGGAAAAACTTACCACCGAAATTGTCAGACATATTGACCTCTTTATTGTATCGGTAGATGGTATGGAACAACAAATGGTGCAGGGCCGGGGTGTGGTATTTGATGATCTCATGGCAAACCTGGATTACCTGAACCGGCTGAAAGAAAAAAATGGACAGGAAACACCACATCTGGATATCCAGTTTGTTGCATCCCGTAAAAATATTGATGATATATTTCCCCTTATGGATGTTTTGGCAGATAAAAAGATCCGGAACCTGGTGATTTCCCATTTGATGCCCCAGGAAGTGGGTCAGTCTGATGACATTCTTTACCAGCTGCACGGAAATGACCAAGTAAAGCAACTCTTTCACCGCATAAGAAATTATTCTTTCCGCAGGGGGTTGAGGGTGGTTTTTCCTGAGGTTGAACTGAAAACAGAACGTCGCTGTGCCTTTGTGAATAATGATGCCACCTATATAACCTCAAGAGGTGAAGTAGTGCCATGCTACCGCTTGTCTCACGAAGGTAGTGAGGTGGTGTTTGGCCGACCCAAAACCATACGGCAATATAGTTTTGGAAATATTACCAGGAGACCCCTTGCTGAAATCTGGAATGACGAAAACTATAGCAAATTCAGGCAAAGAATATACAACAATCATTATCCTTCCTGCCCCGATTGCGATCTGGTAGAGGGGTGCAGCCTGATTCATGACGTAGATTTTGACTGCCATGGCGAAGAACCCAATTGTGCAGATTGCCTATGGTCGCGAAAATTTGTATTTTGCAACTGATAAACAACTGTTTTTTACCAGTATTGCCAATTAATATAAAAATATGAAGGTAAAAGTAAGATTATTCGCAACTTTGCGTGAAGGAAGAGGCAAGGAGCAAATTATTGATTTCGGCCGCAATGTATGCCCGCAGGATATTTTCGACCAGCTGAATATTCCCCCAAATGAGGTTGCAATATTGCTTATCAATGGTTTTAACGGAAAACCTGACCAGCCCCTGAAAGATGGTGATACAGTAAGCATCTTTCCTCCTGTGGGAGGTGGATGAGGACTCTAACCACCAGGTAAAGTTTTATTGTTGGATATTATCGCAATGCACAAAAGATACAGTAAAAATGAAAACATGCTCTCCAGGGAAGAAAATCTCTCGCTCCGAAAGCGAAAGGTTGCTGTGGTAGGTTGTGGAGGATTGGGAGGGCATATTATAGAACAGCTTGCCAGGCTGGGTATTGGACATATTACTGCCATTGACGGCGATGTATTTGACGAAAGCAACCTCAACAGGCAATTGTTGTCCAATGTGAGGAATGTAGGACAATCTAAAGCTCTGGCGGCTCATGAGCACATCAGAATTGTGAACCCCGATATCATGGTAACACCTGTAGTTGACTTCCTCGTAGAAAGCAATGCAGAAAATATCCTCAAAGGGCATGATGTCATCTGCGATGCCCTCGATAATATGACCACCCGCCTGTTGTTGCAAAAATTTACTTCTACCTTTGGTATTCCCATGGTATATGGAGCTATTGCCGGCTGGTATGGCCAGGTAACAACCATCTTTCCGGGAGACAATATCCTTGGTAGCATTTACCAGGGCGCAGAGGATAAGGGAATTGAGAAGGAGTTGGGAAATCCGTCCTTTACCCCGGCATTGGTGGCTTCAATCCAGGTAGCAGAAGTACTGAAAATCCTCACCGGAAGAGGAGAGCTCCTGCGCAACCGGTTTCTTATGATCAATACCCTTGATCAGGAATACGAGGTTTTTCATTTGTGAAAGGCAGAAGAGCAAAGATTGAAAGACTGAAGTAATTAACAATTAATAATTTACAATAAAAACTGCAATGATTTCTTTTGAAACCGCCCTTGATACCATACTGAGTTCGGCCCGTTACCTGGGAGAAGAACGGGTGGAATTTATGGATTCTTTAAATCGCGTACTTGCCGAGGATGTCATTTCTGATGTGGATATGCCTCCTTTCGACAAGGCTGCCATGGATGGTTTTGCCTGCCGTGCAGCTGATCTGGAGCAGGAGCTGCTGATTATTGAAACCATTGCTGCCGGACAGGTGCCCCAAAAAAGCATCCTGCCGGGGCAGTGTTCGCGCATTATGACAGGGGCAATGGTTCCTGAGGGTGCCGATACTGTCATCATGGTGGAGCAAACAGAAGAAACCCCTGAGGGAAAAATAAAATTCACCGCGTCTAAAACCACCCCGAATATAGCTTACAAGGCAGAAGATGTAAAAACCGGTGATGTAATGTGGAAGAAAGGTCAACCTATTTCGCCGGCTCATATTGCAATCTTTTCTGCAGTGGGTTGCACCCATCCCCTGGTAGCGCGCCAACCCCGTGTTGGGATTCTCTCTACCGGTGATGAACTGGTTGAACCGCATCAGCAACCCGGACCCGGGCAGATACGCAACTCCAATGCCTGGCAACTCATAGCCCAGGTTCGCAGTTCACATTGTATCCCTAACTATATGGGTATTGTACCCGATACCGAAGAAGATACAGATATAGCTATTACCAAAGCACTGAAAGAAAATGATGTGGTACTCCTTACCGGCGGCGTTAGCATGGGCGATTTTGATTATGTGCCACAATCCATGAAAAAAAATAAGGTAGATATACGTTTCCAAAAAGTGGCAGTGAAACCCGGAAGACCCACTGTTTTTGGTGTGACCGAAAATGCCTGCATTTTTGGGCTGCCCGGTAATCCTGTGTCTTCTTTTATTAACTTTGAAATTTTTGTAAAACCTCTGCTTTACAAACTCATGGGACATGATTTTGTGCCGAAGGAACTATTACTCCCCATGGGAGTAAATTACAAACGGAAAAAGGCCGACCGTATGGAATGGTTACCCGTTAAGATCAATCCTGGTGGTGAGGTTATTCCGGTTGGTTATCATGGCTCTGCCCATATCCATGCCATGTGCCTGGCAGATGCCATTATGAGTATACCGGTAAATGTTTTTGAAATTGCCAAAGGAGAACAAGTACATGTTAGACCTGTATAACAGAAAGATCAACTACCTGCGCATCTCGGTTACCGACCGGTGCAACTTACGCTGCCGCTATTGCATGCCTGAAGATGGGGTGTGCATGGTCGAGCATAAGGAAATACTATCCTACGAAGAAATTTGCGAGGTGGTGAAAGTTGCTGTTCCCCTGGGAATCGACAAGGTGCGTCTTACGGGTGGCGAACCGCTGGTGCGCAAGGATATTGTAGAGCTGGTGCGGATGATCTCAAAGGTGCCTGGTGTAAAAGATATTGCCATTACCACCAATGGGGTTTTGCTTGAAAAATTTGCTAAGCCCCTGGCCGACGCAGGGTTGCACCGGGTCAATATCAGCCTGGATACACTCGATCCCGAAAAGTTTGCCCAGATCACACGGGGCGGTGATTTAAACAAGGTACTTGCCGGAATTAAAGCTGCTCAAATGGCTGGCCTGCACCCCGTAAAAATAAACTGCGTCATAAAGCAATCATCCGATGAGCCCGATGCCCGGGCAGTAAAAAAATACTGCCTTGAAAACGGGCTGCAAGCCCGCTTCATTAGCCAGATGGACCTCTCGGGTGGGCACTTCTCCATTGTGGAGGGAGGTACCGGTGGCGACTGTTCGCAATGCAACCGGCTCCGGCTAACCCCAACAGGCAAAATGAAACCATGCCTTTTCTCCGACCTGGAATATGACATCCGCACCATGGGCATTAAAGAAGCCATTGAAGCTGCATTATGGGGAAAACCCCAAAAAGGAACCGTAAACCTAAGCAACTGTTTTCATAATATTGGAGGGTGAAGAAATAAAAATCATTTCTCCCCGCATGGAGCCATTATTAGAATATGAAATTAATTATTCGTATATGAGCAAATTTTCCCACATAGACGATCAGGGTAAAGCCAATATGGTGGATGTAAGCCCTAAACCCATGCAGACACGTACTGCTGTGGCTGTAGGGTTTATCAGGCTACAACCACCAACGGTAAAGCTGATCCGTGAAAATGAAATAAAAAAGGGTGATGTGCTTACTGTGGCAGAAATTGCCGGAATACAGGCAGCAAAAAGAACCTCTGATCTTATCCCGCTTTGCCATCCGCTGCAAATCACCAAAGCCGATGTGAAGGCCAACCTTAAGGAAAATGGTGTGGAAGTTACTGCAACCCTGAAATGTATTGGCCAGACGGGAATTGAGATGGAGGCTCTCACTGGGGTGAGTGTAGCCCTGCTCACGATTTATGATATGTGCAAAGCAGTAGATAAGAAAATGGAGATGGAAGGGGTAAAGTTGCTGGAGAAAACCAAGGAATGAATAGATAGAACGCAGAGTGGATGGAACGCATATGACGCTGATGGAATTGAACGCATATGACGCTGAT
>CAYVQC010000004.1:32077-62189 GCA_964453995.1 uncultured Bacteroidales bacterium | reverse complement strand
ATAACCGCAGATATTTTATATGGTGCAATATTTCTTTCAGACTAAGGAAATCAATCAAAAAGTTCTCAGATAAATTCAAAACCAAATAAACCTTCATGTTTATCTTTGTAAAAAAAATCATGACCTATCATAACCAATCCGCGCCATCCGCGTTCCATCAAAATAAAATCATAACCAATCATAATCATCCGCACCATCCGCGTTTCATCAAAGAAAAATCATAACCAATCCGCGCCATCCGCGTTCCATCAAAATAAAAAATCATCTATGACCCAACAAATAAAAGTACTCTCAGTAAATATATCCGAACAAAAAGGAACGGTAAAAAAGCCGGTAGAAGAGATCACCCTGAATCACAACGGTGTGATGGACGATGCCCATAGCGGTCCCTGGCACCGCCAGGTAAGTTTGCTGGGCAAGGAAAGTTTTGACAGGTTTTCTGTGCAGGCAGGCCGTGAGCTTGCCTTTGGTGAGTTTGCCGAAAACATCACCACCCAAGGGGTTGAGCTGGTGAAAACCTCTCCCCTGGATCGTTTTGTAGGGGAAAATGTAGAGCTGGAGATCACACAGATCGGTAAGGAATGTCATGGCTCTGCCTGTGCCATCTTTAAGGAAGTAGGCAATTGTGTTATGCCAAAGGAAGGTATTTTTGCCCGCGTGATTAAACAGGGGAGCCTGCGGCCGGGCGATGTGTTATCTTACGTGCCCAGGGTACTCCGTTTCCAGGTGGTTACCCTCAGCGACAGGGCCAGCAGTGGTCAGTATCAAGACCGCAGCGGACCCAGGGTAGTGGAGATTCTCAACAAACATTTCGATCAGCGCCCACGCAATATAGAAGTGGAAACAACTCTCATTCCCGATGATGCTGCCAGCCTTTCGGTAGTGCTGGAAAAGGCGGCTTACGAAGAGATTGATGTGGTGATTACCACCGGTGGCACCGGTATTGGCCCTCGTGATATTACCGTGGAAACAGTGAAACCCATGCTTGATAAGGAAATTCCCGGCATAATGGAAATGATCAGGGTAAAATATGGTGCCAATAAACCCAATGCATTGCTAAGCAGGGGCGTAGCCGGACTGATGTCTGACACACTGGTTTACACCTTGCCCGGGAGCGTAAAAGCTGTGAATGAATACATGGAAGAGATCCTCAAAACCCTTGAGCATCTCATCTACATGCGTCACGGGCTGGATGCCCACTAATGATCACAGAAAATATCACCCTATGGATATCAGTTTGCAGAAAAATGAATTGAGGAAGATCATCCGTGGATTGAAAAACAATGCTGATCCGCAACAGAAGAAAACAGCATCAGAACAGATATTTCAGCAGGTTGAATCCCTTCCTGTTTTTCGAACGGCCAAAACAATACTTCTTTACTGGTCGTTGCCCGACGAAGTGCATACACATGATTTTGTGGCGAAGTGGTACAAGCAAAAGAAGATCCTCTTACCCATTGTGAAAGGCGATGAGCTTGAGCTTCGACACTTTACAGGATTGGATTGCCTGCAAAAGGGTGAAGCATTTGGCATTCTTGAGCCTTACAAAGGTGCACCTTCTTCAGGCAATGACATTGAGTTGGGCATTATTCCCGGAGTTGCCTTCGATAGCAAAGGAAACCGCCTGGGGAGGGGAAAGGCCTATTATGACAAGCTGTTGCGCAAAAAAAGATTCTTTTCTGTAGGTGTTTGCTTTCACTTTCAGATGGTGGAAAAAGTACCTGTTGAATCATCCGACATACCTGTAGATCGGGTAATCTTTGCCTGAGTAATTTCCCCCCAAGCCTGCCTTGTAAACATTTTCTCTGATTCCATGTTTTACAGCATAATAATTTGTAAAAAAAGTAAAACATTGAAAACAGCAGGAATTATTGGCTCAGGATTTTCAGGATTGGCAGCAGCCTGCACCCTGGCGAAAGAAGGGTACCACGTTAGGGTATTTGAAAAAAATGAAGGGCTGGGCGGTCGAGCCCGCAAGTTTGAAGAAAAAGGCTTTATGTTTGATATGGGCCCTTCATGGTACTGGATGCCCGAAGTCTTTGAAAACTTCTTCAACCGGTTTGGCAAAACCACCTCTGACTATTACGATCTTGTCAGGCTCGATCCATCCTACAATGTGGTTTTTGGTAAAGACGACATTGTATCCCTGCCTGCCGATTATAGCCAGTTAGAGCAGTTGTTTGAATCCATTGAGCCCGGCAGCGCTAAAAATCTTGGTAAATTTCTCAAAGAGGCAGGCTATAAATACAAGGTGGGCATGGAAGAGTTTGTTTGGAAACCGGGTCTGTCTGTGTCGGAATTTGCCGATATGCGTGTTTTGAAAAGTCTTTTTCGGCTACAAATGTTTTCTTCCATTTCCTCCCAGATAGAAAAGCTGTTTGAAAACGATAAGCTAAGGCAGATCCTCAAATTTCCGGTGCTGTTTCTTGGTGCCACTCCCGAAAATACTCCTGCACTCTACAGCCTGATGAATTATGCTGACCTGAAGCTGGGCACCTGGTATCCTATGGGAGGAATGCATAAGATTATTGAAGCTTTTGTTGCGCTGGCCAAGGAACTGGGAGTGGAATTTTATACTTCTGAGCCGGTTGAACGTATTGATGTAGTCAACAACCGGGTTACCGGCCTCACGACCCATAAGAAGAGTTATCCCTTGGATGTACTCATTGCCAGTGCCGACTACAATCATGTGGAACAGCATCTGCTTCCCGAGCGGCACCGAACCTATTCTGAGAGCTACTGGCAAAAGAGGACCATGGCGCCCAGCTCATTGCTTTTTTACATTGGCCTTGATACCAGGATTGACGGACTTGAACACCATAACCTTTTCTTCGACCGCGACTTCGATCTACATGCCCGAGAAATCTATACTGAACCTTCATGGCCAACCGATCCGCTGTTTTACATTTCATGCCCTTCAAAAACTGATCCCTCTGTTGCCCCACAAGGCCATGAGAATATATTTATGCTTATGCCCCTGGCTCCCGGTATTGAAGACACTGAACAGTTGCGTGAGCAATACTTTGAAGTTATTTGCGATAGAATGCAGGGAATTCTAGGCGTGGATATAAGACCTCATATTGTTTACAAGCGTTCTTTTTGCATCAGGGATTTTGTGAAAGACTACAACGCGTTTAAGGGAAACGCTTACGGATTGGCCAACACCCTAAAGCAAACGGCCATCCTTAAGCCCCGTATCCGTCATAAAAAGATCCCCAACCTTTACTACGCCGGTCAGTTAACATCTCCCGGACCTGGAATGCCACCGTCCATCATTTCCGGACAGATGGTGGCAGGTTTGATCAGTGAAAAGAATCCGGTAGGGAAGTGATTTCTTTGTTTCTACCTTTAAGATTATTAATATTCTTGCAGAGATCAGCAATAAACAAAAGAGCCGATACTGAAAAAACTGTACCGGCTCTTTTATTTTAAGTTTCAATTTAAGCAGTGTCGTCCGTTATTGGATAAGACCTCTCTGACGCAGAAGTGGATCAATGCTGGGTTCTTTACCACGGAAGTTTATATACATCTGCATGGCATCGCGGGTTCCACCTTTTTCAAGGATCTCTTCGCGGAACAAACGGGCTTTCTCCTGGTTGAAGATATCACCGGTTTCCACAAAAGCTTCAAACGCATCGGCATCCAGTACTCCAGACCAAATGTAACTGTAATAGCCGGCAGAGTATCCTCCGGAGAAAATATGCTGGAAGTGTGTACTGGCATGACGGAAGTGTATTTCGTCCATCATGTTGTACTTTCTTTCAACCTGCTCTTCAAACTCCATTACATCGAAGGGCTCATAGCTGGTAAGGGTGTGGTATTCCATGTCAAGCAATCCGGAAGCAAGAAATTCAACGGTTTCAAAACCCTGGTTGAAGTTGCTGCTGGCCATGATCCTGTCAACAAGCTCATCGGGGATGGGTTCGCCGGTTTCATAATGCTTTGCAAACATTTTCAGGAATTCGGGGTGTCTTGCCCAGTTTTCGAGCACCTGAGAGGGGAGTTCTACAAAGTCGCGTGGAGTAGAAGTTCCGGAAAGACTGTAGTAGTGCGTATTGGCAAAAAGACCGTGGATGGCATGACCAAACTCATGGAAGAATGTCCTCATCTCGTCAAAAGTAAGCAATGAGGGCTCATTGCTGGTGGGTGCAGAAAAGTTGCATACAATGGTAACAACAGGATGTACAAAATTGCCTTCCTCATCAATGTATTGGTTACGGAAACTGCTCATCCATGCGCCGCTTCTTTTGCTGGCCCTGGGGTGCATGTCCATGTATAAAATGCCAATGTGTGTGCCGTCAGCTTCCAGGGCTTCCCATGCGGTAGCTTCAGGATGGTAAACCGGTATATCAGGACGTTCTACAAATTGCACTCCCCAAAGTTTTTCCATCAGCAGGAAAACACCATCGCGCACGTTGTTGATTTCGAAGTATTTACGGGTCTCTGATTCGTCCACATCATACTTTTCTTTTCTTACTTTTCCTGCATAATATCTCCAATCCCAGAAGCTGAGGTCAAAATCGTGCCCTTCTGCATTGATCTGCTCCTGTAGCATTTCAGCCTCTTTTTGTGCAATAGGCAGAGCAGATGACCAAAGGCCGGTAAGGAAACCTTCTACTGTTTCCACATTGCCGGCCATGCGGTTTTCAAGAGCAAACTGAGCATAATTGTCATATCCAAGCATCTTCGACCGTTCAACACGTAGATCAATGATACGGTTTATGATTTCTGTATTGTTGTATTCATTGTCCATGTTGCCCCGGTTAATGTAAGCACGGTTCATTTTTTCTCTCAACTCGCGATTGTCGGCATGGGTAAGAAAAGGCATTACACTGGGATTGTGCAGGGTAAACAACCATTGTCCTTCTTTTCCTGCCTCAGCAGCTGCTTCGGCGGCAGCATCCTTCACACCCTGGGGAAGTCCTTCAAGATCGGCTTCATTTTCAATGAACATTTCCCAGTTGTTTACATCATCCAGTACATTTTGTCCGAAATTTAAGGTAAGAACAGCCAGTTCCTTGTTGATCTCGCGGAAACGCTCTTGTTTCTCTGCGGGTAGTGCCGCACCATTTCTCACAAAACCTTCGTAGGTTTCCTTGAGAAGCATGGTCTGTTCTTCGTCCAGATTGAATATGGTCTGGTTGTCGAAGACCTCCTTTACACGTGCAAAAAGCTCCATGTTCAGGTTGATATTGTCGTTATGGGCCGACATCATGGGGGCTACCTCTTGTGCAATCTCCTGCAATTCATCAGAAGTGTTGGATGCAAGGTAGTTGTAAAACACTGAAGAAACCCGGTTGAGCAGCATACCGCTATAATCCAGGGCTGCTATCGTATTGTCAAATGTTGGATCTTCAGGATTGTTTACAATAGAATCAATTCGTTCTTCCTGTTGCTTTATTCCCTCTTCGAAGGCCGGAAGGAAATGCTCATTTTTTATTTCTCCAAAGGGAGGTACGCCAAAGGGAGTGTCATATTCCTCAAAAAACGGATTTTTTGGCTCTTCCGTTGCGCATGATGCCATCATCATAACCATTAAAATTAAACCTGCAATTCTTTTCATTGTTTTCGATGTGTTTTTGTTTATAAACTGATTATAAAATTGGATTATTTGCTGGTTTAAAGGATCAGTAATTTTTTAAACCGTAATGGGATTAAAGATCACTTTTCCTTAGTTTTCAGACCTCAAAAATAGTGTAAAATATTAAAAAATATGTATGTTAAGCAAAAATCTGTAAAAGGCACTTTATATAGGAGAACGCTACCACCTGCAGATTGCCATGGCTGACCTATTCCTTTGTAAGGCGGCATTATCAAAGCCGGCGATAAATAAAAATTCTCGCACAAGAGGACAGGCCTCCCGATTACCGCAACCGAAAGGCAGAGGACAATAAAAAAAGCTGCTCCCCTTATGGGAAGCAGCTTTCCAGTATAATGTGCTCGTTGATTACTTGTTGAATACAACTTTAGAGGTATAGACTGTGTCGCCCACTGTCATTCTGATGGTATAGATGCCAGGTTGCTTACCTGCGGGTGTCCATCTTAGTTGGTAGGTTCCAGTGGTCATCTCTTCATTGGCCAGTACTTCAACCGTTTGGCCAAACATGTTGATCACTTCCACTTTCACATAGCTGTCGGTTGTCACCATCAGGTCAATATTGGTGCTATTGCTGAATGGATTGGGATAAGCCGGGTAGAAGATAGCATTGGGTGTGATCACGAAACTACTGTTGGCAAAGTGCAGGTTTGAAATGTTTACATCAAAGTTTGACGCACTGTTTCCGTTGCCAATGGGGTTGAAAATTACCGAAACCACATCTTCAGGGGTAAATCCTGTAAGTCCTTCGCGGGTTGTAAGATCGCTGAAGTTGATGCGGTATTCCTGGGGTTCTTCTGTAAGAGAAATAGTGGTTCTGTATTGTTCGCTCCACTGGTTTACGCTATTTTTGGCCAGCATTACTTCTGTGGTTCCCTCGCCATGGGCAGTGAAAACAATCTGATCGAAACCGGAAAGGTCAACAGGCATATTGCGTGGAGATAGGGATCTGAACATGGAAGCCCAGGTACGCACACGACCATTGAAGGAAGCATCTCTTTCCACTTTATAGTCAATCTGTTCAACAACATTTGTTTCCGCCTCCGTGGCAAAATGGTTTACTACGGCATTATCCCGGTCGTAGTCAAACATCCAGGCCCCATCAGCGTAGTAGAGTACGTCGGGTGCATCGTCCCTGTTGTTGCTCACAGAGAATCCTGCATCGAAGAGGAATCCGGTGGGGATAAACACTTCTACAAAAGGATCTGTGGGGATGGTCATTGTTATGTTCATGGCTTCCCTTGGAGCATTTTCATAGAGGGTTTTGCTGCCGTAAACAGTGATCTGATCGGCACCTGCATTGTTAACCAGGTTGAGCAATAGCCCACCATTGGTGTAGCGGCCACTGTGCACGTATACCTGAGGTATGGCCGGTGCGATCTTTTCATTGCGGAAGCTTACTCCTCCATTCTGTTGCATACGGTTGAGAATCTCTTCTACCAGCTGGCGCGTAAATTGTGGAGTTACGCTCCATACCTGGAAGTTGAAGATGTCGTCGGTGTTGAGGATATCATATTCCTCATTGTACCACCTGTTGTCAATTACAAAGCTACCACCATCTCTCTGGGCAATAAAGCTCACAGAATAATCGATATACCCATTGGGGTGAACCAGCTTAGAGAGAATAAAGGGTCTGCCGGCAATTTCGATCATCTCGATACTTTGTAGTTCTGCCCCTATAAGCCTGTCGCAGATCACCTTGGTGTGTTCATATACCCTGGCAGGTTCGGTGGCAATGGCCAGTATAGCAGCCCTGCGACTATTGTTTTGCTGCAGGTAGTCTACTGAGAAAATTTCTTTGGCATTGGTAATACCCAGCAGATCGGCAGGGGTAGAAATAAAGGCAGTAGTGCTTGCAGGACCGGTTTCGGGCAACAGCATGCTGATGCCGGTGAAGTTTCCGTCAACAGAAGCTGATTTCAGCGTTCCGGTAAGCATTCCTGTGTGGCTGAACTCCTGCATTTTTGCAGTTCTCAGATCATTGGGGATGTTATTGTTTTCAACCAGGCGCCTGTGATTGCGCAATGCAAGCTGTGAAGCCATGCTTCCATCGCTTTCTATACCATTATCATCGCCACTGGAGGATTCACCTACTGTCACAACAATATCGGCAAAGTTGTTGGAGAGATCGGGGTCCTGCTGGTCGAATGGAAGGATCTGGGCTGCATTGGTTGCAGACTGCCATGATTTATCTTCTTCCTCTTCTTCCAAAAGCATTTGGGTTTGGTAAACAAGTATAACATGGCCACCGGCTGGAATGGACCCGATATACCAATTGCCGCTGATATAATCGAAAACACCGCTGGTGCCATCGTCTAACCGGGAAATGAATGGGAAAGCTTCCGGAATAACATTTTCAACGACAACGCCTGTGGCGGTTTCCTCTTCATCATGGTTGGTAACTACGATGGCGAATATGAGTTTATCCACTTCCTCAGGATCGGGGGTTTGTATATTTACTTCTATAGTAACCCCGAGGTCTATCAGTATATCGCCGGGCTCAGTGGGTCCTGTAATTTCAAAGGTGGCATCAGCAATACAGTCGTTGGCGTCAAATACAACCACAGAATATTCCCCCTGGGCGAGATTTTCTATGCGGGGCGTTGTTTCACCTATGTTCCAGAGGATGTCGTAGGGTGGAGTACCTCCTTCAACAGCAATTTCGATAAAACCATCTGCAGCACCAAACTCGGTTTCTGCGCCAGTGTCAACAAGGGAGATACTCAAAGCATTTGGCTCACCAATGGTAACTTCTTCTATGGTAACACATCCGTTGGTGTCTGTAACTACAATAATATAGGTGCCGGGTTCCAATCCGGTATGCACTACACCGGAGTTCTTCTCCGGCAGGCATTTTTCAAGTTCTTCTCCCGGATACACCAGGCAAATCTCCTCGATGTCACCGCATGTAATGTTAACGCTTATGGTTCCGTCATTAGCGCCATTGCAGGTAACATCAGTAAAGCTTACTTCAACACAGGGAGCCTGTAAAACCTCGATGGTTTGCGTTGCAGATGCTGTACAGTCAAACTCATTGGTGAAGGTGTAGGTAATCTCATAAGTTCCTGCGGCGAGCAATTCAGGGTAAAAAATACCGTCTTCTATTCCTTCTCCGGAGTAAATTCCTCCTTCGGGCAGGCCACCTGTAAGTGAGAAAGGTTCTGTATTGGAGCAAACACTTTCAAAAGGATCCAGCGTTACTTCGGGAAGCTCATTTACGGTAATAAAGAAAGTACAACTGTACAGGTATCCAAAATCATCAGCAAAGGTATAGGTGATGTCGAAAGTTCCCGGACCGCTCTGTTCAGGATAAAATACGTTATCTGTAACGAAATTGCCTGTTAGAAATCCTTCATCACCCTCAGGAAGAATGTCATCGAGGGGCAATGCATCTTCGCAAACTTCAATATCACTCAGGCAGCTAAAGTCAGGCATTTCATATACTTCGATCTCGAATTCGCATGAGTAGAAACAGCCATTTTCCTCTACTGTATAGGTAACAGGGTAAATACCCGGATCCACATCCTGGGCTGAGAAAATATATTCTTCTGTTGAATCATCGTAAGTAATGCCTGCGCCGCTGTATACACCTCCAGTGGGTGTTGATCCTTCCAGAATAATGGGCTGGGCAAATTCGCCAATAAAGATATTGTCGCGGCAAAGAACCTCCACAACAGGAAATGCTTCAACGGTTATCTCTACTTCAGCAGAGCATTCATTGGCATCTGTCACGATAAAAGTATGTGTTCCCGGTTCAACAATAAAATTACCGGTTCCGGAATAGGGTGGGGTGCCCCCCTGGGCAGTTACCGTTACAGTAGTTGTGGCATCAAAACAAATGGTAGATTGCTCTGCTGCGGCAAAGGCAAACAATTCATCAGGTTCATTGATCACTACTTCCTCTGTGGTAACCAGGCCATTCTCACCGGTAACAGAAATATAATATGTGCCGGCAATAAGGCCTGTGAATTCAGCCTGTTCCATTGTCTTGAAAGGCGGACAATCACTGTTCTTGTTGCTGCCATATACCAGGCAAATATCTACAACGTCACCACAAGTATCATCTATGATCACCTGGATGGTTCCATCTTCAGCTCCGAAGCAGCTGATGTCGGTTTTGAAAACATCGAAGCAGGGGGCCTGCAACACTTTTTCAGATTGCATGCTCAAGCTTGTATGTTTATTTTCAGCGGGTTTGTAAAAACCATCCTCTGCATGAGAAATTGGTTTTTCTACAATTTCTGACTGCACTTCTGTGGCAAATGCACCAAAGAGAATGCTTATGGTCAGAAAGGTCAGAAAGCGTAATTGTTTTTTCATAATAGTGGGATTTTAGAGAGGTTTTATTGTTTTTTCAGTCTGTATGAAATATCAAAGCGTTCTATTAAACATATTATTTTGTAGATGCAATGGGTAAAAGTAGTTATAAGTCCACGATGGCACAATTGAGGAATTCTCATAATTAACCCTTGTGGTATTCACTTATTTTTCGTGTTTTTTTAATGAGTAAAAGCGCCATAATAAATTTTTTATCGATTATAACAGTATGATAAACAGAGAAATATGCTGGTTGCCGTATGCCTCCTTTTTTCAATACCCCTAAAATTGGTTTTCCGGGAATTTTGCGGAATTGTAAAGAAAATGGTTTAAATTGATAAAACATCGACTTTATATTTCAATATTTCGACAAAATGCAAATATACTTTGATGAGGCAACACTATTGTGGTGTAGGTGAGCGGGTTTACTGTTTTTGAAATTGTGAAGTTTTTGTTTGTATATGTGTCCTTTAAAAACTTAATTTGCAAAGTGTTTTTTTGGGGACAGAACAATTTTAAAATCTATCCTGTCAGAATCTTCCTGTTCTTTGTAAGTACATGATAATCAGGAAAATAATAAGTTGTTATTTCCAAACAGCCTGTGAGTGAGGGCCTTGGGCCGGTTATGCCTGATATGCCTAGCCATGTGTTACTGCGGCAGTGCCCGGTGAACTGGCGTTAGTGTGTTTTGAAACCTGTTAATTGCCCTAAACAAGGGATTAAACTGATGTAGGAATCCGGAATATTGCTTACATTGAGATTAGTAAATATCATGGGTGCCACTTGTTCGTGTTTCAATGTTTCCTTATTTGTTTTTTCAGGAGCAGTAAAACCAGATGTTAACGACTTAATTATTTAATGTAAAAAGAGAAAAACAGGATTGTAAAATGAGGATATGGAGTTTACATGGATCAGAAATCTTATAAAGTATTAACATCCTTAATAATTCAGCATTTTAGTTTAAAATTTAATCGCTACAAAAATGAAAAACAAGCTATTGACCATCGGAGGAATAGTGGCCTGTATGGTTTTTTTTCCAATAATTGCTGGTGCAACAGGAACCTCAACAGGAAAAGCAGAAGTTCTTGAATCCATAACCGAAGAGGAGCTAAAGGGATATGTGCAGGAAATTACGCATGAAAAATATAAGGGAAGGGTTGCCGGTAGTCCTGAATATATGGATGTTGCTGCTTATGTGGCCGGTTTGCTTGAGCAATGGGATATTGAGCCTCTGGGCGACGATGGAACATATTTTCAGAATTTTCCATGGCCTTATACCGAGGTGTTGTCGGTGGGAAGTTTTTCTCTTTTCAGGGGTGATGAAAAGATCAGTTATTCTGCTCCTGCAGATTATTACCCCGGGGCATCATCTGACAATGGCAGCGTAAAAGCTGAAGTGGTCTTTGCCGGATATGGCATCAGTGCGCCGGAACTGGGGTATGATGACTACAACGACATTGATATAACGGGCAAAATTGTAATGATTGCTTCAGGCACCCCCTATATCGGGAAGAACGCCGACACACTAAATCTTTGGGGTGTTTACAGCGGTTCGGTATATAAGGTCGAAAATGCCCATCGCAAAGGGGCTGCCGGGGTTTTGTTCCTCGATAAACTCGCCAATCCTTCCATTCCACATTTCCGGGATTTCCACCTGGTACATGTCGATAAACATGTTAGTGAGAAGATCCTGGGAATACCGGCTGACACGCTCCTGACCGGGATAAGGCAAACCAAAACATCCAATTCTTTTTTGACAGATTTTGAAGCAGAGATCACTTCAGAGACTGTTCATCACGGAGAAGGGCGCACAGCCAATGTAATAGGTTATATCCCCGGGACTGATCCTGAACTCGCAAAGGAAGCCATCATTTTGGGAGCCCACCTTGATGCACAGGGTTATCTTGGTTTCGAATTGCCGGGAGCTTTGGATAATGCTTCGGGTGTGGCCGATGTGCTGGCTGCTGCAAGAGCCCTGTCTGAGTTCAAAGGCAAAATGAAACGTTCGGTGGTGTTTCTCTTTTTCGGGGCAGAAGAGGTGGGTTTGGTCGGAAGTACCTTTTATTGTGAGCATCCTGCCTTTAACCAGGAGAATACACTGCTGTTTATGAATCTTGATATGGTTGGCAATGGAAGTGGTCTGGCTTTATGGCATGGGGAATCCTATCCAGAACTTTTTGCTCATTTTTCAAGGAACAATGAGCAGTTTCTCAACAGATCGCTACGCAGCAGCAAGGGCTCCATGCCTGTGGGAAGACCCCGTACCGATGGACTGGTATTTATGTTGTATGGTTTCCGCACCCTACATGTGGGTGCCATCGACCGTGTAAATCCACTGTATTATCATGATCCGCGCGATGTAGCGGCCAATCTTACCTACGACATCATGCGCGATGTTTCCCGGCTTATGTTTCTCGGTGTTTTGGATATGGCCAACGATGACACCATCAGGGCGGATCAACTTTTCCTGATTCAAGAGTAGCCTGGCGATTACAGAAAATGCAAACCGGGTTTCCGGTCTGCATTTTCATGGCCTGATGTATGAGAGACTGGCCGGGTAGCCCATCAGTTTATTTACCTGCTATCCTGCTTTACTTTTGGTGTATTGCTTAATATTAAACGGCAATGGTTCTGCAGCGGCACGTTTTCGTTTTGCCTTGCTGATTTCCATGCAGTTTTTTACTGATGCATACAGATGCTCAGGTGTGAAAGGCTTTAAAAGAAAATCCGAAAATCCATACTCTCCAAACATCGAGTCTCGCATCAGTGAATCATCGGCAGTGAGTGCAATTACCGGGGGCAGATCATCCAGTAGTTTACGCAGATATTGCAGGGTTGCAACTCCACTGATTCCCGGCATGTTCTGGTCCATAAGAATGATATCGATGGGTTCGTTGTGCGTATCGTCAAAGGGATCATTGGAGGCAACAATGATATCAATGGCTTGTTCTCCGTTTTCTGCATACTTTACCTTACAACCCATTTTCTCCAATACAAGTTTGGTCATTTTGCGACTAAGAGCCATATCCTCCACCAATAGCACTGAAATATTGAGCGGATCAAAACTTCTTCGCATTGATCCTTTTTCTTTTATCTCTTTTTGATCTACTCTGCCAAAGCCAATGGAAAACCAAAAATTACTTCCCTGCCCAGGATTGCTCCTTACTCCGTAGGTTCCTTCCATAAGGGTTATGAGCTGTTTGCATATGCTAAGGCCCAGGCCAATGCCGTAGTTTTGCTCACTTACCCCTTCTCCTACCTGGGAGAATTCCCTGAACAACAACTTCTGGTCCGGCAGACTAATGCCTCTGCCGGAATCCAATACCTTGAACCTGATTACTGGGCCTTCATTGCTGATGTTTTCCAGGCAAACCCTTAAGGTTACAAAGCCTTCATTTGTAAATTTTATTGCATTGGAAATAAGATTGGAAAGGATTTGTATGAGTTTCTTTTCATCACCAATAACCCAGCGGGGCAAAAGAGGATCTGTTTTATATGAAAAACTGAGATTCTTTTCCTGTGCTTTTGGCTTGTAGAGAACGTAAATGTTTTGAAGGGTTTGCATAAGATTGAATTTCTCATTTACAACCCTTACTTTCCCCGATTCCATTTTACAGAATTCAAGAGAATCATTCAGCAGGCTGTAGAGGGAGTCTGCCGAACTCTTCATGGCCTGCACCAGTTCCTTTTGCTGGGGGTCCAGCGCTGTGTTTTCAAGAATGTAAAGCAATCCTGTTATGCCACTTACCGGGTTGCGCATCTCATGGCTAAGCCTGGAGTAATACCGTTGTTTTTGCAACAGGTTTTCCCTGAGAAGGGTTACTTCGTTTTTCATGCGTGCGTTTTCTTCAAGGAGGTAGGTTTCGCGTAAATTTCCGATCATATATCCAAAGATTAAAGAATGGATGATTATATACTTCTGTTAATCAGGGCTTTAAAGAGCAAGCTCTTCCCCTGGATGTGGGCCGGGTATGTTTATGATTACCTGGCAGGTATAATGCATTTTCTATACGTATTCCCTTTAACCAAACAGTTGCCATTATATTTTTTTGGCATTTTTTGCTGGTCGTTTGTTTAAGCCAAAGGTAAATACGCTTAATCCTTTTTACAATACACCTAACACGGTATATTATGTGGTTACAACTACCGCCTGTTGTTTAGGAGCTTTTACCTGATTTTAGTTGGGTATTTGGGTGAGAAGCACAACTGGCAATATTTCTATGTGGTTGCTCTTGTTAGCATTTTCCTGGAATTGGTGTACTGAATAATTACCTTTGTATTATGAGAAATAAATCTATCCGGCAAGTGTATGCTGTTTGGCTTTTAACAGTACTTCTTTTTTCTGCAGCCGCCTGCAGCAACAAGGACCAACAGCAGCCTGGCATCACAACCAGGGAATCAGAACACAATCATGTGTTCGACAGTCTTGTAGTCCTTGCCCAGGCGCAACTGGCCGAAAATCCTGATGAAGTGCGAAATATTGTGGAACTGGCAGGCCAGTATTATGATCCTGCCGACAGGCAACGGCGTATGCAGCTCTACAATCTTACCGGGATAAGCTATTTTATCCAGTCGTCTTACGAAAAAGCCCTTGAAAACTATACGCAGGGAATGTTACTGGCCCTGGAGATCGAAGATAATGATCGTATTGCTTCCTTTTATAATAATATTGGTATTATCAACCTTCACACCGGGCAATATACTGATGCACTGGAGCATTTTCTGAAAGCATTGGAATACTATGAAAAGATTGGTGATGAACATCGAAAGGTAAATACATTGAATAATCTTGGCATGCTGTATTCCAATATCGATAACTTTGAACTGGCCCACATTCAGCTCGACAAGGCCTTTAAGGGATTTCTTGCCACAAATGACAGTATTGGGCTGGCCGCGGTAAACAACAACCGGGGCGCATTATTTTTAAAAAAGCAGCAACCCGATTCTGCACTTATTTACCTGGATAAGGCCATTGACATTGCCCATCGCACCAACAACCGGTTTGGCCTTAGTGGCAGCTATATTGAAAAAGCAAAAGTTTTTTGTTTCCTGGGCGATCGTAAGCAAGCCTTGCAGTATTATCAGAAAAGCGAGCAGGTATCTTCTGAGATCAATTACCAGGAAAAGGTATGTGAAGCAAAAATTGGCATGGCCCAGGCTTTCCTAGAACTCAACAATGAACAAAAGGCCCTGGATCATGCACGGGAAGGGATGGAAATAGCACAGGCACTGGCCAACAATAAACTCATGATGGAGATTCATTTGCTGTTGTCCGAAATATTTGAGCAAAGAAGGGATTTTCAGCAAAGTCTTTTTCATAAAAACCATTATATATACCTCAAGGAGGAAATTATTGATCAGTCCAAGCTACATCAGCTCTACACACTTGAAATACAGGGGTTGAGCCATGCCAAGGAAATACAGATGCTTGAAATTCAGCGACAGGAGCTTTTGCTCAGCAGAAAAAACTCGACCATATTCTTAATTTCACTGGCTTTTGTGATGATCATTGGGGGGCTTTACCTGTTGTATCACAATCATAAATACCGACAACTGGCCAGCCACCAACAAATGATCCTTGACCTGACAGAAAAGAAGTCGCGGGCTGCTGTTGAAGCTGAAATCCAGGAACGCAACCGTATTGGCAGGGAGTTGCACGATGGTCTTGGGCAGATGCTATCGGTGGCAAGGTTGAATATAAGCGTTCTGCAGCAAAAGGCTATGCTTACCGAAGAAAGAAGAAAAGAGTTGCAGGAAGCTGCCATGCAAAGTGTTGATAAGGCATTTTCCGAACTTCGCAATATCAGCCATAATCTGGCACCTTCGGTACTTGCTGAAAAAGGATTCTCCGGAGCCCTGCAAGACCTTACCGATCAACTCAATAAAAGCTGCCGGATTAATGTACACCTGGAAACTTTCGATCTTGATCAGCCAATGGATGCACTTATAGAAAATGCGCTGTTCAGGGCGATACAGGAGTTGATCAATAATGTGATAAAACATGCTGATGCGGGAGAGGTTTTTATCCAGCTTGTAAAAAATGAAAGCGACATTACCTTAATCTTCGAAGATAATGGAAAAGGGTTCGATTTTGATACCTTGCCCTACAGCCAGGGTCATGGCTTACATAATATTCGGTCAAGGGTGGAAAACCTCAAAGGATCATTTTATGTGGACTCCATGCCAAAACGGGGAACAATTGTTACCATTGTAATTCCTTTTCAAAAACCATCAGCAGGAACCATGAGCAGTGCCATGCATAGCGAAAACCAGGTGTGATTTATAACGGTAATTAACCCGGGGATGCCTGTTTATGTGTTTCATCCTCACTAAACCCTTACAGCAAAAAAAGATTATTACCCGTTGGCCCCGGTTTGTTTTTTCAGTTGGGTAATGATGTTGTCAAGACCGTTGATCTTGATTTCATATACGGTTTGCATCAGCATCCCCAACTTACCTTTCGGAAAACCCTGCCTTTGAAACCACTCCAGGTAATGAACCGGCAGATCGCATATCATCCGTCCTTTATAAATCCCATAAGGCATTGGGGTAACGATCATATCTTTTAGAATGCCCGGATTGAAGCCTTTATCCATTGTGAATATAAATTGTGAAGTTTTTTGGTAGCAATAATCTGTACCGGGAAGATGCTGTTATCTGCTGCTGATTTCAAAACTCTTTCTCCTTTCTGAAAAACCCCGGGTTCTTTTGTTCAAAACTAAATAAAAAACAAGTGCTGATGGGTATAAAATAAAGGAACAATGCTCAGTATTGCCACGTATTTTAAGTGTTTGGGCAATTTTTGGAGGTTCGGTTACAGGGGCAATCGCTATTTTTGTCAATTGATACTTTGCCCATAGTGTTGATATTAACCAATTTACAAGGTTGCCTTAAAAGATCAGAAAAAAACAAAATGAATGCGCTAAACAAACCTATCCGGGTAATGGTAGTGGATGACCATCAACTGATTATTGATGGGTTAAAATCCATACTCCAGGATGAAGAGGATATAGCATTTGCCGGAGGAGCAAACAATCTTCAACAGGCTCTGGATTTTTTGCAGAACCACCAGGTACACGTATTGGTGGTTGATATCAATATGCCGGATATTTCCGGAATAGAACTTACAAGGCTCGTCAGGCGCAACCTACCCCACATCCACGTACTGGCTCTCACCATGCATGAAAACATCACCATGATTAACCGGATGATCGAAGCAGGGGCATCGGGGTATATCCTGAAGCGTACCAACATGAATGAGGTACTTGAAGCCATAAGGGTGGTAGCAGGCAATGGAAAGTATCTTGGGCGTGATGTACAGGCACTGATGATGGATAGCCTGGCTAAAAATGATGCCCGCAATGATCAGACGAAAAACAGACCTTCACTTCTTACCCGGCGCGAGAAGGAAATCCTTGCTCTTGTGGCCAAGGAATACAGCAATGGCGAGATTGCCGAAAAACTATATATCAGCGAAAGAACCGTGGAAACCCACCGTCGCAATATTTTCACCAAAACCAAAACCAAAACCATTGTAGGGCTTATCAAATACGCCATCAGGGAAGGACTGGTAAGCCAGGACAACGATCCTGCAAGGTAATGAGCCAGCCATTATAAGAGGAAAGGATATATGGTATCAATCCATCTCTCTTCTGTTATAAAAAAGGATCCCATTTCTGCCCAGTTTTCCAACACCTGGTTTTGTTTCATTTCTTCGGCTGACATACCCTCTTCTTTTGCTTTTTTCAGGTGTGCGATGGTTTGGTTTAGCGTTGCATTCCACTGCTTCAATTGTTCCATATTGTAAACAGGGCCATGTCCACCTACAATAATTACATCTTCAGGGTAATTGTTGATGATCCATTCAACATTATCGAGAAATTTTTGTGGGTTGCCACCGTTGCCCGTATCAATGTAAGGGAAATAGCCGGCAAATAGCAGATCGCCCATTACCAGAACGTTGGAACGGGGGAAAAATACCACCAGATCGCTTTGTGTGTGGCCTCCCGGAAGATGCTTGATTTCCAGTGTTTCACCATTGAAATCCAAATCCAGTTCATCTTCTACCAGCACTGTGGGCAGAGCATAATCAGGAAAAGGAGGAATCACATTTTCACCACGGCGCTGTTCAGTAGAAAGATATTTTTTCACAAAGGGATGGGCAATGATGGTAGCATCCAGGCCAAGTACCTTGTTTCCGCCCGTATGATCGCCATGCAGGTGGGTGTTGATAAGATAGGAGATGGGTTCAGGTGTGATCTTCCTGATCTCTTCCATCAGGCGCCCTGTACTTTGCTCATAGCCCGCATCTATCACCAGTAAACCATCCTGGCCTGTCGATATTACTACGGCAACAGAATTGTTAACAAAGAGACGGTAAATGCCGGTGTTGAGCTCACTTACTCCAATGTCGATAGACGACCAGTCGCGCTGTTGAGCTTTGCCTGCCAGGGATGAAAGCGCAATCAGAATTGCCAGGGTAATGAATCGATTCATAACTTTCATATTTAAAATAAACCATGTTTTTTGAATGAACTATAAACATAAGCCGAAGGTAAAGAGTTCAGTTGCCATTTTTAATTCTTAACCCAACCCGGCTAAATTTAACGCATATCTTCAGAATCAGTAAGGGGAATTTATTAACTTCGCCCCAACCCGTAAACCATTCAGCAATGTCTTCAGGAAAAATAAAAGTACTCGTTATTGATGACCATCAGCTTATTATTGATGGAATACAATCGGTGCTTGAAGGGGAAAAGGATGTGCTGTTTTTTGCAGGTGCCAACAATATAGATAAGGCTTTGGCTTATTTGCAACACGATCATGTGGATGTGGTGCTCACTGATATCAACCTTCCGGGCAAATCTGGCATCGAGATCACCAGGGAAATCAAACAAAATTTTCCTCATGTAAAGGTTATTGCACTCACCATGCACGAAGACATCCGAATGGTTAGAAAGATGGTGGAAGCGGGTGCCTCAGGTTTTTTGCTGAAAAGGTCTAATATGAATGATGTACTGGACGCCATCAGGATTGTTGCAGATGATGGGAAGTATCTCGATCGTGATGTGCAGGCCCTTATGATGGAAAATATTGGGAAGGATAAAAAAGATGACCAGGATAAAAAGCCTGTAGAAATAAAACTCACCCGTCGTGAGTTGGAGATTCTTTCTCTTGTTGCCAGGGAATACAGCAACGAACAGATTGGTAAAAAACTCTTCATCAGCGAGCGAACTGTAGAAACCCACCGGCGCAATATCTTTTCCAAAACCAAAACAAAATCGGTGATCGGATTGATCAAATACGCCATCAGGGAAGGGCTGGTGGATGAGAATGAAGAGAAATGAATGCTGACACCCTAGTGGTAATAAAAAAGGCCTGCCTGTGGTTAGGGGCAGACCTTTTTTACTTTTTTACTGTCTTTACTTTTTTCCCTCAATGAGGGATAAGATTGACGGTAAAAGTTATGATTATGCCAGTCTTCTGAAACGGATGATGATAAAAGTAAGAATCAGCAACATGCCCAGGTAAATAGACCAATCAGAAAGTGGAACTCCCGGATCGGGGCCCTGGTCTCCGGGGAGCCATGTGAATTCAGCCGTATCGCTTAATGAACCCAGCACAGCTTCTATGGTGTCATCACCTACATTTTCGCCGGTAATACAGAAAGTAGCAACACCTTCTGCGTTGGTGAATGCAAATCCGGAGAGATCACTGTTGGCGCCTGAGATGTTAAAGTCTACCCGAACACCATTAACAGGTTCTTCAAAGTTGTTGAGTACAAGAACTTCCCAGCAATGCTCTTCTCCTACTTCACCACTTCCGGTCTTGGGTGAGATTGTAAGAGAGGCTACGGTGGCCACTTCTCCAAAGGCTTGTCCGCCAAGATATCCGTAAGAGTCAAAACTTCCGAAGCCATATACGAGCAAGCCTATGGGCAGGTTGCTCGAAACGGTATGAACACCTTGAGAAACCGATACACTTGCACCAGAGAATGCTGTGCCCGGTATGGGTGTCCACTGGCCTTCCGGCACTGCGGCACCATCCACCATTACGGTATTGATGTTTGCTGTGGGTGAAGTAATATTGAGATAGTTGATGGGGATATTAGAAGTTCCTGCAGATATAACATAATTGTTCAAAAACTGCTCATCAGGGGGAACCAATGCAAAGAAGGGGTCGGAGGTTACATTATCGGCTTCACTGCTTCGTGAATACTGACCCACCAGGATAGGGTTATTGGATGTGATTCTGTTGTAGGTGTCGCTTTCCAGGATGGTTTCGTAAAATTCACCAGCATTCAGAGTGGCCACATTTGATCCGTTGATGTTTACCTGTGTTCCTGCCTCTTGTGCCAAAACGCGGAATACATCACCAGCCAGGCGGGTGGCAAGGGGAACAGTAAGGAAACTCTGGCCCCATACTGTAACAGGAACCATTTGTTCTACCAGGTGGTCGCAGGCCCTTAGGATGCCGGAAATGTTTGTACAGTCATTACCGCCGTATACACTGATGGGTTTATCAGCTACTACATAAGAACCGGTGTAGTCAGCACCGTTTAAATTTGATTTCAGGTTGAAGGTTTCGCCCTGGTTCAATACAATATTTCCTGAAGCACCAGCGGTAAACCCACCACCGGTTGCTGTTGGAGTAATGGTAACGGAAGTATTATTTTCAGAAGCAACAATGGTCATTTGTGTATTGAGACTACTAAAGCTGAAATCGCGGGTATAGGCCATTACATAATACTCATTGCCTATCGCATCCAGGGGCAAAGCCAGGAAAGCATCTGTTGTGGCATCCTGTTGGTTCATAACGTATACCGTTACGGGTACATCAGACGTAATATGTATACCTTTATTTTGCACCACGCCATTAGAATTTATATCAACCGCATTAGGAAGGTCGACAGTGGTTAATGCCCCGGAGCTTACATTTACTGTTGTAGAAAAAGCAGGATCGACAATGTCAACATTTACTGTGGCATTGGCTTCAGCTGTAATGTAAAGTTGTCTTTGGCCGCCTGTGCTTTGGTTTCCAGGAACGCCAATCCAGAATTCTGTGCCCTGGCTGCTTTGGGCATATACTGCGCTACTTTGGGCAAATGCAATAATAAATGATAAGAAGGAGAGCAGCAGCAGGTGTTTTGCTATTTTTCGGTATGTGTTTTTCATAGTATTTTCAATTTAGGTTCTTCAATTGATAATTTTTTAACTTAACGTGCATCACTTACGTTGATGTTCTGGAATTCAAACTTCTGCACGTCGATTACCTGGGTAGGGGTTACCATGTTGAGAGGAATGACGAATTCTTCAGCATCAAATTCACTGCAGGTTTTTGCCTGCATGGTAGTTGAAGCATCAATCATAACCTTTTTCTCTCCATAGTATCCCTGCACATTTTTTTGGGTTGCCTTGTCGGTAAAAACCTCCTGCCAGCTTACCTCAACAGGATAATCGTTGCGGTTGACCATCATGAGCAAAACAGTGCGCTGTCCATCGCATACTTCTATGCGATGATAGAAATCAACATTATTGTTGGATTGGTTCAGGGTCCAGTCGTCGTCTGAGATTTCAGTGACAACTGACAGGCTCTCGGGATTGAGAGCATAAGTTTGGCTTCCTACAAAAAGGATCATAGCAAGCACAATCGTAATTAAACAGGGTTTTTTCATAGTGCATCAGATTTTAGTTAAATGAAAACAAATTGCTATCTAAGCTGGGTCAAATGTAGATGAAAAAGAAATGCAGGTTGGTTTTTTGCCCCTCTGTTTTGTTCGGATAAATTTATTCGAACAAAAAACAATAATGCAACATTTGTAGAAGGAATGCATTTGTTTGCAGCAGAATACACACTAAAAGTCAGGAAAACAGCAGTTTAAAAACTTTGTTTTACAAAAGGAAGGGGTGAGAAATGGGATGGGTGATTTTAAAAAGTATCTGTATGAATTTATACGAACATTTCACTATTTGTACTTAAAAATAGCTTTAATGTCGTTAATGCATCTTGATATGGACCGGGATTTATTTTCTGTTTCCGGTTTCGATCAACCCGTTTTCAATGGCATATTTCATTAGTCCTACAATGGATTTTGTTTTGGTTTTGATGAAAATATTGCGGCGATGTGCTTCTACTGTTCTTTCACTGATGAAAAGCTTTTCGGCAATTTGTTCGTTGGAATGTTCCTGCGCAATTAGATTCAATACTTCTCTTTCGCGGGCTGACAAAACAGTTTTTACCTCATCACTGGTTTCCACCATGTCGGGAGGGCTGCTCAGGTTGTCCATGATCACCTTTTGTGTGTCGCGGCCCAGGTAGCGTTCATTGTTAAATACTGCCCTGATGGCCTCAGTTACCTCATTCATTTTGGTGCGTTTGAGAATGTATCCTGTGGCACCTGCCTCAATCATGCGGGTAATAATTGAAATATCGTTGTGCATGGTGAGAGCAATAATTTTAATGTCGGGGTTGATTTGTTTAATTTTCACAGTGCTCTCAATGCCCGATCCTCCCGGCATATTAATATCCATCAATACCACATCTACCGGCTGGGTACTGATAAAATCAACGGCTTCCTGCATGGTATTGGCACCGCCTGAAAATATAATATCTTCTTCATCTTCAAGTAATGACTTTAGCCCTTCGATCATGAGCTGATGATCGTCAACTACTAATACTTTGATAAGGTGTACTGACATTTTGCCCTGGGTTTAATGGTATAGCGATACTAATGATGGTACCCCTGGCGGGATTGGAATCGATATGCATGCTCCCGTTCAGGTTTTCAATCCTGGTTTTCATATGTGTAAGGCCATTCCCGTTGTTGGCATAAAGCTCATTTGCTGCAAAACCAATTCCGTCATCTTCACCCATCAGTGTAATCTCATGATTGCCCTGTGCGATCTGTACATACAGGTTTTGAGCATTGGAATGTTTGATGGCATTGTTGAGGATTTCCTGTATGGCCCTGAATAGTGTGTTTTCTACCAGGCTGTTGAGTGTGCCATTAAGGCCAAAGGTTTCAAAATGCATATGCAGCTGGTTGCTTTGGTTTACCTGATCGGAAAGGTTTTTAAGTGCTCCCTTCAATCCTCTTTCTGAAAGCAGGGAAGGAGCAAGGTTATGTGAGATGTTGCGTACTTCCGCGAAAGCTTCATCAACACTTTGCATTACTGCATCAAGCAACTCCTGCTTGCGTTTTTCGGAGATATTGCTTTTTTTCTGCAGTACACTTATATTAAGCCCGGCAACGGAGAGCAATTGCCCGAGGCCATCGTGCAATTCCTGTCCTATGCGTTTTCGCTCCTGAATCTCTGCTTCAACAGCGGCAAGTGATTTTTTTTCGTTAAGTTCAATAATGGTTTGCTGCAATTTTACGCGCTGACGGTTGCGACGGTTGAGATAAAAGAAATACAACCCGGCGATACTAACAGCAAAAAAGAGGGTGGCAAACCAAAGCAGGTTGTTTTTCTTGCTTATGGCGAGTTCTTTTCGCTCCAGCTCAAGTTGCTGGAGTTTGTTGGCTTCGCTCAGGGAACTAAGTTCAAGGTTGTGCACCTGGTGTACAATGGTTTGGTTGAGCAATTCTTCTTTGAGCTGATGAAAATGTTTGTGGTAGTTTAGGCTTTGTCTGAAGTTCCCCATTTGTTCATGTACCTGCGACAAGATGTTGTAACACTCGTACTCAAGAACCCTGTTTTGTATCTGAAGGGCGATTTGTAATGCCATTTCAGCATAGGTAAGGGCGCCCGGGAGGTCATTATCTTCCATCAGGATTTTTGATAAACCAAGGTATGCATTGGCTTTCACAAAGGGTTGATTCATTTTGTCGGCTATGGCAATGGTTTCGCGAAAATGAAAAATTGCCCGTGACAGAGAATCCTGCTTTTGGTAAACGGTGGCCATACCCTGGTGGGCCACTGACAGGCCAAAAGAGTTATTGGAAACTGTAGCCATCAGCAGTGCTTTTTCGAAATAACTGCCTGCCTCCTCCGGCAATTCATCAAGGGCATAAACAGAGCCAATATTGTTGAGGGCAGCCGCAATGCCCACGCTGTCCCCGGCAAGGGTAAATCCTTCCAGGGCAAGGGTGAAATGCTCAAGGGCACGGTCGGAGTTGTTGAGTTCGCGAAAAAGCAAACCTATATTGTTGCGCGTACTGGAGATATTCCTGGGCTGTTGCATTGTTTCGTATTGGTCAAGAGCTCTCAGGAAATAATCATAGGCATCCTTGTAATTGCCGGTGTTGAGGTGTGCAATACCGATGTTGTTGAAAAGGTTGGCAGTGCGTGTACTATCATTCAGTTGAAGGGCATGGGAAAGGGCATCGTGATAATATCCCAGGGCTTCGCCGTAATTGGCCTGCAGATGGTGAGAGGTTCCCACCAGGTTGAGCAAGCGTATCCGGGGTCCCAGCTCATCGGGCGATAGCATCTCCAGGGCTTCAAGCGCTATAGTCCTTGCACTGTCGGGGCTGAAGTAAAGTACCATGGCGGCTGACCTCATGAGGCTGTCAAAGAGATTCTGGTCTGATGCTGCTGATCCATGAGGCTGGTCTGCCTTCAACAGTATCGTGTTGTTGGCATGTGGAGCCGGGGCAAGGCCAAGACATAAGCATACGCATACCATAAGCAGTGGCCTCGTGAAACTGCCTGGCAAAAGCTTATGGAAAATGTGGATAGGCATGAAATGAAAATTTTCGCTAAACTGAAGCTGTGACCATGATTGTACGGTTGGTTCGCTCCGCCATTATTGATGGATGCTAAACATGTGGCCGGCCTGCACTAAGCAGAAGTGCAAATTTATTCATTAAAACCGTGATTATGAACCCAGGAAGGTGTTTATCCGGGAAATTAGGTGTCAGCACGTAATTAATTTTAAGGCCACAATAGAGGCCAGTACGAATAACTTTTCATGCATTTGTTTTATAGATTTGCACCTGCCAGCTGCAGATTTTCGATTCGTAGCCTGCTTTTTGCTTAAACAGCAAGGCTTAAAGCCTGCAATGGATGCTCAACATGATTTCACCAACATTTCTCTTCACTAATACAGGTACTATGAACAACATCAAACTACTTTTTTCTGCTTTTTTCATGGGGATCTTCCTTTCCTTTCATGCAACAGGACAACTTGCCGGTATCAAAACCATTGGTGGCGATGACCCCGATTATGCCACCTTCGAATCTGCCATCTCCGCTTTGAATGCGCAGGGCGTGGCTTCAGACGGAGTGAGGTTTCTGGTACGCTCGGGGGTGTACAACGAAAATCCCAACCTGAGCATTACCAATGTCAATACCGATGGAACAGGGTTTGTCATCTTTCAACCCGATGAAGGTGCTGAAGTGGAAGTGAATTTTGAAATTCCTGACTTTTCCTGGGGTTTCCGCATTGAAAACTCGAAAAACATCACCTTTACCGGAACTCCTTTTAACTCAACCGATCATGATCTTAAGGCAATGACCGTCAATGGAAACAGGATCAATGAAGACGACCAGTTCTTTACCGTTTACATCTCCAACGGTTCTGAAAGCTCCGGGTTTTCCAGCATGGTCATTACCCATGAAGACAACCAGGATCGCATAGGTTTTTCGCTTCCCGTGTATATTTCTACCTACCAGGTAACAACTCCTCCGGTGGGTATGCGCAATCTCTTCGTGCGCGACTGTCTGATTGTGGGGGGCAATACCTATGGGGTATTCCTGGATGGCGACCCTGACAAAAAGGTGGTAAACAGCAGTATTGTTGGTAATGAAATTAGGGATTTTGCCCGCTTCGGGGTTCTGCTGCAAAGCGATGTTGACAGCACGCTGATCGATGGAAATGAAATTTATCAAACCTACATGGGACGAAGTGCCGTTTATGGGATGAGTATAGGTGGTGATAATCATTATACTACTATCTCCAACAATTATATCCACAGCCTGATTTCAACCGAGTTGGCCGGATTAAGAGGTATCCAGATGAATACTGGAACGACCAACAACCTGATTTATAACAATGCCATTTACATTGTTCCTGCCGAAACCAACAATGTATCCTATGGCCTTTATATCCTGGGTGGCGACAATGCCAATAATAAGGTATATCACAATAGTATATATATGGGTGGGGTCACTACCCGCGATGTATCTTCCTATGCATTAAGGGTTTCCAAAGATGTGAGCAACGATGTGCTTGTCAACAACATCCTTGTGAACGAAAGAACCGGAGGTACTGCAAACCATTACGCTCTTGCGATGAAGGCTATAACTTTTACCCACAGCGATCATAACTTCCTTTCTGTAATGAGCGATGAACCTGGTGATAACAGGTATGTTGCGCGAATCGGTACGGGTTCTGCTTCTGTTGAATTGAATACCCTGGCTGATTTGCTCAATGCTCCCGACTATGCACCACGAGACCAAAACTCTCTTACCGGCGATCCGCAGTGGACGTTGCCCCTCCTGGAGATTTTACCCGAAAGCCCGGCAATAGAAAGTGGCATTCCTGTTGATTTTATTGCCACCGACATTCTTGGAAATCCGCGTGATCTCAACAACCCTGATATGGGTGCATATGAGTACCAGCCTCCTCTGCCTTGTTTGCCACCAGCAGAATTATTTGCCGATAATGTTTCCAGCAACAGCGCTTCTCTTGACTGGTCTGAACAAGGCAACGAAGATCAGTGGGATCTGCTTTGGGGACCGGATGACTTCGACCCTGACACAGAAGGAAATTTGATTGAGGGAATCACCGCCAAACCCTTCCTGGTGGAAGGACTTACCCCCCAAACAGCCTATAAATTCTATGTAAGGTCGGTTTGTGGTGAAGAAGTAACCGTTTGGTCAGAACCCGGCTATTTTACAACACCGGTATTATCCTTCGTTATCTCTGCTTCGGCTGGAGAGAATGGCAACATTGATCCCGCCGGCGAAGTCACTGTTGAGGCGGGAAATGACCAATTATTTACTTTTATTCATGGCCAGGGTTTCCAGGTAGATGATGTATTGGTTGATGGTGAAAGCCTGGGGGCCATGGATTCCTACCTTTTTGAAAATGTACAGCAGGACCATACCATTCATGTAGTATTCGGGCCAGCTGTTTTAACCCTTACGGCAAGTGCCGGAGAAAACGGCACCATCGAACCCGCAGGGGAAGTGCCCGTGTTGTATGGGCAAAGTCAACTTTTCACCATGTTCCCGGATGAGGGTTATATGGTAGCTGATGTGTTGGTGGATGATGAAAGTGTAGGTGCAGTCTCTGAATGGTTTTTTGAGAATGTAACCACCGATCATACCATCCATGTCACTTTTCAGGAGGAAACATTTACCCTTACTTTCAAGGTAGAAGATCAGCAAGGGCAGGATATTACCGATGCTACCATAACCCTTGGTGATGTGAGCGGAGAGCCGGGGCAGTACATATTTACCGGTCTTTTAGCCGGAGAGTATAATTATTCTGTTGAACGCCAGGGATATTTTGATGCAAATGCATCTGTCAGTATCATTGACGCTGATGTGGAAGAAACGGTAGTGCTGGAACCTGATGGTACATTCGTAAATGATCTTTCCGGTGCATTGCTGGTTTACCCTAACCCGGCAAACGAGGGGGTGTGGATAAGCAGTGAGTGGGAGATTTCAACCCTTTACCTTTTTGACCTCAAGGGGAATGTAATTGCACAGGCTAAGCCCGTTTCAGATAAAGGGTACCTCGCTACAGCTGATATCCCCGAAGGTTTCTATTTTCTGAAAATAACAACTACCGGTGGAGATACCTGGTTCCGGCAGATTGTGATTGCCCGGTAAGAAAAGATATTTCCGGATAATTAAAAAAAGGCTGAATCATTTACTATATCTGAGGATCGCATTGCAATCACTGTTGTATAAAACAGTTTCCATGCTGTGGTCCAAAACGATACAGACTGATTCAGCCTTTTTAAAGGGGTTATAAGAGATTCTCTCCACCCTCTGGCATCGGGCTTTCAGGGTTGCGAGGGGGTGCGTACTTTTCAACAGCCCGCAGACCCCCCGGCGAAAACCTCTTTGTCAACGATTATTAATTCTTCACAACCTTCAATGCTTCTTCTACGGCAGCAAAAATGGGTTGGTTGCTGATCTGTTTGTTTACCGCGCGATCCATCCAATGACGGGGGGTAAGCTGACCGATGGAGTATATGCGTAGTACCTCATCAGCAAAATCTTTATCTGCAATGTATTCTTCCAGCTGGAACATGATCAGCCTGCCGTAGGGATAGTTCATCAGGTACAGGGGCGACTGGATCATGTGTGAATAGATGGCCAGCAAGGGATTGTCTTCTGTACCCAGGATATCGGCATAGTATTCATTCCATATCTCTCCGGCAATGCGAACCACTGCTTCTTTAAGCTGCTGGGCAGTAGCATCAGGATTGTCGTAAAGCCATTTCCATACTTCCATATCGGTGAGAGATACACCCATCATTTCGTAGTTGTCCCAGAAAACATCCAGTACATCAAGGTGTTGCAACATGGGGTCGTTTTGTTCTATTCCCAGCAACTCCAGGTCGCGCTTCTGGAACATGAAAGCCAGGGCTTCGGTAAATGCAGTATTGGGAATGCCATTGATAAAATAGTTGTCTACCATGTGAACACTTACCGTTTGCTCAACATTGTGTCCAAATTCATGTACTGCAATGTTGTATCCTTTGTAATCCATACCATCGCTACCAATACGGGTGCGCAGGTGCGAAGGCTTGGAGCGCATGGTGGCGCGCATGGCGTGTCCTGAACCACGGGCAGCATCCACATCAATTTTTTCTGCCATAAATTCCGCCATCTGGTCGTCAAATCCCAGGTCTCTCAGCTGGCGTGCCAGGTCGTTGTCCATGGCCTGTGCATCGGGGTAGCGACTCTTGGTGATTCTGTCCAGCTCAGATTCTGAGATGCCGGCACGGCCCACGAAGCCATTGTACCACAGGTCGAAGGGGCGCAGATCGCGGCCCAGTCGCTGGCTGATAAGTTGCCCTGTTTGCCTTAGCAGGGGAGAAGAGGCGTATTCTCTGAAAAGTCCTGATACCTCTTCATAGGGAATTTCCATGCTGCTTTCAAAACGACGCTTTATATAGGTATCCAGATTGGGATAATAGGGATCAAGTTTTTGCATGGCTTTGAAATTATCCAGCAAATATTGATAGCGGCGGGTGTCTTCCATTTCAAATTCTACTTTCTCCCCATCCTTATACATCTCATTGGTATGAGGATTCCACTGGTATTCAGGATTATTGATCACCTCTTTGGGGATGTCCTGGTTGATGATGCGCAGCATTACCTGGTACAACATTTCCTGTTTTGCAAGGCCATTGGGCTCACCATAATTGGATTTGATCTCATCACGGATGTTCCAGTGTGAGAGCAGCCGCATGTCTTCAGGAAAGAGTGTTTCCATATTCTCATTTACCAGTTGCCCGGCAAAAATGTTGTATTCTGAAATGTACAAACGGCCTTCGCTGTATATCCTGTTGTTTTCCTGCAGAATCTTAGCAGGGATGCGGGCGCTGAAATAGTCACCCAGGCGGGCAAACCCCCACTGGCGATCGTCCCATTCACTGCCAAGCTCATTTTTTTCATTCAGGCTGTAGCGGGGAAAATTGAGCACAATAATGAAAGCGATCTTGTTGGCAAAGAGATCGTTCTGCACATGAGCCGAAGGGCTGTAGGCACCGAATATCCGGTCGATAGGATGTATGGGGCCGCGGTCCTCATGAATCTGGCGGTTCAGTTCAATTCCAATACGGCCCATATAGCCGTAAAGATGTTCGAAATTGTAGGCCAGACGATCGAACACCATATTGAGTTCTTCCTGGTCGGCAATGAAATGATCTGCACAAAATGTTTCAAAATCGGCAGCATCACCATCGCTGGTACGCCAAAGTTCAGCAGCACGTGTTACGCCGCGTTCAATACGAAAGGCGTGGTCGTTGCCATGCTCTTCTTTCAGTTGGTCTATGACCTTTTCAACGGTGGCACTACCAATGGGGCTGGTGCCGGTGTCTTCTGTTGTTGCATGCCCCTGGCAGCTCACTGCAAAAAGTGCAATGATACATAAATACAATAGATTCTTCATAGTCTGCTTTTTTTATGATTGGGTGAAATAATTCTTTACGCAGCAAACCTACTGAATTTTTTGGAATAAAATCCACGCCCGGTTTTTTTGAAAATGAAACCTTTAGATTACAATGCAATT
>CAYVQC010000004.1:18195-31977 GCA_964453995.1 uncultured Bacteroidales bacterium | reverse complement strand
ATAAAATCCACGCCCGGTTTTTTTGAAAATGAAACCTTTAGATTACAATGCAATTCTTAAGGTAAATCTAATTTTCCCTTAACATCGCTACATTGTTTTCACTGTAATATTGTATTCCCATTTTAAATTGAATCCATATCCGACAATACAATGAAATCTATCAAACAACAATTCCTCGCCACGGCAATAGCCATTGCTGTTTTCCTGGTTGCACTGGGTTTTTTTACTCAGTTATCCATAAGGCGAACCATGCAGCATAATCTTCTTTCGGGTCAACTAAAAGAACTGGCATTTTTGGAAGTGGCTCTTTCAAAGACCGAAAGGGATTTTCTACTTTTTGAATCAGTGAATCCTGATTTTTTTCAAACCCGCAGCAGCGATTACATCACTACTTTTGATAGCCTGATCAGTGTGAATGAGTTGCTTTTAAAAGAAATCCAAAACAACCGGATCATCATCAAAACAGACCAGGATCAATCCATCAACCAGATCATTGACCATTATGAAGAATTAGCAAAACACTTTTCTTCACTGTCGAATGCTTTATATGAATACGGTTATGAAAACTATGGGCTGAGCGGAAAAATGAGAAGAGCTATTCACCAGGTAGAGCAAACCCTTGCCGAAGAAAATCATCATGAACTTACTTCTATGATGCTGATGCTAAGGCGGCATGAAAAAGATTTTATGATTCGGAAAGATGTAAAGTATGTTGAAAGCTTCGATAATACGATTGAAGAATTTGTGGAAAAATTGCAAAATCCGGGGTTAAATCCTGAACTAACACAGATGGTACGCACCTACCAAAGAGGCTTTCACGAGCTTGCCGGTAAGGAAATTGAAATGGGTACAGCTTCAAACCAGGGTATTCTTCACCAGATCAATAATACTTATGCCCAAATAAGCCCATTGATCATGCAGGTGCAGAAGAATGTTAATCAGCATACACAGAAACAAACCAAAATATACACTTTGGTCCTGATCATCGCATTTGTTATGATCTCACTGGGCATCATCCTGGTTTATTCTGCCATGTCGGGAAGAATTGTTTCGCAGTTGCTTTCTCTTAAAGACTATATTACCCGCCTGGGTATGGGGCAGTTGCCCGAAATTATTGCCATAAAGAAACAGGATGAGATTGGGCAGATGATTCATTCTGTTAATATTCTAACCGATAATCTTCGCAATACCCGTTCCTTTGCCCTTGAAGTGGGCAAGGGCAATTTCAATACTGAAATCAATGTTTTTAACAACAAGGGCGACCTTGGAGAAAGTCTAATAAAAATGAAAAACCAACTACAAGAAGTTGCCAGGCAACAGGAAAAACATCGTGATGAAGAGAAGCAACGTACATGGATTGCCGAAGGCACGGCCCTGTTTTCGCAGATTTTGCGTGAAAAGAACAATGACATTGATGAAATGTCTTTTGCAGTGATCAAAAATCTGGTAAACTACCTCGAGATTATCCAGGGAGGACTGTTTACTGTGGTGCAGGAGAATTCAGTCCAACAATTCCTGCTCTCGGGATGCTATGCCTACGACAGGAAAAAGTTTACGGAGAAAAAACTGGAATGGGGAGAGGGGCTCATTGGAGCCTGTGCTCTTGAAAAAGAACCTATCTATTTAACTGACCTTCCGACAGATTATATAAATATCACTTCGGGATTGGGGCACGCCAATCCTGATTCTCTTCTTATTGTTCCCCTGGTACACGATGAAAGAGTATTTGGAGTAATAGAACTGGCAGCCCTGGGGCCAATTCCACGGTACAAGCAGGAATTTGTATACAAAATAGCACAAAGCATTGCCGCTCATATTTCTTTGATAAACAACAATAAGCAAACCCAATACCTGCTTCATAAAAGTGAGGAAATGGCCGAAAATCTGCGCCAGCAGGAAGAAGAGTTAAAGCAAAACATGGAAGAAATGATGGCCACCCAGGAAGAAGCTGAAAAGGAAATTCAACGATTGAAACGTGAGATTGCACATAAAAACAAGCAGATGATCGAAATGCAACTGCGAAGAGAAGAAGTTTCTTTGGTTTCGGATAAAAGAACAAATTAAAGGGCCGTTTGTTAAAATTCTTTGCGTTTTAATAATATTAAGTTAATATTGCTCGTGTTGATTAGAAAAGGTTCCCACAGGAGCACTTTTTTACAGGGAATAGCAGGAGGTGATTATATAGCTAATTATTAAAACCCAGGCCCAATGACACGTGAAGAGCGTCTTCGTTTTTGCAAAACATGCACGAACCAGTCCTTCGATGTTCAATATGGAATAATTTGCGGCATTACCGGACAACCGGCGGATTTTGAAGAAACCTGTGAGAATTATTCCGAAAGCCCGATCCTGAAAGCTGAGATGGAGAAAAAGGATAAGGATGCTCTTATCCGGGAAAAAACGGTTGGGAAGAGCCGCCGGTTTGCCAATTTCATTATTGATGCACTGGCGCTGTATTTATTCTCCCTTACCGCAGGCATGGTATTAGGTGTTTTTCTTGCTTTCTTCTGGTTCGAAGGACTTATGATGCTGGAAACCGCTCCCTGGTGGGTCAGTCAACTGATCAGCTTTGTTTTCGGGATGATCTATTATATCCTGTTTGAAACCATCACCGGGCGTACTCCGGGCAAATATATTACCGGAACGCGGGTGATCTGTGAAGATGGCAGCAAACCCGAATTTAATACTATTCTCCTTAGATCATTGATTCGTTTTATTCCCCTTGAACCCTTTTCATTTTTGGGCTCGCAGCCTACCGGCTGGCACGATAACTGGACAAAAACCCTTGTGGTAAGGCATAATATTTTTCCTGTGCGCTTCACCCCCCAGGAATATTATCCCGGTATAGGACAGAGTTTTGCTCTTACCGGCCTTATTTTATTGCTGATGGTAGCGCATGCTCCTTTGTATCTTCTGTTTCTGCCTTTAGGTGAAGAATTTAGTACGTTTTTGTATTACACGGCATTTGTAGGGATTGCCTTTTTAATAATCCGCCGTTGGCGAAAGAAACATACCGGGGAAAAGGGATTTTATTTCTCATGGCGAAACCTTCGGTTTATTCCCCTTGTGGCTGTTGCTGCCATTGCGGTTCAAACCGGTATAATATCTCCGCTTATCAGCCTGGTGCCTGTTCCCGAAGAGCTGCAAACCCTTATGATAAATGAAATTCCCAGGTTCACGTTATTTGGGATCCTTGCCATTGTGGTGGTAGCTCCTGTTATGGAAGAATTTATCTTCAGGGGAATCATGCAGGATGGTCTTACTTCCCATATCGGGCCCTTAAAGGCCATTCTTCTCACCAGCCTGTTGTTTGGGTTTATTCACCTGAATCCCTGGCAATTTATTACAGGCTTTGTGCTGGGTGTTTTTTTGGGATGGTTGTATTACCTTACAAGGGATATCATTATGGTCATTACCTTTCATTTGGTCAACAATCTGTTTGTGGTGCTTGTGTACAATTATGCAGGCATTGATCCCGCCGACGGAGAGTTGCACACCATCCTGGATGCATTGCCCCAAAATGTCAGCCATCCGCTGGTCATCTCGGTTTCTATTGCCATTGCTTTGGGGTTGGTGGTGTATTTTGGGTTTGCCTTGAAGAGGGTGCAAACAACCCAGGAAACGACTGCTGTTATGCCCGCTGACCGGGAATATGAAATAGTTATGGATAATGAGGCTGCAGTATACCCTGAATCTGATGAGTTGCCGGCAAAATACCTGTAATGTAGTTGGTTGTTAGGGTTGCTGGTAATTGAAGATAAACATACCATTGCCTGTTTTAAAGCCATGCCGTGTTAGGGGAATAATTGGCTGTTTACCCTGATTTTTCAATGGGTTATATAAACAAAAAATCCCGCTATTGCGGGATTTTTCAGTTCTAAATGTTATGAAGCTATATCGGGTTACGACAATTTCACGTTCACTGCATTTAATCCTTTTCTTCCTTCCTGGAGATCAAAAGTTACTTCGTCATTTTCCCTGATCTCATCGATAAGGCCTGTTGCGTGTACGAAGTATTCTTTTTTTGAATCGTCTTCTACGATAAAACCAAATCCTTTGGTTTCATTAAAAAATTTTACTGTTCCGGTATTCATAATAATGTAATAAAAAATAAAAAATAATTGAATTCGTGGCAAAGGTACTATAATTCTGTTACAAAAAAGGATTGAGCATGAGAATTTTGGAAAAAGTTGTGACACTGCCCACAGGCAAAAATTTATACTTGTCCGGTTTCAATGACAGAGAGTTTATGGTGTATGCATTCTTCCAGATATTCTTCCAGGGAAAAGACCTCTCCTTTTCGTTTCACGGGGATCAGCCCTTTTTTGTCAATCTGCCGGGCATAGGGCATTACCTGATCTTTGATTTTGCTGATGAACAGTTTTTGCCGGTCAGTAGCGGTGCGGCCATCTTTGGGCCGCATAAACTCAATGTCATACAGGTTGGCAATGCCATCGGCAACTTTTATGGCCCCGGGAAACAGGTCACCGCTGTGCTCGGAAATGCTTTTGAGCCTGGCATGCAGCTGTTTGTCTTTTTCCACCGCATCCCTGATGTCGGGGCCCGATACACCAAACACGTACCAGGCTACCGCAGGAGAGAGTGAATAGAGTTTGTTGAGCATCCGGTTTTTGTCAGGGGTATCTTCAATGGTATCATGCAGTATGCCTGCCAATACTACCTCTGCCGGAAATCCGAGCCTGGCTAGTATGAAGCCGGTGCTCAGAACGTGGGCAAGGTAGGGATAACCTGATTCCCGGTATTCCCCACGATGCCGGTTGATGGCCATCATGACGGATTGATCCAGCATTTCTTTGTGTTGGCGCAGAAAATGGCCTTCTCCAAACTTTCCCTTAAAGAATCCTTTTTTGTTGGCTGCCTGCAAAATATTCCGCGCTTCTTTCAGAAATTTATTGTCTTCAAGATCTTTTTCATGATCCTTTACGAGCTCATATACTTCCTCTATACCGTTATCCAGGGCCACGCTGGTAGCCAACTGCACCGATAGGGTTTGCGAAAGGGTGGTGTTGATACGTATCATAAGGTAAAAATAAGAGGAAAATAGTGGATGACAAAGTTCTGGGTGCCGATAGAGGGGCATGTATGCCGATTTCCTTTTGCATGGTTTCGGTTACATTTCTATTCGATTATCTTTGCCTGTGGAACTATCCAACCTCATTTACAAGTAAAATAATTTTCCCTGATCAGGTTGTTCCGGTAGCAATATTTTTCAAAACGAGAACCCAATGAAGCCCGCCACCATTTCTGATATTAAAAGTGCCCTTCAGCTGCTCACGCAAAAAGAACTAATAGCCCTTTGCGCAAAGATGGCCTCTTTCAGAAAGGAAAATAAAGAAATGCTCACGTACCTGCTTTTTGAAGCCGACGACCAGGCCATGTTCATCAGGAATGTAAAAGAAGAAATGGATGATATTTTTGACAATGCTGCATCCAACATGTACCTGGCCAGGAAAACCTACCGCAAAGCGCTCAAAGCAGTAAACAAATACATTCGCTTCGCAGGAAATAAAACCACAGAGGTAGAATTGCTGATCTATTTCTGCCAGTGTATGAATAACTCACCCAATCCTATTCATAAGTATAAAGTAACTTCCAATATGTACCAGCGGCAGGTCATAAAAATAGAAAAGGCTTTGCAATCTCTTCATGAAGACCTGCAGTATGATTACGGGCAGCAGCTGGAAGAATTGAAAAAGGCGGGAGAGGCCGGAAAGGGGTATTAGTGAATTATTATCCTGATAAAAAACAGCATAAGCTATCCCGAATAGAAGTTTCAGGCCCATATTCCCGATAAGATTTTATGTCTTTGCCTAAGTCTAATGGGCAATACCTGGCTGCGCAATTAGTTGTTCGATGCAAAAACAGACCTGCTGATAAGCAAACGAAAACAAAGAAAATAAGGGTTAAGGTTGCTGATTTGGATGCTGAAGATGCTGAAGTAAATTCGTTCTGGTTTAAAAAAAGAGGCTGTCTTACAATTTTCTAATCGTTGACCCATCCGAAATATTTACTATGTGTTAGTATAATAAGCATTTCGACAAGCTCAGCTTACAGGTTAATGCAGTTTATCAGACAGCCTCTTTTTTTTAAGGTTTTATGTCAGGTGGGAGTCATGGGTTTTATTGTTTTTCAAAGACAATTCCTTTGGATCTTCCGCTGGAAGCTTCAAAGCCGGTAACATCGCCCTTTTCATTGCGGATGAATTTTATTTTAGGAATGGGGAAGTCGCCAGAAAACTCATCTTTTGATTCTGCCTTAAGGGGTTTGTCATCCATTCGACGATGGGTCAGAACAAGTTCCTCTTCGCTATTGCGGGAAAGAGAATACATGGCATCCAACTCCTGGCTGAAATAACTTCCAATGTATTGCTCAATATCTTTTTCAGAGGGTTTCCAGGGTTCTTTGAAAATCCTGTTAGCCCTGTGGTTGCCGTTTTGGTGCAGGGTCATGTGGTCTATAATGCCTTCTTCGTTGCGATGGAAGGTTACCGAAGCTTCCACAACCTTCAGGTAAAAGGTGGAATCAGAGCTGGCAAATACTTCCACAGCATTTTGGCCGGTTGCCTGTGTAATGAGTTTGTCGTCTTCTCTTCTGAATTCCAGAATAAAACCCGGAGCAGCTTCAAGCTCATACCTGCCTGCCAGTTCGTCAAATTTTTCCACATTGTAAACGAACTCTTCAGGGTCTTTACTTTCCATTTGCTCGTTTTTTTCTATTTCCATTACATCGGCAAAGAATATTTCGGCAATCTTACGTGAAATCTGTCCCGGGAAATTGCTGTTGTTGCTTTGGGTAATTACTGCTCCTTTTATTTCGGGAAACATCATTAGCATAGAACGGTGTGCTACGTCAGCACCACCATGTTCTACCAATTTTAATCCGTGCAACTCGCCCAATGCCAGGCCGTAGGCATAACTCATGGTATCGCCGGTGCTGAGGATAAAGGGGGTCTGGATTTTCTGCATGAGTGCTTCGGTGCCCGCTTTGGGGTTATAAAAATTCTTTACCCACTTTGCCAGATCTGGCAGTGTGGAATATATGCCGCCAGCCCCTGTAGAGGCATAAATGTCCTGGGCTTCCCTATAAGTATCTTCCTCCACCGTAATGTACCCCTGGGCATTGCCGGGAATGACCTGGCCGGGATGGGTGCGAACCACAGTTTGGGTCATGCCCATGGGTTGGAAAACATTCTCCTGCATCCATGTGTCGTAATCCTCATCGGTAACCTTTTCAATAATCATCGATAAAAGGGCATACCCGGTATTGTTGTAATTGTACAATTCTCCGGGTTTATTTTGCAGGTGAGGTTGGTTTTGGACAATCATAATGATCTCTTCTTTCCTGATGGGGTCATTAATATGTCTCCCCGCCATCAGCAATGAATTGATGTATTCGCGATATCCGCTGGTATGTGAGATCAGATGCCTGATACGCACGGTATCTCCAAAATCGGGCAACTCAGGAAAATATTTCCTGATATCGTCATCAACGGACAATAAACCTTTCTCTTCCAGCAGGGCAATACCATAAGCCGTAAATTGCTTTGTGGTGGAGCCAATGTTGGTAGGTGTGGAAATTTCAAAGGGAATGTTGTGGGTTAGGTTGGCCATTCCAAAGGATTTTTCGTAAATGACCTGCTCATCGCGAATAACCATAATTGCCCCTCCGGGAGTGGATGTGTTGTTAAACTCTTCGATGAGTTCTTCCACTGCCTCATTCTTTTCTTTTGAAGTTGACTGGGCCAGGGTTGGTGTGTTGCTGCACGACAACAGCAATGAGAAAACTACCAGGCCGATGGCATAATAAAATGATGTTCTGTTCATAGGCTTGTCGATTATTGGATTAGTTGTTATTGTTGATTTGTTTGTATAGTGAATAGTGATGTGCTGACCTCTAAATATGTGCCACTTTTATTACAGTTCTGATTCAAAGATTTTTACATCATTTTGACAAAGTGGTGTCTAACTTGAGGTTTTGGGGATTAATGTCCGGATTTGAGACCATAATGATCGATTATGAACAATCTTTTGGTTCTACTTTGCAAGATGCAATGGGTTAATGTTTTGCAAAATAATAAATTCCATTTTAGACTTCATCCCCATTTTGTCTGAACCTGACAGACATGGCCGAAAGACAGGTTTTGTTTTGTAGCACATCTTCCTTCATTATTATTATCCTGTGGGTTTTCTCAAACTGTGGTGCATGAGCCGAATTTTCAAGCACATAAAGACCTTTCAACGGTGCTCTAAGTTACTTAAAATATTGTTTTGTGAGGCCTGTATTTAACGTTAAGTCATACTTGTCACAAGAAAAAAACACAGGTATTTTCAATTCTGGGGCAAGCCAAAACAAATCAGTTGTACACGCTTCCCTCACTGTGCCGGGTAAAAAAATCTTTGATCTCCAAGTTCAGCTTTTTACCGATTGAGTAAGTCTGAAATCAACCGGTGCATCCTTAATTGATGTCTATTATTTACTTATGAGGCAATATAGTCAAATATCGACTTGTAAGGCAATAAAATAACGTATTGTTTCTTTAATAAATATTGGCTATTATTCATAAAAAAGACTATATTTGCATTATGACGAGTATTATTACAGGCGACATAATCAGTTCACGCAACTTAAAAACCCCAGATACCTGGATGGATCCTCTGAAAGATCTCTTCCAGCAGATCGGCCCCTATCCCGCAGCCTGGGATATATACCGGGGTGATGCTTTTCAGCTTGAGGTAACCGATCCGGCAGATGCTCTACGGGTGGCACTAAGGATAAAAGCCCTGGTGAAAAGTAAAGCAGGAGTAGGAGCAAGGATGGCCATTGGGATAGGCAAAAAGGATTATGCAGCATCGCGCATTACTGAAAGTAATGGCGAGGCATTTATATTTTCAGGCGAAAGGTATGAAAACCTGAAGAAGGAGAAAATTTCGCTTGCCCTTGAAACGCCCTGGGCTGATATTAACAGGCAACTTAACGTGAGTATTCGCCTCGCGCTGATAGCGGTTGATTCGTGGAGCCGCTTGTCTGCCGAGTTTGTGACCATCCGCATGGATGCACCTCAGCTTACTCAGGTGCAACTTGCCCAAAAGCTGGGTATCAGCCAGTCCTCTGTAAGTGCCCGCCAGAAAAGGGCCTTCTATGATGAAATTATGGAGTTGGAAATCCTGTATCGAGAAATGATTAACCAAAAATTAAAAGTATGATATTATTTCTGCAGCTGTTTTTGGCGCATATAGTAGGTGATTTTGTGCTACAATCAAATGCCTGGGTGAAGAGCAAGCAAAAGAAAAAACTCAGATCTGTTCATTTGTATCTGCATGTTTTGTTGCATGGTGCTTTGGTAATGCTCTTTGTGTGGGATTTGAATTTTTGGCTGCCGGCTCTTATCATTACCGTTGCACATCTTTTGATCGATATTATGCGGTTAAATCTTTCGGCCAAAAGCAAGAATGCTGTTTTCTTTCTGCTTGATCAGTTGTTGCATTTGCTGGTTCTGGCAGGTATAACACTATGGTGGCAGGATATGGAAGTGCCTATGGGTTTTTTTCAAAGTGCTGAATTTCTCATATTCACATCCGGGATCGTTTTTGTAACCATGCCTGCTTCGATTATGATACGCATACTTGTTTCCCGCTGGTACGAAGCTGCCAAAGTAACAAACGATGACAGCCTGCAAAATGCAGGAAGTTACATAGGTATGCTGGAAAGACTTTTTATTCTGGCCTTTGTGCTTACGGGCCGTTGGGAAGGGATTGGGTTTCTTATTGCTGCCAAATCCATTTTCCGGTTTGCCGATATTAAGGGACATCCCGATCGTAAGCTTACAGAATATTTTCTCATTGGCACCTTGCTCAGTATAGGGTTGGCTATGATAACCGGGCTGGCCATGAACTTTCTCCTGGAAATGTGATGTTAATGGAAAAATGCGGTCAATAATTACAGTGGTATCCATTTCATTATCGGTGGTAGGGCTAAGTTCGAGCTTTACACGGCTGCGCGACCAGGCCACCGTTGTTTTTGATAGCATCAATGTGTACAATGTATTTCCTGCTGATGCGAAAGAAGAGCGAAGGATCGATCATGCCTTCCAACTTGTCGGGGGTGCCTTTTTGATCTTTTCCCCGAATTGTATGAAGTATATACGGCCACTTGTTCAAAGATGCTGAAGCTGATCCTGTCAGACAGTTGGACTGGAGGAAAATCAGATCAGGGGTGTGAGGTTTGCGTGAATGCCTGCCGAAACTGAGTTGGCTGGCGTTGACAAACCTCTTTCAGAATTGATCGGACTAAGGTAAACCAAGGCTCGAAATTGAAATAATGAAAGAGGATGAAGCTGTTCAGGGCAGGGGTGAAGGGTGGAAAGGTTGAGAGGTCGGGGGAACTGTTAACCTGTGCTGCTTAGAGCTCGGCTACAATTCCTCCGGTATGCCAGAAAAGGATGTTTGAGCCGGCATCAAGTTTGTTTTCGTCCAGGTAATGAAGCAATGCTGCTGCTGCTTTGGCAGTATAGGTGTTATCCAGCAGAATTCCTTCCTCCCGGGCAAATCGTTCCAGTGCTTTTGCAGATTGTTCTGAGGGTAACCCATAGCCCGGACCCACAAAACCGGTTTCGGTAATGATCTCCCGGGAGTCAATGGAAAAGGAGGCGTCCAAATGTTCGAGCACAGGTTGGGTGCAATCCAGCACATGCTCAATAATCTGCTCCCTGGTGTTGTCGGCACTTACTCCAATGATACGTGTTTTGTCCAGTCCAAAAAGGCGCTTGCCGATTTCAAGTCCGGCCTGGGTTCCGCCGGAAGATGTGGAATGTAAAATGTAATCAAATTGAATCCCCATTTCTACCTGTTGTTGCTTAAGTTCTTTTACAGCATTGACAAATCCCAGGCATCCTGTCGCATTGGATGCTCCAAGGGGAATAATATAAGGTTGGCGGCCTTCTTTCTCCAGGGTGCGATGAATTTCCTGCATCCTTGCATTTCGTTCCTGGCGTGTCGAAACAAATTGCATCTCAACACCGAGCATCAGGTTTACTTTATGGTTACCATGAGGTATAGCGGGGACATCGCCGTTTTGAACAAGAATACAGCGTATTCCCATCCGTTTGCACACCTGCGCTGTAATACGGGCATGATTGGATTGCACCGCACCGCAGGTAATGATGGTGTCGGCACCTTGCTCCAACGCTTCTGCCAATGAATACTCAAGTTTGCGCAGTTTGTTGCCCCATACCAGCTGCCCGATAAAATCATCACGTTTAATGAATACTCTGCAACCGTTTGACAGGTTGCGGATAATTCTTTTACATTCTTCTACGGGCGTGTTGAGGTTGGAAAGAGAAATCTTTTTGATCTGTTCAAATGCTGTAATGGACTTTTCCATGGTGTAGGTTTTTTTCGGGGCTTCTAAATTAAGAATAATTTATTATGAAGTCTGCTTTTCAGTCAGTTGATTGTGTTTCTCCATCTCCTGAAGAAATGCGTTTTTCCTGCTATACTCTGGTATAGCACCATCTAACCTTTTGTGATGAAGGCTGTTTACCCTTGTAAACAAATATTTTATGCTATGAATAATCACATCACAGGGTTGCATCACATTACTGCAATGACATCAGATGCCCAAAAAAATGTTGACTTTTATGCCGGTATACTGGGACTTCGCATGGTGAAGAAAACCATCAACTTCGACGCCCCCGACGTATACCATCTCTATTATGGAGATGAAACGGGTGCCCCGGGAACCATCATGACCTTTTTCCCCTTCCGGGGAATAGGAAAGGGACGCAAGGGCAAAGGGCAGATGACGGTAACTTCTTTTTCCATTGCCACCAGTGCGTTGGATTACTGGATGACACGTCTGGACAGGTTCAACATTTCCTATACGCAGCCCCGGGAGCGATTTGGCAGCGAAACCTTTATTTACTTCGAGGATTATGATGGACTTGGCCTTGAGCTGGTGGCCAACACCATAGACCAACGCCGTGGGTTTTCCTACGGACAGGTACCCACAGAATTTGCCATCAAGGGTTTTTATGGAATTACCCTGAGCCTGGAGCGGTATGAACGCACCGCCGGTCTGCTTACCGATATCATGAATCATTCCCTTGTAAAGGAAGCAACCAACCGTTTCCGCTTTTCGCCCGACAGCAGCAAAGGGAATTTTGTGGATGTGGATTGCACTCCACTTGATCTGCGGGGGCTGGGAGGTAGCGGAACCGTGCATCATGTTGCCTTTGCCACTCACAACGACTCGTCGCAGCTCGAAATATGGCAGCAACTGGTAGACAGTGGATTCAATGTTTCACCCGTTATGGATCGCCAATATTTTCATTCTATCTACTTCCGCGAACCTGGTGGCGTACTCTTCGAGGTGGCTACCAGCGATATCGGCTTTACCCTCGATGAACCCCTTGAAACGCTTGGGCAGGAACTGAAACTCCCCCCATGGGAAGAAAACAACCGCAACTATATCGAAAGCCTGCTTACTCCGGTGCAGGTCAATATTGAGGAGTTTCAGGACTGATCTGGTAAAAATCTACGGGATGATTAAACAGATTTTCCTGAGCATGTTCTGTATATATTCTTAAACAATAAACCAAAAAATGAGGTTTGATCGCACATAAAACCATGGTCATGCTCAGCAGTTTTCTTTCTGCAGCTGGACCTTGATGTCAGGCAATTTTGTTTGGTGCGGTCTGATGGGGCTTTCCCTGTTGTAGCATCGCTCCTGCAGGGATGGTCAATGAGATGTATTGCATGCCGCCGTTGGGATGCTCCTTTTTGGGGATGCAGTATTTATGGGGATTCATTTGTTTTTCTGAATTAATCCTGCATTGTTTATTTTTTTATTTTTGGGCATTGCCTCCCCGGGTTCCCATTCTAAAAAAGGATGATGATGCAGGATTTACTGAAGGAACGACTTCTTGGCCGTTTTACCAAAGATCACATGATTGACCTTGTCAATGCAGATGAGGCCATTTTTGAACAAGCACTAGGAATTGCTCTCCGAAATGAAGAAACTTTAAGCTGGCGTGCAGCATGGGTGCTTTATCATGCCATGCACCAGGGAGATCATCGTTTGCAGGTTCATTGTCCTGCCTTGATAGAGGCCATCCATGGCAAGAGCGACGGACATCAGCGTGAGCTGCTCCGGATTCTTTCAAACCTGGAAATACCTGAAGAAAATGAAGGCCAGCTGTTTGACCTGTGCATGAACATCTGGGAACAGGTGGGGAAGATTCCTTCTGTAAGGGTTTTTGCTTTTCGAATGATCTGCCGCCTTGCTGAGAAATATCCTGACTTGCAATCTGAACTTACCTTCCTCTGCCAGCCTCACTACCTGGAATCGTTAAGCCCCGGAATAAAAAACTCTGTTGAGCGCACCATCCGCAAATTCTCTTAATTCCTGCAATTCACCTTCGATCCATTTACCTATCCTTGTATTTAAAGCAGGATTTGTTGCTAATTATTTGTACAATTAAAAAACACTAATGCCCGTCGCTATGAATAATCTGGAAAAAAATTTACAATCCTTTTCATCTTGGCCATATTCTTTTCATGATGCCTGAATGTGGAAAAGAGATACGATCCCATTGAAGAATTGCAAAATGCATGGCGTGAGTTTTCGAACGCCCGGAATGCACTGGATGCCGAAGCCTGGACTTCCTTTTATGCTGAGGATGGGATAAATATTCCTCCAAATCTGTCCGTCTGATCTGGTCCTGAGGATATGCTGAATTATACGGCAGTTTGTTTTCCATGCACC
>CAYVQC010000004.1:0-18095 GCA_964453995.1 uncultured Bacteroidales bacterium | reverse complement strand
TTTATTCATGTTTCAAAGCTTTCACCGGGTTATGGCGAGCCTCGTTGAAAACGATGGTATTCACGATCAACATACAGAGGGCCCATGCAACCATTGCGGTAACCACAAAAGGGAGAAATGAGATCCGGATGCTGTATACAAAGTTTTCCAGCCACCCATCAATAAAGTAATACACTACACCCCAGGCAATAACGCTCGATATGAACGCCATTACCGTAAACTCCAGCGAGATCATTTTTGCCAGGCGCAGGGATGAGGCACCCAATACTTTGCGTATACCAAATTCTTTCCTCCTGGAGTTGAGTACGTAAGCTGTTGTACCCCAAAGCCCCATAATAGCAAGCAAAATGGCCAGGAAACTAAAGATGGACCCCATTCCGGCAGTTTGCAATTCTGATTGGTACAGCTTTTCGTACTGCTGATCCATGAAAAAGTAACTTACAGCCGATCCGGGCATGTTTTCCTTCCAGGCTTTTTCAATAGCCTCGGTTACCTCGCTTATGTTGTTGTGTCTGAAACGCACCAGTATTCTTTGAGAGGCAGGTCCGTAATCGCGGAATTCATAATTGAGAAAGAATGCAGTAGGTTGCACCTTGTTGTGTACACTCTGGAAATTCATGTCTTCCACCATACCGATAACTTTCTTGTTGGTACCATCCCAGAAACCGCTGATTACTTCTCCCACAGGATTATTTAGGCCCAGTGCCCTGGCAGCACTCTCATTGAGCACTACATGTGTCGTACTGTCCATGGCAAAGGATTTGTCAAAAGTTCTTCCCTGCAGCACTTTGGTCTGTAGAGCTTCGAAATAACCAAAATCTACCGGGGCAAAATACACTGGCTGCGACTGGTCGCTGGCCTGCCCTAAAAGGGAAAGATGCCCCTGGTTGCCGACAGTTTCGGTGGGTACATGAGCGCCTCCACTTACAGCAGTAATAAAGGGATACGTTTCGAGGGTGTTCTTAAGGCGGTGGTAGTTTTGGTTTACCTCAGGGAAAGATGGATTATGGATCACAATAAGGTTTTCCTTTTCAAAGCCGGTATCCTGCATGGCAAACTGATTTTGCCGGACAATGAAAGTGCTGGCAAGCACCAGTGCAACAGATATTGTGATTTGTAAAACCAACAAAATCTGCCGGTAGCGCAGATTGGCATTGAGGCCGCTTTGTACCTTACGGCTGATCAGGGCGGTTGATCCTTTTAACACATCGAGGGGCTGAAATCCCGACATTACTGCTCCCGGATAAAGCCCCGCCAGCAATGCTACCAGGATTACGATACCGGGCAACCATATCCACAAATTGCCTGTGCCCAGATAATCCATCTGCAGCGAAGTTTCTACGATGCCGGAAAAAACGGGCAGAAACATTTCGAGTAGAACAAGACTTACCAGGAAAGCAATCACGCATAATAGCAGGGATTCGCTCAGAAAATAGCGCAATAGCTGTTTCCGACCAGCTCCCAGCACTTTGCGCACACCCACCTCGCGCGCTCGCCGGGTAGCCTGCGCCGTGGTAAGATTGATATAGTTTACGCAGGCCAGCAAGAGAATCATTATGGCTGCAACAGATAAAATGTATAACGTTGTCGCATTGCCGGCAAGCATAAATGATGATGATTCAATGCCCGAAGATTCAAGGTATATCGTATTGAGGGGTTGCAAATACATAAAATGACCCTTTTCTCCAAACGTTGTGCCCCGCACTTCGTCATAAAGATCGAAGATCTTTTCACCTGCATCATTGGGGTTGGCGTCCTCCTGCAGCTTTACATAATATGTCGTGGAATGGTTTCCCCAATGGGTAAACATATGGGTGTTTAGCTGTCGCATACCTTCAAAGTTGGCTACCAGGTCAAAATCCAAGTGGCTTTTCCCCGGCCTCTCTTTCAGAATACCGACAACAGTGAAATCTACTCGATCTCTGAAGTTCAGCACTTCTCCCATGGGATCTTTGTCACCAAAGTATTTTTGGGCAGCATCCTGGCTCATTACGATCCCGGTAGGATTATTCCGAAAACTTTCCAAAGTTCCTTTTTCCAGTTCATAGCCAAACATTCCGAGGAATGGAGCATCTGCAATAATCATCTTTTGTTCCAGTACTTCTGTTTTCTCTGAGCGCATGGTGCCAGCTACCTGATGGCCAAATATCCTGGCAGTGCTTTTTATTTCCGGGATTCGTTCGAGGTGCTCATGAAACAAGGCCGAAAGAATGATCATTTTACGGTCTTTGTTAAACGTATTATGCACAACGCGGTAGATGTTTTCCCGTTCGGGGATGTGCCGGTCATAGCTCCTTTCTTCCAATACATAAATCAGAATGGCTATAAACCCTGTAAATCCTATGGCAAGCCCCAGGATATTGGCCAGGGTGGAAAACTTCCTGCGAAAAAGATTGCGGAAACTTAATTTCAGAAAATGACTTGTCATGATTGCTTTTTTTTGGTTGAAAGTTTTAACAAAAGTTAAACCAATCGTAATAAATAACGAATAAACAGTTGTTTGTATATTCGTGGCTGGCACCGCTTGCTTTAGGTAAATGAAACATTTGTACGAAAGCGAACTATAATTGTACGGTTTTGCTCCAGGGCATGTCTGTAAGTCTGATGAATGTGCTATCGAACAATTTATATTAATGAATGGAAACCCCTGTCATCATTCCAAAGCTTTTTCCAGATAGGGAAGGGGAGAGACAAACTCGAACTCGCGAGATACATCAAAAAAGAGATTCAAAAGATTCAGATGTTCCTGCCCTACGATCACCAGGATTCTGTCCTCAGGAGTACGTTCGATGCGTTGTATGTTTCTGAATATACGCAAATTGCGGTTGTACCACCTGCCTGATTCGAAATCTACTCCGGCAAAGTCGCCTGGTGTTTCCTCATATTTAAAGGGATGCAGAAGGTAGATGGAGAGGCTTTCCCTGATCTGGTCAGGGTGGTTGTAAAACAGCAGGTTTTCAATAATGCTTTTAATCTTTCCTGTATCGCGCCGTGTTACCTCCCGGTAGGGAGACTGGAAATAGTAATTCTCCAGGGCTGCTGCCCTAACACTGTCAGAGAAGAGGGCCTCGATGTGGTGGTAATGCACCCCCATGTCATCTATGCAGTACAATTTCTCAATATCCAGATTGGCAGCAATACGGAAGCCCAGCTGCTGCACTTCGTTGGTTTGTAATTCCCAGGCTCCTGACCTGTACAGCTGGTACAGTGAGTCGAGGCGGCCCTGGGCCGAAGGCTTCAGCTCTACGGCTATGATGGTGGGCCTGAATTCCTCAATGGCTTTGGCAATGGCAATAATCTCCGATTGCCATGGCTCGTCAAGCACGGTGATCTTATCCTCTTCGGCTGTTTTTTCAGCATCGAGGTTGGGATAGCTGAAATGAAAAACACCCAATGTCATTACAGGAGTTGTTTCGAGGGTGAAGGTAGATTGTGCACGTGCAGCAATCCATGAAAGTAATAGTAACAGGTGTAAAGTGATCAGTGCTTTTTTCATAAAAAGGGAGGTTGGAGGTTTTCTTTTGAAGTGAATAAATACATTTTTTCGAATGTACTCTTGACGAACAACCTTCAGGTTTTGTTACACAAAATAAATGCTGAAATAAAAGATATACTCTCCGGAAGTTTTAAGTTGAAGCTATGAAGTGCTAAAGGCCCGTTCCGCTTTCTATTTGCCGGGTCAGATCTTTGATGAACCGTACCATGGGAGCGCCATCTACAACATCATGATCCAGCAGAACGGTAACATTCATCACCTCTCTGATCTGGATGGTATTATTTACCACAAGGGGCTTTTTTATAATGGCTCCAATGCCAAAGGATACCGGATGCACAGACCGATGCAGGAACCATCCGTTGATATTCCCGATCATCCCCACAGAAGTTACCGAAACGTTTCCCATGTTTTTATAGGCCAGCTTCGGATTGCCCAGCATAATCCGCCAAATGGTACGTCGCAGGAAGCCCGGAAGGCGGTAGTACATGCGCTCACGAAATCCTGCTTTTCTGTTGATTACAATGTCCCTGGTATTCAATGCAAGATTTCGGGCTTCTTCTATTGCGGACCAGATTTCCTGTATGCTTTTTTGGTTTGCATTCTGAATTACCATGGGAATGGGTACTTTTTTGCCGTCGATCTCTTTTTCAACCACCATGGATATGTTTATGGCAGGGAAGAGGACCAGCTTTTTGCGGCTTACTTTAAAAGCAGCAGTTTCCGGATGTTGTTCAAGCGTTGTGGCGATCATTTTAAGTATCCAGGCAGTGAAAGAAACGTTTTCTCCGTTTCTTTTCAACTCTTTTAGTTTGTGCCGGGCTTCAGTTACATCAAACTCCAGTAGTCCTGCCACATGGTGTTTGGATTGCGCAATGGCATATACATCAAAAGAGGCAATACGCGATTGAGGGATGGAATGGTAAACGGGCTTTTTATTCATTGTGCAGAAGTATGGGCGAATGTATTACAATACCTGTCATGGCTATGTAGAGCGTTCAAAGATATCCTGTTTTTTGCTCCGGAGCACTGTTTCTGTACTTGTTTTTGGGGAAACAGGCTGAATTAACTTTTGCAGGGATCCTGCCTGAAGCTTTTACAGATCGCCAGGTTGCACAAGGGTATGAAAAGGAAAGGGCATGATTGTGAGATCATACCCTTTGCCGGCACTGTGCCGATGTTGTTGCTTTCTGTTATGGTTGCAATTATTTTTTAATAAACCGTGCTACAGACTGTCGGTTTTTTCCCTGGCCGTAAACCATATAAACACCCTTTTGAAGGTAGGATACATCCAGGCTGATCTGTTGCCCCATGATTGCCGGATACTGATCATACTGTTTTACGATTTTGCCATCTATGCTCATGATGGTTAAATTAACCAGGTCATCAGTACCATCCCAAACCAATGTCAGGTGTGATGTGGCAGGGTTGGGAAACACCCTCATGATTTCGGGACTTTGAACTACCGGGATGTTGGTTGCATCTTCGGGATAGTAGTACTCATAGCGTACCATATGATTGAACGTGGTCTTCCATCCATCATCAAAGGCTACAAAACCGTTGGCTTTTTTTATGGAACCGTCTTCATTATACTCCATGTCCATCTTAAAGCCATACAGGATAGTCCATTCATCTTCAACCGGATCATAGGCACTTTCAGCATCAAAGATCATGCTTTGATGGTGGTCATACGATTGTTCTATTTTCATAACAGGAAGCCAGTCGGTTTCGTCCCACATGCTCATTTCCATCAAGGCAAGTTTGCCATGCTCATGGTAATTTCCTCTTGTTTTCATGAAGTTGAGCCATTCTATGTCTTCTTCTCCAATGCTTTTATCCCAACCCTCATTGCCCAAATAATCGGCATTAACCAAAGTGATGACATTGGAGATTTTTGAAAGGCTGAAATCGTACCACTCAATATCAACGTACTGAAAAGCGGGAAACCAGTCTGAAAGGTTCGGATCCCATTCGTATCCATTGCCGGAAATCCAGGTGTTGTCGTCGCCCAGTTCAAAAATCACCTTGTAAGATTCTATCCATTTTTCAGTAGATTCCTCATATACATATTCGGTAATGCCGGAAACAACGTCTTCATCATTGAAAAGATATATTTCTTTGTACTCCGGGATCCATTTGTCTGTCATGTAGTATTCCCATACTCTCTCGGAAACTATCTCATTTTCGTTGAGTTGCTCCACAGCCCTGTAACCATCCATGATTTCCCATTCCTGAAGGGCTTCATCGTATTGATACCAAGCATAAAAGACCTCCTCTCCTGCTTCGTTAAGGATTAATTCTTCAGCATAATCCGCATACCACTGGTCCATATTCCAGTAATAAACCTCATATCTTACAAGTTCCTCGTTTTCATTATAAAAGGCTATGGTTTTTTCTGAAGGGATGAAGTCTTTCCACCATTCTTCTGCATACCATGTTTCTACTTCTTTTACCAGGAAAGAACCTTCAACATAGGTTGGTAGCTCTTTAGCCAATAAAAGCAGGTTGTCGCTTTTCAGATCCATATTCATATAAACCAGCACGCTGTCGGCATAGGCATTGTTGCGTAAAGCCAGTGATCCGGTTTCTCCAAAACCGAAACCTTTTAATGCTTGTTTTTTGATAAAGTGGTTTTGAGAATCTCTGAAGAAACTCAAACTTGTAGTGAAATGTCTCTTCTCTTTTCTTTCCTTTGAGGTTTTTTGGCTATAGGCGGGCACAAGAAAAACCACCAGTAGTAATGCTGATAAAATTCTTTTCATACGATTTTATTTGAGTGATTAATTAAGTGATTAACAATGTAAGTTTTTTGTTTAAATTGTGATTGGAATGGCTAAACATTATCAATTCATGTGCCAAGTGAAAGCATTTGTAATGGCATCACAAAAAAATATATATATCGCATGATTTGAATGGACCCTGGTATACCCATTAAATAAGGATTTACAAGAGGGAAATTTGCAGTTTTTTTTTACCTGGCAATAGTGTTTTTTTCTTTCTGAAAAAAACTATTCAATATGCAAGGAGGCATAGCATAGGTAAGGAAGAGGGGGTAAATGTACGTTAATGGACATATGTTTGTCCGTTTTTTATACGGTTTTTCTGGTGCAGACAATCCATCTCACACCAAGCAACAGAGCCTTGCTGAAAAAGCCTTCATAGTAGTAAACAAGCAACTACTCAGATACTGTTTGCAACGAAAACCGGTAATTCACTTTCTTTGATCACTTCTCCAATTTGGCTGCCATATATAAGATTATGCAACTTGCCTTTGCCCTGATTGAGCAAGGCTATCATGTCCGGTTTATGTTTTCTGGAAAAATTCTGGATAGCTGATTCCAGGTTGTGATTCTCTACGGTATTAATTGAATAATTGCGGATGTTATGGGTTATGGCCAGCTGTTGCAACCTTTCTATGGCTGTAGCAGCCGAAATTTTGCCGTTAGAAACCACATACAACAATTGCAGATGCGCATTTACCAACGTTGCAAATTCGGTTATAATTTCTATCCCTTTCTGCTGTTCATTATTCACTTCTACATCAATTGCCACAAGAATATTATTTATTGTAGAAGAAAAAGGTTCGTCGGTAATAACGATCATGGGATAATTTATTTTTCTCATGATCTTTTCTGTTTCCGAGCCCAACAGTATTTCCATGAAATTAAGCTTGTCACGGCTTCCGGTTATCAAAAGATCGGCATGGTATTCTTCCATAAAATGGTTGATGTCAGCTTTATTGCGGTTAATCTCAACAACCGGTTTAATTTTTATGCCTGGTTTTGCGTACTTTTCTGCCTGTTTCTCAACAAGACTGGTGTGTTTTTCCCACAGTGTTTCATTTAGCCTGGAGGCAACACTATAGGAAGGATTAAATATGCCACCTGATGCGGTTGTGGTTTGTATATGTACCGGGATCAATACATTCAGGAGGACAAGTTCTCTGCTTTTTAGTTGTAAGGCCAGGTCAGCTGCATATTCAGTGGCTATGTCTGATATTTCGGTTAGGTCAGTAGTAACCAATATTTTGCTAGCTTGCATATTTCTTATTTTTTGTTTACCTTTCCCCATCTATTACTATACCAGAGCTTTTTTCCTCTAGATAAATTTTTTCAAAACGCTGAAATACAGTGTTGTGTAATTTGCGCGAAAGACTGTTTCTTTTTCCTTGTAGAATAATCTCAACAACAAAAATCTCCTGGTATACACACCTATTAAAAAAAACAGCAAAAAATTTGATGCTTTTCTTTTTACTATATGGACGTTACTTACTTAAATACAGATGTACTTGATGCTATACCAAATCCTGTTATAATTTACCAACCGGATTTGAAAGTTTACATGGTAAATGAAGCCGCCATTACTTCATTGGGAGCAGTTAATTCCCAAAAGCTTATCGGATTGGATATTTCAGCACTGATTCATTGCAGTGATCTGGAAAAGTTTAAAAAAATAAGGGCACAAATAGCATCAGGCAGAATAGTTGAAAGCCCGGTAAAGCTTATGCGATCAGTGGCAGGTAGTAGCAAGCCTGCTGCAATGTACCTGTCGCAATTTTCACTGATAGGGCCTTCAGGCTATCATAAAAATAATTATATCATTGAATCTGCCATGAGGTTGGAAAAACCTTTTAATGTTGATCTGGAGCGCAACACTGAAATACAAAATCTTAGTGTTTTATCCAAAAATATTCCCGGCCTGGAAATGTTCCTGGTGGATGAGAAGTTGCGTGTGCGCTGCAAGCTGGGAAAAGAAACCTTTAATCAGCACTGGCATGATGATCCTGTTGAAAGTGACGGGATCTTCAGCTATTTTCCTCCTGAATTGATTGATGTTTTTACACCGTTGCTGAAAATTGCTTTTCAGCAAACTCCGGTAAGCAGTGAGTTTTCTTTCCAGGGTGATTCTTTTTCAGTGCGTATGATCCCTTACCAATGTTGGAGCGATGAAATTTTATGTGTGGTAATACTACAGAATATCACTGATACGAAAATTACAGAACAAAAGCTTAAGAATTCCATGAAGCAGGCAGAAGAGGCCAATAAAGCCAAGGATGTTTTTATGGCCAGGCTGTCTCATGAGATCAGAACCCCTCTTAATGCGGTAATTGGCTTTGCCGAGCAACTTAAGGATACACGTCTTACCCGCAAACAATCGGATTATGTTGATGTTGTTTTCAATTCTTCGCGCCATCTGCTTGCTATTGTTGATGATATCCTGGTACTTTCCAAAATAGAAGCCGGTGCCATAGAAGTGGAAGAAGTACCCTTTTCTGTAAATAGTATTTTTGAAGAAATAGTCAAGCTGCTGGAAATTAGGATTAAGAAAAAGAAACTGGGTTTTTATTATCAGGCAGAATTAAATAGCAAATACAAGGTCATAGGTGATCCGGCAAAACTTAAGCAGGTATTGATCAACCTGGTAAGCAATGCCATAAAATACACCGATAAAGGAGAAATAAGGCTGATGGCCAAACTGGTAAAGGAAGACAATAGTACTGCCAGCATTTGCTTCCAGGTGAAAGATACCGGGATTGGAATTGCCCCAGGCAAAAGGGAGACGATTTTTAAACCTTTTCAGCAGGTGGATAATCGCCTCAACTGGAAATTTTCGGGGTGTGGCCTGGGGTTGACCATCAGCAAAGACCTGGTGCAATCTATGGGTGGTGACCTTATTGTTGAAAGTACTCCGGGAGAGGGTTCTGTTTTTTCTTTTATGCTAAAACTGAAAAAGTCTGATGGCTCTGTTTCCCGAACCAACGAAACTACAGAGGATACCACCGGGAAAGTACCTTCACAGGACCTCCGTATTCTTTTTGTAGATGATGACCCGGTAAATATCCTTCTTGGAAAGGTAATCCTGAAGAAATTCAAAATAAAGGCCGATTTTGCCCAATCCGGCCAACAAGCATTAAAATATTTCAAACCCGGATATTATAACATCATCTTTATGGATATCAATATGCCTGATAAGAATGGCATAGAAGTTACCAGGCTCATAAGAGAAAAAGAAAAAAGTTTGGTAAAAAGTAAAAGAGTATCTATTATTGCTATGACTGCAAATGCATTGGGAAGCCAGCTGTTGCAATACTTAAAGGCAGGTATGGATGCAGTTCTTCTCAAACCCTACAGCGAGGAAAACCTTTACCAGAAAATTGCAAGATTTTCTCAAAATTCTTTCCATCAGCATAATGAGAATTGGCGGGTTCAACTGGATAAAGATTATAAGAAAGTAAACGCGACAGATCTGTCATTCCTGCTTAAAGTCACTAGGGGAGATAAGGAATTTACCCTGCTGATGCTCAATACTTTTGTCTCCAATACTACAAAGATGATCAGGAAGATTAAATCGGGCATTAAAAACAATGATTACACCCTGGTGGGCGAAGTAGCTCATAAACTTGTTCCTTCGGTTGAGCAAATGGGCTTTGTCGAAACCTCAGATTTGTTAAAAAAGATAGAGCAGAAGTATCTGAAAAAAAAGGATGGGAAAAAAGATCCGGAGCTCATCAAAAAAACCCTGAATCTTTTACAGGAGGAAGTTGTGTTGATCCAGCAAAAAATCAGGGAAATGACTTGAAAAGATTGATGTTGGTTTAGCGGCAAAATAAGTAACTTAGCGAGTTGTTAATGACAAATAGAAGAGGATGGCGAAAAATATTCTGATTATTGATGATGATCTCTATATGATCAACCTGCTGGATAATTTTCTGCAGAAAGAGGGGTATAAAACACATACACTCACCAAAGGTAAACCAGCCCTTAAATTATTGCTGAAAAAATCTTTCGATCTTGTGTTGTGCGATATAAGGCTGCCTGATATTGAAGGAACAAATCTGTTGTTTGAGATCCGGAAGATTTCGCCTGCCACAGCTGTAGTAATGATTACCGCCTATGCCGAAATACAGGATGCAGTAAAGTGCATCAAAGCCGGTGCATTTGATTATGTTACCAAGCCGATTCTGCCCGAAAACATCAGCAGTGTGGTAAAAAAAGCCATGCAAAGCAAACAACTTCCCGCCACTTTCGATGAATTTGAGTTTATTACCGGCACTTGTGAAAAAATTGTAGAACTTACTGATCAGGCAAAACTGGTAGCTCCTACGGATATGTCGGTTCTTATTCAGGGAGAAACCGGCTCAGGAAAGGAATACATTGCCCGGATGATCCATTATCACAGCCTGCGAAAAAACAAGCGCTTTGTTGCCATTGATTGTGGGGCAATTCCAAGGGAGTTGGCTGCCAGTGAGTTGTTCGGTCATGTAAAAGGTGCATTTACCGGGGCAATAAACGACAAAACCGGCTTCTTCCAAATTGCCGATGGCGGTACTATATTTCTGGATGAGATTGGTAATCTCAGCTATGAAACCCAGGTGAAACTCCTCAGGGCCATACAGCAAAAAATTGTTACGCGAGTGGGTGATACAAAACCCATACCTGTTGATGTACGCATCATTACAGCCACAAACAGCAATCTTACCATCAATGCCCGTGATGGCAGTTTCAGAGAAGATCTTTACCATAGGATCAACGAGTTTAAACTCGAGCTTCCCCCATTGCGCGATCGTGGCAGTGATATCATTTTATTTGCCACCCACTTTCTTAAACAGGCCAATGCCGAACTGGGCCGGCAGGTGGAAGGGTTTGATGAACAGGTTATTGCTTCATTCAATAGTTATTCGTGGCACGGAAATCTGCGCGAAATGCGCAACGTGATCAAGCGCAGCGTTTTACTTGCAAAAAGTAATCTGGTAACCATTGATTGCCTCCCTGAGGAAATCCGGCAGAACTCCAGGCAGGAATACATCCAGCAAGATACCACAGACGACATGCTGAACCTGAAAGAAGCAGCCCTGCAAGCCGAGAAAAGTATTATTCAAAAAGCTTTGCTGCAATCCAGGCATAATAAATCAGAAGCTGCCAGGCTTTTGAAAATTGACAGAAAAACCCTTTACAATAAAATAAAAGAACTGGGAATAGATAACTAAAAAAGGAGGCTGCCTGAAAAGCCGGTATAAACCACTACGCTGCGCTTGTCGATGCGATATTATTTTGCTGATATGCAGAAGTCGTTTTGCCAAACTCAACGACCGGTAAAACACTTTTAAGACAGCCTCACTACTGGTTTGTGATCACTGCTTCTTTCTATTTTTTTATCTCGAAAGAAATCTTCGCATTTACAGCATACGATACAATTTTGTTGTTTTCAACATTGGCATTCATATGCTTAATGTAAATCGACTTGATATTACTTACCGTTTTGGAAGCCTCTGCAATAGCATTTTCTGTGGCCTCTGTAAATCCTTTGTCTGATGATCCAATCACTTCAATCACTTTAATAATCATAGTAAAATCTCCTATCTTTTTTAGGTTAAAAATTTTTTTTTATTGTGGCAAAATCATACCATCTTTTTGTAAGTGCACTGGTTGAGTGTAATAATCTTTGAGCTTTTGTATGTGAGTTTTTCTGCACGCAAATCATTTGCTGATAACCAGCGGTGTGACGATGCAATGGAAATTTTCTGAACCTGTCCGGGTGCAAAACACACCATGAAAAAATTTATTAATATTTCGTGTGTATGCTTTCATGTCCCATAGAATCCACGTTGTTGTAGAATGATTTGCTCACTCCATCGTGGGTTTTCGGCTTGTGTTGTATTTTTACGGCCGGTGTTTTTCATCTGAATAATCCAATAAGTATTGCGATCATTAAACCGGTAAGAAAAATCCAGAACATTGCACTAACAGCTAGTGCCGGGGCTTCCTTCTCTCCGGGTTCGGCAATGCTTTCTTCACGCTGATAGCCTGTTCGGTACCTGGATGGTGTAGCTGCGGCCAGGAATAATGCAAACAGAAAAATTACGATCAGAATGGGTGCCCATGCCACATTATAAATGGGTGGGCCAAATGGCTCAATCCATACCGCAGCAGCCATACCGCCCAGGATCAGGATCAGAATAAAAGTCCAGAAACTTCCCCATGGACCGGTATATTTGAAAATGTAGTAAAAAAAGCTACCCACCAGAAGAGCTAGCAGAATTGTGAAAAATACTTGTAAGAAAACTAACATGATTTTGATTTTTAAGGGTTTAACATATTTGTTGTTTCTTGTTTTGCATGGTCGTTCAAATAATAGGTTTAGGCTGGCCGATTCTTAGTTCAGCTCCAGTTCTTTAAGATCTTTATCCAAATCGGTGAACTTATCCTTGTCAATAGTGGTTTTGTATCGAATCCATTTGCGGGCCATCTCCCCCTCTTCCTTGGGGCGGGTGCTCATAATAAAAGCTGCAACAAGTGTATTTTCATCGAACCACCATGTGCTGAAATCACCCTTTTTCACATCTCCCCGGGTCAGTATATCTGTGGCAGTTTCGTTATCGCCAAAGTATTCGTAAGAAATATCAAAGACATCAGAAAAGAAATAGGGTAGAAAGATGTAAGGCTCTGTTTTTCCTGTCATAACCTTTGCCGCATGCTTCCCTTGTTCAAAAGCATTTTCCCAGTGTTCGATATGGCGTATCTTATTAAATATCTGATCGGGAAATTCGGCCACATCACCTGCAGCATAAACATCGGGCACACTGGTTTCACAAAATTTATTTACCACAATTCCTTCATTTATATTCAGGTGGCTGTCTTTGAATATCGTTGTATTGGGTTTTACACCTACCCCAATGATCACCATATCGGTTTTGATGCGTTTGCCAGACTTTAACTCTACTTCCTCCACTTTTTTGTCGCCATAAAATCCCGATACTTCTTCACCAAATAATACATCTACTCCTTCTTCATTAAATTTCTCACTGAAAAATCCGGCAATTTCGTCAGAGGCAAATTTTGCCAGAAGCCTGTCTTCGGGTACAATCATGGTTACTTTTACATCGAGTTGGGTAAGGATTGCGGCTGTTTCTGTGCCAATATAACCTCCGCCAACAATTACAGCGGTTTTTGAGTCACGGGCCTTTTGTCTGATCTGGTCGGAATGCCCGATATTGCGCAGGTAAAAGATGTTTTCTAGGTCTTCATTGGCAATAGCCGGATGGATCAGTTTAGATCCCGTGGCAATAAGCAGCTTATCGTATTGCAGATCTTTCCCGTTATCAAGGGTAATGATCTTTTCGGCAAATTTTACTTCTTTGGCAAAGGTTTCGGTAAGCACATCAATGCCGTGCTTGTCGTAAAATTCTGCATCGTTGATCAGTAGCTCCTCATCCTGGTTTTTATCTTTGAGGTAGTCTTTGGAAAGAGGAGGACGGTTCATGGGCAGGATTGACTCAGCAGAGATAATGCAGAGTTCTCCTTTTTCAAGGCCCTGGTTGGCAAACTCGGTAGCGGCATAACCTGCTGTAGTGCCACCACCAATGATGATATATTTATACTTTTTCATATTTGGGTTCTTTTAAAGTGTTTGTTAATGTTTTTACCTTTATAAGTTTACGGGGGGTCAGAAGCGAAAAATTGCATTCAGTCTGGAACCGGGTTCCGGCATTTCATCGGGTTCCATCAGATAAACTTCCCCTCCGTTGAGCAAGGTATATACAGCCGCAAAATTGAGCATGCACGATTTGAACTGCGATTGCTGGTCGCGAGGTTTTACCGTATTTTTTTCCTTGTCAAACAGGCCCCACATAACTTCGTGGTTTTTTACCATCAGAGTATCCACACGCTTGTTGTATGCCGATGCAATGATCTCTTCTTCTTTATAAGAAGCAAGGTTGTTGGAAAGTGCCTGCTCAAAGTTTTCACGAAGGTTTTTGCTGTCTTTGCCAAAGTAGCCACTGAGCAATTCCCTGGTTTTTTCATGCAAAAAAACGGGGTCGATATGTTCCGGGTTTCCGGCAATGAAATCGGGCCATAGGTTCTTATATTCATTTACCTGCCTGTACAAAGGGAAAAGATAATCTACCGTGGCTACTACCAAGGGTCTTTGCCGGGTTTTGATGAAATCCATCAGTCCTTTGTTGATGGCTCTGAAATATTTTAGTATTTCGTTTTTTTCATCTTCATTGCCCTTGCCATGGCCATGATACAGGGCTGTTTCGGTTCCTGTCTGACCCGATCGAAACTGCAAATTCTTGTCTTTATAGTCATACCCTACGGCATCCTCAAGTTGCTCGGGCAAAAGATCATGCAATTCTACCTGGTTGATCTGGTGAGGGAATCCTTCATAAAACTTCACTTCCGATAAACTCAGCGCCAGCAGATAAAACTTGCCGTCATCGTTCAGGTAAGGGATCATGGGCTTGAGGTAAAAATGATCGGAAATGTATGTGAACTCCTCAAATACGACTGGTAAGGTATAATATTCAAACCTGTTTGTATTGCGGAAAATGGCAAGTCCATCAGACTGGTTGTTCCAAAATCCGGTATCCTCTACAAGTTTATGCAACGGAGCAAGCAATTGCTCTGTTTCCCGGTTGTCTAATTGCCAGGATTTGAGCTCCTTCTCAACTTTTTGTACCTGGTTTTTCAGATTCAGTTGATCCACCTTTTCATTCACTTCTTTTCCTGCCCGGTGGGTAGGTATGTAAATACTGATGCAATGAGGCTCGCGGATCAGAGCCAGTTCTTTAAATGTTTTTTCAGAAAAATTATTCATATGTAGTATAGTGAAATTAGATTAAACCTGTTATTATTATTGAATTTTGACTTTCTCTCTGTTTGTTAAAAGAGTATGCCATTTTTGCCCCATCGCTGAACCGTAGGTTTTCCAAGGCCTGCTATGAAAGGGATAGAAAGGACAAGGCCATTTCAGGCATTGGGTTTTGCGGGAAATCATTGGGTAAAATGTTCTACAGATCAACACTGTTGACAAGCATTGGAGGCTGAATATGATTGTTTTTACACTGAGAAATAAAAACCGTAAAATATTAAGTGCCTGCAAGACAAGGGTTAGGAGTTGCTGGCAGGATACCTTCCTTTACAATCGTTGCTACCATGGTATGAATATTGGCTTTAGATGTGGCAATGATTTTATTTACTAAAACTTAAAAGAAAAATTATGGCACTAGAAAAAGTTTGGATCGAAGAAGGTTGCACAGCCTGTGAATTGTGCGTTGATATTTGTCCTGATGTATTTGAAATGGCAGATGATACAGCAATTGTGAAAGAAAATGCTAATTTGAAAAGCAACGCGAATGACATTAAAGAAGCAGCGGCAAGCTGTCCTGTAGAAGTAATTCAATATGAAGAGTAACAATGTACACTTCATCCTGGTGCTGATACAATGTACACGCCGGTTCAAAAAACCCTGGCAATTCCTGCCGGGGTATTGAGCTGTGGCAGGTTAATTTTTTTGAATGTATAATTTCCTAAACAACTATTCGTATGACATTTGTAATCGCAAGTACTGCTTTTGAGCATGGCAAAAACATACCAGTGGTGCATACCTGTGATGGGGATGATCTTTCCCCACCATTGTGGTGGGAAGATGAGCCCAAAGACACAGTAACCTTTGCACTGATCATGGAAGATCCTGATGCTCCTGCGGGAACATTTACACACTGGATCGTATACAATCTACCCGCCGACTGCCATCAGCTGGAGAAAATAATTCCCATAGAGAAAAACCTCGATAATGGTGCAACCCAGTCTAAAAATGACTTTGGAAAAATCGGCTATGGTGGCCCCTGCCCCCCAAAAGGGGAAGAGCATCGCTATTATTTCAGGATTTTTGCCCTGAAAAAGAAATTACCACGAGAGTCTATCCAGGATGGAACCGACTTTTACAATGCCATCCATGGGTTGATCCTCGACAAGGCTGAATACATGGGTAAATACTACCGCAAAACCTGATTGGAAACCCATTGCCACCGGTACATTGCCCCCTCACTCCTGCAAGCATAACTCACTAAACCCCTTAGGGTTGCTTTATTAGGATGAGGGGTTGCGCATACCCGGATGCCTGAACAGTAAGTATCTGTTCTTATCGATAACCCAAAGGTTGACTTGTTTTCTATCCTTTTCTATGTATAATGGACTAAACGCCTCCTATGGGATACTTATGAATGCACAAATCCTCAAAAGCGACCAAAAAACTCCGCAGATGCCTGTAAGCTTTAATCATTGGGTATGAAAAATCTCAGAAAGATCAATCAAATTCTCTTTTTTTTACTCATCGTTTTCGCCCTCTTGTATATTGGGTCTTCTTTTTTAATCCCCTTTGTTTTTGGTATCTTTTTCGCCACCTTGATGACCCCCTTTAGCAACACCATTGAGAGAGTATGGCAGAATCGCATATTTTCGTCAATGCTGGGCACGCTGGTGGTACTGATCGTGGTAGGAGGAATCCTGTATATTTTTATCCGGCAAATCAGCCTCTTTGTTGCTGATCTGTCTGCTGTAAGAAGCAATATACAGGAGCTGATAGGGGCATTTCAGAACTGGATCATGGCCAAAACCAAAATATCGGTTGAAGATCAAAGAATTATCTGGCAAAACAGATCCGAGAGTTTATTGAATACATTGGAATTGGGCCTGACAAATTTTTTGGGAAATTTGGCTAATACGGCCGCAGGATTTTTCCTGGTGCTGGTATATGTTTTCCTGTTGCTTTACTACCGCGACAGATTCTCCGGGTTTATATTGATGTATGTAAAAGAAGATGACAAAGAAGAAGTAAATGAAGTATTATACCGGATCAGCAAAGTAGTTTACCATTACCTGTGGGGGCGGGCTAAGGTAATGACCCTGCTGGGGACCATGTATTACATTACTTTTCTCATTTTTGACTTTCCCTATGCATTGCTCCTGACTATTTTCGGGGCCCTGGTTACCATTATTCCCTATCTTGGCCCGTTTATAAGTGGGCTCATCCCAATCGTATTTTCTTTTATATATCTTGAAAATATCCCAACTGCTGTGTTGTTTTCCTCAATCATCATTGTGGTGCAGCTTATTGAAAGTTATGTGCTTGAGCCACTGATTATCGGGTATGAGATCAGAATAAATCCTTTGATCGTTATTATTGCTATAGTAATAGGGGGTGCCATTTGGGGTCTGGCAGGCATGGTAATCTTTGTTCCTGTATTTGCCATGATCAAAATTATTTCCAACCATACCGCCGGACTTAAACCTGTGGGATTCTTATTTGGGAATGCGAAAAAAAAGAAAAAGAAAAAGCAAATGCCGCCCCACCATACCTAAGGGAAACATCGGTGCTTTTCCTTGTCTTTACTCACTATTCTATATTGCTTATAAATTTTTTTCCTCAATTCCGGACGCTTCTGCAGTCATTATATTCTCAGGGGAAGATCCGTAACGGGCAGCACAGTTCTTTTGTTGCAGAGGAATAATGACCGTGTCCGGAACTGGATTTTTCGAAAGAATTCAGACCAAAGAGGTCTTTTTATATGGTAATATGCTTATAAATCAGTATTATTGTGTTTTGAAAAATTGCCAACTCACATTGAACCGCAGTTTTTATTTTTTTTACTGAAAACACATTCAAAGGGGTAGCAAATATTTATGATGTTTTATTCTGATTTTCAGCATACTTACTTCTGGCTTCCTTTTGTGGGATTTACCATTGGGTTCATTGCCACAATGCTGGGGAGTGGCGGGGGATTGTTTTTTCCCATCATATTGATTCTGTTATTCCAGGT
>CAYVQC010000003.1:0-119927 GCA_964453995.1 uncultured Bacteroidales bacterium | reverse complement strand
GCGGACAAAGATTCGGTTTCAAAATCCCGCACTTGCCATAGCCAGGGCCGTTGTGGGCAAGGCTAAGGAGAACAATTACCAACTTTACGAAATTGAAAATGGAAATAATAAAGACAAAACATTTAACTGGTAATCAATTTCAACAGATAAATCAACTTTGGAACCAAGAATATCCAACGAATAAATGAACGTACTTTTAACGACCTGCCTTTGGCCAAGAAAAACTTTTGAGTACTTAATTACTCTTGACGAGAAGAAGAAATATAACATGATGAATATGTTGTTTTTTTTCACGTCAATGTATGTTGGAATTTTGAGAGCTCATGAAATAAGTTCACTGTTGAATTTCAATCTGTTTTTTAGTTTAATAATTTCAATGCTCTTGGCCGGATTATTTGGATTGCTCATTTATAGAACTATTTTTTCATTATTCTTTTGGTCTATAGGAAGATTGTTTGAAGGCAGAGCCACAAAAAATGAAATTAGACTAACATTAGCCTTTTCATTGGTTCCATTTATCCTTCTAATCATTTTAGGATTAAGCTTAGCACTGACAGCAATATTATTGAATCGACCAGAATTGATTTCATGGCAAAGTCCAATAGTTCTATGGATACTGTGGATTATTAGACTTAGAATACTTGTCTATGGACTGGCATTTTTTAATAAGTATTCATATGGATATGCACTACTAAATTCTTTACTACCAATTGCAATTTTAGAGACAATTCAGTATGCAATGACCACCATTAGATAAAAGTTCTTTAGTTTTAATATCTTGCTGACAAATAAAGACAATATTTTTACTGAATTAAATGAACTGACAAATAATAAAAGAATTAATGCCAGTGTGCAACATGGTATACCAACAATAGCGGGGCTTGGTGGAAGTTTGGTCCCGTACGTACGGGACTGCTACGCGTTGGCTTTTGTAGCGGTGGACGGGTGAGCAGCCCGCGTTGGGCAGCAACCCTAAAAAAGGCAGAAATAAAAATGAAAAACGTTTTAACAACGATAATTTTAGCCCTTACAATGAGTCAGGTTAACGCTCAGTTAAACTTAGCTCCTGTCACCCAACTTTTGACTGACAGCATTGCTTCAATAGGACAATTAGGACAAAATGCAGGCTTTATTATTATTCGTAATGACACCATCATTTACCAACAATATTGGGGAACCTGGAATAACAATACTTATCAGCCAATTGCTTCAGGTTCAAAATTGCCTTCCATGGCATTAATCATGAAACTTATTGATGAGGGTTATCTTTCTCCCACTGACACCGTGCAAAATTATTTACCAGGTTTTAGCGGGAAGCCGATTATAACATTGCATCAGTTGATGAGTCATACATCGGGTTTGCCAGGACAATCACCTTATATATCCGACAACAGTATCACGCTGGAACAAGCAGTAAATAATATTGGAACAAGCACACCAATGACCGCTTATGCACCCGGAACGGCTTTCCAATATGGGGGTGTAAGTATGCACGTTGCAGGAAGAATGGCAGAAATAGCCACAGGAACTCGTTGGGACACGCTGTTTCAACAAAAAATTGCTACTCCTTTGGGTTTAAGCCATACTGACTATGTTGCTTTAGGCAATACCACCAACTTCCGTATTGCAGGTGGTATGGGGACTACAATGCCCGATTATGCCAAAATTGTAAATATGCTTTTAAATTATGGCAAACACAAGAACCATCAAATTATTGATTCATTGACTGTAAAAATCATGCAGAGCGACCAGACTAATGGTGTTCCACTTATTAGCACTCCCTATTCAGGCGATACATTAAGACAAGATTTCAGATATGGCTATGGTGTTTGGTTAGAAGAAGAAACCAACGGACAAATTACACAGTTCGGAAGTCAGGGAGCATTTGGATTTACTCCCTGGATTGACCGTTGCAGAAATATTGTTTGCGTGTTATTTGTGAGAAAAAATTTAGGCAGCATTCAACCAACTCATACTGAACTCAGAAATTTAATAGAACAATTGATTCCGGTAAAACTTGAAAAACCGATTATTACAGCCACTGGAAATCAACTACAATCCAGCTATCAACAAGGTAATCAATGGTATTTAAACGACACCCTGTTACAAGGTGAAATCCATCAAACAATTACACCAACACAAAATGGAAATTATACAGTCAAATATATCTCCCAGGAAGGCTGTGAAGTAGTTTCAGACGAGTTTAATTATACTTTGAATAGTATAGAATATATAGGAAGTCAATCCAAAATTTCAATTTATCCAAACCCTGCTTCTGATATATTAAACGTAAATACCAACAGAGACAGTCATTCCACCATTGAAATGTATGACATTATGGGGAGAAAAATACTATCAAAAAGTTTTACAAAGAACACATCAATAGAAATTTCAGAACAACCCGAAGGAATATACTTTATTAAATTAAATCTTGACAACTCGACCTTTACAACCAAAATTATCAAACAATGACAAGAAGGGCAGCTGCCAATATACAGGAATATGAGCGGTCTGCAAGACCCAGCCCCGTGAGTTCAGATTGAACACCCCTGGTTTAATAGCCCGAGCTTACGCAAAACATTTTCAAATCCCGCTACTGCGGTGATGGCTCTTTCCGTAATAGTAGCACTGGTTCTTGTTAGCATAATACCTGATTTAAGTGAGTAATAAATACAGTATAATACGATTTAAGTACCCTGGATATTGAATATCTGCAATATCCTGCAGACAAACGGAATACAAACATGATGCGCTATATGGTGTACGGGTAGGGGTTACCTACCCGTAACATTTCTACAGGCTGGTGGCCGGGCACAGGTGAGCAAGGCCAGCCACCAGGTGGGGTTTAAAAATATTTTTCTCCCTTCAGCCAGTTGGCTACATCCTTTGCATGGTAGGTGAGGATGATATCGGCACCGGCCCGGCGGATCGATGTAAGTATCTCCTTTACAATGCGTTGCTCATCAATCCAGCCCTTGGCGGCAGCAGCTTTTACCATGGAAAATTCTCCGCTTACATTGTATGCCGCAATGGGAATGTTGAAGGTGTCTTTTGCTCTGCGGATGATGTCGAGGTAGGAGAGGGCAGGTTTTACCATGATAATATCGGCTCCCTCCTGGATGTCGAGTTCTATTTCCCGCATGGCTTCGTTGCTGTTGGCGGGGTTCATTTGGTAAGTCTTGCGGTCGCCAAATTGTGGCGCACTATCGGCAGCCTCCCGGAAGGGACCATAAAAGGCTGATGCAAACTTGGCGGAATAGGCCATGATAGGAACATGGCTGTAATTTTCTTCATCCAGCGCTTCACGTATAAAGGCTACTCTGCCATCCATCATATCGCTGGGCGCTATCATGTCGACACCCGCACGGGCAAATGCCACCGATTGGGCCGCAAGGGTTTCCAGGGTAAGGTCGTTGTCCACATCATTGTTGACAATGGTGCCACAATGACCGTGGGTGGTATACTCACAGTTGCATACATCAGCAATGACAAACATATCAGGGACTTCCTTTTTCAGGGCACGGATAGCCCGGGGGATGATGGCATTCTCGTCAGCACCCACCAATCCGTGTTCATCCTTGGTTTCAGGGATTCCGAACAGCAGCACCGACCGGATGCCCAGCTGGTAAAGTTCACGGCATTCTTCCACCAGCATATCCACCGAAAGCTGATAGTTGCCGGGCATGGAGCCGATGGGGTTTTTTACTTTCTGGCCGGGGCATGCAAAGAGCGGCATTACCAGGTTGTCGAGGGAAACGGTAGTTTCATTTACCATGGCACGCATCACCGGATGCGTTCTAAGTCTTCTGAGTCGGGTATTGGGAAAATACATAGCGTTTATGTTTTGGTAAGGGATTGGTAAAAAGATTCGATACTTTGAGAAAGGGATTCGGGCGAGGGTTGCGACGCAACAACGTGTACTTTTCGTCCGGCCTGCATAATGGCCCGGGCGGTGGTGGTACCAATGGCCGCCAGATGCACAGAAGCCATATGCTCAGCAAATTGACCGGCAAAAGACCCGAACCCCGATGGCGAGGTGAATATGCACATATGTACCCTGTTCTCCCGAATGAGGGCAGACACAGGATGTCCTGTCTGATCCAGCATGATCGTTTCATACACATTGATGCGGCTTACAACAGCCTTTTCTGCCAGTGCATTTTCCAGGAATGACGGAGCTTTGTTTCCCAGTGCCAGCATTACTTCATCACCGGGTTGCAAAACCATTTCAAGCAAATATTCCGCCAGATCCCGGGCATCGTTTCCCGGATTGATATGATGGGCATGGTGGCCGTATTGTTTCAGTGCAAAAGCGGTACTTTCCCCCACTGTGGCAATGGTAATATTTTTGGGCAACTGGTACGTGCCGGTAGTATTATGCAGATTTTTAAACCAGCCCTTTACTCCCTTTTTGCTGGTAAATACCAGTAGCCTGGGAGTATGGGTGGTAATAGCTGCGCTGATGAGTTCGGGTTTTACGAAAGTGGTTCTGGTTTCAATCATGGGAAGGTTCAGTGCCTTTGCGCCCCTGGTTTCCAACAAGTTTACCATGGCCGTAGCCTGATCGGCAGGTTGGGTGGTTACAATGGTTTTTCCTTCCAGTGGCCTCATGTAGGGTTTATTGGTTTTGTTTTCTGATATCTTCCAGAATTTTTGCAGATCCTTTCTCCAGGAAACTGCCGGCGAGTTCTTCTGCCAGGGCATTGCTCTGTGCTATGGGGCCGGTACGTTCATCCTGCAACACAATTGTTGCATCCAGGTTTGAAACGAAACCTTTGATCCTGAAATGATCTGAGCTCGTTTGGGTAAAACAACCGATGGGTACCTGGCAACCCCCTTCGAGAAGGCGTAGAAAGATTCTTTCGGCAGTTACGGCCAGGAGGGTAGGGGCATGGGTGATGCTGGCGAGGATCTGAAGTGTTTCTGCGTCATCCTCACGCACTTCCATGGCAATGGCACCCTGGCTCACGGCAGGAATGAAAACCTCGGGATCGAGAATCTCGCTGATCATGTGGCTTAGCCCGATTCTTTCCAACCCGGCAGCTGCCATGATCATTGCGGAGCAATGGCCGTTTTTCATCTTTTCCAGGCGGGTATTCACATTGCCACGGATATCCACAATGTTGAAATCCGGGTTCTGTCGTAGCAGCTGTGCCCTTCGGCGCAGGCTTGAGGTGGCAATCACATCCCTGGTGGTGAGTTCAGCAAACCGTTTCCCGTCAATATGCACAAGGGCGTCGCGAAACTCACCGCGCTCAAGCACACCCCCCAGGGTACACCCCACGGGAAAACGTGTGGGCAGGTCTTTCAGGCTGTGTACGGCCACATCAATAGTGCCTCTCAGCAGTTCTGTTTCCAGCTCCTTGGTAAACAGTCCCTTATCGCCGATTTTCGACAAGGCTACATCAAGGATCTTGTCGCCCTTGGTTTTGATCACTTTTATTTTTGTAGGTAGCTGCGGAAGCTGCTTTTGCAATTCTTCCCGCACACGCTGAGCCTGGTACAGGGCCAGTTGGCTGCCACGGGTCCCAATTATGAAAGGTTTTTGATTGATGGTCATTCTCTGGTTGTATTTGCTTTTACCCAATGTTCTGCTGTTTCCATACAAAATATGAAGGCAAAGACAAAGGTATAAATTTAAAATTATTGGTAGATGCGGCTGCTGGTTTGTTTGCTGCCTTTGGGCAATCTTCCTTACAAGTGCAATATTCTCTGGCTGCACAAAATCCCAGCGGGATTATTCTGCGCTGCCGTTCAATTCAAAAAGCCGGTTCACCACCTTTACATATTCACGCTGCTTGCCGTTTTCGGTTACTTCCTTCAGATTGCGGATAAAAAGCCTTGCATATTTGCGCGAGATGTGGTCAGCATAGCGGGTCACCAGTTCGGGATCGTTGATGCCATTGATACGCAGAAACCCTTCCAGCTCGGTGGTATTTACCTTTTCCATGTTTTTCTGGATCTTCAGGATGGATGGGGTAAGTTCAAGTGCGCAGAGCCAGTCGGTAAATTCCTGTTTTACAAAGCGGATGATCTCCATGGCTTCTGAAATGGCTTCCTTGCGTTTGTTTTGGGTTTCCTTTACAATCTCCTGCAGGTCGTCTACGGCATAAAGCTTTACATTGGGCAGGGATAGGATATCGGTACTGATGTTTCTTGGCACTGAGAGGTCCATGTAGTATTGCAGCTTGTTGCGCCCTTTGGAGAATGCTGCCACCATATCCCTGGTAATGATATGGTTTTGGGCGCCGGTGGCCACCATCACAATATCTGATTGTGGCAGGTAGTCGGTAAGTCTTTCTATCTCAAAGGCGGTGAGCTGGTGTTTTTCTGCCAGTTCAACGGCTTTGGCATGGGTGCGGTTGGTGATGAAAAGGTTGCGACAATTGCGCTTCACCAGGTTTATTGCTGCCAGCTCACCCATTACACCGGTTCCGATAAGAGTGATGGTTTTTTTCTCGATATCAGGAATAGCTTTGCACAGCAGCTCCACTGCCGCAGAGCTTATGGATGCCGAACCCTGGTTGATGGCTGTTTCGGTGCGCACGCGCTTTCCTGCCTCAAAAGCTTTGTTGAACATTCTGGTAAGGATGGCACTGCTGAGGTTGTTGTCAAGACTCAGCCTGAAGCCATTCTTGACCTGGGTAACGATTTGGTCTTCCCCAATTACCAGCGATTCCAGCCCCGATACAACCCTGAAAAGATGCTCTGCAGCTTGCTCGCCTTCAAAGTGGTAGAAATTCTTTCTCTCGCCGGGATCGCTTTTCTTGAAATACTCAAGGTTGCGCGAAATGGCCTCTACTGCCTTGCTGTGACAGCATTTTTCGAAATGATAATATATCTCTATACGGTTGCAGGTAGAAAGTACTACGGCTCCCCTGAGATCAGGATCGATCTGTAGTTGCCTTAAAAAATCCAGGACTTCCTCTTCTGTAAAAGAATATTTCTCCCTTATCTCCAGCGGGGCCGATTTGTAACTTATTCCTGATACACCAAACATCTGTTATGTTTTTGCTTTGATTAAAGCTAATCGGTATTGATTTACCTTTTAATTGTCGGGTTTATAAGACTTTATGTTTTGTCTTTGGTCTGAAATGCCTTTAAAATTAGGTGTTTCAGCTTTTATGGCAGCGAAGGTAAGAATAATTATTCTTTAAGAAAAAGCTTTTGCGCTTCATTGGTGAAGGTTAGAATGATTCTAAATAAGGAATATACGTGAGTAGGGACATGTTTTTCTTTGTTTTTGCTGATAACCAGTTTGGTTTTGAGTAATTTTATGCTGAAACCCAAAACAAAGCTTATGAAGAATATAGTATTGAATATTTTGATGATTGGCAGCCTATTGGCCGCCACAAGTTGCGGATCCCGGCAAAGCCGCTCAGCCGATGAACCTGAGGTGGAAGGGATGTTGATTGTGGCCAGCAAAAGTGGTAATGATGTATATTTTATCGACCGCCAGAGCGGCGAAACACTGACCATATTGCCCACCGGTCTTCAACCGCACGAGGTAGAAGTGTCTGATGATGGCAGGATTGCTGTAGTTTGCAACTATGGTGACAGGGAGAATGCAGGAAACACCCTTACAGTTTACAATGTTACCGGTTTGAGCATCGAGAAAACCATTGATCTTGGTTCCCATACCCGGCCTCACGGTATGCAATGGGTGGCGGGAACCAACAACCTGCTGGTGACCACCGAAGGAAGCAACAGCCTGCTGGTGGTGGATGTAAAGGCAGGAGAAGTAATACAGGTGATGGATACAAAGGAGGAAGTTTCTCATATGGTGGCTGCTACCCCCGATTTTTCAAGGGCTTTTGTTCCCAGCATCCGCACAGGCAATGTGGCAGTTTTTGATATGGAGGCAGATAGCCTCATCTCTCATGTATACTCCGGTGAAGGCGCTGAGGGGATCGATGTGTCTCCCGATGGTGCCGAATTGTGGGTAACCAACCGTGACGAAAATACCATTACCATTTTCGACACCCAAAGTCTGCAAGTCCTGGCACGGCTACCCTGCGATGATTTTCCCATCAGGGCAAAATTCACCCCTGATGGCTCGCGGTTCCTGGTAAGCAATGCCCGCTCAGGAACCATTGCCGTATTTGATGCCCGCAACCGTGTATTGGAAGCACAGATCAGGTTAACGCCACCTGTGCCCGACAACAGGGATGCGGAAAGGTATTTTGCTGAATTTGAAGAAACTTCCATACCCATCGGTATCGTAGTGCCTGATAACCGGTTTGCCTATGTGGCTAATACCCGTTCTGATGTAGTGAGCGTGATCGACCTGGAAACAATGGAAATCTCAGGTCATATTGACGCCGGCAGAGAACCCGACGGGATAAATTTTTCACACCTCAAGCCCCAATAATGGCGATTTTTTCTGTGCCGGCAACCTGATGGTCTGCAGCATCAATGATCTAACAATGGGTTGTCATCGCAACCATCAAAATTTACCCTGCTACAGTATTTTTCCCCGCGGTAGGGTATGTTTTTTTTCTGCAATTGGCTTATCAGTTCTTTTTTGCTATTTTAGCGCCTCATAAACCCTAAAATACAGCAAAATGAAACAAAAATATGTTTTTACGGTGATGGCTTCTTTGCTGATCACTTTGTCTTCCTTTGCCGCCGCTGAGCAGGCATTTTTTATTTCTGATCCTGCGGTATCGCCCGACGGGCAGACCATTGTATTCGTCTATGAGAGTGATTTGTGGAAGGTTCCTGCAGGAGGAGGCACGGCCTACCGCCTTACTTCTCTTGAAGGCAATGTGTCGGTGCCCCGGTTTTCGCCCGACGGAAACTGGATCGCTTTCTCATCCACCCGCGATCGTAACAACAATGTGTATGTGATACCATCGCGCGGGGGAGAAATACGCCAGCTGACCTGGCACCAGGCAAATGATATGGTAAACTCATGGAGCTGGGATTCCCAAACCATATATTTCAACAGCTCACGGGAAAATATGAGTTCTGTTTTTACGGTTTCTCTCGAAGGGGGTACACCCATCAGGCTTTTTGATCATTATTTCAACATTGAGCACCACCTTGTGGAGCATCCTGTAACCGGGGCGTATCTTTTCACCGAAAGCTGGGAAAGCCTCCTGTTTCCCCAGCGCAAACGCTACCGCGGTGAACATCGTCCTGATATCCTTTCCTACAACCCTGAAACCGATGAGTTTATAAATCTTACCGATTATGAAGGACAGGATCTGTGGCCTTCAGTTGACCAAAACGGCAACATATATTTTGCCTCTGACGAATACAATGGTGAGTATAATCTGTACACCTTTCTGGATGGTGAAAAAACTCTGCTTACCGATTTTGACCGCTCTGTGCGCAATCCGCAGGTAAGTGCCAATGGCAGCGTGGTGGTTTTTGAAAAGGACTACCAGTTGTATGTATATGATATAACAGCAGGTGAAACCACAAAACCAAACATACAACTCTTCCAGGGGCCTGATCTTGCTGTGGAGCAGGAGTTTTCTACCAAGGGAAATATTTCTTCTTTTGATGTATCGCCCGACGAGAAAAAACTCGCCTTTATCAGCAGGGGTGAATTGTTTGTTTCGGATATGGAGGGCAAATTTGTACGACGAATGCCCATTGATCCCAATGAAAGGGCCGTTGAAGTAAAATGGATGAGTGATAGCAAAAACCTTCTATATACCCGTACCAATAAGGGCTGGGCCAATCTCTTTACCATGGCCGCCCACGGCCGGGGAGCTGAGAAACAACTGGAAGATGAACCCCAGACGAGCCGTTTGCTGGCCCTTTGTCCTGAAAGGAAAATGGCTGTTTACCTCTCGGGGCGCAACCAGGTAAAACTGGCCGATCTCGAAAAACTTACCACACGTGTGGCCGTTGAAGAAGAACTGTGGGGCTTCCAGAATTCTGCGCCCATGTTCTCTCCCAATGGAGAATACATTCTTTTTACCGCATTCCGCAATTTTGAACAGGATGTAATGATCCATCATATCGGTACGGGAGAAACTATTAACCTTACCCGGTCGGGTGTGAGCCAGCGCCAGCCCTGGTGGTCGCCATGCGGAAAGTATATCTATTTCGCCTCAGACCGTACACGGCCCAATTATCCCAGGGGAGATGTGCAAAACAGCATTTACCGTATTGCACTGCATCGCTTTGCCGAACCTCTTCGAAGGGAATCTTTCGAAGAACTTTTTGCTGAGAAGCAGGAGGAAGATACCCTTCCACCCACCATTACCATCGATATGGAGAGAATAGAAGAGCGCTGGGAAAGGATTCGTGTGAGGGGAGGAGAACAATGGGCGCCACAGGTTTATAAAGTCAAGGAAGGCCAGGTAATGTTTTTTGCCTCCAACCACGATGAAGGAGAAATGGCTTTGTGGAAACGTGAAATGAAGCCTTTCGAAGATGACAAAACCGAAAGAATTAAAGGACCTGGCGCAGGAATAAATCCAAATATTGTAAATGTGAAAGATAAGTTCTGGGTGCTCGCCGGTGGAAATATCCATAAGATCGATACCGGGGGGAATAAGCTGGATGCTATTGAATTTGACCATTCGTTCAGCAGAAAACTCAACAGGGAGTTTTCTCAGGTCTTTTACGAAACATGGGCAGCCCTGGATGAGAACTTTTATGATGGCGACTTCCATGGCCTCGACTGGCGAGCTACCATGCGCTATTATGAGCAGTTTCTGCCTCATTTGCGTACCCGCGAAAATCTGAGACGGCTGCTCAATGATATGCTGGGAGAACTTAATTCATCGCATATGGGATTTTCCAGCACTGGCAAGGAGGAAGAACCTTTCTTCAAGGGTGAAACTGCCGAAACCGGACTGGTATTTTCCAATGAAGAACCCTACAGGGTAGAACGCATCATTACCGGTTCCCATACCGATCTGTCAGAAAGACCGGTGATGCCCGGCGATGTGCTGGTAGCCGTAAACGGCGAAAGGATTCAGCCGGAGGAAAACCGCAACCGCTATTTTTATTTTGCCGCAAGGCCTGAAGAACTCGAATTGACGTTCAGCCGTGATGACGAGGAATTTAGGGTGGTTACCCGAAGCCACACTCCCGGGCAGATCAGCAACCTGCTCTATGACGAGTGGATCAGGGAGAACAGGGAGTATGTGGCAGAAAAATCCAACAACCGGATTGCTTACGTGCATATGAAAAACATGTCGGAAGGTGCCTTGGAGCAATTCCTGATCGATATGTCTACCTATGGCGAAAACATGGACGCATTGCTGTTTGATATCCGGTTCAACCGGGGTGGAAACGTACACAATGATGTATTGCAGTTTTTGTCGCAACGTCCTTACCTGCAGTGGCGTTACCGCGGTGGAGATATGGCGCCCCAACCCAATTTTGCTCCATCGGCCAAACCTATGGTTATGACCATCAATGAAAGAAGCCTCAGTGATGCTGAAATGACGGCTGAGGGCTTCCGCCAACTCGGGCTGGGTCAGATCATAGGCATAGAAACCTACCGGTGGATCATCTTTACCTCTGGCAAATCTTTTGTAGATGGCTCATTTGTGCGCCTGCCCAGTTGGGGTTGTTTTACTCTGGATGGGGAAAACCTCGAGCTTACCGGCGTAGCACCCGATATTGTTGTTCCTGAAACGTTTCACGACCGCCTGCACAACAGGAGGCCACAACTCGACAGGGCCATTGAAGAACTTATGAAGAAGTTATAGCCCCCCTTTGCGCTCAAACTCCACGATCTCCATGTCTTTGATTTGCGACCCGTCAATGACAAAACGTAACATGGAGATCACCTTATGAAAGCCATGTCTGCCTGCAGCTCCCGGATTGAGATGCAGGCAGTCGTGTTTTTTATCATACATAATCCTGAGAATGTGCGAATGACCACTGATAAACAACCGGGGTGGTTTTACCCGCATTATTTCTCTCACCTGCCGGGCATAATTTCCCGGATAACCTCCAATGTGTGTCATCATTACATCCACCCCCTCGCACAGAAAGCGCAGCATTTCAGGAAACTCTGAACGGACGTCGGTACCGTCGATATTACCGAATACTCCCCTCAGCGGTTTGATGGCTCGCAGGGTATTCACTGTTTCCTGTGTGCCAAAATCGCCTGCATGCCATATCTCATCGCAATCCTTAAATATCCTCGGAACTTCAGGGTGGATGTAACCGTGGGTATCTGATAATAAACCGATTTTTTTCATGTATCCCGGCCTGGATTATTATGGAACTAAAAATAACTGTTTGCAAACCTAACCATTATTTATTGAAAATATATGTGCAAATAACCTTAACAATTATGTCGTTTTCATCATAATCCACACCTATGCCATGGCAATTGCGCTGGATTGCACATGCATATGATGAGCCAGATAATAAAAAGGCAGCCATACCGGGCATCCTTGTCATCAGCGCTAAGGAAACAAATTACCGCAACGGGGCATGAAACAGCTTTTCACAGTGTGTTGATATTTTTCCTGAAAATATTGGCTGCAACCCTTAACAATACCTTATTTTTGTACTTTAGTAACCTGAAAATCCCTGAGAGAATGAACTATCAAACACAAACAAAGGACAAAATCAAGGTTCATGACAAGTTTTTTGTGAAATACATTGACTATGAGCGTATTCAAAAGGCAGTGCAAAACATTGCCGACCAGATCTATGATGAATTTTCAGACCGGAAGCCTTTGTTTCTGTGTGTATTAAACGGCTCATTTATGTTCTCTGCCGATCTGCTAAAGGTTTATAAGGGAGTATGTGAGATCAGCTTTATTCGCCTGTCGTCTTACAAAGGAACCCAAACCACAGAAGAGGTAAAAACATTGATAGGCCTTACCGACGATATCAAGGATCGTGTGGTGATTATTCTGGAAGATATCATTGATAGCGGCATCACCGTACATCATCTTTTGGAAGACCTTAAGCAATTCAACCCTTCTCATGTAAAAGTGGCCACATTGCTGTTAAAGCCTGAAGCGGTAAGAACGGATATAAAACCTGATTACATTGGCATTGAGATTCCCAGGGATTTTATTGTGGGTTATGGCCTGGATTACGATGGTTTGGGTCGCAACCTGACCGATATATATAAAATTGAGGAGTAGCGGGTTCTTCTCATTCAAACAAATATACCCAAGCTTATGTTAAATCTCGTCCTCTTTGGCCCACCCGGTAGTGGCAAGGGAACCCAGTCTGCAAGAGTAGCAGGCAGGTTCAACCTGGTCCATTTGTCTACTGGTGAGATCTTCAGGGAAGAGGTAAGAAAAGGAACCAGGCTGGGAAAACAGCTTATTGGTTTCATGAAAGAGGGGGTGTTGGTTCCCGATGCCATCGTGCTGAAAAAATTATATAAAATAGCCCTGCAATACCGAAATGCTGCAGGGCTGGTTTTTGATGGATTCCCGCGTACGCTGCACCAGGCCGTTATTTTGGACAAATTGTTAGAAAAAAAGAATATTCCCATCAATATTGTTTTTTGCATGGTGGTGGATGAAGATGAACTGGTTCGCCGCATGATAGGCCGTTCAGAGGATTCAGGAAGGTGCGATGATAAAGAGAATGTGATTCGTAAGCGCATGCAGGTATACAGGGAGCAAACCCTTCCGCTGAAAGAATATTATGCAAAGCAGAACAAGTTGTCGAATATCAGTGGTATGGCCCCTGTAAAACAGGTTGCCGGGCGAATTGCCAGGGTAGTAGAACACTACCTGGCGCAAAAAGAGATTGTAAGTATGGTATGAACAACACCAGGCGCTTTGCACTTACCCATGCACGCCTGTGGGGAAGGCCTGAAAAAGCAAGCATCAGTAATTAATGAAAAGGTAATACCGTGGCATCAAACTTTGTAGATTATATCAAGATATATTGCCGCTCGGGAAAGGGCGGTGCAGGATCAGTTCATTTTTTACGTGCCAAGTATGTTCCCAAAGGAGGGCCCGATGGAGGTGACGGTGGCCGTGGAGGTCATGTCATTTTGAAAGGGAACAGCAATTTGTGGACATTGCTGCACCTGCGCTACACCCGCCATGTATATGCCGAATCGGGCGCCAATGGCAAAGGACAGGGAAAAACCGGCGCACAGGGTAAGGATGTGATCATTGAAGTTCCCCTGGGCACCATTGCCCGCGATGCTGAAACCGGTCAGATCGTAGCAGAGATTACCGAACACGATCAACAGCAGATTTTGTTGGAAGGAGGAAAGGGCGGACTGGGCAATATCCATTTTAAATCTGCCACCAACCAGGCGCCCCGGTATGCACAACCTGGTGAGGATGAAAAGGAAATGACTGTGATCATGGAGCTGAAGATTCTTGCCGATGTAGGGCTGGTAGGATTTCCCAATGCAGGAAAATCAACCCTTCTCTCGGTTGTATCTGCTGCAAAGCCAGAGATTGCCGATTATCCTTTTACTACGCTGGTACCCAATTTGGGCATGGTTCCTTACCGCGATCAGAAATCATTTGTAATGGCCGATATCCCCGGTATTATCGAAGGAGCCCACGAGGGCAGAGGCTTGGGACACCGTTTTCTCAGGCATATCGAACGAAATTCTGTTCTGTTGTTTCTGATTCCTGTAGACAGCGACAATATCACAAAAGAATACGAGGTTCTGCTCAATGAGCTGCAGATGTATAATCCAGAACTGCTTGATAAACAAAGGGTACTGGCCATCTCCAAATGCGATATGGCCGATGATCAGATGCTGGAAGAACTCAAACCCGAGATCCCCGATCTCCCCTATGTTATGATATCATCGCACACCAACAAGGGAATTGTGGAGCTGAAGGATATGCTCTGGAAAACCCTTAACCAGTAAAACTACAACAATAATCCTATGGGCTGAAATGCCAGATCTAAATTGCTGTAACATATGTTAGACTTTCTTCTGCAGATTGACCGGGAACTATTTCTGTTCCTCAACGGGTTGAATGCCTCCTGGCTCGATCCTGTAATGTATTACATCAGTGAGAAATTCTTCTGGATCCCATTTTATGTGGTGCTCCTGGCACTTTGTGTACGCTACTATGGGTGGAAGGCGCTGATTATAATGGTATTGATAGCAGTAATGATTACCACTACCGACCAGCTTACCGGGATCATGAAGCATGGTTTTGAGCGTTTGCGGCCCTCGCGCGACGAGAGCCTGGAAGGGTTGGTGCATTTAGTGTATGGCAAGCGGGGTGGAAAATACGGTTTTGTGTCGGCACATGCCGCCAATTCTTTTGCCCTGGCAGTTTTTATTGTCTATTTGCTGAAAGATAAGCTCAAATACATTTCTGCCATCATGTTTACCTGGGCAGGGCTGAAAGCGTACAGCAGGATCTATCTGGGGGTACATTATCCGGGAGATGTGGTTGGTGGAATCATTACCGGTGTGGTTGTTGCCTTACTCATCATAAGGTTGTGGAAGTATATCCTGAGAAGATATTACCCCGGTTTTTCCAGTTATTCACCGGGTGCCACGCCTTTGGAATAACCCTCTTTCCTTTTCCATTCCCGAAAGTTATGCTGATGTTTCCGGATTATCAGTAGTTTGAGATCTTTGTTTCGATCTTGTCGATCACCACTTTATATATTACCAGGTTGTTGATGGCAGGTGGATTGTAACTAAAATCTTTCCCGGTATACTTGCGCATGATAATGTTCATGCACTCTACTTTTTCATCATAATCCTCCACAAAAACGATTTTGCCAAATGCCAGTACGCTCCGGTAACGCATACCGTAACTGCAGGCTACTTCCTCGTTGCGGAAAAACAACTTGTGGTCGGTGCTGAAATTGACACAAACTTCGGGGTTGTTTCTCATGATGTCGAGCTTTCGACCTACAGGACCGGAATGGAGGTAGATTGTATTGTTTTCAAAACCGAAATTGAAAGGCAGAACATAGGGTTTGTTGTCCTGGTCAATCATTGCAATGTAGCAGGCTTCGCATTTATCTATTACCTGTTGGGCGTTGTCAAAATCTGTGTAAAGTGTGTTTGCCATGATATTTTGTTTTTTTGGTTTGTCTTGCCGGAAACCTTTTATTGCCTTTGAAGGAAAGGGCGGATGGTCAAATATACCAAACTTTTCGTAATGCCCGGGGTCTGGTTCCCGCAAAAAACTGTTCTGCCGGCTTGCAGCCGGCAGGAAAAAAATCCCGGATGAAATCAAAAAAGAATTATTATTGCACTACCGAAAAACTGACCATCAAACCTAAAAAGCAATGGGAAAGATCATAGCTATAAGCAATCACAAGGGTGGTGTAGGAAAAACCACTTCTGCCATCAACATTGGTGCGGGGCTGGCCCTTAAGGGAAAAAAAGTATTGCTCATTGACATGGATCCACAGGCCAATATGAGCCAAAGCCTTGGTATAGACGATTCACAAACCGGTATTTATGAAGCGATGAAAGGCAATGGTGGCCTGGAAATGATCAAAGTAAGGAAGAATCTGCATCTTGTACCCGCCTCCAACGGGCTGGGTGGCGCCGAACTGGAGCTTGCTGCTGAAGCCGGGCGCGAATTCATTCTCAGGGAACTGCTCGACACCAAAAAAGAAAACTTCGATTTCATTCTTATCGATTGTCCGCCCTCCCTGGGTTTGCTTACCATCAATGCTTTTACTGCAGCTGATGAAATTTTTATCCCCATGCAGGCGCAATACCTTGCCTTGCAAGGCATTGGTAAAATGCTGGGCCTGGTAGACAAAATCCAGAAACGCCTGAATCCTTCTCTTGAAATAAAAGGCATTTTCATAACCCAGTTCGACCGGCGCAAAGTCCTCAACCGTTATGTCATGGATACCCTCGAATCGCACTTTGGCGAAAAGGTTTTTAAAACCCGTATCCGCAATAATGTGGCACTGGCAGAAGCCCCCAATGATGGGTGTGATATATTCAGCTACCAGCCTTCAAGCAACGGTGCTTTTGACTACCAACAACTGGTAAAGGAAATTCTTTCGAGAAATTAAATATTAGTGCGCTTTTCCAGCAGACCCAGATCAATGAGTTCTGAAGTGAGTTTGCTCATGGTGAGAGGTTTGGTGATGTAGGCATCAAAACCTTCCCTGAGGTATTTCTCCTTGTCGCCGGTCATGGCATTGGCTGTAATAGCAATAATAGGGGGCAGGTTATTGTGCCGTTTGCGAAGTTCTTTCATGGCGGTAATGCCATCCATTTGGGGCATCATAATATCCATCAGGATCACTTCATGTTTTTCGGGTTTAAAACGATCCAGCGCTTCCAGCCCGTTAAGCGCGGTATCAATGCGGCAATTGGCTGTTTGCAGCATGAGGGAGATTACCTGCAGGTTTACCTTTTTGTCATCCACCAGCAAAACGTTCAGGTCAAGAGAAATGTCGAGGTCGCTCTCCATTTCGTCAAAGTCGAGGGTGTCGCGTTCAGGGAGCTCATACTGAAAGGTGAACCAGAAGTTGCTTCCCTGCCCGGGGGTACTTTCCACGCCAATATTTCCCTTCATTAAAGTAACCAGTTGCTTGCAGATAAAAAGTCCCAGTCCTGATCCGTCGGCCGGGCGTGAGAGGGAGGTGTCGAGCTGTTGGAATTTCTGGAACAACAGGGCCTGGTCTTCTTTGCTGATACCGAGGCCAGTGTCGCTTACCGAGATTTTGATGAAATTGCCCGGCTCGCTGGTGGAAAAAGTTTCTACTTCTATGCTGATGGTTCCGTTTTCAGTAAATTTTATGGCATTGTTCAGCAGGTTCATCATCACCTGCTCCAGGCGAAGCTTATCGGCTGAAAGCCATTCGGGAACTCCCGGGTGTATCAATACTTCCAGGTTGTTGTTTTTGTTGATCCTGCCCATATGGGTGATGGTTTTGATGTTTTCAATCAAATCCACCATTTTGAAATTTTCTTTCTTAAGGGTAAGCTTCCCTGCTTCAATTTTGGATATATCCAGAATATCACTGATCAGGGTGAGAAGGATCTTGGAAGAGTCTTTAATGATACGAAGGTATTCTGCCTGTTCTTTGGTAAGTTGGGTTTTGTTGAGGATCTCACTCATTCCCATTATTCCCGTAACGGGGGTTCTGATCTCGTGGCTCATGTTGGCCAGGAAAATGTTTTTTGCCTCAGAGGCTCTCTGGGCAATTTCAGCCTGGTGTTTTAGCAAAAGGGCCTTCTTGTGCTCGGTTATATCGCGGTAAAGGCTTACCAGGTAGCTTTTTCTTTTAATGGTGATTACCTGCGAGGTGACATCAAAATAACGCTTGCTGTCATCTTTACAAATCAGAGGAATATCGTCGGCAATGATCCTGTCGCCATTTGATTCCTGTATGATCTTCTGGATTGATTCTTCGTGATTTTCTGTGGGGATAAGATCGGTAATCCATTTGTGTTGCAGCTCTTGCTTCTGATAACCCAAAATGTCGCAAATGCGCTGGTTGATCATGAAGAAGCTGTTTTCTTTCCAGTCGGCTACAATAATACCATCACTTGCTTTTTCGAAAATAATCTCGAAACGTCGCTTGATCTCGCTGATCTCTTTGCAGGCATCAGAGAGTTCCATGTTTACTTTGCAAAGTTCACGGGTTCTTTTGTTTATAAGCTTTTCGAGTTCTTTTGTCTTTTGTTGATTCAGATCCAGGTGATGCTCTGTCTTTTGGGTGTTTTCACTGCAGGAAAGATGGATCTGTCTGATAAGCCACAGGTCATTGTTTTTTTCCCACAGCATAGATAGGGTGTAGGTGGTAGAATCGGTATTTCCCGTATTGTTCAGTGATTGGCTGTGGAAAGAGGCAGTCAATGTACAAAGCGTAGAATGAATGGTTCTTACATTCAGGGCTTTTTCATGATAGCTTAATGGGTAGGGGTGTTTCTGAAAATCTTTTTCAAAAACCTTTACAGCAGCATGATAATCCAGTGTAAGGTGATTTTCACCAAAATCGATGAGTGTTATTTGGGGGGAAAAGTATTGGATTATTGAATCCAGATCGCGATGTGCAGTATAGAAACCAATAAATTCACGGTATCTTCCGGTAACTTCCTGTTCAACCTGCTGCATGTTAAAAGACTCATACATCGTTTGTTCCCCCTTAAAATTAAGACCTGACGGGAAATGTCAATGGTTGTATTATCGGATTTGTTAAATTGGTTTTGGCAAGGTAATCCATGAAAGAGTGCAATATTAGTGGTTTTTTTTATAATAAGGGTTAAATGTTATTTTTTTTTTAGCTACCGGTATGTGTCATTGCATTGTTAATGGTTTTTCTTTCATTATTAGGCTTTAATAGAGTGTTTTTCGTGCTGAAATTTCGTAGATTTACAGTGTAACAGTTTGTTGTACCTTTAACCAAAATTTAAGCTAATGCTTCTTCTTTTACGTGCTTTACTTCTTGTTGTTATTTGCGTGACGGTATTGGAACGTGACGGTATTGCCCAGCAAAACTGCATGCCCGATCATCAGTTTCCTTTCAGCACCACACAAACCCATCTTACTATTTGGAACGGAAATGAATATGAACCCTTTTTAGTTAAAGGGATGAATCTCGGTGTTTCTGTTCCGGGACAATTTCCCGGCCAACTGGAAGTATCACGCGATCAGTATGCCAACTGGTTTCAGTTGATCAAAGATGCAGGGTTTAATTCGGTGAGGTTGTATACGCTGCATTTCCCTCATTTTTATGAAGTGCTGGATTCCTTTAATCTTGCCAATGCGCATAATCCATTGTTCTTTTTTCAGGGGGTGTGGCTCGAAGAAGAAATGGAGGGATTTTACGGCGATCTTTATTTTCTTACCGATGCCTTTACACAGGAAATTGAAGAAAATGTAGATTGTGTGCACGGCAACAGGTATATTGAGCCGCGGCTGGGGAAAGCCTGGGGCAACTACCAGACTGATGTGTCGCGTTGGAATATGGGTTATATAATTGGCAGGGAGATACATCCCGGCGAAGTGCTGCTTACCAATGCTATAAACAGTGATCATACCGACTATTTTGGAGATCATTTTGCCATTGAGGATGTGCTGCCTGTCGAATCATGGATTGTGGACAAACTTGATCATCTTGTGGCCTATGAATATGCAGGATACGATACCCAAAGGCCTGTAAGTTTTTCCAGCTGGCCTACACAGGATCCGCTCAACCACCCCGAAGAATGGAACCAGTGGGAAGATACTACTTCCATTGATTTAAGCACCATCGGGTTTGTTGATGCTCCTGCAGGTTACTTTGCTTCTTACCATGCATATCCTTATTATCCCGATTTTATCAATTATGGTCCTGATTATGTTGATTTTTTTGATAACTACGGGCCAAACAGCTACCTGGGATATCTTACCCATATGAAGGCCCATTATGATCGCTTCCCTTTGATCATTGCCGAATACGGAGTTCCTTCCAGCTGGGGTATAGCACATTATTCCACCAGTGGGATGCATCATGGGGGAGGGGATGAGTATGAACAGGGTGAAAACAATATACGGCTTTTAAAAACCATTGAATCGGCCGGTTGTGGCGGGGGTATGCAATTTGCCTGGATCGATGAATGGTTTAAACGAACATGGGTAACGGATCATATAGATTACCTGATGAACCGCCGCATTCTCTGGCACAACATCACCGCTGCCGAACAAAACTTTGGCCTGATCAAATTTCAACGGCCTCTTGCCATGCAGCATTGGGATGGGTTTTGCCAGGACTGTGCCCTGGACAGTATCACTGCTGCTGCTGACTACGATTTTTTCCACTTCAGGCTTTACCTCAATGAACCCCTGAGCAATCCTGATGAGATGTGGATTTCGCTGGATACCTATTTCGGCCATGTAGGTGAATCGGTCCTTCCCTCGGGCGATACAGTGACCAACAGGGCCGAATTTGCCCTTCACCTTACCAACTACTCCGCCAGGCTGTATGTAACAGAGGCATACGATCTGTACGGGATATTTCACGGAGTTTCCGAACCGGGGCAGCAATATCGCTCTGTGGTTTCTGATGGCGCTCCCTGGAATATCGTTCGGTGGAAGGTAAATGAGTTTGACCAGGATGTGCAGTACATCGGTAACATGAGGGTGAATTTTGGGTTTCTTCCGGCCACTTCCCTCGATGGGGTTACCATATACGAAGATCATGTCCATGTGAGGATTCCCTGGTCATTGCTTCATTTTGTCGATCCCAGTGAATACGTGGTTTTTCATGACGACCGCAATACACCCCTGCCCGAAGACACCATTTCCGATGGCATCTCTCTTTCTGTGTTTTACCAGGGGGAGGAATTTACTCCCCAGGGAAGATTCCTTTGGGAGAGCTGGAATACAGTCCTGGATGTGGAAGAGCACATAAAAGGATCGTATTGGGTAATGAAAGACCGGCTGCACGAATTTAATAACCGGGCCATTGCACACTGTGATTCTTTCCTGATCAGTTTTGACAGCGACCCGGCAAGTCTCTTTCCTGCTGATGGAGTGCTTGCCAATGATTTCGATCTTGATGGCAACCTTATGCAGGCCCTGTTGCTGGAGCCACCATTGTATGGCAACCTGGTGCTGCATGCCGATGGCTCGTGGGAATATGAGCCGCATGTATCCGGTATTTCCTACGATTCTTTTGTGTATACCGTATTTGATGGGTTCAGTCTTTCAGCACCGGCTACCGTTGAGCTGTACATTGACACAGGGACACAAATTGTGGAAGAAAACATGCCGGTTGCGGGTTCGAAGCTAAAGATATTTCCCAATCCGGCAACCGGTCATTTTAATGTTCAGGGAGATGAAATGGCAGAGAATATCTATCTTTTTGATGTAGCGGGGAAAATGATCATGACAAAAAAAATAAATGATTTCTCGTTCAGAGTAGATGTTCAGCACCTACCCCCCGGGAATTATTATCTGTTGATTGAAACCAGAGATAATAAATTTGCCAGGAAGGTGCAGGTGCTTTAGTAATATTTTCCGTTCGTTATGTTTTTGACAGAGCTTCGTCGCGGTAATTTTTGGCAGCTGTTTCAAGGAAAAGCAGAAGGTTTTCGCCGGGAGACGCGGAATAAAGAATATTTTCCTCCAGGGCCTCAGCGGTTTTACCGAGTTGTATTGCTCCCATACTTGCGGCCATGGATTGCAATGACTGTAACAACTGGATTGCCTTGGAGTCATTATTTTTAACTGCCAACTTTATTTTATCTATAATCTCTATCGTATCGCGAAAGAAGGTGTTAAACAACTCATTCAATACAAGGGCATTATTTTCTGATTGTTGTTTGATTACTTCAAGGCTGTTTTTTTCCAAAATTCTTTCATTTTTTATTTTTTCCAGGATAAGATCTGCTGCTTCAGGCCTTGTTATTTTCATCTTCTTTTTCTGTTCTGACCAGTAGAGCAGTTTCTTATAAAGATCATCTGACTTGGCAGGCTTTACAATATAATCATCGAGACCACTCTGAAGGTAAGCCTCCACTTCTTCGGAGATTACATTGGCACTAAGACCAATTATTACAGGGTATTGGGGGTATTTGCGGCGAATTATGCCTGTGGCAGTAATTCCATCCATTACAGGCATTTGGATATCCATGAGAATGATATCCCACTGGGCTGCAGGAACATTCTTACTACCCGGGTTTGTTCTGTTATATTCTTCTATCAGGTCAATGGCTTCTTTCCCGTTGTTTGCAATGGTGATTTTACAGCCCAGAGATTCCAATATCAGTCGGATTACTTTTTGGTTTACGACTTTGTCCTCAACAAGGAGGACGTCAAGATCTAATTTTTGTTTTTGAGTGGTTTCAATATCCTTTGTAAATAATCTGATCTTTTCATGTTCGGGGATTGACGCCGGAATAGTAAACCAAAACAATGCTCCTTCGCCCTGATTGCTTATTACACCCATTTCACCGTCCATCAGTTCAATAATCCGCTGTGAAATTGTCAGGCCCAGCCCGGTGCCTTCCTGCGATCTTGTAAGGGATGAGTCAATTTGGGTGAAAGGAGTAAAGAGCTTTTGTTGTTCTTTTTGTGAAATCCCAATTCCCGTATCTTTCACTTCAAATTTCAGGGTGATGCCATCGGGTGAGATCTGCTGGGTGAATACGCTCAGGGTCACCTTTCCTTCGGAAGTAAATTTTATGGCATTGGATAAAAGATTAGAAATTACCTGGTTAAGACGCATGTGGTCAAGATTGACATACTGGGGAAGCGAGTTGTCTATCATTACCTGGAATTCGAGATTTTTTTGTTTTACCAATGCAGCAAAAATCTTGGGAGCATCGGCAATGAATTTACGGATATCGACAGGAGCTGGTTTAATGGTAAGCTTGCCGGCTTCAATTTTAGAAAAGTCCAGGATATCGTTGATAATATTCAAAAGGGAGTCAGCCGATGATTTTATGGTTGATACATAGTCCCATTGGGTTTCATCAAGTTTTGTTTGCATGAGAAATTCAATCATCCCCAGGATGCCACTCATAGGAGTTCTTATCTCATGGCTCATATTTGCAAGGAACTGTTGCTTTATTTCTGCTGATTTTTGTGCGATCGAAATATTCTTTCTCAGTTCACGGCTTTGCAGTTCCACAGAAACATCGCGGCTGGTAAACACCAACGAACTGATAAGGGGATTTTTGAGATGATTGATGGCAATGGTTTCTATGTTTTTTACAGTTCCGTCCGGATGTTTGAATCTATGTTGGATGTAAACAGGATCAGTATTATTGTATTGGATAATTCTATCCAGTTTTTGTTTGAAAAAGGGTCGGTCTTCTTCGTGAATGAATTGTTCAAAGTGCTTACCAATGGCATCTTTGTTTCCAATACCGGCAATAAGCTTGATGGCATCAGTACAGTAAGATATAACCCCTTCTTTATCCGTAAGGGTGATGAGGTCGAAGCTGTTTTCGAGCAGTGTTTTGAATCTTTTTTCGTTTTCCAGTACCTTTTTTTCTACTATTCGCTGCGCGGTAGTATTTCGGACAAAAGCTCCCACGCCTATGTAATTTCTATCGTAGATTACGGGAAATTTGCGGGTTTCAAAAACTAACCCATCTTCTTCTCTTTCATATATGATTGCTTTCTTTTGCAGAATGACTTTTTCGTCGTTTTTGCGCTCTTCTTTTGCCAAAGCTTCGCTGGCTATTTCAAAATCAGTTTTTCCGATAAACTCCTCGGCTTTATGTTTATGAAATTCTGCAAATGCTTCGTTTACCATCAGATACCTTAAATCTCTGTCTTTCAGAAAAACGAAATCAGAGGTGCCGTTTATAAAACTAAGGAACTGTTTCTGGTTTTCTTCCAGCTTATCTTTAAGCTTCACGGTTTCCTGCAGGGATTGACGAACTTCTTCTTCGCTGGAGCGAAGCTCCTCATTCATGGTCTGTTCGTTGTGCAGCATCTGGGAAATGAGGTCTTCCTGCTGTTTTCTTTCTGTAATGTCCTGAAGATTGATGATAAAGTACATCAATTCGCCACGATTATTTTTGGCAGGAGTAACATCCATCATTACCGGGAAAGCAGAACCATTTTTACGCCGATGCCTGATTTCCACCACATGGTGACCCTTTTCAGAGGCAATTTTTGCAATATCAGAAAAGCTTTCATTTTGCCCCATCAGCAATGAAATGGGTTTGTTCTTTAGTTCGGAGGGATGAAATCCGTGAATACTGGCAAATACAGGGTTCATAGTTTCCATTCTTTCCGTGTCAGGATCAATTATGCCAATACCCATGAGGGTATGGTTGAAAATTTCCTCCCATTTTTTTAATTCCTGCTGGGTTTCTTTTCTTTTCTGGATATCACTTACAGAACCTACCAGGCGGTATATTTCACCGTTTTTGTCCGAAAGACTAAAGATGTTCATTTCAACCCACAACCATGTGCCGTTTTTTTTCTTCATTCTAATCTCCATCAGGCACTGATTTCTTTTCTCTTCCCGCAGGAGATCAATATGATGGTTGAAAATATTAAGGTCGTCAGGATGGATTTGCTGGTTGAAATTGTCATGGTAAAACACGTTTTCCCTTGGGGGGTAATCCATCATTTCATTGAATCTATCGGAAACGAAAAGTTCTTTCTTCTTCAGATCCCAATCCCATATGCCATCGCGTGTTGCTTTGGTCGCCAGGGTATATCTTTCCTCGCTGAGGCGGATTCTTTCGGTTTGTTTTTTCTTTTCCGAAATATCTACAATGGTTTCAATGATTCCGTACTTACGGGTTATTTTATCTAAAAAAGCAGCTTTGTAAAATATTACGTCCTGCAATTCTCCTTTACTGTTTAGTATCTGTCCTTCAAATGCAGTTCCACGATGCGATGATAAAACCTCCTGGTTTATTGTTTTGTGCTTATCAGCCTGGCCGGGTAAATATATAGAATGAATATCGGACAATTTTTCGCCATAGTTTTTTGTGGCGGTAAGATGGCGAAATGCATGGTTGCTTCCATGAATGTGTTCCTGGTCGAGGGTGTAATAAACAGGGATGGGTAGTGCATTGATAAGAGCTTGTTGGAAAGATACTTCCTGTAGCAGGAGTTTTTTTGCCTTTTTCTGGTAAAAAAGGTAGATAATGAAACTGGTAAGAGATATGGCTAATGCCAGAACAAAGCCTAAAACGATATGCCTGTATTGTTGGAAAAAATTCTTAGGCTTATTGATCAGAATACTATTTTTCGGTAAGTTTTCTTCAGCGATATTAAATCTCACCAATTGTTCGTAATCAAAGAAGTATTCATTGGGAACGGATTCCTCCCATGCAATTTCACTGGCCTGTTCACCCAAGAGGATTCGAATGGCTAGCCTGGCAGCATTTTCACCCTGGGTTCTTCCTGATACAAGTTTTCCTCCCACAATTCCATGATCAAGCATAAATTGCCAGAATCCAAAAACAGGAACAGGACTTGACTCTGAAATAAATTTTGTGGCAAATTCAACGTCCACCAGCCGATGATTTTCCTGTGAGAGATAGGGCCACAACATTACCATTCCATCGGGTGGCAGTAGACTGATCCGATTACCCATTTCGTTCAGGGTGGGTGCATGAATGTAATGAAAGTCTATTTCCGGAAAGTCCTCTTCATGATTTTTCCTGAATATCGCTGAAAGGTCGTAAGAGGTAGTCGATAAGTCGCCTGCAAAATAGATTTTCCTTGTTTCAGGTACCAATTCAAGCGCAATTGAGACTGTTTTTGTTATGTCAATATTTTCCAGCACTCCTGTAAAATGGGACTTTTGCATTCGCAATTCACCCGGGAAGTTGTTTACACCGCAAAATACAACAGGAGTGCCGGGGAAAAGTGTATCGCCATATTGAACCAGGAAGCGCAGCGCATCATCGTCGGTAGCTATTATCAGATCGAATAACACACCTGAATACTTATGCCTGTATAGCTCCAGTAATTTTTGTTGATGCGTCTTGTCAAATAGCCGCTTTGAATCCATGTATTCCTCGGCAAGATGATAATCGGCCAGTTGATCGTCAAAAACCGACTTGATTCCCTGGGTCATTTCATAATTCCAGTGAAATGAAGGATGATAACTATGCAGAATCAGGACTTGGTTGGCAGGTTGTTGGGTTGCCCATATTGAGGCCACCATACCTGTAAAAGTCAGGACAAGTAGAATCAGTCTTTTTGTCATCGGCACAAAATATGTTAAAGCAGTGGCGAAAAACCCCTGGAACTCTTTGGGATATTATCTATTTTGATCCTGTTAAAAGATTCGATTCTATAACAGGTTTCAGCATTTGGAAGTCACTCTTTAGCAAGTGAAATAAACGAATACTATGGTTGTAATAATTTCCTTTATGGTATTTATCCATTTCCGCGGCGATATGATGGCAACGAGAAGCGCCAACAGTAGCAAAAAGACCTTTTAAAGCATGCGCATTTTCCTTCATTGCTTCCTGATCCTTGTCATTGATTCCTTTCTCCAGTTTATTGATCAGCATTTGGGCTTCGTCCAGAAATGTAGAAAACAGGTCTTTGATTATTTTATCATCAAACTGTGCCTGTTCGCGAAGGGTTTCGATGGTCAGGTCATCAAGTTCGGGCAGATTGTCCAGGTTGTCATGCACTGGCTGAAGTTCCTCAGAAGGATCCATGTCAGTCCACTTCGCAGCATGATTTTTTGGTTGTATCCATTCGCAAATTTTAGTGTATAACGTAGAAGGTGAAACTGGTTTTGAGAGATAGTCATCCAGACCCTGATCAATATAATACTTAGCATTTTCCCTTAATGCGTTTGCGCTGATACCAATTATTGGTGGAGGAGATGATTGATTTTCCCTTATCTTTTGCGTAGCAGTTATTCCGTCCATTACCGGCATTTGAATATCCATAAGGATAATATCATATTGGTTTTTGGTAGCCATCTCAAATGCGACTTTACCATTGGGCGCGATATCTACTTTGCATCCTGCATTTTGCAACATGATCCGGAATATTTTCTGGTTTACCTCCTTATCTTCTGCATAAAGTACTTTTAGGTTGAGTTGTGGAACTCCCCGTGTTGTTTTATTTATTTCGCAGGTGTTTTTATCAACAGGGATATTAACGGTAAAGGTACTACCCTGATTTTCGTAGCTAATAACATCAATGCTTCCCTTAAGCAAAGAAACAATTCTTTTGCTAATGGCTAGGCCAATTCCGAGGCCTTCGAAGTTTCGGGAATCGGCTTCTTCCTGTTGGGTAAATAAATTGAAAATTCTTTCCAGTTGGTTTTTTTTGATGCCTACACCTGTATCAATGATGCGAACGATGAGGTTCCATTGGTCTTCGTTTTTTTCTTGTGCACTGATATTTATGGAGATGCCTCCTTTTTGGGTGAACTTGACAGCGTTATCAAACAGGGGTTCTAAAAGTTGAGTAATCAGCAGTGGATCAGAAATAAAGGAAACGGGGAATTTTGGAGCGTATTCCACATCAAAGTCTATTGCTTTTTTTTCTGCCTTTTCGCTGAATCGTGCCAGTAATGGCTTAAAGAGGTTGGGGGTTTCAATGAGTTGCTTTTTAACCGTTACCCTGTTTTGTTCCAACTCACTTATGTTTAGCAGGTTGTTGGTGAGTTCGAGAAGTTCTTCACCGGCTTTGATCATGGTAGCCAGGTATTCTTTCTGTTGTGGATCGAGATTGGTTGCTGACATTATCTCTCCCAAGGCGAATAAGCCATTGAGGGGAGTTCTCATTTCATGACTTACATTGGCCAGTAGTCTTTCTTTTATCTTGGCTTCGTTTTCCACCAGGAGTAGATCTCTGAAAAGCCTTTCATTGTTAATTCTCCAGGTAATATCGCTAAGGGTGCAAAGTCTTCTTTTCTCCGAGGCGTTTTCTTTTTCAATGAAGATGTCCCTGTACCATATGTTCTTAATGGCACCGGAAGGAGTTTTGATTCTAAACTCGGCACTAAAGGGTTTGGATTGGTCTTGCTCGTGTTGGGCTAATTTACTTAAGAATTCCTCAGCATCGGGCTGGTAGATAAAATCCTTAAGGATATCAGGATTATCATAAATCTCTTCCTGGGAGATCTCAAATAAACTCTCAAAAGCTTTGTTTACAAAGATTATCTTGTTCTGATCTTTTAGCCAGAAAGCATCCTGAATGTTTTCGGCAACCCGGCGAAAGTTCTCTTCGCTTTTGGCAATGATCTCTTTCAGGGCAATGGTTTTCTGAAGGTTTTGCCTAAGCTCACGCTCCTGGCGGGTAAGCATATCGTTGTTTTGACGCAACTTTTCATTTTGTCTTTTTACTTCTCTCTCAAGCAAAACCTGCTCTTTACAGGTATTAATGGCATTGAAAAGTTTTTCCCTGTCAATAGGTTTTAAAATATATTGAGTTATTCCTACATCAATACTTTGAATAAAATACTCCATATCGCTATGGGCAGTGGTGAGGATGATTTTTGCCCTGGGATCTATTTCCTTTATGCGCGAACTCATAGATAGTCCGTCCATAACAGGCATTTTTATATCTGATATGATGATGTCGGGCTTGTGTTCCTTAAAAAGTTCAAGGCCCTGTTTGCCGTTTTCTGCTAAAAATATATTGGTGTAATGACGGGAGAGTATTTTGGATAGAAAAAGCCTTACGTCGTCTTGATCTTCAACATATAAAATAGAAATCGTATCGTTTTTCTCCATTATGTAACCAAAAGTTATAAGGATTGCTTGTCAAATGTATAAATATTTCTCTTAATGTTGCAAAATATTCCAGTGAGGGATGGCCAAAATACGCGGAAAGATTAAAGTATTAAGATAATTTTGCTTATCATATGATTATACGGCGGAAATAAACAATTTTTTTTGGTCTTTTATGTTATTGCGTTACATCAAGATCTTAGTTTTGTTGCCTGTTCCAGTATAAGGTTTCCCCATCTTCTGAAATCACTACTTTACCATTGTCCATGAGCCATTGCACTACTTTGATGATTTTCTTTTCAGGGATGCTGGTTTTTAGTTTATTGATCAGATCCTGCATGGACATGCCTTGATCTGTAAGTATGGGCTTTACAAGTTCCAGGATATTATCAAACTCAAGTTTGCTGATGTCAAGTTTGTTTCTTTCCAGGCAAATATCGCATTTTCCGCATCGAACGGTATTTTTTTCACCAAAATACTCAAGCAGAATAATGCTTCTGCATTTGTTTTCAGCCCTTGCATAATGCTTCATGGCTTCTACTCGTTGAGCTGCAAATTTTTTTCTTTCGGTATAATTTTCAGGCGATATGGTAATGTCGTCCGGGTTTAGCCGGTTGACAAGGAAGGTTAGCAACGGTTTTATGTTTTGCGGCTCATAATGAATAACCCTCAGTTGATGCAGTTTCCAGAGCTTCTTCAGTGTTTCTTCAGTGCTGATGTTAAAGCGTTTGGCAATTTCATTTTCGTCAATCCTGGTAAATTCGGTAAACAGACCTGTATATGAGCGTAGTATCACTTTAAGAAAACCATCAAAAGGTTTGTTGGCAACCATAAACCTGTAGAGATCTTCCTTATTGAGCAGGATCAACATTTTTGATGGATTGGCAAATGCTTCCGACAGAAAGATGTAACCTTCTTTTTCCAGTATTTTTAAGGCATTAAAAGTGGTTATCCGTTCCAGGTTGTAATGGGAGCAAAACTCCCCCAGGTCGTATGGAAAGCTTTTATCCTGGCCACTACCCACAGCCAGCTGCAGATAATTGCCAAGGGCATTGTAAATCCGTTTGATAAACTCAACAGGTGGGTAAGCGTTTTCCAGAAACCGTTCAAGGTCAATGATGTCGGATTTGTTGTAAAGCAGCACCGCATAAGCCTTTTTTTCATCCCTGCCGGCCCTGCCTGCCTCCTGGAAGTACGCTTCAGGAGAATCAGGCATATCCATATGGGCCACAAACCTTACATTGGGTTTGTCTATTCCCATGCCAAAGGCATTGGTAGAAACGATGATTCTTGTTTTTTCGCGTGTCCAGTTGAGTTGCTTCTGATCTCTCAGTGCTGCATCCAATCCGGCATGATAGTAATCGGCACTAATCCTGTTCTTTTGCAAAAATTGGGCTATCTCCTTGGTTTTTCTACGGTTACGTACATAAACTATGCCTGTGCCTGGCACATTGTTGCAGATCTTCACAAGACGGTCAAGCTTGTTCTCCTCCTTCAGGACAGCATAGGTAAGGTTTTTCCGCTCAAAACTTTTGAGGAATATGTTATGATCCTTAAAATTTAATTTTTGGCAAATGTCATCCATCACCTCCCAGGTAGCGGTTGCTGTAAGGGCCATAACCGGAGTATGGGGTATGAGCTCCCTGATTTCGGCAATCTTCAGGTATGGAGGACGAAAATCATACCCCCATTGAGAAATGCAATGCGCTTCATCAATTGCCAGAAGGTTTACTTTCATCCTGGGAAGTCGTGTTCGGATAAGATCGGTGGCAAGGCGCTCTGGCGAGAGATACAAGAATTTCACATCGCCGTAAATACAATTGTCTACCGCAATGTCGATTTCGGTGGGCGACAGTCCCGAGTAAATGGCAACGGCTTTGATACCCCTACGGGTAAGGTTTTCAACCTGGTCTTTCATCAATGCGATCAATGGCGATACTACAAGGCATATACCCTCCCGGCACAGGGCAGGAACCTGGAAACAAATGGATTTTCCTCCCCCGGTAGGTAACAGAGCAAGGGTATCTTTTCCTTCCAGTACCGATTCAATGATTTCCTCCTGCAATGGCCTGAAAGAAGAATATCCCCAATATTTATATAATACCTGTTTTGGCTCCATTTTTGATGCAATTTTCCTGTTTCGAGCTGCAATTTTACTAATTTTAGGCACTAATTACTACGAAAAATAATTAATTGTTTAGAATTGCAAAAAAGGGAATATCTGATTGAGATGATACAAAATATTCAAAGAACGCTAAGATTAGGGTTTGTTTTTATGTTGGTTTTCTTAATGACTGTAAGAGCCAGTGCCTTATTTCCTTTACCTGATGACGATTTAGATCTTCAACTACTTACTGCAATACATGAAAACGACGACCAGGAGGTTGTTGCTTTGCTTGAAAGGGGAGCTCATGTGAACGCACGCGACTATACCGGTACCACTGCACTGATGTTTAGTTTGTACAATGATAGTGACACCATCACGGAGATCCTTTTAGAAAAGGGTGCTGACCTGAACTCTGTTGATTATACCGGAATGAGTGTGCTGATGCATGCCCTGCTAGCAGGACGTAAAGAGTTTGTGTATGAATACCTTGATGAATTTGGGATGATCAATATTGCTAACGAACAGGGGTACTCCGCCCTGATCTTTGCCAGCCAGGAAGATGATCTGCAGATGGTTAAGGCGTTGGTTGAGAAAGGGGCAAATATCCATCAACAAACCGAAAGGAAAACAACGGCACTGATGCATGCTGCCGCTTTCGGTAGCTTTTTTGTAGCCGATTATCTATTGCATTTGGGTGCCAGCGTGAATCACCAGGCCAGCGATGGCAGTACTGCGTTGCACCTGGCTGCCTGGTATGGCCACAATGAGATGTGTGGTTTGCTTTTGGATTGGTGGGCTGACCCGGAAATTCAGGATGAACAAGGCAATACGCCTTTAATGGTGGCCGTATATGCCCGCCAGCTGGCTACTACGTGGTATCTGCTGGAAAGTGGTGCTGCCGCAGAAACTGTGAACCACAACGGTTTGTCGTTGCTGGGAATCGCAACTGCCAACGGCGACATGGAAATGGTAGACCTGATCATGGCTTATATGAATGAAAGAACAAACAAAGAAGATAAAAGAAAATCAGCCATGGCCCTTGCCCTTTTTGGTCGTAATAAACCCCTCGCAGGGAAACTGAAAGCAAATGAATTTATTAAACCCCGCGGATTGTACTTTTCTGAATTACAGGTTAGCCAGGGATTCGATTTTAATGGAGATGATAACTTCTATCATTCATCCATAAGTCTTTTTGAAGCACGCTATCAACTTCAGCTAAGGTTGCAATATTTGGTACGGGTTGGTTATCGTAAGCTTCTGGTGCCACGTGGCAATGCTTCTTATTACCAGTTCTTTGAAAAAAGAAACGTACTTTCTCTGGGATTGTACCGTGAATTTGTGCTGTGGCGATTTCCCGACAACAAAAGGCTGGGCCTGGCACCCGGCCTGGATATGGCCTGGTCGTCGGCCCATTATCGTGGTACCGGCCTGGATGCCCCGAAAGGATTTGAGGTGATTCCCGCAGCTGAATTGTTTTTACACTTTGGCAACATGACCTTTTTTGGTGGGTTTGATTATTTTGATACCGGCCATGATGCCATTTCTCCTTACCGCTACAGGCTTGGCATGGCATACAGAATTCAATTGTACCAAACTAAACCCTTGAAATATACACCCATATTAAATTGATATGAGGTGAAACTGATTTGCGAATTACCCAATCATTATAAAAGATGAAAAAATCCGGATATTCACTTTTCCTGCTTCCTCTTTTTATGCTAATCATAGGTGTCTTTGCCCATTCATGCAGGGACAAGTATGAAGATTGTACCGATGAGGATTATTTAAACTGCCAATCTGTAAAACCAACTCAAGAGGGAGTTGAGGTATATGTTACCATCAACGAGGAGAACCCTGCTGTAATCGTTAAAATGTACCGGGGTGATTTTGAAAACGGCAACCTGGTATGGGAAAAGCTTTACCACAATCGTGATGAAACTGAGCATATCGATACCGAAACTTACTACTCATTTACAGTAACTTATCAAAGGGGCAACGAAACTATTACCGCTGTGGATGGGGGAGAGGTAAAGATAATCTCATACAGGATGTGTGAACAGCGTTGCTACGAAACACGGCCATTTACCATCGACCTCAGGATTGATTAGAGGGTGATGTTTGACCACTGTTGTGCCGGGGAATTTTATTTTGTTTTAAAATCTCAGAAGCCAGGGGGCAATCACCACAATCAGCGCTGCAGCCATTACAATCAGGTTCTTTCCTCCGCACGGGAGCTTTGAATCGCCTGATGATCTTGTAAACAGCATAGGCTGTGGCAGCCAGAACGATGATGATGGTCAATATCCATTGAAGCATAATCCAGTACTCTTTAATGTCAAAATCCCAACAGGGAGCCAACCTGGTAAACTACCAGGGATACGACCCAAGCCGTTGCAGTGGTGTAAAAAACGGTAAACACACCCCATTTCCAGTGGCCTGACTCTTTGATGATCGCCGCCAATACCCCAATACAGGGGAAATACAGCAATACAAACAGCATGAAGGATAGGGCCACCAGGGGTGTAAACATTTTTTTGCCAGCCCTTGGCCCTGAGGTATATACCTGGGTTTGCAGTTTTTCGGTGAGAGTGCTGCTCTGGGCCTGTACGTTTTCATCTACCTGGTAAAGCACCCCGAGGGTACTTACCACGATTTCCTTGGCGGCAAGCCCCGATAATAGGCTGATGCTCATCTTCCAATCAAAACCCAGTGGAGCCATAACAGGTTCAATTGACCGGCCCAGGTGCCCGATAAGGCTTTTTTCCTGCCTCTCCTGCAGTAGATTGGCTTCCAGTATTTCTATTTCTCTTTCCTTTGCCATTTCAAGGCTTTCACGGGTTGGTGGGTCGGTTTCATCTCCGATCAGGCTTTCATACCGGCTGTTAATATCTTCTGTTTTTTCCTCAAGAACCTGGGTATATCTCATTCCATAAGGGAAATATCCCAAAACCCAGATAATGATTGATGCTACCAGGATAATCCCACTTATCTTTCTGAGGTAATGAACGGCTTTGCTCCACATGTGCATAATGATTGCCTTGATGGTAGGAACGCGGTAGGGAGGGAGCTCCATTACAAATGGCACCTCTTCTCCTTTAAAAAGTGTTTTCTTGAAAATTATTGCGGCAAGAATGGCAAACCCGATGCCAATAGCATAAATGGCAAATAATAAGGTTCCCTGGTAATTGGGGAAAAATGCCGTGATAAACAATACATATACCGGCAGTCTTGCACTGCACGACATGAATGGATTGATGATCATGGTGAGCAGCCTGTCATTTTTATTAGCCAAAGTGCGTGTGGCCATAATTGCGGGCACATTGCAGCCAAAGCCCATGAGAAGAGGTATAAATGATTTGCCGTGCAAACCGATACGGTGCATAATCTTGTCCATGATAAATACTGCCCTGGACATGTAACCGGTATCTTCCATCAGGCTGATGAAGAAAAATAATAAAACAATATTGGGCAAAAATACGATCACTCCCCCTACACCGCTTACAATTCCATTGATCAGTAGGTCTTTGAGAGGCCCGGGTTGCATATTGTTGTCAAGAAATCCACTGAGTAGTTCAACGCCCTGTTCTATCCATTCCATGGGATAACTGCCCAAAAAGAATGTGGCAGAAAACATTACCCACATAAAAAACATAAATACAGGAAACCCAAACCACTTGTCTGTGATTAGTGTATCAATGATTTCGCTTTTTCGACGGCGGCTGATGGTTGGTGGCTGAAGAGTTTCTTTCAGCGCTCCGTTGATGAAACCATATTTCAGATCGGTGATCAGCGTGTCGGTGGTGTCATTGTAAAGTGCTTCCAGTTTTTGTATCTCTTCTGCCGTTGCATCAGTAATCTGCTTATGGTTGAAACAGTTTTCTATAATTTTTTCGGCGATCACATTGTCTTTTTCAAGCAGTTTGATGGCAAGAAACCGGCTTGACACTCTATCGGTAAGATGTTGATTGCCCCTGGCATTAATGAGGTCCTGTATAGTTTTGATCGACTTTTCGAAAGCCTCACCGTAGTTGATATGGATGTGACGCTGGGTTTCGTCCTTATCTTCAAATACCTCTATTACCTTATCAAATACGTCAACGATTCCCACACCTCTCGAACTTATTGCAGGTATCATGGGAATGCCGATCATTTTACCCAGGGTTTCATAATCAAACTTTCCCCCTTTTTTTTCAAATTCATCCCACATGTTCAGCACCATTACCACCTTTATATCCATATCGATGAGTTGCGATGTGAGGTATAGGTTGCGCTCCAGGTTGGAAGCATCCACAATATTGATTACCACATCGGGCAGATTATCGGTAATGAATTCCCTTACAAAGATCTCTTCGGGAGTATAAGCAGAAATGGAATAGGTTCCGGGAAGGTCGGTAATATTGAAACGATAGCCTTTTTGTTTAAGCCAGCCTTGCTTGGCATCTACTGTTACACCACTGTAATTGCCCGTTCTTTCGCGCGAGCCCGATGCATGATTGAAAAAACTGGTCTTTCCGCTGTTGGGGTTACCCACCAGGGCCACATTGATATTACGCCCGTTTTGTCTTGTAATCTTAAAACCTTCACTGATAATGATTCCTTCAAAGTCCGGAGCGGTGTAATCGGCAGCACCCTCCAGAGGTACTACCTCAATAAGCTGGGCTTCACTGCTTCGCAACGATACATTGTAACCCATGATATTGTATTCAATAGGATCTTTCAGGGGAGCTTTCTTGATCACCTCAACAGTTTTACCGGCAACAAAGCCCATTTCAATAATCCTGCGCCGGAATGCACCTCTGCCTTTTACTTTCTGAATAATCCCCTTTTCACCGTTACGAAGCTCAAGTAATGTCATGATAAGTAAACCTGTTTATTTTGTCTTTTCATTGCGGACATGCCCTCGCCCCGGTGTGCCTTTATTTTGATATGCTAAAACTTCACTGCAGTCCTTATTTAGACTTATTCCAAATTGAATCTGCAAATTTATAGAAAAATATTCCACCTCATGAAGTCATCCCTTCAAAATCCCCATTTTTAGGGATGTTTACCATGGTCATAAGATTTAAAGCAAAATCGTGTTTCTCCCGGTGTAACGGGAAGTGCGCAATTTTTTTACCGAAACCTTTTATTTCATACTTTTGTAGAGAAAATCAGTTATAAAAATAAAGCATAATGACATTGCAGGCAGGCGATTTGTTGGCAGCCATCAATACTCCCTCCGATTTAAAAGGATTTAACCAGGATCAGCTTCAACAACTATGTTCCGAGTTGAGAGAATTTATTATAGATGCTGCATGCATCAACCCTGGGCATTTTGGGGCAAGCCTTGGTGTAGTTGAGCTCACAGTAGCCTTGCACTATGTTTTTAATACCCCTTACGATAAATTGGTTTGGGATGTGGGTCACCAGGCTTATGCCCATAAGATATTGACCGGTCGCCGCGATATCTTTCATACCAACCGAAAATACAAAGGGGTAAGCGGTTTTCCCAAAATGTCAGAGAGTCCCTATGATGCTTTTGGTACGGGCCATTCCAGCACCAGCATTTCAGCAGCATTGGGTATGGCCATTGCATCGGACTTACAGAATGACAAAGACCGGCATCATATAGCTGTAATTGGCGATGGCAGTATGACTGCCGGTATGGCTTTTGAAGCCATGAACCATGCCGGTGTAGCCAATGCCAATCTTTTGGTGGTGCTCAATGATAATGGTATTGCCATTGATAAAAATGTGGGTGCCCTGAAAGAATATCTCACCGATATTACTACCTCGAGAACTTACAACAGGATCAAGGATGATGTGTGGAAGATACTGGGATCTATCAGTAAGTATGGACCCAATACAAGAAGCCTTATACAAAAGCTGGAAAATGCAATAAAAACAACCCTGCTGAAACAAAGTAATTTTTTTGAATCGTTAAATTTCAGGTACTTTGGTCCGGTAGACGGACACGATGTAAGCCACCTTACCAAGGTACTCAACGATCTTAAGTTTATAAAAGGGCCCAAATTGCTGCATGTGCTCACCGTAAAAGGCAAAGGCTATCAATATGCCGAAAAGGAACAGACCAAGTTTCATGCCCCCGGTTTTTTTAATAAAAAAACCGGCGAACTGAAAGTGGCCCCCTGCGAAAAAGATAAACCCCCACGTTACCAGGTGGTATTTGGCCAAACCGTTCTGGAACTGGCAAAGGAAAATCCCCGTATTGTAGGAATAACTCCTGCTATGCCAACAGGCTGTTCTCTTAATATAATGATGAACGCCCTGCCTGAGAAAGCCTTTGATGTGGGTATTGCAGAGCAACATGCTGTAACTTTTTCTGCTGGTTTAGCTGCCCAGGGGCTCATCCCTTTTTGCAACATTTATTCTTCGTTCTTTCAACGGGCCTATGATCAGGCTGTACATGACGTTGCCCTCCAGGGGCTGCCTGTGATCTTTTGCCTCGACCGGGCAGGTTTGGTAGGTGAGGACGGCCCTACCCACCATGGCGCCTATGATTTATCCTACATGCGGTGCATCCCTGGGGTGGTTATTGCTTCTCCTATGAATGAAGAGGAATTGAGAAATTTAATGTATACTGCCCAGCTAAATCCTACCGGACCATGGGTTATAAGATATCCCAGGGGGCATGGGGTAATGAAAAACTGGAAAACCCCTTTCAGAAAAATACCTGTGGGTAAAGGGCAGAGGGTGAAACAGGGTACCAGTCTGGCAATCATAACTTTAGGCCCCATTGCCAATGAAGCCCTGAAGGTTGTAGAACGACTGCGGAAAGAGAAAAACATCAGTGCTGCTCTCTATGATCTTCGATTTGTTAAGCCTCTTGATGAAGAATTGTTGCACGACATTTTCAGCAAGTTTGATAAAATAATTACTGTTGAGGACAATGCCATTATTGGGGGTATGGGCACTGCCGTGTTGGAGTTTATGGCCGATAACGGCTATCACGCTCACGTGAAGCGCCTGGGAATACCTGATTACTTTGTTCAGCACGGGAGCCTGAGTGAGTTGCACCAGGAGTGCGGTTATGATGCTAATGCTATTTTTGAACAGGTGGCAAAAATCTGTCATTCCAGCTTTGCTCTTTCTTCCGGTTGATAACTAATAATTTGTTTAACAATTAAAAAGTAAGATTTTGTCAGAGATATTAGGTTCAATAAGCGGTTACGATTCGGTATTGCTGGCCTTTGGTCTTACCCTCTTCGCCGGCTTATCAACAGGGATAGGCAGTACTATTGCCTTTTTTACCAAAACCACGAATACAAAATTTCTCTCTGCTGCATTGGGCTTTTCTGCAGGGGTAATGATTTATGTTTCCTTCATGGAAATCCTGCCCAAGAGCATGGAAGTGCTGGTAGATGATTCAGGATTACGCACCGGGCAGTTGCTTGCCATCGCTGCCTTTTTTGGTGGAATGATCGTTATTGCCATAATCGACAAACTGGTTCCTTCTTTTGAAAATCCTCATGAAATAAGAATGGTAGAAGATCTGAAGGATGATGCTGAGCATGAAAAAAGAAGCAAACTCTATCGTATGGGTATATTGTCGGCAGTGGCCATAGCCATTCATAATTTTCCTGAGGGGCTCGCAACCTTCGTGGTAGCTTTAAAGGATGTAAAACTGGGTCTTCCCATCGCCGTGGCCATAGCCATTCACAATATCCCCGAAGGGATTGCCGTTTCGGTTCCCATTTTTTATGCCACCGGTAGTCGCAAAAAAGCTTTTAAATACAGTTTCCTTTCGGGCGTGGCAGAGCCAATGGGGGCCCTTTTCGGTTTTTTGCTTCTTATGCCTTTTATCAATGATATGATCTTTGGGGTAATTTTTGCCTCAGTAGCCGGGATCATGGTCTTTATCTCTATTGATGAGCTTTTGCCTGCTGCCCGGCAGTATGGTCAGGCGCACCTTTCTTTGTATGGTCTTATGGGGGGAATGGCCGTAATGGGATTGAGCCTGATTATGTTACTTTGAAGCTATTATTTGCCTCTTCCGCCACATAAAATTGGGTTTTAGCCTGAATATTGTATCTGTAATCGGGCTGATTTGTTTTTTTATCGTGAAAAATACAAACTTTTATTTTGTTTCCCGAAAATAGTTTTTACATTTGCGTATCCAAAATAAAAGGAAACTTTCCCTGGGCGTGTGACAAATTATAATTCTTCAGTTTGCTCTCCACCCAAACGTTAAAATAACCTATTGTTTCACACAAAAATAAAAGCTGTAATGAAAACTCTCTTATTAGGTCTGTTCCTGCTGGCAGTATCCGGTGCAATGGCACAAAACAATCCCGAGAAAAATCAAGAGGAAAAACAACCTGAAGCTCATATTGAGTTTGTATCTACAACACACGATTTTGGGCAAATACCCCTGAAGTCCGATGCTACGTGTGAATTTGAATTTACCAATACCGGAGATGTTCCCCTGATCCTTAGCAATGTAAAAGCATCCTGTGGATGTACCGTGCCAGAGTGGACCAAAGAGCCCGTATTGCCTGGAGAAAAAGGAGTTATAAAGGTAAAATACACTACAGTAAACCGGCCCAATGTAATTAAAAAATCCATCCTGGTAATGTCCAATGCAGATAACAATAGAGTGATACTTCGTATACAGGGTGAAGTGGTGGCTAACAGTTAACAACTATAGCCACTTTTTTTATCACCCTCAGGTTAACAAAATAAACCGGAAAGAATTTGTTTCTTTCCGGTTTTTTGCAAAATACTCCAAACAGTCTTTCAGGCTCTGATATCAAATCATAAAAATTCCTTAGGTTTGTACTTAAAAAAAGACATGTATATCAGTGAGACCAAAATCAGGGTACGCTATTCAGAAACCGATAAAATGGGATATGTTTATTATGGTAACTATCCAGCCTATTTTGAAGTAGGTAGGGCAGAAGCAATGCGTGAACTGGGAATGACTTATCGTGACATGGAAGAAAAGGGAGTAATGATGCCCATTGCAAGTATGCAGCTTAAGTATTTGCGTCCGGCATTTTATGATGATCTGCTTACAGTAAAAACCATTGTAAAAGAAATGCCCGCCGCACGCATGCACTTCTTTTATGAAGTGTACAATGAAAAACAAAAACTCATCACCGAAGGTGAAACCATTCTTGCTTTTATCAATATGGAAACCAGAAAACCCTGTGCCGCACCACAATGGTTTCTGGAAGCACTGCAGAAAAAGTTGAAATCCTTAGGGTAAAAGCAGCATACAAAAGGTTGGCGGTTGTTTTCATCCACGCATAATTAAACCTAACCAACACGTGGATGTTAAACAAAGTACAACATCATTTAATAAACCAGGGAAGTTTTGTGAAACCCATAGTTTAATCAATCTATAAAACATAATTGGTATGGAAATAATTTTAGGAGAAAACCAAAAGGTAATAGCCAAATACAAAGGATTTGAAATGATTACTGATCAACCTGAGAAATCAGGAGGTGATAATACCGCACTTTCCCCGTTCGATCTTTTTATGGTGAGTATCGGTACCTGTGCCGGCTGGTATGTAAAGTCTTTTTGCCAGCAAAGAGATTTGCCTGAAGAAGGCATCCGGCTAACCCAAAAAACCTTCTACAATCCCGATAAAAAGCTCATTGACAAGATCGTTGTAGAAATTCATCTTCCCGATGATTTTCCTGATAAATATCGTGATGCCCTGGTTAAGGCCGCCTCATCCTGTACTGTAAAAAAGCATATGCTTGATGCGCCTGAATTTTCCATTGTTACCATTAAATAAAATACTAATTTTGCAGCCACATGAGTAAAAAAACATTGGTATTGGGTGCAAGTCCCACCCCTGTAAGGTACGCCTATAAAGCAGTAAAAAGATTGCTTTCTCACGGTCATGAAGTGGTGGCCATTGGAAAAATTGAATCGCAAATAGATTCGGTAAAGATCATCAAAGAAATGGTTGATATTCCCGACCTGCATACGGTAACCATGTACCTGAATCCCGAAAAACAAGAACCCTACCTTGAATATATCATTGGTCTTCAGCCTAAAAGAATAATTTTTAACCCGGGCAGCTACAACCCCAAACTTGAAAAACTTGCCAAAGCCAATGGCATTCAGGTTGAGCAGGATTGTACCCTGGTAATGTTGGATACGGATGATTATTAGCGCAATTACAGGTAGGGTAATTATTATCTGAAAATCATATTTATCTAATGGAAACAAAAAATCTGGGTTTTGACTCCAAACTCATCCATGCAGGAGCCTTTGAGGATCAGTTTGGCAGTGCTACTGTGCCTATTTACCAAACTTCAACCTTCAAATTTAAAAATGCTGACCATGGCGCCGCATGCTTCGCCGGTGAGGACGACGGTTATATTTATACCCGTATCAACAACCCCACCATCGATGCGCTGGAAAACCTGACAGCTGAACTGGAAAATGGCTACAGAGGAGTTGCCTGCAGTTCAGGAATGGGGGCCGTTAATACCATCTATATGGCCCTGCTGGAACAAGGTTCGCACATGATCAGTACTGCAGCAGTTTATGGGCCTTCGAGGGTAGTAATTGAAAAGCATTATTCCCGCTTTGGCGTGGAAGCTACATATCTCGACACCTGCGATGTGGAGAGCATTAGAAGCGCCATAAGGCCTTATACCAAAATGATCTATATCGAAACTCCGGCAAATCCTACTATGGATATTACCGACCTGGAAGCTGTAGCTAAAATTGCCAAAGAGCACAACCTCATTACAGTATGCGACAATACTTTTTGCAGTCCTTACCTGCAAAGACCTCTTGATTTTGGCTTTGATATAGTTTTTTCCAGTATTACAAAGTTTCTCAATGGACATGCCGATATAGTGGGTGGAATTATTGTGGCCAAAGAAAAAGAATTGTATGATAAGCTGCGCTCGATGATGGTAATTATGGGGTGCAACATGGATCCCCACCAGGCCTATATGGTTATTCGTGGTATGAAAACTCTCTCCCTGAGAATGGACCGTTCGCAGCAAAATGCCAGGGTAGTGGCAAAATTCCTGGAAAACCATCCTAAAGTCAAATGGGTAAGGTATCCTGGTTTGGAATCGCATCCTCAGTACGAACTGGCCCAAAAACAGATGTCGGGTCCCGGAGCCATGATTAGTTTTGAACTGAAAGGAGGCCTCGAAGCTGGAAAGATTCTCATGAATTCGGTTAAACTGGCTATTCTGGCTGTTTCATTGGGAGGGGTTGAAAGCCTTATTCAGCATCCTGCCTCCATGACGCATTCTAAAATGGAAAAACAGGCACGTATCAATTCGGGAATTACCGATGGACTGGTAAGATTCTCGGTGGGGATCGAAAATATCGACGATATCATCGCTGACCTGGAGCAGGGCCTGGATAAAATCTGATCTGATTATCACTGGTTTTCAGAGGAAAATCCCGGTAGCTGATATCTTTGATTCTAAATTATATTCGTAATTTTGTGGACATTTTTTAATGTATTGATGTTCAGGTAAGAAAAGGGATGATACATCCCTCTTGCCTTATGTATTCTTCCTTAACTTAAGTTAATAACTTTAATTTTTACTTTGATGGAAAATCAAGAGCTGCTTAACCCCGGATCTGACAAAGAAAAGAAAGAGAAAGGGGTAGAGAATCTAAACCCGGAACAGGAACAGGAAAATCCCACTCCGCAAAAAACCGGGAAAGTTGATGAACAGGAAACAACAGAACAGCCACAGGAAGCTGAGCCTATCGCAGAAGCGAAGAATGAAGAACCCGTAACCCCGGAGAAAAAAAGTCTTCATCAGCAGGAAGCAGCCGATAAATCGGAAAAGGTTTCTGAAGAGTCTGTAACTGGTGAAGGAGCACAAGATGCTGCCCGGGAAAGTACTGCAGAAGATGCAAACAAAGATTTGCCTGCTGATGATGCTGCGAAAGATGAGAAATCGCAGAATCATGAAATTACTTTGGATGAATCTGTTGCAGAGCAAGCTGCAGAAGGTGAACCGAAGGATGCAAAACTTCAGGAAGAAGAAGATGCATCGTCAAAGGTAGAAACAGCAGCGCAAACCGATGCTCCGGAAGAAGAAAAATCTGCAGAGGATGAATCAGCACCTGATAAAGAACCAGCTTCCCGGGAAGAAGCGCCTGCAGCAGCTCAAAAAACAGAGGATAATGCCGGGCATGGCGATATTGGCGAGGAGGAGGAAGATCATGATCATGATCACGATCACGATGATGAAGATGGTGATAGCCTGGCACAACGATATAACAGCCTGAACAAAGAAGAACTTGTCGAAGCTCTCGAAGCCCTTGTTACCAGCGATGATATCAACTACATCAGGAAGCACATTGGCTTTATCAAAGTTGCTTACCGCAACCATCTGAAAGACCATAATGTTGTGGAATATGAAAAATCCATGAGCCGTCATGATGATACGGATTCTGATGAAGCTGGTGAAACTGCTCACAAAGATGAGCTGAAAGAAAGATTTGAAAATGCTTTTGATGTTTATAAAAGTAAAAAGAGCCTCTACGATCAGGCCCTGGAGAAACAAAAGCAAAACAATCTGCAAGCCAAAGAAGCCATCCTGGAAGACTTGCGAAACCTCATTGAATCGGAAGAAGAGCTTAAGAAAACCTACGACGTTTTTAAGGAACTACAGGAAAAATGGAGAGAAATTGGTCCTGTTCCCCAGGGTGCCAAAAATACCCTTTGGAATAATTATCACTTTTTGGTAGAAAAGTTCTTCGATAAGGTAAAGATCAATAAGGAACTTCGCGATCTGGATCTGAAAAAGAACCTCGAAGCCAAAGCTGAGCTCTGTGAAAAGGCCGAAGAGCTTTTGCTTGAGAGCTCCATCAATAAATCTTTCCAGAAATTGCAAAAACTTCATGAAGCATGGAAAGAAACCGGCCCCGTACCCAAAGATAAAAAAGATGAAATATGGGATCGGTTTAAAGCCGCTTCCGATGCTCTTAACGAAAGCAGACAATCATACTACGATGCACTGAGGGAAGAGCAGAATAAAAACTATGCTGCCAAGATTCTGCTTTGTGAGCAGGCTGAGCAACTTTCTGAATTTACTTCCGATTCGCCACGCAAATGGCAGGAAGCAACCGATAAGGTTAATGAACTGTTTAAGGTTTGGAAAACCATAGGTTTTGCGCCCAAAAAAGTAAATGATGAAGTTTGGGTGAGGTTTAGAACAGCTCTGGATGGATTCTTTAAAACCAAAAAAGACTTTTTCCTGAAATATAAAGAAGAGCAAACCGAAAACTACAACCAGAAGCTCAATTTATGTATGCAGGCTGAAGCGCTAAAAGACAGTGAAGACTGGAAACATACTACTGATGAGCTTATAGCCCTGCAAAAACAGTGGAAAAAGATTGGACCCGTTCCAAAGAAATTTTCCGACAAGGTATGGAAACGTTTCAGAGCAGCTTGTGATGAGTTTTTCAATCGCAAATCTGAGTATTTTTCAAATATTGGTGAAAAACAGGAAGAAAACCTTCGCAAAAAGCAAGAGCTTATTCAAAAGGTCAAGAGTTTTAAATATTCATCAGATAACAATGAAAATCTAAATACCCTTAAGGATTTTCAGCGCCAATGGATGGAAATAGGTCATGTTCCAATTAAGGAAAAGGACAAAGTGCAGAATGAGTTCAGAAAAACCATCAATGAGCAGTTCGACAAACTCAACATCAGCAGGAAGGCAAAATCTGCCATGGGTTTCAAAAGCAAAATTGAAAGCCTTAAAAACTCCCCCAATGCTGATAATATCATTTATAAAGAAAAAAATGTTTTGATCAATAAAATCAATAGTCTTCAGAATGATATAAAGCTTTGGGAAAACAATATTGGTTTTTTTGCTTCTTCCAAAAAGGCAGATGTTTTGAAATCTGAGTTTGAGAACAAAATTGAAAAAGCAAAAAATGATATTGTATTGCTGGAAGAAAAACTTAGAATACTAAATGAATCACGTTAGGTGAAAATATCATTCTTATGTTATGGTATGATTTCTGATATGCCAACCCTGTAAACTAAATCTATCTCTTATGAAACGTATCATTTTTTTTGTTTTAATAATCAGTTTTGTGCAAGTCTCTCAGGCACAGTTTTCCTTTGGTTTGCGCGGGGGAATGAATTTCAGCAATCTTCCCGTAGAAACCTATCAACTCAATAATCCCCAAACCCGGATAAAAACACTTCCCGATACCTATACGGGGTTCCATTTGGGTGTAATGAGTGAGATATCTCTAGGTGGCGTTTTTTTAATGCCTGAACTACTGTTTGTTTCAACCGGCCATGATCTGGTACTTGAGCGTGAGGGTAGAGAAGATAATTATTTCCAGCAAAGGTTCTCTCAGCTGGACATTCCTGTAATGATTGGTGCCAGGATAGGCCCCTTAAAAGCAGGACTCGGCCCTGTTGCCACCATACTGCTCAATAGCAAAACAGAGCTCCCGGAGGATGCCAATTTTGAAGAGAGATTCAATCCTGCTACATACGGTTTCCAGGTGGGTGCCGGGGTGAATCTTGGCAGCCTTGCCCTTGACCTGAAATACCAGTTTGGACTAAGCAACCTGGGCGATGGAATTCAGATTGGCGATAATGTATATGAATTTGATACCCGCCCCCGGCAGTTTGTATTAAGTATAGGTTTGTTATTCTAAATATTGCCGGTTTAGTTTAGTATAACGCTACAAAAGAATTTTGCCTTCTGGCAAGTAATATTTGGCAGAGAAGACCTGATGAATGGTCTTCTCTGCTTTTTTTAAGCATGTAGAGCCGAACAAAACCTGCCCGCACGGGCATTCGGGAAATATGGGATTCCCAGATCAAACTGTGAAAATTTTAGCACAATAGTTTTGCGCAGGACTGGCAGGAAAAAGAATGGGTGATTTTTTGATGAATGACGTTAGCGAAAGGTGATAGCTTTTACCGGGGAAACCCTGGAAATAATGTAGCTCGGTAGAATAAGCATTGCCATACAAACCAGGAAGGTGCCCACATTGAGCAAAAGAATGTATGGCACATTGATGTGAATGGGTACAACGTCTACAAAATAAGATTCCTGTGAAAGTTTGATGATCCCCAAATATTTTTGCAGCAATGCCAATCCTATCCCCAGAATATTACCCGTCACCATTCCCCTGGCGATGAGAAATCCGGCATGATAGATAAAGATTCTTCGCACCATTATATTTCCTGCTCCCAGGGCTTTGAGTATTCCGATAAGATTGGTTTTTTCCAGAACAGAAATCAACAGGGTGGTAATCATATTGATTCCTGCAACCATTATCATAATTACAATAATCACATACACATTCATGTCAAGCAGTGCGAGCCAGTCGAATATCTGGGGGTAGAGCTGATTGATGGTTCTGGAGTCTAGATTATAGGGAATGATTTCCCTCACCTGATTGTTGGTTTGCTGTATCTGATCGTAGTCATTCAATACAATTCCAATGCCGCCCACCTGATCAACATCCCAGTTGTTGAGTCTGCGAATATGCTGTAAATCACCAAGAATAAATATTCTGTCAAGCTCTTCAAGGCCTGTTTCATAAATTCCTGATATGGTGAGGCGTCTTACCCGAGGAGGATCTTGTATGAAATATACCAATACATCATCTCCTGTTTGGAGTTTGAGCAGTCTTGATATATAGGCAGAAATAATAATGTTATCGCTCCTGATAGTGTCGTTGAAATGCTCAATATTACCCTCTATTAATCGTTTAGCAAAGAAATCCCAGCTGTAATCGCTGCCCACTCCTTTAAATATTACCCCATGAATTTCATCTTCAGTTTTTATAATGCCTGGCTTGGTGCCAAAAGCATGAACATTAACTACCGAGGGGAGCGATTCCAGTTGTTTCGTGTCTATATTGTCTTTGCTAACGGGATTGGCTTCATAGGAAATATTATAATCCAGGTTGGTTATTTGGATATGAGAACCAAATCCGATCACTTTTTCCCTGATTTCATTCTGAAAGCCCACCACTACGGCAACAGCCAGAATCATGACTGTAAGACCAAGAGTAATAGATGCAATGGCAATAAATCTGACAATGCTTGTCAGGTTTTTCTTTTCTGCGCCCATGCGCCGGGCAATAAAGAAGGGGGTATTCAATGCAACGAAGTTTATTTTTCCGGAAAAATGTTTTTCATGCAAAAATAGGAAATATTTTCCGCCCGTCAGAGGTTATTTCTGACGGTATGGTTTGCTTCATCAATGAGAATGCTTTTCTAAACACAGCACTTTGCATTTCCCTCTTATCCCTCGTGGGCTGTAGTATAATCCTTTATTTAGTGCTTTTTTTTATGCAAATGTTGAAGGGAAATAATGCCTCAAAACTATTTTAACCGTATCCAACCTCGCATTACCTGCTTTAATACTTGATTTTCAGTAAGGTTTTGGGTAAATTCACCAATTGATGAAAAATTTAAGGTCTTTCCGAAATCTTTGAATTATTCGTCCACAGGATGATGGTCCACGCAAATTATGGTTGTACGAAATGTGAAAATTTTTTTTACAAACAATCAATGGGCCCGCTTTTTGGAAGTGACCTTACGTTCCAAACCATTGTACATATGAATAAGATAGTATTAAACAAGTTGATACAGGTAAATGAGTATCCTTCTATTTCCATAATCTTTCCCACACACAGAACTGCGCCTGAATATCAGAAAAACAGCATACGTCTTAAAAGGTTGTTGCGCGAAGCCGAAGACCGCCTTATTGCAGAATTTGGCAAAAGAGAGGCAAAAAGCCTTGTGGAAAAATTAAAGCAACTTGCCGCAGATGTTGATATAAGCAGAACCCAGGATGGTCTGGCTTTATTTGTGAACCCTTCCATTTCAGAATTGGTTCATATTCCCTTCAGGGTGCGCGAAAGGGTTATTATTGACAAAACATTCGCTACACGCGATCTTATTCGGGGCGTGAACAGGGCTACGCATTATTATATCCTGGATCTGAGTATGCTCAGGGCAAGATTGATATCCTGCAACAGGGATAAGGCTCAGGAGATGACCGAAAATGGTTTTCCCTTTTTGAGTGAGTTCCCTATGCTGCAACTGGATTCCAGTGATTTTTCAAAAGAAAAAGAAAAGCAGATCAAAGAGTTTTTTAATCGTGTTGACAAGTTGTTTCTAAGCAATTATCGTGTAGAAAACACCCGTCTTGTTTTATCCGGTGTAACGAAAAATCTTTCCTTTTATCGTGAGGTAACCGGTGCAAGGGAAATCATTTTTGCTACATTGGAAGGGAATCATGAGGCATTGTCGGCTCATGATTTATGTAAGAAGGCATGGAAAGTAGTGCGTGAACTGACCCGGAAGGAACGTCATAATGCACTCAACGATCTGCAGAGGGCCGTGAGTACAAGAAAATTCGCATCTGGTATTAAGGAAATCTGGCGTCTTGCCATTGAAGGGCGGATCGATATGCTGGTTACTGAGGAAGATTTTCATGTTAGTGCAGGTATACAGCCTGGGAATACATTGGTGCTTGATACAAGCGATCTGCCCGAAGAATCCATAATCCCGGATGCAGTGAATGAAGTTGCAGAAATCGTTATCGAAAAGGGTGGAAGGGTAGTATTTGTTGATAATGGTACGCTGGGAAATTTTTATAAAATTGCTGCCGTTCTAAGGTATTAATCCTGAATACGGACATGGTTAACTTTTAGCATGGCTCTTTGGCCAGCTCTAGCAACGATGAGTTACACTGAAATGAAAAGGAGGAACACTTGCCTGTGGTCAGGAAATCTCCTGACTAACCCGGCACAGGCCTGCATTCCTGCCGTGAGGTATAAAGAAGTAAAGAGGCTGTCTCAGCAGCCGGGATTAACCTGGCCGCTGAGCTTGTCGATGCGATGTTCTTAGTGATATTCTGCGGTGATTTCGGCAAGTGTTACAGTGAGCTTGCCGAAATGCTCAACAACCAGGAGTCAATTTTGAGACAGCCTCTGATTGAAATCTGGAACCATTAATTATTACAATTTGGTCTAAAAGTCCTCATCAGGTGTTTATAAACTCCAATTCATTGTCTCTTACCTGAATCCGTATGGTTGAGTCTCTTGATACTCTTCCTGCGAGAATTTCTCTTGATATATTGTTGAGTATGAATTTCTGTATGGCTCTTTTGAGGGGCCTTGCTCCATATTGAGGATCAAATCCTGATTGCGCAATCCATTCTAATGCTGCTTCCGAAGTTTCGAGAGTAATACCGTTTTCCTGCAACATGGCCGAAAGCCTGTCCATCTGGATTTTAACGATGCCCTTTATTTGCTCAAAGGTGAGTGGCTTAAACATGATGATCTCATCTACACGGTTGAGAAATTCGGGCCTGATGGTTTTTTTCAAAAGCAAGGATACCTGTTGGTGTGTTTTTTCCATGATCTCCTCCTGGTTTTCATCATTCATTTTTTCCACATTTTCCTGGATGATTGATGAACCCATATTTGAGGTCATAATAATGATGGTATTTTTAAAATCGGCAGTGCGGCCTTTGTTGTCTGTAAGCCTTCCTTCGTCGAGCACCTGCAACAGGATATTGAAAACGTCGGGGTGCGCTTTTTCGATCTCATCCAACAAAATAACGGAGTAAGGTTTTCTTCTTACTGCCTCGGTAAGCTGGCCACTTTCTTCGTAGCCCACGTAGCCCGGGGGAGCGCCTATTAGTCTGCTTACGGTGTGTCTTTCCTGGTATTCCGACATGTCGATACGCACCATTGCGTTTTCGTCGTTGAAAAGAAATTCAGCCAGGGCTCTTGCCAGCTCTGTTTTACCTACTCCTGTGGTTCCCAGGAAAATAAATGATCCGATGGGGCGTTTTTGGTCCTGCAAGCCGGCCCTGCTTCTTCTTATGGCGTCAGATACGGCTTCGATGGCTTCATGCTGGCCCACTACACGTTTATGCAACTGGTCCTCAAGGGAAAGCAATTTTTCCCTTTCGCTTTGCAACATGCGGCTTACAGGAATTCCTGTCCAGCGCGATACAACATCAGCAATATCTTCCGAAGCCACTTCTTCCTTGATCAATGCAGAGCTGGCCTGCATTTGCTGCAGCTTTTCTTTAAAAGATGCCAGCTGCTGTTCTGCTGTTTTCATATGCCCATAGCGTATCTCAGCCACTTTGCCAAAATCACCGTTCCTTTCGGCTTGTTCGGCTTCGAGCTTGAGCTGCTCAATATTCTTCTTTTGGGTCTGTATTCCTTCTACCACTTCCTTTTCGCTTTCCCACTGGGCTTTCAGGTGGTTCTTTTGCTCATACAGATTGGCCAGTTCCTCGTTGAGTTCTTTGAGTTTTATTTCATCCTTCTCCCGCTTGATGGCCTCTTTTTCAATCTCAAGTTGTCGGATGCGGCGTTCTGCTTCATCAAGTTCTTCAGGCACTGAATTCATTTCGAGCCGGAGTTTTGAAGCGGCTTCATCAATTAGGTCAATGGCTTTATCGGGCAGGAAGCGATCGGTAATGTATCGCTGGGAAAGATCAACAGCAGCCACAATAGCGTCATCTTTTATCCTTACCTGGTGATGGGTTTCATACCTTTCCTTGAGTCCTCTTAGAATAGAAATAGCATCCATACGATCGGGTTCATCCACCATTACCGTTTGGAAACGTCTTTCCAGTGCTTTGTCTTTTTCGAAATAGCGTTGGTACTCTTTCAGGGTGGTAGCCCCTATGGCTCTGAGTTCACCTCTGGCAAGGGCTGGCTTGAGAATGTTGGCCGCATCCATAGCTCCTTCACCGCTTCCACCGGCCCCCACAAGGGTATGGATTTCGTCAATAAAAAGTACCACCTCCCCATCAGAAGAAACTACTTCCTTGATAACTGCCTTCAGGCGTTCTTCAAATTCTCCCTTGTATTTTGCTCCGGCCACCAAAGCCCCCATATCGAGGCTGAAGATCTTTTTGGATTTGAGATTCTCGGGTACATCGCCATTGATGATCCGGTGGGCAAGGCCCTCAGCAATGGCTGTTTTTCCCACTCCAGGTTCGCCTATGAGAATCGGATTGTTTTTGGTTCGCCGTGAGAGAATCTGCAGAATACGCCTGATCTCTTCATCGCGCCCAATCACAGGGTCGAGTTTTCCCGTGGCTGCCTCACGGTTCAAATCGCGGGCATACTTGCCCAAGGCATTGAAAGTTTCTTCTGCTGACTGGCTGGTTACCCTGGAACCTTTGCGCAGCTCCCGGATGGCCATTCGGAGTTCTTCTTCCTTCAACCCGCTGTCTTTCATCATTGCTGCAGTATTATCCCCGGCTTTCAACAAGGCCAGCAGCAAGTGTTCAATACTGATAAATTCATCGCCAAATTCTTTTAATTGCTTCATGGCATTTTGCAACACCATATTTACCGATTGCGACATGTAAACATTGCCACCGCTTACACTGGGATAGCTCTCAACAAGCCGATCGAGGACCAGGTTGAAATTTTGGAAATTTATATTGCATTTTTTCAGCAGGAAAGGAGCTACACTGTCATCCACCGTCAGGATTCCTTTAAGCAAATGCCCCGTTTCTATAGCCTGGTGCTGGTAGCCCTGGGCTATTTCCTGGGCCTTTTGAAGGGCCTCCTGCGATTTAAGAGTGAAGTTGTTTGAGTTCATATTCAGTATTATTTAAATAAATTAATTGCATTGTGAGTAAAGATTCCTTCTTCAGCTATCAAACAGCAAACCATCGTTAAAGGAATGGATTTTAGCGTCAAATTGTCTTGGTGTAAAGGCTTGGGGTGACATATTTGCAGGAAGTTGGTTTTTGCGCATAAAAACCCTCAACAAGAGAATTACTTTTTGTATTATTGCGGACGAAATAAAGCCAGGCAGGTGCTGCATGGCATCAAACCAGTGAAAACATCGGTTTCTTTACCCGAAGCAGGAAAATAAACAAACCTAAAACCTAAAACAAATATGTTACAAAAAATACAATTACACTGGCAAATACTGATAGCCCTTATTCTTGCTGTGTTTTTCGGAATATTGTTTCCGGACTATGCCAAATACGTAGGATGGATGGGAGATATTTTTCTGCGTGCCCTGCGCATGATCATTATTCCATTGATCTTTTCCTCCATCGTTACCGGTGTTGCCGGATTGGGTAGCAGCGAAAACCTGGGTAGAATGAGCCTGAAAACAATTTCCTATTATATGTTGACGAGTTTATTTGCCATAACTATAGGGCTTGTGCTGGTTAACCTTATCAAGCCCGGCGTGGGAGCCGATCTTGGTTTGAGCAAAACAGTGGAAGGTTTGGAGGCAACAACTACATCATTTGGCGAAACATTAATGCAGATCATTCCCACCAATATCATTGATGCGATGGCACGGGGCGATTTGCCGGCAATCATCTTCTTCGCTATCTTTTTTGGTTTTTTTACCACCCGTGTTGATAAGCACTACTCCGAACCAATCATTAATTTCTTTGCTTCGGTATTTGAGATCATGATGAAGGTTACGCTTTTTGTTATTAAGTTTACCCCCCTGGGTGTATTTGGAATCGTAGCTGTTTTGATTGCCGAGCAGTCTGATAATCTGGCTTCGGTATTCAGCAGTCTGGGTATTTATATGATCACTGTGCTTATAGCGCTTTTTGTGCATGCTTTTATCATTCTGCCTTTATTGATGCGTTTTCTGGGAGGATCCAATGCACTGAAACTTGCCAAAGGTTTGTCTGTTCCTCTGCTTACTGCTTTTTCTACATCGAGCAGTAGTGCTACATTGCCGCTTACCATGGAAGCCGTTGAGTTTAACAGCGGTGTTTCCAATAAAACAGCAAGTTTTGTTTTGCCCCTGGGTGCTACCATTAATATGGATGGAACAGCCCTCTACCAATGTGTTGCGGTTCTCTTTATTGCACAGGCCTATGGTGTAGAACTTACAATTCTTCAGCAACTCATTGTGATGATTACCGCTTTGCTTGCTTCCATTGGTGCAGCAGGGATACCGATGGCAGGGCTGGTGATTATGACCATTATACTCTCTGCCGTGGGATTGCCCCTTGAAGGGATTGGACTGATCCTGGCTGTTGACAGGCCCCTGGATATGTTCAGAACCACCGTGAATGTATGGAGCGACAGTTGTGGCGCAGTGATTATTGCCAAAAGTGAAGGTGAACAATTGAAAGTATGATCATACAACTCAACCAAGAATAAATAGCTGTCAGGGGTACAATAGGTTTAACTTCTAGCCGATTTTTATTTTTTCGAATCGCTGCAATTGTAAATTGAAATCACTTATCTTTGAAGTATTATTAACCCACAAAACCTTATAAACTTATGAAAAGAATTTTTGGTCTATTGTTTTTTGTTGCAGTATTTCTGATGGCATCATGTGGCGCTGGCTCACAAAAGGAAAATAACAATGCAGATGATAACGATACCCTTACAGAAGAGTATGGTGAGCAAAGTCTGCAGTCTGAACCTTTGCCTGAAGATGAAGGAACCGAAGCTACTGTAGAGGAAAAAGAGGATGTAAAGCAACTACAGGCTCAGCCATACAAAGATGCTGAACCAGTTCAGGAACTCCAGGCCCGTGAGACTCCTGCTGAACCTGAAAAGGTTGCTGAGAAAGATGTTTCCCAAGAGTAGAACGACAAACCGGGTTGCCGGGTAGAGTAAGTTTTGACAATTGTCAAAAAAATTAAGAAAGAAAAATAAATAAGGCTGTCTTAAAAGTCCGATTTACCTGTAAGTTGAGCTTGCCGAAGCGATTATCCTGCTGCTATTCAGCAGTGGTTTCGACAGGCTCAACGACCAGTAAGAACTTTTAAGGCAGCCTCTTCTTTTGGCCGGATCATAACTGATTGTTGCTTTGCCTGAACATTGGCAAACCATTTTCATCGTGCTGTCTATTTACTTATCCCGGGTATTCAGTACGCATTATTTTGCAAAAGCGATCAGTTTCTCCTTTGTGACCGGCTTACAAATCAGTCCATCAAATCCAAATTGCTTATAGTCATTGAAATAGGTTTCCGGGTCATGAGCCGTGATGGCAATTATTGGCACCTTAGCATTGGCACTGGCAAGATCTTTAATGTAGCGTGTGGTTTCAAGGCCATTGCGACCTGGCATCTCGATATCCATCAAAACAAGATCGTACTTTTTTTGAGTAATCATTGCAATGGCCTCATCTCCATCAGTGGCCTGATCACATTCCCAACCCAATGATTTTGCCAGTATTGAAATCTGCATGCGGTTGGTAAAAAGGTCGTCAGTTACAAGAATTTCCATTATTATTCTTACTTGGGATTTTTTTCTCAAATCATGGCAGCTAAGATACAGTGTATTATGTATAGTTTGCCCACGTTTTTTGTATACTCCCCCCAAATGCTGTTTTGGCAGTGAAATCAATAAACCTTCCGACCCGTATATTAGCCCGATTGGGAATCAGAGAAACCCTTAAAAATACTCCCTCTATTTCCCGTAATAATACTGTTTTATTCGACCCTACCGCTATCTAATTTTACCCATGGAAAGAGAAATAAATCCAATAAAAATTAACAGGTATTCTTAATCAGGAAAGTACTATGGATAAGATCGATGCCCAATATCAGATGCGAGTAAGCCAGATAACGCCTTCTGTTTTCAAGCTGAAGCTTGTTAGAAACAACGCAAGAAAGGCCATTGTAGTATTTGAGACCGTTGCCTCTACAATACCTTCTACTCTTGAGTTGATTTGTCAGTACAAACAGGTGTCATATTAAAAATGGTGCTGCTGTTATATCTGCTATAGTTTACCTGGCAGTTTCACCGCGAAAAGTCAAAAGTATGGAAAGACATTTACCATCAGGACAAAAGGCCAATCTGAATGTACTGGAACAGGTTCTGGAAGCATTTTTCTCTATCGATCAGAAGATTGAAGAGCTACATAAATGTTCTTCAGATGATTTTCTGTCATTAAACAGGACTCTTAAAAATAACTACAAAAAGGCCAACTACATTACAACCAATGTATGTGATGCCTTTGACCGGTTAGGGCCTGATAAGAACCTCCAGTACCTGAGGCGGTTGAAGGATTGTTTTAATACATTGGAGCAAGAGGCTGTTGCCCTTCAAATGGAGATAAATAATCACCTTCTGACTCTGGAAAAAATACAGGCTAACTTCAGCCTGATTTTTGTTCCCATTAAAAACTTTGGCCAGAATCTCTCTTCTTTAAGGTTATTGCTTTCCAATATAAAACTAACCAACAATTTATACGACAGAAGTTTAAGAAATTTTTCTGCTGATGAATCCTTTCGCATTGACGGGGTAATCAGTAAGGTAAAAGATAGCTGCCCGGTATTCGAAGAAAATATTTATTGTATTCAAAACCACCTGAAGGGGCTTCACAACGATTTGCAGGTTATGGGCATTGAGTTGATTAGTGATATCCTTAAAAAAATAGAATCCATAAGGGCTGACATTGAAATTATTGAAAAGCATTCTTATGAAGTACTCAGGGAGAAAGATATTGCAGATAACACAGCAAGGAACTTCAACTCAAATATGGGGAGTATTATTACCAATCTGCAGTATCATGATATTATCAGGCAAAAAATGCTGCATATTCAACAAACCCACCGCTTGATCATTGATGAGTTAAATCAAAAGACAGAAACTGGATCGGCAAGCTTCCAGGAAAGCTCCAATCCATTTTATTTACAGATTCCTCAAATCGTAGAAATCCAAAGTGCCCAGCTTCTGCATACCAATAAAGAGTACCAAAAGGCGATTGATCAGATCAGTCAGAAAATGACCAATATAAGCCAGGATATAGCTTCCATCGCCAGGGTTTTCAGAGCAATGATAGTTTTGCAGCATAATGGCAGGTCGGTGGTAAGAGAAGATATAAGTGATGCATTCGGCAGCCTGTTAAAAGAAAAGAGGGAATGTATGGAAAAGTACAAAACCTTTTTCGAAGATGTGAATCTTGTGCAGAAAATCATTACCAACCTCTTTGAAAAGTTTCGCGACCTGGAAATGATGGAGCATTCCATTGAGCAAAAAATCATAGATAAAATAAGTTTTGGCAATCTACTGGCCTGTGAAGAAGTTGAAACCGCTACACAAGCCCAGCAGATCATGAAGCTTTACGCTGATAATCATTTTGAAAAAAACAAACTCAGAACTCTTTTTACCAATACCAATAACCTTTTGAAGGACATGGTGAAAAGCAATCAATCCTATGCTTATGACAGGCGGGGAATGGAAAAGATCAATAAAGCACTGGATGAGGCTGAAGAATCCTTCGTCAGTATCATGGAATCTTTTCTCTTTATAGATAGCATTCAGCAGGAAGTATTGGAAAAAAGTACCGAAATAAGCCATGATTGTAATGAGGTAATTGAAAGCGTGCAGTATTATTCTTTCTTTGATAAAACGGTTGACAATCTCATTCTGAAATTTGAAAAAATCAATACCTTACTCAAAAAGACCGGACATCAGTACTTTAATGAGTCTGAGCAAAAAGCAGGTCTCGACAGGATTGAGAAATATTACACCATGAAATCAGAAAGAATCATCCATAAAAAGAAGGTTTTTGGATCACTGGATGAAAATGCAAAAATCCCGGTAAGTATTGCCGAAGAAATCAATACCAACTATGAAGGAAATGATGTTGAATTGTTTTAGCACGAAATATAGCATTTTGTTGCTATAAGCTCAAAAAGCCCTTGTACCACAACACTTAAAAAGCACAAATTATGCAGACCTTCGGATTCAAAACCGACATTACCGATGATCCTCAGGGAAAGAAAGCCAGGATGACTTTCTCGGGATATCTTACATTGCAGAATGCCAGAGAAATCAGATCTGTTCTGCAAAACCACACCGGAGACTATAAATCGGTAGAACTCATGGCAAAAGATGTTTCTGGAATTGATGTATCGTTTTTGCAGATCTTGGAATCTTTCAGAAAAACCCTTGAAGAACAGGGAAAGAACATCAAAATCTTTTTTGATTTGCCCTACGATCTAAAGAATCTGCTTGCCAATGCAGGCATTGCCTATCCTGTAAAATAAGCAGGACTGCAAACCCGAGAGAGTACAATATTGTAAAACTTGTTGAACCAGAAATGTTTTTATGGATAAAACTATACTCATTGTTGATGATTCAGAAAGTATCAGAGAAGTAGTAATTTTTACCCTGGAAAATGCAGGATACAAAGTATTGGCTGCCAAAGATGGCAAAGATGCACTCCAATACCTGGATGGCCGGCAACTCGACATGGTACTTACCGACTTGCATATGCCCAATATGGATGGACTGGGTCTGATCCGCGAGATCAGACAAATGAATACCTATAAATACACTCCCATCCTTTATCTCACCACAGAATCGCAGCAAAGCATCAAGATGGAAGCAAAAAATGCCGGCGCAACGGGCTGGATTGTAAAGCCTTTTATGCCTGAAAAGCTTATTGCTGCCATTGGCCGGATTGTGAAATAATATGCGGGGAATTTTACAAAAGGTAGGGTAGTATGAATTGAAAAAAATATTGAAGCACCAAAAAAATACCAATACAGAATGGAAAAAACGATTGTAATTGTGGATGACTCGGAAAGCATCAGGGAAGTAGTTGGTTTTACCTTGTCCAACGCAGGTCACCGGGTTCTTTCGGCTGTTGACGGGCAGGATGCCCTGAAATTTTTTAATGGGGATAAAGTTGATCTGGTGGTTACCGATCTTCATATGCCTGTGATGGATGGAATTTCGCTGATAAAGGAAATTCGAAACAAGGATGATTACAGGTATGTGCCCATCCTGTTCTTGACCACCGAATCGCAGCAGGCAAAAAAAATGGAAGCCAAGGAAGCCGGCGCAACCGGCTGGATCGTAAAGCCTTTTGTGCCCGAAAAATTGCTGGCAGCCATAAGTAAAGTAGTTAGATGATGGAACAGTTCAAAAAGAAATTTCTCGAAGAAGCCTCTGATCTTATCAATAACCTCGAAGAGGTACTTCTTTCCCTGGAGGAAAACCCGCGCGATAAAAAGATCATTGAAGAGGTATTCAGGGTAATGCATTCTCTCAAAGGTGGAAGCTCCATGTTTGGTTTTGCTAAAATGGATGGTTTTACCCACGAGCTGGAGACTGTCTATGATCTGATCCGCAATGATGAGCTAACGGTAAACCGCGAAATTCTGGATATCACCCTGGCTGCTGTAGACCATCTGAAGCTATTGCTCGAAAATGGCGAACAACTCAATGCCGCCGGCTACAGCAACCACAAGCTGTTGCTTTCACGCATTCACCAGGTTATTGGTATGGGTGATAAGCAAGCGCCTGACAATCAGGAGGCTAATCCTGAAAGTGGGCCTTCTGACGATGGATGCACAATCGACAAATCTGTCATATACGACAAGGTGCCTACCTATTTTATTGTAGTGACCCCCCATGAAGAGATCTTTCAAAACGGTACCAATCCGCTGTTGCTTATAGATGAATTACAATCCCTTGGGCACTGCAAAACCTACCTCAGAACCTACCGTCTCCCTGGTATTGATGACCTGGATGCTGAAAAGTGCTACTTCTGCTGGGAGGTTTTCCTGGCAACAAACAAATCTGTTGATGATATCAAAGATGTCTTCATTTTCGTTGAAGATACCTGCGATCTTTCCATCCATAAACTTGCCGAAGGCAATCTGCTAAAGCAATCTTGCTTTACTGAAATTGCCGGCGAAATTATGCAAAGCGAGTCACCAACAGACATTGAAAAGCTCAAAGCTAAGGTCAGGCTTTCTTCATCTAAAGATATTTTTGAAGATGCAAAGCTGCTCAAAGAAGATGATAAAGCCCACGTAAAAATGACCCAAATCAACAATATCAGGGTTTCCTCAGATAAACTAGACAATCTGATGAACCTTGTGAGCGAGTTGGTTACTACGCAGGCCAGTCTGAGTCTTTTGGCCGAAAATCAAAACCTGCCCGAGCTTTCTGCAATTGCCGAAAACATTGAAAAGATTTCACGCCAGTTGCGCGACAATACTTTTGAGATCTGCCTTATTCCCATTGAAACCATCATGACGCGCTTCAAGCGCCTGGTCAGAGACCTTTCCAATGAACTCAACAAAGAAATCCAGTTTATTGCCGAAGGTACTGAAACCGAATTGGATAAGAGCATCATTGAGGGGCTTACTGACCCCTTGATGCATATCTTTCGCAATGCCATTGATCACGGGATTGAGAGTGTTGAAGAGAGACTCGCAAAAGGGAAACACCGTACGGGTAAGATCATTCTTAAGGCATATTATTCCGGTACAAATGTGTATTTACAGATCAAAGACGATGGTCGTGGAATTGATGTAGAGAAAATAAGGCAAAAAGCTGTGGCACGGGGATTTATTTCTCCCGAATCCAATCTTTCCTACAAAGAACTATTGAATCTGATATTTCTGCCAGGATTTTCTACTGCCGCCAAAGTAACAGAAGTATCGGGTCGTGGTGTGGGGCTGGATGTGGTGGTAAAAAAGATCTCTGATATCAGGGGAGAGGTTGAAATTGAATCGCAATTGGGAGTAGGCTCTACACTGACTATAAAATTGCCTCTTACTCTTTCTATTATTGACGGCTTGCTGGTGAAAATCAACAGTACAAGTTTTGTATTACCTCTTTCTTCTGTAGATAAATGTTTCGAAGTATCAGATCATAAACTTCAGAAAATTTTTAACAACAAGCTGGTTCTTGATGGTCAACAGGTACCTTTCATCAATCTGAGAAATGAATTCAATATCACTGAAAATGCTCCCAAAGTCCACCAGATTATCAGGGTGAACCATGATGACTATAAGGTAGGCCTTTCTGTGGATATGGTAGTGGGTGAATACCAGGCTGTGTTGAAACCTCTTGGGCGCATGTTTAAAGACCAGGAAATCGTGTCAGGAGCAACCATTCTGGGAGACGGCACTATAGCACTGGTGCTTGATCCGGCAAAGATCATAAGCACTTTCGATAGGGAAACCCTTACGAAAAGAGAAAGGTTTTACAAAAACATGAACCAAAAAGCGGAAGAAGTGGCTTAAAACACCCCTTTTCTAATTGGACACCACAGATTAATAATAATTGCCGGTTGTTTATATCCGGTCCTCATTGAAAAGTAAATTTTAACGGAATAAAAAAAGTAATTCATCAATTTATAAATTTTAAACTGAAGCAAATATGAGTGATTCTAAAACCAGCAGTTCTCTCAAATCCTACCTGTCTTTTCAACTGGGAGAGGAGATGTTTGCTGCTGATGTAAGTAAAGTGCTTGAAATTCTGGAGCTTCGACCCATAACCCGGGTGCCGCGGGCACCTTCTTATATGAGGGGTGTAATCAACCTCAGGGGGAGCGTGCTGCCTGTACTCGATACACGCATCAAATTTGGTTTGCCTCAAAAGGAGGATACCATCGATACCTGTATCGTAGTCTTGAATGTGGTTATGGAGGGTGAACCCCTTACCCTGGGAGCTCTTGTAGATTCTGTAGAAGAAGTTCTTGAACTCACAGATGCCGATATTGAAGCACCGCCTACCATTGGTAGCAAATTCAACCCCGAATACCTGCATGGAATGGTGAAAATGGATGAAAATTTTATAATGGTCCTTAATGTTGACAAAGTATTCTCTGCCGATGAACTTGTCACCGTTGCAGATTCAGCCACCAAATCGCAGATAGAAGTATCGGGGGAAGAGGTAAATTAACAATCCGGGCCGGCAAACGACCCTGCTTCAGGGAAAAGGAATTGCAGGAGCCGTTTGCAGGCCGCTATTTATCGATTTCTTTTACAAGAAAGGCAAAATAAATTATTTTAATCTTAAACAATCAGGGAAATATGAAATTCAGAGATTTAAAAACAGGAACCAAGATACTGGCGGGTTTTTTGTCGGTGGTATTAATTGCAGTAATCATTGGAGTTATAGGGCTTATAGGCCTGCGAAATGTTGGAGGTACCTTTCACCAGGTATCTGATAATAATTTGCCGTCAGTACAGTATCTGGGAGAAATGGAAGCTAACCTTGAAAGGGTGCAGGCCGGCTACAAGATGCTACTCGACAACCAGCTTACATTTGAAGACAGAAATGTAATACTTCAGAGTATTGCTGATGCCAGAGCAGAATATATAGAATACAGCGAAATGTATGCTGTCCTCGATCAGTCTGAAGAAGAAGCGGAGCTTTACCGCACACTGCTTCAGGAAATTGAGGTATGGAGAAACATTAATATTCAACAGGTTGATAAACGTCACCAGGAACTGATTAGTACAGATCTGCTCAATCCCATGAGGATCAACCGCGACCTGGAAGAATTCATGAAAGATCATTATGCATTACAGGTACAAACGGTAAATGCCATCCAAACTTTGCGTGCCTTTGATGGGGGCGAAGATGCAACCCGGTGTAATTTTGGGCAATGGCTTCCCGATTTTAAAACCAATAATCCCGAAATCAACCGCAACATGAGGGATATGATGGTGCATCACGACACTTTCCATGAAGCAGTACACCGTATTAAGCAGCTTATCCGGCAGGGAAACCGCGATGCGGCTTTCAGGCATTACCTCGATGTAATGGTGCCAGCAGCAGAAAACGTTTTTAATTATTTTGCTATAATCAATCGCGAAGCACAAAGAGCAGTGCAGGCATTTCAGGAAATGAGTACCCTAATTGCTGAGGAATCAAACCCCGCTCACAGCAAAGCGATGGCAAACTTCGCACAACTGAAGGAATTGAACATCAAAGACGCTGAGCTGGGATCACAGCAGGGTGATACTACTATTACCGCCAGCAATGCCATGATGGTAGGAGGTATTATTATCGGGATCATCATTGCCGTTATTCTTGGATTTATTATTACCAGGCTGGTAACTTCCGGTGTGGTAAGAGGAGTAAAAGTAGCCGAAACAGTGGCCGATGGTGATCTTAGTATTAACATAGACAGAAGCCTGCTCGAGCAAAAAGATGAAATTGGTCAGCTTGCCAATGCCATGCAACGAATGATAGAAAAATTGCGCGATGTGATTGGCAATGTTGTTGCCGGATCTGACAATATTGCTTCAGCCAGCCAGCAAATGTCTTCTACCGCGCAGGAAATGAGCCAGGGTAGTACCGAACAGGCCTCCTCTGCCGAAGAGGTTAGTTCTTCTATGGAAGAAATGGCTGCCAATATTCAGCAAAATACCGATAATGCCCGCGAAGGAGAGAAAATTTCCGGAAAAGTGTCAGAAGGTGTTACCGAGGTAGGCAGAGCATCCAGCGAAAGCCTGGAATCTATCAGAACGATTGCCTCAAAAATTTCTATCATTGGTGAAATTTCCCGCCAAACCAATATCCTTGCCCTGAATGCTGCGGTAGAAGCCGCTCGCGCCGGTGAGCACGGAAAAGGTTTTGCTGTTGTTGCTGCCGAGGTAAGGAAACTGGCCGAAAACAGCAAGGTGGCCGCCGATGAGATCAACGCCCTAGCCAATAAAAGTGTGGATGTAACCGAAAAGGCTGGTTCGCTCCTGCAATCTCTTATCCCTGAGATCAATAAAACTGCTCAGCTGGTACAGGAAATTGCCGCTGCCAGTATCGAGCAGAATTCTGGTGCCGAACAGGTAAACTCTGCTATACAGCAATTAAACCAGGTTACACAACAAAATGCTGCTGCCAGCGAAGAAATGGCTACCAGTAGCGAAGAGCTTTCCAGCCAGGCCGATCAGCTTCTTGAAATGGTTTCTTACTTCAGACTCGATAAAGAAACTGCTAAGAGAAAAGCCGCTTCAGCCACTAAAAAAGCTGTTGTAAAGCCTGCTAATACATTTACTTCTACTACTACTGCCAAAACCTTCGAATCAAATGGAAACAAGAGCAATGGCAATGGCAACCACAAGTCGGGCGGTGTTAAACTGGAAATGGGTGGTGTAAAAGATGATGAATACGAAAGATTTTAATGAAATATTGTAAAATGACCGGGGAAACGGATCTTTTCCCCGGCATTTTTTCTGCTTTTCCAAAGGCTTTTACAGTATTATTTTGTTTATTATTTATAAACCATGTTTATTTTCAAAACCAGAGGTTTGCCAAAAACAAAATCAAACAAAAAAAATCTCATGAATCAGCAAAATCAAATAAAAGATAATTACAAACATCTTGAAATGCTTGATGATGAAACTATGCAGATGCTCCACGAATATTCGGAGGGAAGTCCTGAAGTGATACAAGACATCATCGACTCCTTTGAGCCAGAAGCAGATAAGCTTATGGAAGAGATTACACGTGCACGAAAAAGTAAAGATACCGAATTGCTCCGTGTTGCTTCGCATTCATTATCAGGAATCTCCGGATCTATTGGTGCCTTCAGGCTCAAGCAAATGGCATCTGATACGGAAAATGCAATTAAGGCAGGAAAAACGGATGAAGCCTTTCTGATTGCCGGCGCAATTCAAAGCACATACGATGAGTTGCTGCAACTGCTCAAAAAAATGTAATAATTCAAGTATTTAGGGACTCTGTTAGTTTTTAGGAGGGTAAATGGATCATACTAATGCTATGTTGGAAAAAAAAGTATTAATCGTTGAGGATGACGCCATAATATCCAGTTTTATACAAATCAAACTGGAAGAAATGGGTTGTACTGTTTGTGCCAAAGCCCGTAGTGGTTCTGAAGCAATCGAAATGGCAAACAAGCATCGCCCGGATCTCATTCTTATGGATGTGATGATTGATGGAGAAATTGATGGAATTGAAACCGTGGAAATCATTACCCGGACTCTCGATATTCCCGTAGTTTATCTTACAGCGAGCTCTGATGAAAATACGCTGAATCGTCTTATGAAAACAGAGCCACATGGTTTTCTCATCAAGCCATTTGATGAAAGGGTTTTATCTTCTGCCATTCATATCGCCATTCACAGGCATAGAACCAAGCAGGAGTTGTTTCGTGCCAAAGAGATGCTTCGTACTACTATAGAATCCATTGATGATCATGTGTTTAGCCTTGATGCCAATGGAACAATTATCTCCGATCATACAGAAAAAGCACACAGATTACAGATTCTTGGTATTAAAGAAATAGAAGGGAAAAACGTTACCGAGGTATTTCCATCAGAACCCGCCAGGAAACTGATGGAAACTATCAAATGGGTCAGTGATTATAAGACTCCCCAATCTATTGAATTTAGCCTTGAGGAAGATAATAAACTGCTGTGGTTCAATGCAAAACTTACACATCGTAAAGGAGTAAATGGTGCAATGGGGGGCATTACCATGGTAATGGCTGACATTACCGAGAGTAAGAATATTTACCAGGAACTGCTGATGAGTCAGGATAAACTATCCGAAACCCAAAATATAGCCCGGCTGGGATGCTGTGACATCTTTTTCAGAGAAAAGAAATTTGTGTACAATGAGCTTTTCTTTTCCATTCTTGATATTGACGATCAGCAGATCATCTCCCGGTTTGATCATCAGCAACTTTCCGGTTTGATCCATCCCGATGACAGAGGTAGGTACCAGAATATTCTTAATTACGCTATTAAGAATAAAAAAGCTGATTTTACAATCAATTACCGGATCATTGACAGGCAGAAAAACATCAGGCACATACATTCTGTTGGAAAAATAAAGTTTGATGCGACAGGAGAGCCTTCCCGTATGATTCTTACCATTCAGGATGTTTCCTGGCAGAAGAACAATGAAAAACTTCGTCAGGACGTGGAAGTGGCGCGCCAAACGGCAGAACTCAAACAACGCTTCTTTGCAAGGTTGAGCCATGAAATCAGGAATCCTGTAAGTGGAATTACCGGGCTGTTGCATTTGCTTGAAAGAACCTCTCTTGATGACACACAACAAGACTATATTGAATCCCTGAAGACCGCATCCAACAGTTTGCTCGCACTACTCAATGATGTACTTGACTTTTCAAAGATAGAATCAGGTATGATGAAGGTAAAGCCTGTTGCATGTGCTATGCCCAAAATTGTACATAATCTTCACACCTTTTTTACGCCAGCCGCTTTAGAGAAGAAAATAAATTTCAGGTATGCTGTGCAGGATGATTTTCCTGCCCAGGTCCTCGCCGATGAAAATAAAATTACCCAGGTAATTTCCAATTTTCTCTCCAATGCAATAAAATTCACTGAAAAGGGCTTTGTAGAGCTTCAACTTTCCTTTACTCCCAATGATGCCGAAGGAATTACAATGCTCGTGGAGGTTACAGATACAGGCGCTGGTATTGCCAGGGATGAGAAATCACAGCTTTTTAAAGATTTTTCTCAGCTGGAAAACGGAGCCAATGCGAAAGGTACCGGCCTGGGGTTGGCCATCTGCAGCCAGCTGGTAGAGCTGATGGGTGGAAAGATCGGCGTGAAAAGCGGAGGGCGCAATAAAGGGGCTACCTTCTGGTTTTCTGTACCTGTTATCGCCCTGGATACATCCGGTATGAAAGAATTACAACCTGCAGACAAGAAGCAAGAAAAAAGAGAACTGCCCGAGTGCTCGGTATTGTTGGTAGAGGATATGGTTGTTAACCAAAAGGTGATCAAACTGATCCTGGAAGACATGGGCTGTAAGGTTGCTGTTGCTTCCAATGGTAAGCAGGCCGTAGAAATGTTCAGGGAAACTACCGTAAATGCATTTGATATATTTGCAAAAATACATTACGACATCATTCTTATGGATCACTTTATGCCTGTAATGGATGGTCTTACCGCGCTCAGAATCCTGAAAAAAGACTTTGAAAGCATTCCGCCGATTATTGTTCTTACTGCCGACGAATCATTTGCTCACAATAACAACTACCGCGAAAAAGGATTCGATGATTGCATTATAAAGCCGGTAAAGGCAAGTGAATTGTTTGAAAAAGTGCGAATGCACCTGTCAAAAAGAGAAATGGTTACCGCAGTGCAAACCCGGGAAAACCTCAGTGTAGATGATATCGAAAAAAAACCTGTTGTTAACAAAAAAACTCTCAATCTTATTATCAGGCAGGCGGAGCTTAACAATTTCAATGTGAATATTTTGTTCGAATCCTTCATTGATGATATGGAAACAATTTATACCCAATCGCTTTCAGCTATTGAAATGAATGATAACAATGAATTTAAGAGAATTGTACTTACCGTAAAGGGGCTTTCGGGGAATATAGGAGCCTCACAGGTTCATGCAACAGCAAGACTTATGGACAGACTGATCAGGTTTAAAAATGACGAAGAGGCTAAAAACCTGATGCCGCTTCTGTTTGAAAAGTACAGCATATTTAAAAATACAATTGAGGCTGAGTATATGCTTTTGCCTATAGAAAGATAATAACGTTTCTTTTATCCGACCTATGAATACGACCAATACCTTAGCTGAAAAAGCAACCACTACATCCTCCCATGAAACAATGAGCTCATTATCTGCCGTTTATAAACTGCAAATGCCTGATGCTGTATTTGATCGGCTTAGTTCATTCATTTTTACACAGTGTGGAATAAAAATGCCTCCGGTAAAAAAAGTAATGCTTCAAAGCCGCCTCCAGAGACGCCTACGCGAGCTGAACATGAATTCCTATGAAGAATATTGTGATTTTGTTTTGAGCAAAGATGGAGAGGCTCTTGAGCTTATTCATATGATTGATGTGGTTACCACCAACAAAACTGACTTTTTCCGTGAGCCTGCCCATTTTGATTTTCTTACTCACCATGTTTTTCCCGAAATAATACCTGAAAAAACTGCAGGAAATTGCCTTAAGATATGGAGCGCAGGCTGCTCCAGTGGCGAAGAGGTATACACTCTGGCTTTGGTTATTTCAGAATATGCTGAAAAAGCAGGCAAAACTGATTATTCAATACTGGGTACCGATATTTCCACCCGCATTTTGCAAAAAGCCTTCAATGCTGTGTATACAGAAGACCGTGTAGCCAATATTCCTCTTGAGATCAAAAGGAAGTACTTCCTGCGGTCTAAAGACAGGGCGAAACCAACAGTGAGACTGATACCTGAAATACGAAAAAAAGCTTCTTTCCAACGGCTCAACTTTATGGATGAGAAATACAATGTACAGGAAATGTTTGATATTATTTTTTGCCGAAATGTATTGATATACTTCGATCGTCCGACACAGCAAATGGTAATCAACCGCTTGTGCAGGAATCTGAAACCAGGCGGTTACTTTTTCCTTGGTCACAGTGAATCCATTACCGGAATGCAGGTACCCCTGTTACAGTTAAAACCTACTATTTTCAGAAAAACATGATCTCGCATTATTAATTGTTTCCCTGAATTACAAAACTGAGGGAGATTATGCAAATGAAATGAAATACAGAAGAACCCATAACTGTAAAGAATCAAAACATCTATTCTTAAGGAATTTCACTTTCAACCTTCTAATGCTATGCTTACCGATCAACAACTAATCCAGGAATTGGAAAGACGCTTCACAGAAAAAAAAGAGTCGCTGGATCAAATGCAAAAATTGACCCAGGAGCTCAAAGAAGTAAATAAAAAGCTTGAAGAATCTGAAGCATTAAAAACGCACTTTATTTCTAATATAACCAACGAGATCATAAATCCATTTGCTGCTATTCTTGGGCTTAGCCGAAGTATTCTTGATGTAAAAAAAGAAAACTGGGAGAAGGTGATTTCGATGGTGCATCTCATTCATTCAGAAGCTTTTAACCTGGACTTCCAGCTCAAAAATATTTTTGCTGCAGCCCGAATGGAGGCAGGAGAATGGGTGCCTGAAATCATGAATGTTGATGTTAACTACCTTATAAACAGTACTTTTGATGGGTTTAAATACGAAGCTGCAAAGAAAAATGTTAGCCTGGAATACGATCTTTTACTGAGCCCGGGGGTAGAAAAAACCTTTTGCTTTCCTACTGATGCTGAAAAACTTAAAATAGTACTTTCTAATCTGGTGAGCAATGCCATTAAGTATAGTCTTGCTGACGGAATAGTTACCATTGAAGCAAAACTGCATGATAATGAACTTCTGATCTCAGTTATTGACAGGGGAGTGGGAGTTTCTGAAGAAAACAAAAAAATAATTTTTGACCGGTTCTCCAGAATTGATACAGGTATCAATTCAATAAACCGTGGCCATGGATTGGGACTTTCTGTAAACAAAGCAATCATGGATTTACTCAACGGAAGTATTGACATGAATAGTACGCCTCACGAGAAAACCGTTTTTACCATTAAACTACCTCCCGGTCAACTGTTTGAGGCATCCAGATCTTTGGCTAGCGATGGTAATGAATTTTTGTTTGACAATGATGCAGAAGAAATATTCTAACTGAGGTTTAATGGAGTCTAAAACCCACTTTCTTTATCCATCTACTTTATTTATAAGTAAGGAGCCACATGTAGTGAGCACCATTCTGGGTTCTTGCGTGGCGGTTTGCCTGTATGATCCTGTAACCCATATTGGTGGAATCAACCATTATATGCTTCCTTTCTGGAATGGAGAAGGTCTTGCCTCTCCCAAATACGGCAATATTGCCATTGAAAGATTGGTGGAGAAAATGATAAGTCTTGGCTGTAAAAAAACAAATATTATTGCCAAAGTATTTGGAGGGGGTGAAGTTATTGATACGCAGATCAGTCAGTTCCATATTGGGGAGCGTAATATAGCTGTTGCAATACAAATGCTTAAAGAATTGAACATACCAATTGCCGGTCAGAGTGTGGGAGGTAAGAATGGTCGACGTATCCAGTTCAATACACAAACCGGCGCTGTTCTGCAAAAAATGATTGCTAAGCAGGGAGCAGAGCAGGTAGTAGCAGGAAAATAAAAAAAATCAGTTATTTAATGGAAAGAAAAGGGAAGATAAAGGTTTTAATTGTTGACGATTCTGCAGTAGTAAGGCAGGCACTCAGTAGTGTACTTTCTTCCGACAGGGAGATAGAAGTTATCGGAACAGCTGCAGATCCTTTTTATGCTGCACAAAAGATACAAAAAGATGTTCCCGATGTTATAACCCTGGATATTGAGATGCCCCGAATGGATGGCCTTACTTTTCTCAAAAAAATCATGCACCAGCATCCTATTCCGGTAGTTATCATTTCCAGTCTTACCAGTACCGGCACCGAAACCGGTATGAAAGCCCTGGAGTTTGGCGCTGTGGAGATTATTACAAAACCACAGCTTTCTACCCGTGAGTTTTATGAAGAATCCAGGATTCGGCTTTGCGATGTAGTTAAGGCAGCCGCAGGTGCCAAAATAAGCAAGTTGAAAGGAAGACCCGCAAATACCACCCCTGTTAAAATTGAGCCCAAGTATACTGCAGATGTGGTTATTCCGCAAAGAAAACCCGATATGAGCATGATTGAAACCACCGATTTGGTAGTGGCAATTGGCGCATCAACGGGTGGAACAGAGGCCCTGAAAGACCTTCTCGAGAGGTTGCCGGCCGATAGCCCGGGCATTGTGATCGTACAGCATATGCCCGAAGTTTTTACCCGTTCCTTTGCGCAACGCCTCAACGAGATATGTCAGATCACTGTAAAGGAGGCAGAGAACGGCGATACAGTAATCAGGGGAAGAGCCCTCATTGCTCCGGGAAATAAACACACTCTGCTTAAAAGAAGCGGCGCTAGATATTTTGTTGAAGTAAAAGACGGACCTTTGGTTAACAGGCACAGGCCATCGGTGGATGTGCTGTTCCGTTCAACGGCACGGTATGCCGGAAAAAATGCTGTAGGAATTATCATGACCGGTATGGGGGCTGATGGTGCCCGCGGCTTGCTGGAAATGAAGGAAGCAGGTGCCAAAACTGCAGCCCAGGACGAAAAATCATGCGTAGTATTTGGTATGCCCAAGGAAGCTATCAGGCTTGGAGCGGCAGATCAGGTTTTGCCCTTATCGCAGATTGCAGGGTTTATTCTTCGAAAGGGTAAGTAAAAAATCTTCCTTTCTTACAGCGGCCATCCCAAATTGCATCACCCAAAAAAGGGATGGTAATCAAAGGTTAGTGTTTTATATTCGTCCGTGAAATCATGCCGCTGTTCTTTCTCAATGCTCATACTCAATATTTGAGGCCCTGAGCAGGCTGAGAGAGAATATTCACTGATGATCCTTACCGGAGCTCGCCCGGCAGATGAGGAAATGTTCAGCCTTTTGTATTCAACCAGTCCCGATCGTGCAGAACTTTGGTGAACTCTTTTTTCCTGGTTTGCAGGATAAATGATCATTAAAATTCCCTGTGAAGAAAGCAGCCTTTTACTGTGCGCAAAAAGGTCATCAAAGCTCATATCCTGGTTATGACGGGCAGAAGTGCGGCCTTTACAAGGACTAACCATACTATCCTGGAAATAAGGCGGGTTACTAATGATTATATCGTATTGTATTGCGTCGGGCGGATAATAATACTGAAGTGCGCACCGGGCAGCACTCACTCTCTCACTCCAGGGGCTTTCCTGAAAATTTTCTGTTGCAGACAATATGGCTCCGGAGTCAATGTCAATGGCGTGGATCGCAGCATGAGACTTTTGGGCTACCATTAAAGCAATTATACCGCAGCCTGTACCGATATCAAGAATGTAAGAAGCACCATTGCTTTTTGCATATGCACCACCCCAGGCTCCTAAAAGTACGGCATCGGTGCCGATTTTCATAGGGGAGGCGCTATCATCAAGACTAAAAGCCTTAAACCTGAAAAGTTTATTCTTTCTGTGCTTTCCTTCTTTATTCATTCATATATAGATCAATCAATCCTGTGGGAGCATCAATGAATATCCGTCTGTTTTCCCTGTCAAGCCTGCTGATGATATGATCCTGTATGGGAATGAGCAGGGTTTTGTTTTCGAATTTTATCTCAAATAAAGGATTTCCCGGGTAATCAAGCACCTGCAAGACATTTCCGATAAACCCCTTTTGGGCATCATGAACCTCAAATCCCGTTACTTCATGAAAATAAAAGGCATCTCCTTCCAGGGGAGGGAGGGCGCTGGCAGGAAGATAAAGATCTCTGCCCTGCAACCGGGCTGCTTCTTCATGATCGTCAATATCCTGAAATTTCAGGGTTAGTTGGTTGTTCCTGTTGCGTGGCGATATGGATTCCACAAAGAAAGGAATAAGATTGTCGTTGATATCAACGAATACTGCATCCAGCTCATGGTATTTTTCCGGCTCGTCGCTATCTATAAAAGCAACAATTTCACCTTTGAAGCCAACTACCCTGGTAAGCTTTCCAAGATAAAAACAATTTTCTTTTTCCATAACTCTATATTGGGGTTATTATGCAAAGAAACCTGCCTGAGGTTCAACTCAGGCAGGTTTTTTTCTTTTTGATCCATTACAGATCATAACAGAAAAGCTTAAATCTATTCTTCTTTCTTTTCTTCTGCAGTATCTTCTGCAGCGGGCTCTTCAGTAGTTTCTTCTGCCTCAGCCTCTGTTTCAGCTTTTTCTTCTTTGAGGTTTTCTTTGGCTAGTTTTTTGGCCAGCTCTTCAGCACGGGCTTCACTGATCTTTCTTTCCTCCTCAAGGCGCTTCTTCTTCAGTTCTTTTTCCGAAAGTTCTGTTTCTTTAGCTGCCTGCTCCAGTTTCTGAGATTTCTCTTTTAACCACGCCTGGAATTTTTCTTCCACCTGATCTTCAGTAAGAGCTCCTTTTTTCACTCCTCTCAGCAAGTGTTCTTTCAGCAAAACTCCTTCTCTGGAAAGGATAGAGCGTGCTGTATCTGAAGGTTGAGCTCCTACCTGGAGCCAGTAAAGTGCACGATCAAAATTGATTTCGATAGTGGCAGGGTGTGTTAAAGGATTGTAGGTGCCAAGTTTTTCGATGAATTTTCCATCCCGGGGTGCACGACCATCCGCAACAACCAAATGATAAAAGGGATTGCCCTTTTTACCTTTTCTTTGTAATCTGATTCTTGTTGGCATTTTTTTGTTTTATATTTAATTCTAACTTAATGATTTTAAGGGGTGCAAATTTCCGGATTTTTTCCTTAATAACAAAGTTTTTTGAACAATAAAATCAGTATGGCCTGTAAAAAAACATAAGACCGCCTAATTAGGTATGATTGAATGCCTTAAACTCATTGCTGCCAGGTGATGCATAAGGCAGGTAAATATGCCTGATCTCATCTTTTTTGCGCCTTTAAATGGAAGAATAATCCGGACGCGATATGCTTACTGATTTGGATTCGGGAGGTAGTGTTAATATGTCAGTTGATAACTAACAAACCATTGTGGAAAATTTGAAAACTTTTTCCCCTGATTTTTGTATATTTTTGAAGGAAAATCTAACGGACTAAAAGGAATGGCAGAATTTACACATTTACACGTACATACAAGTTTTTCAATATTAGACGGGGCGGCAAATATTGATGTAATGATGAAAAAAGCGGCCGATTCGGGAATGAAGGCTCTTGCCATTACCGATCATGGCAATATGTATGGTGTGATGCATTTTACCAGTGCAGCAGCAAAATATGGTATCAAGCCCATTATTGGTTGCGAGGTATATGTGGCCGAGGGTAGCAGGCACGACAAAAAGGGAAAAGAAGACAGAAGCGGGTATCACCTCATTTTGTTAGCAAAAAACCGCACCGGATACGAAAACTTATCCAGGATTTGTTCCATTGGCTACCTTGAAGGGTTTTACTATACGCCAAGGATTGATAAAGAAATACTCCGCAAATACAGCGAGGGCGTTATTGCCTCATCAGCCTGCCTTGGTGGTGAATTGCCCCAGGCCATCCTGAAAGCTGACATGGAGAAAGCTGAAGAGGTGATCAAGGAGCACATTGATATTTTTGGCGACGATTATTATCTCGAATTGCAACGTCATGGGTTGCCAGAACAGGATACGGTTAATGAACAACTCCTGATCCTGGCTGAAAAATTCGATCGTAAAGTAATTGCTACCAACGATTGCCATTATATCAATGCTGAAGATGCCAAGGCACACGATATCCTTATTTGCCTGCAAACCGGCAAAGACCTTGATGATACTGAGCGCATGCGTTATTCTGGTCAGGAATATTTAAAAACTCCCCAGGAAATGGCCGAACTTTTCAAAGATATCCCACAGGCCCTTTCCAACACCAGCGAAATCGTTGACAAAATTGAGGACTATAAAATCGTAAGGGATATTCTTTTGCCTATTTTCCCCTTACCTGATGGCTTCGAAAATGAAGATGATTATCTGCATTATTTAACCTGGGAAGGTGCAAAACGATTTTATCCCGAAATCACTCCTCAAATAAAAGAGAGGCTTGATCTTGAATTGAAGGTAATCAAAGACATGGGCTTTGCCGGTTATTTCCTTATTGTGCAGGACTTTATCAATGAAGCAAGGAAAATGGGAGTAGCCGTTGGGCCTGGCAGGGGAAGTGCTGCCGGATCGGCTGTTGCGTTTTGCACAGGAATTACAAGTATCGACCCTATACGATACAACCTGCTTTTTGAAAGGTTTTTGAACCCTGAAAGAATATCCATGCCCGATATCGACATTGACTTTGATGATGAAGGGAGGGAGAAGGTAATGGATTATGTAATCAATAAATATGGCAGAACCCGTGTGGCCCAGATTGTTACTTTTGGCACCATGGCAGCTAAATCGTCAATTCGTGATGTGGCAAGGGTTTTACGATTGCCCCTGCCTGAGGCTGACCGGCTGGCAAAGCTTGTTCCGGAAAAACCGGGCACTTCTTTGCATGATGCCTACCAGGAAATCCCCGAACTGGGGCAGGCCCTCAATGATGAAAATCCCCTGGTGCGCGAAACCCTGCGCTTTGCCAAGATACTGGAAGGTTCCAACAGGCAAACAGGGGTGCATGCCTGTGGTGTGATCATTGGTCCTACCGACCTTATAGATTGTATTCCTCTTAGCGTTCAAAAAGATTCAGATTTGCCAGTAACCCAATACGACGGTAAGTACGTTGAATCTGTGGGGATGCTAAAGATGGATTTCCTGGGATTGAAAACCCTTAGCATCATCAAGGAGGCTGTGCGTAATATCAAACTCAGACATGGTGTTACCATTGACCCGGAACAGATACCCCTTGATGATGAACTTACCTTTAAGCTTTACCAGCGTGGCGATACCGTAGGAACCTTCCAGTTTGAGTCGGCAGGTATGCGCAAATACCTAAAAGAACTTAAACCCACAAATATTGAAGACCTTATAGCCATGAATGCGCTGTACAGGCCTGGACCCATGGATTTTATACCCGATTTTATCAACCGCAAACACGGAGTGGAAAAAACCGAATATCCACATCCCTGGCTGGAAGAGATACTTACGCCAACCCACGGAATTATGGTGTACCAGGAGCAAATTATGCAGGCAGCGCAGATCATGGCCGGGTATTCCCTTGGAGCTGCCGATATATTAAGACGGGCCATGGGTAAGAAAAAGCCTGAAGAAATGGAAAAGCAAAAGGCCATCTTTGTAGAAGGCGCATTCCAGAAAGGTGTTGACAAGAAAAAAGCCGAGGAGATATTCAATGTAATGGCCAAATTTGCCATGTATGGCTTCAACCGGTCTCACTCCGCGGCCTATTCTGTGGTTGCCTATCGCACAGGTTACCTCAAGGCACATTATCCGGCCGAATACATGGCGGCTGTGCTTACCAATAATCTCAGCGACCTGAAAAAGATCACCTTCTTTATGGAAGAGTGCCAGCGCCAGAACATAGAAGTGGCAGGCCCTGACATCAATGAAAGTGCACTCAACTTTGTGGTGAATGATAAGGGGGTTATCCGTTTTGGCCTTGGCGCCATTAAAGGTGTAGGCGAGGGGGCCGTGGAAAATATTGTTCAGGAAAGAGAGCTCAATGGCACCTACCGGAATTTTATCGATTTTATGACGCGTATCAACCTGCGCAATGTCAATAAAAGAGTTATTGAATCCCTGGCAATGGCAGGTGCTTTTGATTGCTTCGAAAACGTGCATCGTGCACAATTCTTCCATAGCGAAGAAGAGAATGGTCCGAATTTTATTGATAAGATCATTCGTTATGCCAACGCCCAGTCACAGCAGAAAAACTCTTCGCAGATGAATCTCTTCGGAGAAGCGGAAGAAACAGTAATGCCCGACCCCGAATTGCCCGAATGCCCCAGGTGGGAAAAACTGGAAATGCTCAAAAAAGAGAAAGAAGTTACTGGTATGTATATATCCGGACATCCGCTGGATAATTTTAAAATTCAAATCCAAAACTACTGTAGCCATAACCTCTCCCAGTTGCAAGACCTGGATAAACTCAAAAACCGCGATGTGAGCTTTGCTGGTGTGATCCTTGGCGCCCAACACCGGTACACCAAGAATGGAAAACCATTTGGTTCTTTCATCATAGAAGATTATACCGACTCGGTACAAATCAATGTTTTTTCGGAGGATTACCTGAAAGTGAAGCATTTCCTGGAAAAAGAAAGCTTTGTGTATGTAAAGGCACATATAGCACCTCGTTTCAAGTCGTCAGATCAGTATGAGTTGAAGATCAAGTCGATGATGCTGCTAACCGATGTGGTAGAAAAGATGGCTACTGATCTTATGCTGGAGATACCGGTTTCTGAGGTTAATACAGAGTTTATAGACTTTCTCACCCAAAAGGCCAAATTGCATAAAGGCAATTGCAGACTTAAAATAAAACTGCGCGACGAAATTGAACGTAGCTCCGTTGAATTGCTGGCAAGAAAAATGAAGGTAGAACCGGTTGGTTTCCTGAGTGAATTGCTCAAGATGATCGATATTCCTTTCAAACTCAACTAATCATTTGTGGATCTCTGGCCGGGCTTCCAGCCTGATGTTTTCCCGACAAAGTTCAGATAAAAGTTTTATTTTTGTAATCAACTTAAAAAAAACTCTCAAAAACAAACACTATGGCAATAGAATTGACAGACAGCAATTTTGAAGAAATGGTGCTCAAATCAGACAAACCTGTTTTGGTTGATTTCTGGGCAGAATGGTGTGGGCCTTGCAGAATGGTTGCACCCATCGTAAATGAAATCTCAGCCGAGTATGAAGGTAAGGCTGTTGTTGGCAAACTTGATGTGGACAGCAACCCCGAGGTTGCTCAAAAATATGGTATCCGCAACATTCCTACAATTTTATTCTTTAAAAATGGTGAAGTAGCAGATAAGCAGGTTGGTGCTGTGCCAAAGTCTATGCTTACTTCCAAAATTGAGAATTTGCTCTGAATACCGGAATGAAGAATCTGACAAGGGTGTCTTACGAGTTATGAAGACACCCTTTTTTTCTTCATAATCATTGCGATCAATTACCATTAAAATATTAAGGATGCTGATAAGATGACAAATCAACTCGAATCTCCCAAGTTTAAAAGATATGAAAACCTTGAACTGCTGGCCAGGCAGGTGGTGGAGGGGTTTCTTACAGGATTGCATAAAAGTCCTTTCCATGGATTCTCGGTAGAATTTGCTGAACATCGCATCTATAATCCCGGCGAATCCACCAAGCATATCGACTGGAAACTATATGGCAGAACAGAAAGACTATACGTGAAGAAGTTTGAGGAGGAAACCAATCTGAGATGTCAGCTTGTAATTGATAATTCTTCATCCATGTTTTTTCCTGCCTGGGGCCAATCGCATGATCTGCCCTCCAAAATTGATTTTTCAGTAAAGGCAGCTGCATCATTGATCTATGTCCTGAAAAAACAACGCGATGCCACCGGCTTAAGTGTTTTTGCCGAAAGTCTCAATACACACATTTCTGCCAAATCCAATACTGCCCATACCAAATTTATCTTTTCCGTTTTGGAAAGAATGCTTCTCAACGAAAATCAAAAACTGAATGAAAAGTCTAATCCCGCAAAGATTCTTCATGAAATAGCCGATAAGATCCACAAAAGATCCCTGGTGATTATTTTTAGTGACCTGATGGAAAATGTTGGAGAAACTGATGATATTTTTAATGCATTGCAGCACTTAAGACATAACAAGCATGAAGTGGTGCTTTTTCATGTGTATGACAGGAAGAAAGAACTTGAGCTGGATTATCAGAACCGGCCCTACAGATTTATTGATATGGAAACAGGCAAAGAAATGAAAATAAATCCTTCGCAGATCAAAGAAGTTTACCATCGGGAATTGCATAAATTCTTTGAAAAAGTAAAGCTGAAATGCATGCAATACCAGATCGATTTTATTCCTGCCGATATCAACTCCGGGCTGGAAAATATTTTGTTGTCATTTTTCGCCAAAAGGTCTAAGCTTTTTTAGGATATAGCCTTTTTTGTGTAATTGTGATAAAATCAGGTATTTCACAAGGAAATTAACTGAAAAATTCGTAATTTTCACTGTTTATTTTTACCATTCCTGCTTCATGAAAATACGCGTAGCTCTTCTGTTTTTTTCTTTTTTATTTTCCTTATTTACAGTAGAAGCGATTTCTGCCAGGCAGGCAGAAAACCAGTACGATATTTTAACCTGGAATAGCCTTTCTGAGGCCAATAAACAACAATTGATCCATGACCTTTTGGCCAAATCTTCAGACAGAATACGTTGGTCGCATGAGGCCAGGATGGAATTTGCCAACCTTGCTTATCAATACTCCATACTGCATAAGAATGAGAATCTGAGATTCAAAGCCATGAACAACCTGGCTGAGCTTTATTTCAATGAGGCCCGTTTTCGTACTGCTATGGTTTATTTCGACTCGGTAATTGCCTTTGCTGAGAGAACCCAGGATCATGAAATGAAGATCGAAGCGAGTAACTTCATTGGCGCTATATTCAGATACCAGGGAGAGCTTTATGAAGGATTGGATATTACCCATCAGGCATATAAACTTGCGCAAAGTGAGGAATTAACATCTTTAATCGCTCTATCTGCGAATAATCTTGGTGTCTTGTACCGCAACCTTGGAGAGAATAAACTTGCCCTCGGACATTATCAGCAAGCCCTTGAACTGGCATCTGCCGTTTCAGATACCAACCAGATCGTGTTGGCACTATCGGGTCTTGGTAATTTTCATTGGTTTGAGAAGGAACTGACCAAAGCTCTTGAGTTTTATAATGAGGCAATGGTTCTGGCAAAAAATAGTTCAGATTTGCAACATATTGCCTTCCTCAATAATAATATTGGCAATATTTACCGTGAATCGGAAGACTATGAAACTGCTTTGTTTTATTACAATGCTTCATTGGATCTTTTACGCGAAGTAAATGTGGTGGGGCTTAGGGCTGTGATTCTGAGAAATATTGGTCTCGTTTATCAGCGAACCGGATATTTGCCCCAGGCCATCAATTATTTACAACAAAGCCAGGAAATTGTTGCCGAGATTGGAATCAAATCTTTTATCAGGGATAATTACCTCTCTCTTTCGCAAATATACCAGGCTTCAGGAAACCTTCAAGAGGCATATCAAAATCTGCAACGCTATACCGAGCTCAACCAACAGATTTACAATAGTCAGCTCATGAACAGGATCACTTATTTCAATGAGAAGATCTATGATGCACAGCAAAATGAAGAAAACTACAAATTCAGGTTCGAGAGAAATGCGTTAATTCTCATTTTTGCGATCCTGTTTTTGCTTTTCATTTCCCTGTTTTCCGTATTAATGTTTCTGAGATTCAGGGATAGAAGAAAGCATATTGAAAGACTGCGGAACACTCTGCAGGATAAAATTATAACCGAAAAAGCATTAAGGCAAAGCGAAGAAAATTATCAAACCCTTATCAAAACCCTTAATGAAGGGCTCCTTGTTTTGGATAGTGAAAACAAAATTGAATTTGTTAATCTTAAAGGATACAAATTGCTGGGAGCCAAAGATCGTAACGGGGTTTTGGGTAAATCGCTTGAGGAGTTTCTGCTTACTCCCGAAGATGTTAAACTCTTTAAAGAAAAAGTGGAACTGCAGAAAATGGGTATCTCTGATCACTATGAGATCAAAATGAAAAGTATTGCAGGAGATGTAATGTGGGCCAATTTGAGCTCTGCACCCATACTGGATGAAAATCTGAAAACCAAAGGTTGTGTGGCTCTCATTACCGATATTACAGAAAAAAAGAAATCTGAACAAACTTACAGCGAACTTACAGCAAATCTGAACCAGAAAATCAAGCAGCTCAACTGCTTGTATGATATTACCGATTTATCTGGCGTGCCAGGCATCACATTTGAGGAGATCATGGAAAAATCACTGGAGATCATTCCAGTGGGGCTAAGATACAGTCATGATATTGGAGTAGAAATTGTTTTCGATAAAAAGGCTTTCGCCTCCAAAAACTACAGGGAAACTCCATGGTCCTATTCTGTTCCCATTAAGGTTCAAAAGAAAAAACTTGGGTATATAAAAGTATGTTATCTGGAGGAAAAACCCAATATTAATAAAGATCCCTTCCATTTCAATGAAAAGATATTACTGAAGAATATTTCCGAAAAGTTTGGCCAGATCATTGAATCCAAACACCTTGAAAGAGTATTACGCGATAATCGTGAAAAACTTCAGGAAGTACAGCAAATTGCTAAAATTGGTAACTGGGAGAAGAATCTCGACAATAATCACTGCGAGTTTTCTGAAACATTCTTTGATATCGCTGATATAACACCTGAAAGAAGAAAGTTCTTTGATTATACCAGGTTTTTAGAGCTGATTCATCCCGATGACAAACAAGAATTTCTGGATTTCGAAAAGCAACTTGTTGCAGGTAAATTGTCAGGCAGTGTAACCGCAAATTACCGTATTGTTATCCATACTGGTGCAATAAGGCACATTTTTTCAATAGGCAAGATAATCAAAACAGAAGATAGCCGAAAAGGTAGTTGTGTTTTTACGGTTCAGGATATAACTGAGCAAAAGCATAACCAGGAGCTGCAGCACCACGCCGAATTGGCGCTGAAAACTTCTGAAGCCAAACAGCAGGTACTGGCCAATATGAGCTTCGAAATGCGAACACCTATTACAGGTATAATGGGTATGGTTGATTTCCTTCAAAAGACCGATTTGAATAGCGACCAGATAGAGCTGGTGAAAACAATTAAGGATTCAAGCATTAACCTGCTTAATATAGTAAACAATATCCTCGATCTGCAAAGAATCGAGGCAGGAAAATTCAGGCTTAACAAAGCTCAGTTCGACCTCAATCAACTAATGGACCGTGTCAATGCTCTTTTTGCCGTGCTCACACGCAATAAAGAACTCGAATTAAGCATCCATATAAATCCTGACGTTCCTGTTTCTATCGTTTCAGATCAGGCCCGGTTATACCAGGTTATTTCAAGCCTCGTTGCTGTAATTGCAGAAAATACAGATCAAGGAAAGGTTGATCTTGTGGTGAGTTGTGAAACTCTTTCTGATGATAAGATCATGATGATGATGGAAATCTTCCATGTAAATAAGTCTTTTGATATTGACGCCATTAAAAATGTATTGAAACCTGCCCGGGGGCAAGAGGACACTTTTTTACATAAAAGAGATAATCTGATTGTTGGATTGAATATTTCCCGCCGATTGGTAGAAATGCTCGAAGGAAGCCTGGGGATTGATAAGAGCGAAGATAATCGTATCGCATTTTACTTTACCTTTTTAGCTTCAACACCACAAAAGTCAACAGAAAAAAATAACAAATCAAAAGTTGCAAAGAATTCTTTCAATATTGAAGGGCTTAAAGTTTTATGTGTCGAAGATCAAAAAATCAATCAAAAGGTGATTTCGCTCATGCTGGTGCATGCCCGTTGTGAAGTGTCAATGGCTGCCAATGGCCAGGAAGCTCTTGACCTGCTCACCAGTAAAAACTTTGATGTTGTATTGCTAGATATGGTTATGCCGGTTATGGATGGCATCGAAACCCTAAAGGTAATGAAACAAAGAATGAAATCACACCCACCGGTTATTGCCTTGTCGGCCAATGTTCTTGATGAGGATAAAGACCGTTATTTTAAAGCAGGAGTAAATGATTTTATCAGTAAACCAATAAATGCACCCGAGCTTTACGAAAAAATCCATAAGTGGCACTATCAGCACAAGCCCAAGCCCAAAACCAATGGTGTAAAGAAAAAGAGGCAAAAATGATTTACATTCATTAAGTATAACGAATTTATGGAAAATATAGGTACTATCCCAGTTCTCAACCCGGCTACCCTCAGGATGCTCAGGAAAAGCACTGCCGGTAATCCCGCCTACCTGGCAGAGCTCTTTCAAAGTTTCATTGACGATGCATATGAATTGATCAATGAAATCAAAACTTCATCCGCCGAAGCCAACTATGATAAATTCTATCAAGCGGTTCATACCTTTAAAGGCCTTAGTGCAACCATAGGGTGCAGTCGCATGTTTGAAGTGTTAAAAACTATGGATGCCCTCAATAAAGAACACGATTTTGCTAAATCAATGGAGCAGATTGTCTGGCTTGATGAAGCATTTTCTGAAACAACCCGTGTCATTAAAATTGACATTATGCCGCATCAAGAAAAATAAGAATGAATAATCTTTCCCATCAAATTAATAAAACCAGCCTTGTTTCTGCTGAATTACCCTTTCAAATTCTCAATAACTTATCCTTTCCGGTAATGGTTCTTACCATTGACCATCAGTTGGTTTTCGTCAATAAGGCATGCTTTGATGCATTGCAATTGACCCCGGCAAAAGAGGGATTGCACAGTGCAGAAGATTTGCTGCAGCCCCAGTTGTATGATCTGTTGAAAAAGAAACTCAGATGTGTAATCAAGAGCAGAAGAAGTAACAAGGGAAAAGTGAAACTTACCACCGCTGGAAAAACACCAAAGTATTTTTCTGTCGAACTGAGTTTCTTCGACTGGGATCCGGAATATATAATGGTTACGCTGAGAGATATTTCTGATGAGATAATGTATCGGAACAGGGTCGAAAATCTCCGCAAAGCATTGGAATCTGTTTATCCAGGCAGAATAGAAGAAAGTATATTGTTTAAACGGCTCAATGAGGCCGTAATGCAAAGTGCTAATACCATAGTTATTACCAACCTTGAGGGAGATATCGTATTCGCCAATCCACGGTTTGAAGAAACTACAGGCTATACCTTGCAGGAAGCATATATGCGAAACCCACGCCTTCTGAAATCGGGTGAACAGTCTGATAAGTTTTACAGTGAACTGTGGGAAACAATATCTTCAGGTCATGTATGGAAAGGGGAGTTTAAAAACAAGAAAAAATCAGGCGAATATTACTGGGAATCGGCAACCATAACTCCTGTAAAAGATGCACGTGGAAAGGTTATGGAATACCTTGCCATCAAGGAAGATATTACCGGGAGGAAACTGATGGAGGAAAAATTGGAAAAAACCCTCATGGATATGGAGGTTACCAACTGGGAGTATAAAATGCTCAACCAGGACCTGCAGCAGGAAGTAGAACGCCGCAGACAAGTAGAAAATGAACTGAAACTTCAAAGACAGTTGCTGGAAGAACTCAACGAAACCCTTGAAAACCAGGTGATGGCAGAAGTGAAAAAGAACAGGGAGAAGGATGAACTGATGCTGTTGCAGTCCCGGCAGGCTGCCATGGGAGAAATGATAGGAAACATCGCCCATCAGTGGCGACAACCCCTCAATGCACTAAGTCTTATGGTATACGACCTTACTGATGCATTCCGTTTTGGCGAGATCGATAGTATGTATATTGATAAGAGTGAAGCTGATATAAAAGCCGTGCTCTCTTACATGTCACAAACAATCGATGATTTCAGGAATTTCTTTAAACCCAACCGGGAAATGCAAAGTTTCTTTTTGTTCGATGTGGTGAAGAAATCAATATCCTTTATCGATGCAACCCTAAAGAATAGTGGAATAAAACTAATTACCGATATTGATCATAATATTGTTTTGTTTGGCTACGAAAGTGAATTTGCCCAGGTTCTGCTTAATATTATTAATAACGCTCGCGATGCCTTGTTGTATAATGAGGTATCAGAGCCATTAATACGCATTACTGCATCTGCCAGTCATGAAATGGCTAATGTAAGTGTAACGGATAACGGGGGAGGTATCGATCCTGTCATTATTCATAAAATCTTCGATCCCTACTTTACAACAAAGGAGCAGGGCAAAGGAACCGGGGTGGGTTTATATATGTCAAAAACCATTATCGAGAGAAATATGAAAGGAGTGATTTGGGCAACAAACAAAGAAAATGGGGCCGAGTTTGTGATCAGGATTCCTTTAGCAGAGGCTCCCAAATCCGATAGTCCCTGAATATTGGTATTTTTTGCCTTTCTTAGCTAAGCCTATTCCCCCCAAAAAAAATCAACCCATGATAAGCAGGTCTCGCCAGGGGCAATTCATGCAAATCATGGGTTTTGGGTTGTAAATACCATTACGGTATTATTATCTCTTATCTTTAGCGCTCTTCAAAGATATTTACAATTTCCCCTGAAGAATACTTACCGGCATCGAGGTTTTCCTTAATGGTGGTAAAAGCTTCCAGGGTATACTCCACATCTTCAAGTGTGTGTACGGCTGTGGGGATAATACGAATAATGATAACACCCTTGGGTACAACGGGATAACCTACTACGGAGCAGAAAATATTGAAATTTTCTCTTAAATCATAAGCAAGGTTGGTTCCTTCACTGGCTTCGCCAGACAGAAATACCGGTGTAACAGGCGATTGTGTATTGCCCAGGTTAAATCCTCTTTCGCGCAATCCTTTTTGCAAAGCATTGGTTATGGTCCAGAGGTTTTCACGCAGTTCAGGGTGTTTCCTTATCATGTCGAGCCTTTTAAGAGCCCCTACTACCAGTGGCATAGGAAGAGATTTGGCAAAGATCTGGCTCCGCATGTTGTACATCAGGTAGTATACCACTTCCTTTTTTGCGGCAACAAAAGCACCTATGGACGCCATGGCTTTGGCAAAAGTGCCAAAATAGATGTCAATATCGTCGTTTACTCCCAGATGCTCCCCTACTCCGGCACCTGTGGGGCCCATGGTTCCGAAACCGTGAGCATCATCCACAAAAAGGCGGAAGTTGTATTGTTTTTTAAGGGCTACGATTTCATCCAGTTTTCCCAGGTCGCCCGACATGCCAAATACCCCCTCGGTAATCACCAGGATACCTCCACCTGTTTCGGAGGTCACTTTGGTGGCCCTCTCAAGCTGTTTCTTCAGGTTTTCGATGTTGTTGTGCGGAAAAACAAATCTTTTGCCCAGGTGCAGACGTACGCCGTCGACGATACAGGCATGTGATTCTGAGTCGTACACAATTACATCTTTGCGATCTACGATAGCATCAATGATGGATACCATTCCCTGGTAGCCATAATTGAGAAGGTATGCTGCTTCTTTTCCCATAAAGGCAGCAAGCTCTCTTTCGAGCTGTTCATGCAAATCACTTTGTCCTGACATCATGCGGGCTCCCATGGGAAGGGCCAGCCCGTAATCTTTGGAGGCCTGGGCATCTACCTCTCTTACTTCGGGATGATTGGCCAATCCCAGGTAATTGTTGAGGCTCCAGACAAGCTTTTCCTTGCCTCTGAATTTCATTTTGTTAGATACATCCCCTTCAAGTTTGGGGAAGGCAAAATAACCATGGATACGGTCAGCATACTGACCCAGGGGTCCCATATTGCGGGATATTTTATCGAATACGTCCACTTTATTAGGTTTTACTTTTACAAATGAGTGTGCAAAACTATTATTTTCTTGGGTTTTTAGCAAAAAAACCTTTGGCTTACAAGCTTTACAGGGAAAAAAACACGGAGGGATCGGGACAAAGTTTTTTATATTTGGCCACTTCGTTCTTGTGGCAAACGCCAAAAAAATCACCCTCTTTGTCCATCATGTCGGTAATAAGCTGGAAGTGAAGGTGTGGCGGCCATTCGCCATTGACCCTTGAATTGCCCACATAACAGAAGATCTGGCCTTTATTAATATATTTTCCGGGAAACATGCCGTTTAAGGATTCTTTGCTCAGGTGGCCGTAAAGGGTAAAAAATTTGGTTTCTCCAAGGACATGTTCCAGGATGATGGTGGGGCCGTAATCGCCAAAATTGGTGTTGTTGTTGAAGCTGTGTACCCTCCCATCCAGGGGGCAGCGGATGGGTTTCTCTTCCTGGGTCCATATGTCGGTGCCCAAATGTATACTGCGGCTGTCACCATTTCCGGTATTGAACACCATGCTACGTCGGTACAGTTCCCTGTCTTCGAGATAGCCACCATACCCATAGGTTTTTCCTGCTGCCTTTATCTTCCCAAAAACAAAATCATTCATCATTTGCTGATCCATAAAATCAAGCTTTTTCATTTCCGGGTTGGATGTGCTGAAATCTATCATAAGGGTATTATCAGCGGTAAGATCGGGCTGAAAAAGCGGGCTGAAGTTGTTTTTGTTCTTTTTGAGTAGCTCAGTAATATTCATAAAAAGAAGATTAAAAGGTTTAGCGGTTGGAATTGTAATTTTGTATTGCCGAAATTAATCATTTTCAACAGGGGGTTATCAACCGGCATGGTTGTGTTACAAAAACTTTTCCTTAAAAATTTTTTCCAGTGCAAACATTTCATCCCTAAGACGGGCGGCTTCAATAAAATCAAGCTCTTTGGCTGCTTTTTCCATTTTTCTGCGTGTGTTGTTCATGGCTTTCTGCAGTTGCTCCTTGTTCATATACTGAACCACGGGGTCAGCTGCAATGTCCACTTCCTGGTTTTCAACGTAGGCCTGCGAAGCTTTTATGCGTGTATCTGCCACTGAGGTTTGCCCATGTATTGCTTCAACCGATTTCTTGATCTGTTCCGGGGTGATGTTGTTTTCTTCGTTGTACTTCAGTTGCTTTTCTCTTTTGCGGTTGGTTTCATCTATGGTGCGTTGCATAGAATCGGTCATCTTGTCGGCATACATGATCACCCTGCTGTTGATGTTCCTTGCCGCACGCCCTGCAGTTTGTATCAGCGATCTTTCCGAGCGCAGAAAACCTTCCTTATCGGCATCCAGGATGGCTACCAGCGATACTTCCGGCAGGTCAAGTCCCTCTCTGAGCAGGTTCACACCAATGAGAACATCGGTTACCCCCAGGCGCAGATCGCGGAGTATTTCTACACGCTCTACAGTATCCACATCGGAGTGTATGTAGCGGGTTTTGACACCGGCATTATCCAGGTATTTATTTAACTCTTCGGCCATTCTCTTGGTAAGGGTGGTAACCAGGGTGCGCTCACCTTTTTCTGTTCTGATGTTGATCTCATGCAGCAAGTCGTCGATTTGGTTGAGGCTGGGCCTTACATCGATTACAGGTTCCAGCAGGCCGGTAGGTCTTATCAATTGCTCTACCACTACGCCCTCACTTTTTTTGAGCTCATAATCGGCAGGTGTTGCACTAACAAAGATAACCTGGTTCATCATATTCTCAAATTCGTCAAACTTAAGGGGGCGGTTATCCAGGGCAGCAGGGAGACGAAATCCGTATTCCACAAGGGTCTGCTTGCGCGAACGGTCGCCGCCATACATGGCATGAACCTGGGGTACAGTTACATGGCTTTCATCTATTACCATCAGGTAATCATCAGGGAAGAAGTCGAGCAGGCAAAAAGGTCGGGAGCCGGGTTTGCGGCCATCAAAATACCGGGAATAGTTCTCAATTCCCGAGCAATACCCCAACTCGCGCATCATCTCAAGGTCATAATTTACCCGATCCTCCAGCCTTTTAGCTTCCAGGGGCCTGCCAATTTCATTAAAGTAATCCACCTGCCGTACCATATCATCCTGGATTGTACGTATGGCAGAAGACATCCGGTCTTTTGAAGTGACAAAAATATTGGCCGGATATATTGATATCTGCTGGTAATCTTCAATCTTATGACCTGTCAGCGGGTCGAAACTTTCCAGCCCTTCAATTTCATCATCCCAGAAAAGGATTCTGAAGGCAAAATCGGCATAAGCGGGAAAAATATCAACCGTATCGCCTTTTACCCTGAAAGTGCCCCGGGTAAAATCAACCTGGGTCCTGCTGTAAAGACTCTCCACCATGCGATGAAGCAGCTTGTTACGGCTGATGACGTCTCCTTTGCTCAGGTGAATGATGTTTTCGTTGAAATCGTCAGGATTGCCAATACCGTATATGCAGGATACCGAACTAACCACAAGCACATCCCGTCTGCCCGAAAGCAATGCACTTGAAGCACTTAGCCTTAGTTTTTCTATTTCATCATTGATGGATAAATCCTTTTCAATGTAGGTATTGGTAGTGGGGATAAATGCCTCGGGCTGGTAGTAATCATAATATGAAACAAAATATTCTACGGCATTGTCGGGAAAAAACTGCTTAAACTCCCCATAAAGCTGTGCGGCCAGGGTTTTGTTGTGGCTAAGCACCAGGGTAGGTCGCTGTATTTTCTCCACAACATTGGCAATGGTAAAGGTTTTTCCCGAACCCGTCACCCCCAGCAGGGTTTGGAAAGGGATGCCGGCTTCAATTCCTTTAACCAGTTGTGCAATGGCATCGGGCTGATCCCCTGTAGGTTTAAAATCCGAACGTAGTTTGAAGGGCATGTAAGTTTTTTAGGCAAAAATATGAATAATTGTAATGAATTGCCCGTCAAGGGGAAAATAGATCAACGGGGCTGGCTGAAACCGGTAAAATGAAGTAGTAACGATTTTTGTGGTGCCAATCAAATAGCATGTCCCTTAATTCCTGTTTGCAAAGGAAATAAAGGTTTGCCATCCAAATTTTGCTTTGCTGCAGGAGATTTGATCATACCGTTTTTTTCAGCATAATACCGGCGGTAGTTCGCCCGGTAACCCCCTCATCCTTGCGGGCCGAGAAAAAGGTTTCGCTATGACACTGGGAGCAAATTCCGGCAGTTTCAATATTTTCTTCGGGAATGCCCCAGTTTCTCAACTGCAAATAGTTGGCCCGCCATTGATCGAAATAGTATTTTCCCGGTTTATCTGCAGGTTTGATCACATCCTTATGATTGTCGAGGCATTTACATACTTCGTGGTGTACATCCTCGCCCACCTCATAACAACATGGACCATTGGAAGGGCCAATACCTGCAATAATATCCGAAGGTTGAGATTGAAAAGTGTGCATCATCATCTTTACAGCAGCTTCTGTAATCCTGCGTACAGTACCTCTCCAACCAGCATGCACAGCGGCAACCACCTTTTGCCTGGGATCATAAAGTAAGATCGGCACACAATCAGCAACCTGGATGCAAATGTAAATTCCTGGTACCCCGGTAACCATGCCGTCGGTATTGGCAATAGCTGTTTCAAAATCGGTACTTCCCTTCCCTTTTTTACACACATCTATAATGGCCAGATTGCTGCTGTGGGTTTGTGAGGCAAAAGTGAAATTGCCCAGATCGCAACCCAGCATATGAGCGAGTTTTTTGCGGTTCTGCAGCACGTCCCAGTCATTATCTCCCACATGAAACCCTGTATTCAAACTCTTGAAGGGCCCCTTGCTGAATCCCCCTTCGCGGGAAGTAATAAAATGCGAAATCTCTCCATACCTCCCCAAGTTAGAAAACTGGTATAAATTCAACCCTCCCCTTTGAATGTTTTCCATATTTCATTGTATTTTGAGGTTGTTGGTGCCGGATAGGAAAAACTGTTTTTACTGATCCGGTTGATAAGTCAGGTCAGAACAATATCTTGCAATTTTTACCACAAAAGCATCAACCTTCAAATACAACTTTCGCTTCCTTTTCTTTTTCTTTCTTTTTGTCAGATTTTGATTTGCCGGCGGCGGTGAAGAGAGCCCCCAAAAATGTACCTGCTGCAAATCCTACTATCAATCCGAAAAGTTGTTTTGTTTTTGCCATGAGTGAAAAGATTTAAAATGAATAATTCTTTAGAAAATAAACGTTTGTACTCAGAAAAGAGTTCATTTGTACTTTTCCAGGTAGCCTTGTTTGCTGGTTTTTATTTCATTATCACTCGAAAAAGATAATACTGCCATAAGTAACTTGTGTCTTAGCTGAGGAGCAAGAGAAGTTATGTTAATACTTTTCTTTTGATTATCAGTTTCGATGATAATCTTTCCGGGCTTAACCGCGATGCCTTTTACATCGTTGCGCGAAAAAAATATGCCTTTTTGAAAAGTGGACATTTTGAAGAGCATTCCAAAACTATCTATCGCGATATATTTTTCGCCGAAAAAGCCCAGGATTTTGTGCCCCAGCCCCTCAAAGATTAATCCCAATCCAATAAGAATGTACATAATACTGATTCCCCATGAAAAGAAATTCTCATAGATGAATAAATAAATGGTTGAGAAGAAAAGAAAGCCCCCTAAAAGCAAGCGTAAATATGAAATATTTCCTCTCTGATAAAAATCATATTTAAATTCCATAATTGAATGAACAATAATTACACAAATGTTTTTTTATTAATTGGATAAAGGATGATCTCACAAATTTAACCAATCAAACTGAAAACTGTATGCAATTAATCTTTTTTCGACCCAATTATTTTCTTTTTTAATCCCATAATATTTTTTTTAAGAGTGTAAAATCATAATTTTGGAATATTGGAACCTAAACTAAAAACTAACAAACTATGACTAAAGAAGAAAGATTTATTCCCTTTGAAGTGATCGAAAATTTCATGGTGGAGGTGATGGTAAAAGCGGGTATACCGGAAGACGATGCACGTATTGTGGCCGATGTATTGGTAAAGGCAGACAAGCTTGGCTTTGACTCCCATGGCGTAAACCGGCTCAAACCCATCTATCTTGACAGGATCAACGATGGCATCCTTAATCCTGTAACCAATATGGAGATCGTGAAAGAATCGCCCACTACTGCCGTAATCGACGGACATAATGGTATGGGGCATGTGATCTCGTACAAGTCCATGCAATTGGCTATTGATAAGGCCAAAAAGTATGGTATGGGGATGGTGGCTGTACGCAATTCTACTCATTACGGTTTTGCCGGGTATTACCCCCTGATGGCTGTAGATAATGATATGATAGGGATTACGGGTACCAATGCACGTCCTTCTATTGCTCCTACATTTGGTGTTGAAAATATGCTCGGAACCAATCCTATGACCTTTGCTATGCCCACCGATGAAGATTTTCCTTTCCTTCTCGACTGTGCCACTTCCATAACCCAAAGAGGGAAGGTTGAAGTGTATGCCCGTCAGGGTAAGGAAATGCCCAAGGGATGGGTGATCGATAAAAATGGTGAATCCAAAACCAACTCGGTAGAAGTTCTTGAAGACCTCATTGCCGGACGAGCAGCTTTTACTCCACTGGGTGGTGTGGGTGAAGATACAGGTGGATATAAAGGTTATGGGTATGCAACAGTAGTAGAGATCCTTTCTGCAGCACTTCAGCAGGGCGCCTACCTGAAAATGCTTACCGGAATAAAAGATGGGAAAAAAGTTCCTTACCACCTTGGCCACTTTTTTATTGCCATTGATGTAAACGCATTTACCGAACCAGCAGACTTTAAGAAAACCACCGGTAATATTTTGCGGGAATTAAGGGCTTCTGAAAAAATGCCCGGCCAGAAGCGAATTTATACCGCCGGAGAAAAAGAATACGACACCTGGGTATCCAGGAAAAACAAAGGGGTTCCCTTTAATGATGCACTCTTTGATGAGTTCGCAGGCATGTGTAATACCTACGGGCTTGAAAGTTACCTTGAATATTTTAAGAAATAATCATAAGTAATTTTTTTCTCAGAGGCTGTCTCAAGAGCACTATTTACCCTGGATGCTGAAGCTGCTGAATCAACTATCCTGCTGATATTCAGCAATTGTTTCTACAGGTGCTGCAGTAAGCTTACCAAATCAAAAAACATATAAATTCTTTGAGACAGCCTCTTCTTTACTCTTGTTTTCCCAATGCTGGCATCACCCAGCCTCAACACCCACCCTTTATTCTATATTGATCCCTATTTCCTTCAACAGTAATGAAGCGTTGAATGTATTGCAAATGCCGTGTTTTAGCTTGTAATCGAAGTGCATCTTATTATCAGGGGCAATAGATATGTCAAAATAGTAGTTTTCAATATTTTCCGGATATTCTTTCTCCATATATGCCAGTTCCAGGTTATGGGTAGCTATTATGGCCGGAACATTATGCCGGATCAGTTCGCGCGTAATAGCCATGCTCCCTTTTGCCTTGTCGGCCGAATTGGTACCTCTGAGCATCTCGTCGAGCAACAAGAGGATGTTGTTGTTTTGCCAGGCGGCGTCAAGTAATTTCTTCAGTCTTTTTATCTCCCTGTAAAAAGTACTTGTATTTTCTGTTAAGGAGTCGGTGATGGTAAGGTAGGTCATGATGCGAAAATGGCTCAGTGCAAACTCTCTGGCGCAAACCACCGAGCCGGCTTTGGCCAGTATTATATTCACACCAATGGTCCTGAGGAAAGTACTTTTTCCTGCCATATTTGAGCCGGTAATGATGGTGAGTTGTTCTCTTCCGCGAAGGAAAAAATCATTGGTTACCCGCTCCCGCTCCGGGATTAATGGGTGACCAAGAGAAACAGCACTCAACGAGAATCCGCTGGTTGTAAAGGTAGGGTAATGCCAGGTGGGATGATTATTTTCAAGGGTAGCCAGGCTGATAAGAGCTTCTGTTTTACCTACCACCTCAAACCATTTGCCGGTACTGCGGGCATGTTCTTCAAACCAAAGCGATATTTTACGGCAAAGCAACAGATCCCATGAAAAAAACAAATTGAGGAAGGCACCCACAAGCATAGAAAGTGAATAATCCAGCTTCTTGCTTAAATTCTGCAATTTGGCGATGGATTGGGTGGCATTGTGATCCTCCGTCTTTAATTCTTGCTGCATTTGCACCAGGAATTCTGAAGAAAACTTTCTGTTTTCAAATGTTACGAGAGTCTTGTGATAATCGGCCAGTACCTTTTCCCTGCCTTCCAATTGCGCCCTGATGGTTTTTATAAACCGGGAAAACCGGTTGTTGAGTAAAAAATTGTAAAATACAGGAATCAGAAGCAATACGGCATTTGCACCGGTAATTGCTATGGCAAGGATGGTAAGGGTAAGAATAATATAGGAACCCATAAGCAGGTATTTTACCCATGGGGAAGCTTTCATTGTAGGGTGGATGGCAGGAAGATTCTCCTGCTCAAAGTTGGATATTCGCTGGTTGTAAAGGTTCGTGCGCAATTCTTCCATCCACGATGTATCTTTTGCCAGTTCCTTTATGGCTGTTTGTCTTTTCTGAATCTCAGCCAGTTTGTATTCCTTGCTTAGCCACTTGCCCAGGACAAGATTGCCTACCCCGGTAGAAGCGCGGTTGATGTAATGAAACAGGCTTTTCTTTCCAAAAACATCCATATCGAGGGTGTGGTCGTGGTCCGGATCTTTGAAAAAAGATCCATCGTAGTAAGCATTTCCTCCCATATCAAGACACCTGATCTCATTTTCGAGCAGGGCTTTGCGGGTTTTTTCATGATTCAGTTTTTCCTGGTTGCGCAGATGGGAAAGGACTATCTGGGTAAAGATCAGCAACAATACTAACGTTATTCCTGCAAGAATTAAATTGCCGGTACCAATACTGAAGATCAATACCGTAACAAAAACAATAAAGCCTGCCAGCCTGGCTATGCTTAAATAGCTGTCATATCTGCTCAAAGTGCTGATTTTGTCCTCGGTTTCCCGGATCTTTTCTTTGTAATGTTGCTTCATATGTATGAGGTATTTATCCTGTGGTTGGTCTGGATGCTCTTTAAAGGGAATCAAAATTAGTCTTTTAAATGGATGCTGCCTTGTGAAAGAAAAACTTATTTTTGCGCGTCAGATTGGGATTCAAGACTTCCCTGTAATTATTTTATCTGGTTGTTTTCATGCAACTGAAATCAGGATCACTAACAATTAATATGTATTATGCCGCAAATCCTTCATTACCCGCATCCTTTTCAAACCGAAACCGGCTATGTATTGCCTCAGATCGACATTGCCTACGATGTAATTGGTGATCTTACTGCCGGGCGTCCTTTGGTTTGGGTTTGTCATGCCTTAACGGGCAACTCCAACCCCCTTGACTGGTGGCCCGGTATTGTGGGCAAGGGAAAATACATTGATACGGATAAGTATACTGTTGTTTGTGCCAATGTGTTGGGATCATGTTATGGCAGTACCGGGGCACATTCTGTCAATCCACTTACCGGAAAGCCATACCTTGCCGGTTTTCCCCTGGTAACCATCCGCGATATGGTGAATGCCCACGAAATCCTGCGCAAACACCTTGGCATAGAAAAAATTGATCTGATCATAGGAGCTTCTTTGGGAGCTTTCCAGGGACTTGAGTGGTCTATTATGCAACCCGGGCTCATCGCCCGGTTGGTTTTCCTGGTGGCCAGTGCCCGCACAAGTCCATGGTGCAAAGCCATTAATGAAGCCCAACGAATGGCCCTTCAGGCTGATGCAACTTTTTTCACCGATGTTCCGGGGGCAGGGGCCCGTGGGTTGATGGCCGCAAGGGCTATCGGGATGGTGAGCTATCGCAACCACCAAACCTTTGGCATTACCCAGCCGGATCATGATCCTGACCAGCTCGAAGATTTCAGGGCCTGCACCTACCAGCGCTACCAGGGCGAAAAGCTTGTAAAGCGTTATGACCCCCATGCCTATTACTATATTAGCAAAGCATTCGACTCGCATGATGTGGGCAGGGGCAGAGGAGGAGTAGAAAAAGCTCTTGCAGGTAATTACACCCACACCCTTTGTATCAGCACCGATACGGATATTCTGTTTCCGGTAGAAGAGGTAGAAGCGGTGGCGCAAATGATGCCCCGGGCATCACACAGGATGCTCAAAAGCATTTATGGCCACGATGGATTTTTGATTGAAAACGATAAGCTTACTGCAATTCTAGAAAGCTGGGAATATTCCTTATAGTACTTCAGGGCAATTTTTGAAGGCACTCCATAAGGCTTTTGCGCCAGTGAGGTATGGTAATGCCGAAATCTTTTTTGATCCTGGCTTTGTTCAGCACACTGTAAAAGGGCCGTTGTGCCTCTGTAGGGAAATCTTTGCTGAGAACAGGCTCAATATGGCAATCCAGTTTTTTCGTGTCAACAATGGCCTGGGCCAGATCGTACCAGCTGGTTACTCCTTCATTGGAAAAGTTGTATATCTCGGTGCGGATTTTCGTGGGCACTTTGGGGATGATCTGCAAAATAGTTTTTGCAAGATCACGAGCATAAGTTGGGGTGCCGATCTGGTCAAAAACAACTTTCAGTTCTTTGTTTTCCCTGGCTTTTTTCAGAATGGTTTTGACGAAGTTATTTCCATAACTGGAATATAACCATGAAGTCCTGATGATAATCGCTCTTTTGGCATTGAATATAACTTCGATCTCTCCGTCAAGCTTGGTTTTGCCGTAAATGCTTTTGGGACTTGCGGTATCGTTTTCTGTGTAGGGCTTATGACTCTTCCCTTCAAAAACATAATCTGTGGAAATGTGAAACAACAGACAACCGGCTTTATTACAGGCTTGCGCCATATATTTTACGGCAGTGGCATTGAGAAGCATTGCCTGGGGTTTGTCATTCTCTGCCTTGTCTACGGCAGTATATCCTGCACAGTTGATTACTACCTCAATCTTGTTGGTCTTTATGAACTTGTATATCCTTTCTTCCTGGGTAATATCCAGATCTTCAATATCAGTAAAAAAGAATGTATATTGTGAATAATCTTTTTCGAGATCACGTAATTCACTACCCAATTGTCCCTTACTTCCTGTTACAAGTATGTTCATGTATATTTGTAGGTTATTGAATGAATAGGTATTGTTTTCGGGGAATAAGAAGGGGCACAAGTTAAAGTTGGATTTTTCGGTGAGTGCACTAAACTTATTCCTAAATTGGTGCAAATTTATTATTTTTTTTCTGTTGGGCTGCTTTATATTTTCGTTTGTTGGTGGTTAAAAAATCATTTACCGGTCGAAAATAAAATTGTAACTTCGATGTATTGTTAAGGTTTGGCGACTGTTTATTTATAAATTAAAAAGTTTATTTAATACCCCAAAAAAAACAACCAGTACTATGACCCCAAATAATATCGAGAGGGAAGTATTTGACACCAACCGTAAAGCATTGTTTATCAACTTGGATGACACAATTTACGGTTCTTTTGCCGAAATTGGAGGGGGGCAGGAAGTAGCCCGTTGTTTCTTTCAATCCGGGGGGGCTTCAGGTACCGTTGCAAAAACCATATCAGCATACGATATGGTTTTTAGTGATACATTGTACGGAAAAACACCCAAAGGCAGGTACGTATCCGAACCCCGGCTAATGCAAATGCTCGATATCGAGTACAATAATCTTGTAAAATTATTGGGTGGGAAGCGCGCAAGTAATACACGTTACTTTGCTTTTGCCAATACGGTAACAACCCTGAATTTTAAAAAAACTAACCAGTCGCATGGTTGGATCGGGGTAAGGTTTCAACTGAAGCCCAACAGTAAGCCCAACGATGTGATAATACACGTAAAATTACTTGAGAGGGATAACCTTCTGCAGCAGAAAACACTGGGGATACTGGGTGTTAATCTTATCTATGCATGCTTTTACAATTATCAGTATCCCAATAGTTTCCTTAAGTCTTTGGTAGAATCTAATATTGAGGATCGCATCGAAATTGACATGATCCGCATGAATGGGCCAGACCTGGATTATGTTGATAATCGGTTGCTGGCAGTACAGCTGGTAAAAAATGAAATGACCATGGTTACCATGTTCGACCGGTATGGAAATGTAAAACCTCCTTCTGAATTGCTGTATAAGAAGAATGTAATGCTGCTTCGCGGTAGTTTCAGGCCTATTACCTATGTAGGATTCGACATGCTAAAAAGTGGATTTAGTCTTTTAAAAAAAGAAATTGGATTCGATAAGGAAAACACTATCGTGCTTTGCGAAATGACACTTAAGAATCTTATGGAAGAAGGTATATTTGATGAAAGAGATTTTCTCGACAGGGTGGATATCCTTTGTGGCATGGGGCAAAATGTTATGATCACCAACTTCAGAGAGTTTTATAAGGTGTCAAGCTGGTTTGCCAATTTTAACATTCAGAATATCAGGATGGTAATTGGTGCGCTTACTTTTCGTAAAATACTGGAAAAGCATTATTACAAACACCTGAAGGGTGGTATACTTGAAGCATTTGGAAGGCTCTTTACGGAAAATCTTAAAGTTTATCTCTATCCCGGAAGAGAAAAACAATCCCAGAATATTCTCAAAACACAAAATATGCCTGTGGAAGATGATGTGCGTTTTCTTTACCAGCATTTGTTGGAGTCAGGATTGATCATCGACATTCCCAACTACAGGGAGGAAATATTACCCTACTTCTCCTATAAGGTACTGGCGAAACTCAATGCCAATGACCCTGAGTGGGAGAAAATGGTACCCAAATATGTTTCATCCTTTATCAAGAACAAAAAACTATTTGGTTATGGGGCCAAAAAGAAGGAAATAGTGATCAGGCAAAATAAGCCATGAGTAATGTTAAACCATTGGTTCATTTTGCTGGGGCCTGGGTGGTCTTTTGCAGGCAATGGGTTTTTAAATCCCTTATAAATGAAGTGAAATAGACAATTTTGTTTTTTGCCTCAAATATTGGTTTTATTTTTGAACCACGAATAAAATTTCAGATGCCCGATATTGTCAACTTATAATCATTAATTCTTGCGCAAATACATAGTTTATACAGCATCAATTCTGTTTTTTTCGTCTTTGTTTCTAGCCTGTAATCCGGCTCGCCGGATACCAGATGGTCAGTATTTGCTGCATAAGAACAATATTGAGATTGAAGATGCTGAAATTCAACGTTCCGAATTGGCAAAATTATACCGGCAAGAACCAAACCGCCGCATCCTTGGGTTTTACAGGTTCCATCTCAATGTATATCAGTTTGCAGACCGCGGAAAAGAAACACGCTTTCGCCGATGGCTTAAGAACACTGTCGGAGAGCCACCTGTGATCTATGACCCTGTATTAACCGAAAATACACTGAGGCAGTTTGAAATTTACATGCATTCCAAAGGTTACTTCAATGCTGATATTGAATACACCGAAAAGCTGAAACGCAAAAAAGCCCGAATTACCTATCATGTAGAAGGAAACACCCCATACACTATTCAGGATGTTGAGTATAATATCCCCGATGGATTTGTAAGAGAATTCGTTCTGGCAGACACTGTGCAAAGCCATATTAAAAGAGGCGATCGATATGAGGTTGACAACCTTAACCAGGAACGCAACCGCATTGCCCGCAACCTTAGAGACGATGGTTTTTTCAGGTTCTCCCGAGATTTTATCTCCTTCAGTATTGACAGCAACCTCAGCAATCACCAGGTAAAAATTGAAGTGCTGTTTGCAAATCCCGTCAGGCCGGTTCCTGGTACGATAGACTCTGTTGCTGAGCACAGACACAAACGGTTTATTATTGATCAGGTAGTTGTTTTGCCTGAGTTTTCAGTACTCACAGCGCATATGCCAAGGATAGATACCACTGTATATGTGGCAACCGGTCGGCGGGGAATCAACAATAACGATTATCATTTTTATCACAACGGGCCTTTGGTAATAAGGCCTTCCGTTATTGCCAATCACCTTATGATCCGTCCAGGAGATTACTTCCGGATTTCGGATGTGGAAAGATCCTACTTGTTTCTTTCAGAACTGCGCAATTTCCGTTTTATTAATCTTGGTTTCCAGGAAACAGACTCTCCATCCAAGGGAGAACCTTCCGATACCCTGGGTTACCTTGTTTCCACTGTACAACTCAATAGATCAGCAGCCAATGCATTTACTGTAGAGGCAGAGGGGTTAAATACCGCAGGCAATCTTGGTGTCGCATCGAATGTCTTGTTTCAAAACCGGAATGTGTTTGGAGGTGCCGAAATCTTTAAACTACGCCTTAAAGTTGCCCTGGAAGTTACTGGTGAGTCGGGAGATGATGTTTTTCAGCAGTTTCCTTTTAATACGCTTGAATTGGGAGGTGAAGTGGGCCTTGATTTTCCAAAGCTTTTACTCCCTTTTCCCATTGAGCGGTTATCGCGCAATGCAAGACCCAAAAGTAGTATCCTGGCTGGGGTCAATTTCAGGCAAAGACCCGATTATACCCGCTATCTCCTTAATCTTACCTATGGATTCGAATGGAATGAGACTGCCCAAAAGCGACATTTTATTTACCCTGTAGAAATCAGCTCGGTAAGTGTCTATAACGATTCTATTCTCAGGGCCAATATAACCGATGCAAATCCCTTCATCCTGAGCAGGTTCAGGGATCATTTTATCCTTGGACTTAAATATACCTACCTTTACAATACTCAGCAACTGGGAAGACCGGTAGACTTTGTTTATTTGCGCACCAATTTCGAGTCAGCGGGAAACTTTATGAACCTGATGACAAATTTCATAAACCTTCCCCTGGATGATAATGGAAGTCACAGAATCTTTAATATCCCGTTTTCCCAATATCTTAAGGGTGATGCCGATTACAGGTATTACCGGGTTTTTGATGAAAATCAGAGTCTTGTTTTCCGGTTAATGGGCGGATTGGGAATACCGTACGGAAATGTTGAGGTATTGCCTTTCATTAAAAGTTACTACGGAGGAGGTGCCAACGGGATACGTGCCTGGCGCATATACACCCTTGGGCCGGGTAGCGCACCGGAACCTGATAAGTCCAGTTTCGACAGGTATGGCGATATTAAGCTGGAGGCCAATATTGAATACCGCTTTAAAATGTACCGCTTCTGGCATGGTGCTTTTTTTATTGATGCCGGCAACGTATGGCTGCTCAGGGAAAGTGAACAGTTTCCTGGTGGTGAATTTCGTATCTCTCAATTGGGGAATGATACTGCAATAGGCGGTGGCCTGGGAATACGGATGGACTTTGACTTTTTCATACTCCGTATTGATGCAGCAACACCAGTCAAAGATCCATCAAAAAGAGGAAGAGAACAATGGCTGAGTTCATGGCCCAGCTTCAGCGATTTCAACTTTAACCTGGGTATCGGGTATCCTTTCTAATTTTCAGTTTTTATGCTTCTTTCTTCAACCGATTTTAGAACGATCTTCCTGAAACACTTTCCTTACGATCCCACTCCTGATCAGGATGTGCTCATTGATCGGTTGGCTGATTTCCTTGCATCGGCAGAGCATGCTGCGGTTTTTATTCTCAAAGGATATGCAGGTACAGGAAAAACTTCGGTGGTGTCCAACCTGGTAAAAGTATTACCTTACTTAAAAGCCGACAGTGTGCTGTTGGCTCCTACCGGGAGGGCTGCCAAAGTTCTGGCAGGCTATTCAGGAAAGCCTGCCTGGACGATACATCGCAAAATATACAGTTTGCGTGAAGCAGCCGACGGCATGGTATCCTTTAGCCTGATGCCCAATAAGCATGTAGATACTCTCTTTATTGTGGATGAAGCATCTATGATATCGCAACAAAGAGATCAGGATGATGTTTTTGGATCGGGAAATCTGCTCGACGATCTTATCTCATTTGTGTACAGTGGCGAAAACTGCCGCCTCATCCTTATTGGTGATACGGCCCAGCTACCACCGGTAAAAAGCAAAGAAAGCCCCGCTCTGGATATTCCTTTTCTGAAGAATTCTTTTCATCTGGTTATTTATCAGTCCGAACTCACCCAGGTAGTGAGGCAGGAAGCAGGCAGCGGAATATTGCATAATGCAACACAGATGCGGTTTATGATCAAATCGGGAAAAAAAGGGTTTCAGAAATTTAAACTGCAGGATTTTAATGATATAAAAAGACTCCAGGGTCCGGAAACAGCAGATTACATCAATGATGCCTTTTCTTCGAGGAACTTTGAAAATACGATCATTGTATGTCGCTCCAACAAAAGAGCCAACCTCTATAATCAAAGTATCCGTCAGCGTGTCTTGTTTATGGAAGACGAAATAGGAGCAGGGGATCTGCTGATGGTGGTAAAGAATAACTATTTCTGGCTGTCGAAAGATTCACAGGCCGGTTTTATCGCCAATGGCGATATTATTGAGGTATTGAGGGTGCAACGTATTGAAGAACTATACGGATTCCGCTTCGCACGTATAACAGCGCGATTGATGGACTATCCCAATGAACCTGACCTGGAAGTGGTGATCATGCTGGATACACTATATGTGGATGGTCCGGCATTGAGTTATGATCAGGGCGGTCGACTTTGGAATGAAGTGAGCAAAGACTATGAAGATGAGCCCAGCATGCGAAAACGTGTGGCCAAGATGAAAAAGAATCCTTACCTGAATGCTTTACAGGTTAAGTTTGCTTATGCGCTCACCTGCCATAAAGCCCAGGGTGGCCAATGGGAAAATGTATTTGTGGAAATGGGTTATATCCCTGAAAAAAATCCTGATACCGAATACTACCGCTGGCTTTATACTGCCCTTACCCGTGCCACCAGCAACCTCTATCTGATGGGGTTTTCTGAAGAGTTTTTCGACTAAATACTGTCATGCAACAATTCTTACAAATCACACCCCTAAGAATTATTTTTTTTCTGGAATAGTTATTGCAAGTTATATTTGCAGTTATTTAAGGAATGGGCCTGTGGAGTTAATAAACTTTTAAATGCTTCTTTTGTTTATAAAATTTGTGAAGCTAAAAATCTGCTAATTAATGAACTAGGTTTATGTTAATGTAAATTAACTTTTTTGTTGCTCTGCAACAAACCATTTATTAATACTTTTGCGTCGCTTAATCTATTTTCAATCAATAAATTACTAATAAAAAACCAAAATTATGATTACCTCAGCAAAAAAGCTAAGTTCTGTGCTGTCTGCCTTTGTAATTGCACTGTCATTGGTGCTGTTGGCTCCTCTTTCCACATTGGCTGATCAACCTGACGAACCTCAACAAGAAGAAACTCCTACATTTGCTTTCCCTGATGAGCAATTGATTAACTTTTTTGATACCAATCGCGAATTAAGCGAGTTGAATAAAGAAACCCAGAACAAAATGGCCGAAGCAGCTCAGCAGCATGGTCTTACACTGGAAAGATTTAACCAGATTGCCAAGGCCAATCAAATTGGTGCACTTCAGGGTGGTGCTTTTACTGATGAAGAAGTTCAGGCTTTTATTGACCTGGGTCCCAAAATCAGCCAGATTCAAAGAGAACACCAGGCTGCTATACAGGAAAAACTTCAGGAACGTGGGTTTACTCCCCAATCCTACCAGGATATCCTGAGTGAATACCGCAAGGATCAAGAACTTCAGGCTCATGTGCGTGAGTTATTGCGTGAAAGAAGAAAGCAGGAAATTCTCGAAGAAAGAAGGCGTGAAGCTGAAGAGAAAGCAAAAGAAGAAGAAGCCAATAGCTAATATTCGCAAACAGATATAAAAAAAGCCGGATGCATTGCGCACCGGCTTTTTTTTGTCATACATTTCATTTATAATCCAATCCTGAAATAGGAATAATAAAACAGCGACCGGGCAATAACCTCAGCGCAGAAAAAACAAATCAGCACTACATACAACCGCTTTGCGGCCGGTATTTTATTCATCAGTATTTGGTTTATGCTTTGGATAAGCAGTATTGCCCCTACAGCTAACAGGAGCCAATACAACGCTTTTATCCAAAAGCTTACTTCCTCCATCATAAATCCAATGTTGATGTCAGCCGGAATCTCGGGCCGGAAAATAATATTGCCCATAAGCCTGAGCAACAAGCCTGCAAAAATAATGATGCTCAGGTAAAAGATCAATTTGTGTAATGCAGGAAGGACAATTCCGGATTTTGACATCCGGATGGAAAAAATAATAACAAGAACCGGTGACACTACAAAAATACTTGATACGAAACCCATTAAAGTAAATGGTGTATTCCAGACCGGAACCGTTGGAATCATGTATAATCGGGCCATGGCATAAACCAGGTAAAGGCCTGATATTGCAGACAAACTCATGAGCAATACCATAATGGAGTTGCTTCGCCTGGGATAATGGATGTAAACCGTAGACAGAAATACCAGGAAGGCAAACAGAGATGCCATAAGAATCTCTCTGCTAAGCCATGAGTAGGCCAGGTTGCTGAGCGCAAAAACCGATTGCTGAGGTGCCGAAAGGTGCAGAAACGAAACCACAAGGGCTATCACTTTAATGACCAGAGATGAATACAGCCCCTTACGAATCAACGCACTGGCGGGCTCATGTGAATCCCTGAAAACTATTGCCTGGTAAATCAGCATACTGATGAGAATACCTACCGAAAACTGGCTAAATAAAGTAAATATTACCAACGACCATTCTACATTATGCATGCTTCACCTCCTCCTTATTTATAATTTTCCATCTTACAAGAGCTTTCCCTGATTGGTGCGGTTTTACAGCAAGACAGGGCTTTGTATATTTTGCCGGGGGCAGGGGGAAGAATTCGTTGCCGGTATCTTCTTTTGTACGCACAATCTCCCATTCGCCCACATCAAGCACTCTCATGGGGCAGGCGGCAACACAGGAAGGAAGCTTGCCTTTTGCCAGGTAGTCTGCACACATGGTACATTTGGTCATTTTTCCGGTTTGCGGATTCAACTGTAAGGCTCCGTAGGGGCAGGCCCATTTGCAATATTCGCACCCCATACATTTTTTATCGTCGATAAGTACCAGGCCCTCTTCATTTTTATAAATGGCCCCTGTAGGACATTTGCTCATGCATATGGGATCTTCGCAATGATTACAGGATAGTGACAGGTTGTAGGAATGTATTCCCGATGTCCAGTTCCTGCCTTTTTGCTTCCAGTCGCCGCCAGCTATTTCATAAACCTTTCTCCACAATATACCTTTGGGAAGGTCATGCTTGTCCTTGCAGGCAATCTGGCAGGTCTTGCAACCCGAACATTGCGACGCATCAAAATAAAAGGACCATTGTTTTTTCTTCGTCATATGTATTGTTGTAAATTAAATCTAAAGTCCGAATGTTTCTGATCACCAATTCAAAATCAAAAGTCAGTATTTTCCTGATCCATTGGTCCGCTCCAGCTACCCAATCCTATTTTTTCAATTCCCAATCCCAGGTTTTGTTATGTTCCTTTTTCTACTTCTACCATCATGGTATGTTGCGCATTGCCAAAGGCCAGGGGTGTCCAGCGGTGTGAAGTAAGCACGTTGATGTTTCCACGGCGGTCAATACCGTTTTTGTCTGGGCTCCACCAGGCTCCCTGGGGAATATTTACTACTCCGGGCATGATCTTGGGGGTAATACGGCAGGGAATCATAATCTTACCACGATCATTGTAAACCAATACGTTGTCGCCGTCTTTTATGCCCCTTTGCCCGGCATCGATGGGATTGATAAACACCCTTTGGGGAAAGGCCTCTTCCAGCCAGTCAATACCATCGTGGGTGGAATGCACGCGCGCCATATAATGGTGCCCCAGAGCCTGTAAAGGAAAGCGCCGTGCTTCCTCACCAAAGGGGCTTTCCCACTCCTGGATATATTTGGGTACAGCCGGAATGGTATCTGGTTTTCCCATGTCGAAAAGGGTCTTGGAAAATATCTCTATTTTTCCGCTTGGGGTTCTCAAAGGGTGCGCCTGAGGATTTTCCCTGAATTGTCGAAATGCCACATCAGGTGTTGTTACTGCACGGGAATGCACACCCGTGTTTTCCTTTTCCATTTTATCAAGGGAGGGCACATCGGGAAAACGGGTGTCGCGGTAGCGCTGCAAGGCCCATTCAATCCAGTCACGTTCACTCCTGTTTTGGGTAAATTCCTTTTCCAGGCCCAGACGTTGTGCCAACTCAGTGCATATCTGGTAATCACTTTTCGTTTCATAGGGTGGTTCGTTGATCTTTGGCCCCAGGATAACTTCGTCGCCATACTTCCAGCCATCCTGCAGTCCCCATGTTTCAAGCTGCGTGCAGACCGGCAGGAGGAGATCGGCAAATTTTGCTGTGGGTGTCATGAACTGGTCTTGTACGGCAATGAACTCCACCAGGGAGGTATCTTTTAGAATCGCCGCCGAACGGTTGGTATCTGCATGCTGGTTGATGAGGATGTTGGAAGCCACATTCCAGATCAGCTTGATGTTGGAATCCAGTTTTTCCACTCCCCTCAGGCCTTCTTCAGGTCCCAGTTCTGTGCCCCGCAGGATGGCTTCTGTCCAGAGAAATACTGGAATAGAAGCAGTAACAGGATTTCTCCCTGTCGGGAACACATTCCAAAAGGGCCCTCCATCGTCGGCCTGCAAGGCCAGTCCTCCTGCCCAGCCCCCCGGGATACCTACATTTCCGGTAATGGCAGGCAAAATACAACCGGCAATAACCACTTGTTCGCCATAGGCCCGGCGCTGCATGCCATACCCCTGGTAGAGCACAGCAGGTTTACTTGTGGCATACTCACGGGCAATGCGGCGGATGGTGTCTGCTTTTACACTGCAAATGGCTTCTGCCCATTCGGGGGTTTTGGGAATAGCATCTCTCTTGCCCAGGATATAGTCTGAATAACTTTCTTCCTTTTCGCAACCTTCGGGCATTTGCGAAGTGTCAAAGCCAACGCAACACCGCTTAATAAACTCCTTGTCATGAAGGTTTTCAGTAATGATGGTGTAAGCCATAGCACTCATCATGGCCACGTCGGTGCCCGGCCTGATTGGGATCCATTCATCGGCAAGGGCTACAGCGCTCATGCTCATGCGCGGGTCGATACACACCACACGGGCACCTTGCTCCCGTGCCTTTTTGATGAAAAACTCGCTGTTGGTACCATCGCGCATTTCTGCAGGGTTCCAGCCCCACATGATGATGTATTTGCTGTTAACCCAGTCCTGGCGCTGGTTGCCCGTAACGGAAGTACCGTAAACATAGGGTGTTGCTTTTGAGATACATGCCCATGAGTAGCTGTTGTAGTAGCCAAGGGAACCCCCGTAAAGATTCATAAGTCGGGCTGCCGTCTGGCGCCCGTTGATCTGGTTGTAACTGCCAGTGCCATAAGGAACGAGGATGGCCTGGTTGCCATATTTCTCCTTTACTTCCCCTATCTTTGTTGCCAGCAAATCCAGTGCCTCATCCCAGGAGATCCGTTCAAAATTGCCCTCACCCCGTTCTCCAATACGTTTCATGGGATACTTCAAACGGTCTGGATGGTACTGGCGGCGGCGGTAAGATCTTCCTCTGATACAAGCCCTCAACTGTGGATCGGCAAGCGTATCGCCTGGCCGGTCGTCGGTTTCAATCCTTACGATCATTCCCTCTCTCACATGCAGTTTCAACAGGCACCTTCCACCACAATTATGGCCGGGGCAGGCAGCTTTTATGATCAGGGTATCTCCGTCTATTTCAATGATCTCGGCTGTTTGGTCCTGCAGTTTTCCCATGCAACCCGGCAATATTCCTCCCAGCATGACTCCGCCGCCCAACAGGGCTCCAAGTTTTATAAATCCCCTGCGATCCAGTGCTGCAGATAAGGGTATAGGCTGCAGGGGGCTTTTTCCGTTTTCGTTCTTCATTTACGATCAGATATTGAGCTTATATATTGTCAGGATAAATGTTTTATGTAAATCACCCGAAAATAGAAAAAAATAGAACCTTCCTGAAAGAATCTTTTACCCCTTGTCTAATTTATATGTAGATTGATTAAAAATAAGAATTTTGTTTTTGGGTAGTGTTTTTAAAGTGAGGTGATTACACTGTAAAGACTGGAGTGCTGTTTCTCCAGTTGAAAATTACAGGCTAAGTTTTTATTAACTTGCATCTTCAAAAAAACTAAAGATTAATCACACCAAACCCAATAACCATGAAGGTATTATTTATCGGCGGTACAGGAAACATCAGCAAGGAATGTTCGAAGCTGGCCCTAGAGCAGGGATTTGATCTGTTTCATCTTAACCGGGGAAAGAGCAATATCTCTGTACGTGGAGTGAAAACGCTTACCGCAGACTATCATAACACGGAAGAGGTAAAAAGCGTCCTGGCAGACCATTCTTTCGATGTGGTGGTTAATTTTATTGCCTTTTCTACCGATGATGTTCAACAGGACATAGGTCTCTTTTCAGGAAAGGTAAGCCAATACATTTTTATCAGCAGTGCTTCGGTTTATCAGAAACCGGTAAGTCATCCCATCATCACCGAATCTACCCCGCTTGCCAATCCTTACTGGCAATATTCGCGCAACAAAATAGCCTGTGAAGAACTGCTCACAAAGGCTTACCGCGAAAAGGGATTCCCCATAACCATTGTGCGGCCCTCACATACCTACGATATGGTAATTCCTGCCGCCATTGGAAGCTGGAGCGACTTTACCCTCATTGACAGAATGCGCAGGGGCCAAAAAGTTATCATTCATGGTGATGGCAGTTCTCTTTGGGTGATGACCCATTCCATCGATTTTGCAAAAGCTTTTTGTGGTTTGCTGGGAAATATCCAGGCTATCGGCCATGCTTTCCATATCACTTCTGACGAGGTGCTTACCTGGAACCAGATATACCAGGCCATGGCTGATGCAGCCGGAGCAAAACTGAATGCAGTGCATATTGCCTCGGATTTTGTTTGCCAACAAGCTGAGAAAATGGGCATGAACCTGTGGGGGCAACTTCATGGCGATAAGGCCAGTAGTGTAATCTTCGACAATACCAAAATCAAACGGTTTGTTCCTGGCTATAAAGCAACTATTCCATTTGCCCGGGGCATAAGAAAAACCATCGCGTGGTATGATGAAGATCCCACCCGCAGGGTTATAGATGAAAATAACAACCGGATGATGGACGGGATCCTTGAAGCGTATGAGATGAGGTAAGTGAATGGCATGGCGCTTATTCTTGTGTAGTAACACTGCTACTTACCCAAAACATTCTTATTCCCACATGAGCAAGTCAAAATCTTTTAGAAGAAGTACAGTGCAGTAAAGAGCAGCCTCAGGTTGCCTGTTTCCTTGTGGTCTGTTACTTTCCCCATCACACCAGGAGTGCCGTAGGCTGCAGCAGTATATTCCAGCTCTGTGGAAAATTGTACTTTTCCGGAAGTAAAAGAAAGGGAAGGAGCAATACGGTAAACATAAGCAATGTTGTGCCCTCGACCATAATAATTACCGGCCACCTCTTCGCTTGTGCCAAAGTTATGGGCATATCCGGCAAACAAACCGGCCTGTATTTTTTCTCCGTAAACGATATTGGCCCATGTGAAGAAATGATTCAAAGGGGTATAGCTCACAAAACCGGTAACCGGGTCTGTTGTGCTTTCTGCATACCCGCCCAGCATAAGATGCTCGCTCATGTTTTGTCCCCATATAGCTTTTGCCTTAAGATCCCATAACCCAGGGCGGTGCCTGATGTATCCCATAAAAGCATATGAGCCTATGGTTTCATCGGTTTTATAAAAGCTGTCTGTAACCATGCGTGGCCTTATGATCTTATAGTCGGCCGCCAAGCCTGCAGTAGTAGTGTTTTTATTGTAAATAAACTGCAGGTGCACATTGGGGATAGCACTGTTGCGCAGGTATTTTGGTGAAACCCCATCCGGTCCGTCGCTGGCATTATCGCGCTGGGCGATGGCAGCCACAAGGGTTTGCCAATGGTCATGCTTGAAGGTGAGGCTTACCAGTGGATTGCGGATAAAGGGCTGAAAGGGTGCTCCCGTATTGAGAGAAACTACCGTAGGTACTGCTCCCAAGCCAAACATAGGATGCCACCATTGCCCCAGCATAAGGTCAATTTTTTCCCATTCCAGTTTCACATATGCATGGCGCAGCCTTAATCCATTGATGTCGGCATTGGTAACACCCGAAAAGTCTGCTTCAATCAGACCTGATGTTTTGGCATTAAAAGCATCGGGGCCCTTGATATAACCTGCAATCCGACTGCTAACGGCTGAATAGTTGAACGATCCGTCGCCATTGAGATCAGCGCCATTGGTATCGGGATTGATATCGGCCGGGAACAACAGGAAAAGATCTTCGCGGGCAGCTATTATTGAGCGTGTATCGTACCAGTAATCGGTTTTTATAAAACCACTTACCCGAAAACTTACCGGTTTTTCTTTTTCTTCCCCGCTTTGCTCTCCCTTTTCGTTATTGGTAAATGCCGGATGATTTGCAAGGCAGATACTGTAAAACAGCAAAAACAAGATGGTCTTACGCACTTTTTGAGGATTTTGAGGTTAATAAACTAACCAATGGGTTCATTATCAGGGAAACGAACATACCTATTGTACCTGCCTGTGGTGAGGGTTGCCCCATGCTGTAAAGGGTAACGCAAACGGTAAGACCGGTTATGCCCGATGCCAGGGCACCGGCCCGGGTTACTTTCTTGTTGAGCAGCCCCCATATGAATGGCCCCAGGAAAAAAGATCCCAATGCGCCCCAGGATATTCCCAGTATGGCAACAATATGGTCGATCTCTGAATAAGCAAGCAAAATGGATAATACAATAAATGAGGCGCTCATGATCCGCATCAACAGGGTAAGCTTTCGGTCGTTTACATTTTTGTTGATGAATCCTGCGTAAAAATCTTTCACAAGGGTTGAGCTGGATACCAATACCAGGGCAGCAAGGGTTGACATGGATGCAGACAGGATCAGCAATAATATGATCACGTTGAGCGATGAAGGAACAACGTTCACCAGGATCTCCGGCATAATGATATCAAAGATGGGTTTGCCGTCAGGGGTAAAAGCTCCGGGGTTGCTTTCGGGGGAAAGGAATACCCGCGAGGTGGATCCTATGAAATAGGCAATGCCCCCAATAATGATGGCAAAAATGGTAGAGGCTACCATTCCCTTCTTCACGGTGGCTTTGTCTTTAATGGCAAAGAATTTTTGCATCAGTTGCGGCATGGCAAAGGGTGCAAGGCTGGTAAGCAATACCAGTGAAAGTAAAGGCCACCATCCCGGAGGGCCTATTACACTGGTTAATCCTTCGGGTTTGAGTTGCTCGAGGGCAAAAGTGATTTGGGCCAGTCCGCCCCCTTCGTGTACTGTGCTGAAAAACAAAATGATAACGCTCACTACCATGATCATCCCGAAGATCATATCTATCAGTGCCATCGACTTGTAACCGCCAAGCACCATATAAATGGCAGTAAAGAACCCCATGCCAACCAGGGCATGCCAGTATTGTATGTCAAAATTGGAGGTGAAAAGATAGGACAAGCCCATGAATACTGCAGCACTGTATGGAATCATGAAGATGAAAATGACAATGCTGGAAATCAGCTTCAATGATGAGGAATTGTAACGCTTCTGCAAAAATTCAGGCATGGTGCTCACACCATAGTCGGTAGCAGCTTTTTTTACCCGCCAGCCGATGATCCACCATACCAGCAACACCCCGATAAAGGCATTGAAAAAAGCGATCCATAAGCCGCTATAACCAAAATTCCAGCCAATATTGCCGGCAAAACCGATGAAAAGTACTGCGCTGAAATAGGCTGTGCCATAGGAAAAAGCACTCATCCAGGGGCCTACATTACCGCCTCCAAGAAAAAAATCGTTGAACGAATGGGTAGCCCGCAGGCCACGAATACCCACGTAGATGATCATCAGGGCATACAGGGATAGTACAATTATTTTTATGTCCATGGAAAGGATGATAATTATTAATCGTTAATTAATTAATTGTTAATTGTTAATTGTTAATTGTTAATGTGCGTGGGGGAGAGTTTAAAGTTTAGAGTCTGTCTATGCCGATGACCATTTTTTTTTTTGAATGAGACATAGAATTACTTTTTTAGCTATTCACTAATCACTTATCTCCGATATAATTGGTATTTAGTATCTTAGTTTTTACCATGCGATTTTAGTAGATATTATCCAACTAAAAATTAAACGCTAAACTCTTAACTTTTAACTATGTTGATTCTCGCATCCACTGCAACAACTTGTTTTTTAGAGCCTAGCAGAGGGTTGAGATCCATTTCGAAAATCTCGGGTGCTTCTTTAAGAAGTGCGGAGAGTTTTACCAATACTTCTGCAAACTGTTCTTCATTCACCCCTTCCTGACCGCGCACGCCCTGTATGATCTTGTAACTTTTCAGGCTGCGGATCATTTCCTGCGCTTCATTCATACTTACAGGTGACATGGCGGTGGATATATCCTTGAGTACTTCAATGAAGATACCTCCCATACCGCAAAGGATCATATGACCAAACTTTTCTTCCTGTTTAGCACCTACAAACAACTCTATTCCCGATAACATGGGTTGTAGCAGGATGGCTGTTGTATCCTTGATTTTCATCATGCGTTCAAATTCATTCCTGAGTTTCTCTTCATTCTTCACGTTGAGTACCACGCCACCCACGTCCGATTTGTGCACCGGACCTACTACTTTCATTACCACAGGATATCCCATTTCCTGTGCTTCTTTGGCGGCATCATCAGCGTTATCGGTCACGGCCTCACCAGCCCGCCTTATTCCTGCTGCATCCAGCAGTTGTTGTACTTTTTCCGGGGGTAGGTAGCCCTCGGGGCTGTTGTCGATGATTTGCCTGATTTTGTTTCTGTCTACCTCTGGCAGATCAATGTTTTCCGCAGAGGGTGGGGGAGTATGATACACGCGTGCCAGGGCATTACCCAGGATTACTTCATCGGGAAAGTTGATGCGCCCTTTGCCAATAAAGGCTGCTACTTCTTCCTGTGCAGTGAGGGTGGAAGGTAATACGGGATAGATAGGTTTGCGGCTTTGCTTCATCTTCAGATCGAGTGTATCGTACACGTTGAAAACAGGGAAGAGTCCGGGGGTACCAAAGATCACCACCATCCCGTCGATGTTGTCAAATTTCTCATCTACGTAATCGATTATGGTACCCAGCTGTTCGGCAGTGCCGGTGGCAAGAAAGTCGATGGGATTGGCTACGGAAGAACCGGGAAACAAATGGGTGAGCAGCTCCCGGCTTTCCGGGCTGTCAATATGAGGAATCTCCAGCCCCCCGTTTGACAGCGCATCGGTGAGCATTACGGCCGGTCCTCCGGCATGTGTAATGATGGCAATATTTCTTCCTTTCAATGGAGGATGGATAAAAACCGATGCCACACTGATAAGGTCTTCACGACCGTAGCATCTGACAATGCCTGCTTTTCTGAAAAGTGCATCCACCGCCGAATCGGAACTGGCAAGTGCTCCTGTATGTGACGAGGCAGCACGGCTTCCGGCGTCGGAGCTGCCTGCTTTTACTGCCGCTATGCGGCATCCTTTGCGAATGAGTGATGCAGCATGCTTCAGCAGCATCTGGGGCTTGCTGATGGTTTCTATATAGAGAAGTTTTACCCTGGAGCTTTTTTCCGGGTCGAAGGTTTCATCCAGATATTTCAATATCTCTTCCACCCCCATCTGGGCACTATTGCCTACGCTAAATACATTGCTGAAGGTTAGCCCTTTGGGGATACCCGCCTCCATGATGAAACAGGCTGTAGCTCCTGATCCGGAAATAAAATCACAGCCATGCGCTTCCAGTTTGGGGATAGGGTAAGTGAAAATACTGTGATGACTGGGGGTAAGGATCCCCACGCAATTGGGTCCGATGAGCGATCCACCCACACTGTTGATGATATCTACCATTTCTTTTTCCAGGCGGGCTCCCTCTTCGCTTTCCTCACTAAAGCCTGCCGATAATACAATAAATGCCCTGGTCTGCTTTTGCATCGCCAGTATCCTGACGGTTTCGGGCACAAACCTGGCTGCAATAGCTATAATGGCCAGGTCTACCTGTGGCAGATCGGCTGGGTCGGAAAAACTTTTAATTCCTTGTACTTCGCTCTCCTTCAGGTTGGTAACATACAAGTCGCCGATAAATTTACCGTCGATAATGTTTTTCAGAACTTTTCCACCGGGCTTGGTAATGTCGTTTGAACCGCCTACCACTACGATGCTGCGTGGATGAATTAACTGTTGGGTAATCATACAATTAGGGTTTTATGTTTTGATAAATTTTGTTGTACTTTTTCGGCGGCTAAAGTAACAAAAATTAACAAGGTGGGAAGGGAATTCAATAAAGGAATAACCCGGCTTTGATATCCATTGCTTATAACTACTTCCTTATCTTTTGCCGCCTGAGCATTACCAAATAATTAGATTTACTGACCAGTGTAAACTGCCATATTCCATTTGCAAAACTACACAACTCATTTAAAATTCTTTTATCAGCAAAAAAACTAAAAAATTAGTTGGTAAACTAAAAAATTAGTTTTACATTTGTTTCAGCAAAATCAAAAGCCAAGGAAGTTTTGCTGAAAGCAATTATCTGTACTATTATTTGTAAAATACTAAAATACCATCATGAAAGAACTCACCAAAGCCGAAGAGCAGATTATGCATATTTTATGGGAGATGAAACAGGGTTTTGTAAAAGATATTATCGACCGGTTTCCTGAGCCCAAACCTGCCTATACCACTGTAAGTACCATAGTACGCATCCTTGAAAAGAAAGGGTTTGTGGGGCATCGTGCCTTTGGCAAAACCCACGAATATTATCCTTTGATAGATAAAAAAACTTACACCCGCCAGTTATTTGGAGGAATGCTCCGGGGATATTTCGGTAATTCCGTAAGGCAGATGGTCTCTTTCTTTTCCCGGGAGAAAAATCTTTCTGTGGCCGAGCTTGAGGAACTCAAAAAAATTATTGATGAAGAAATTCGCAAGCAAAAAGAAACCTTGTAGGGAAAGAGATATGAATGTGCAGGGGTTTTAGGATCCATATTCTCATCACTCAAAATGACAACATTATGGAAGCAATAATAAATTTTATGGTTCGTGCATCTGTTTACCTGCTTATCTTTTCTGCAGGGTATGCCTTACTTAAAGGAAAACAACTTCACGTTCGATACCAGAGGATTTTTATCCTTTCATCTTTTTTTCTTTCCCTGGCACTGGCTTTTTTTGGAAAGATACCGGTAAGTCTGCCAGTTACCGATATCACGACCGGTGCTGTTCTTACGCTGCCTGAATTTGTGGTGGGAGCCCAGGCGGGCATAAGAGAGCCTGGCGAACGTTTCATGGAGATGATGGGAGATATCAGTTGGTGGTTTGTGATACCCTTTGGAGTAATGCTGTTTCTCCTGGTTCGGTTTGCTGTTCGTTTGATCCATTTGTACCTTATCATCCGCAATAATCATGTGGAATCAAGGGGGGGAGTTTCCCTGGTGCTACTCAGGGAAGAAAAGAGCCCATTCTCATTTCTGCACTGGATTTTTATTCCCGGCAACCTTTACGGATCACAGCATTTCGATAAAGTGCTCCTGCACGAACAGGCCCATTACCGGCTAAAACATTCATGGGATGTGATCTTCCTGGAAATAATGCGCTTACTCTTTTGGTTTCATCCGGCATGGTACTTTTTTCGCTATGAATTGCAAACCCTGCACGAATTTGAGGCTGATGGTTTTGTGCTGCGCAAATTCAATGTTGCAGATTATCAGCGTGCCCTTCTCGATTTTGCCCTGGGGGCACAACTTTCACCTGTTACCAATCCCTTCAATGTTTCAATGATTAAAAAACGATTTATGATGATGACAAAAAATCAAAAACAGAAAGCCGGACCATGGCTTGCCAAAACCTTATTGCTACTTCCCTTTGTGGCTGCTGCTTTTATGATCCAGTCATGTGAAGTGGGCGACAAACCTGCTGAAACCACTTTTACCGAAGTAGAAGAAAGCAAGCAGGAGGAAACTCCGGAATACTCAGGAGAGATATTCACAATTGTTGATCAGGACCCTGAATTCCCTGGTGGAACCAGCGAACTGATGAAGTACCTGCAGAACAATCTTACTTACCCGGATAGGGCCAGGGAAGAAAAGGTGCAGGGAACTGTATTTGTTACTTTTGTTGTAGAAATAGATGGCAAGGTGAATGATGTAAGGATACTCCGGGGTGTATCCGATGAGTTGGATAAAGTAGCACTGGAAGTTGTGGAGGCTATGCCCCGCTGGAAACCCGGCTATCATGAGGGACACCCTGTAAGGGTACAGTTTAATATGCCTATAAGGTTTGTGTTGGATTAACCTATTCTGACAGCTATTCTCAAAAGCCTCCAGCGTTTTATAACCCTGGAGGTTTTTTATTTGTTGGTTTTCCTGGTGCTTAGGTTTCGTCTTCTTCCTGATTCATTCACATGCAGATCAGCATTCTGGGTCTCTTACTTACCGATGGTGCATAAGCAAATCCATTCGTCTTCATTTCACAACGGTGTTTTTTAAGATACAGGTTTTTATCCCACCAACAGTTTTTCACACGAAATTAATCCCTGCTTTTGCGTCACCTCATGGTAATAATTGCTAATTTTGCATTGCATTTGAACCGGAAAGATTTTCAAACCCACATAATCCCAATAAAGTACTCCCTTGATCATGTCACAGTCAGTTGCACCGGGAATAACAGGATGGAGAACCTCTTTTGTTTCATTGTTATTGGTATTTTTAACTTTTCTGGGTTCGCATTCTTCAGCACAGTGCGGGGGAAAAGAAATTGTGGTGATCAATGGATCGCAGGTGCTGAGTTTCAACAGTGATGAATTTACTATTGATGAAGACCAAGTAATCAATGAAAACAGGGTATATTTCCTGGTGGATGAATTTCCCATTTTTGAGTACCCCAACAGTATAAAAAGTTACGTGGAAAGCCTGGTGGAATATCCCGAAGCAGCAATTCAAAACAATATTGAGGGAGTAGTATTGGTCAACTTTATTGTGGAAAAAGATGGTACTGTTACCTCTCCACGCATTATTCGCTCTTTGGGTTTTGGTTGCGACGAAGAAGTTTTGGGTGTTTTTACAGATTTCCCACCGGCTACCCCCGGTAAAATAGCCGGCACTCCTGTAAGGGTATCCATGACCCTGCCTATTCGCTTTAAGCTCAAATATCAGTAATCCCTATGCAAAAGAACAAACCCCATACCTCCGGACAAACAAAAAAAATCACAGGACTTTTATTGGGAATTATCGGATTCAGCATCCCCCTGCTCATAAATTTCAGCGGATTGTCTTTTGCAGGGCATCTGGCCCTGGGTATATTTCTTCTTGCCGCTGTATTCTGGATTTTTGAAACTCTGCCCATCTATTCCACTTCAATGTTGGTAATCTTTCTGCAGGTTGTTTTGTTAAGCCAGCAGGGTTTGATCTATTCTGGTGCCAGTTTGCCCTCATCTTCTGTTGTATCGCAACCTGATGGTACGTGGATGGTGCCTCAAACGGCAGTGGATGAGAACCAGGTGCTCGTGATTGACAATTCGCAAAATTATATTCCCACTGAGGTGAATGTGGTGGAACGGGGTGAGATGGTCAGGATTGAAAGTGCCATGATCACGGCAGATACCAAGGTGATAAGCAACACAGAACACAAGCTGGTGGGATACGAGCCGGTATCTTACACCCGTTTTTTTGGTACCCTTGCCAGTCCCATTATCATCCTTTTCCTGGGAGGTTTTATCCTTGCTGCGGCTTCTGTTAAATACAATCTGGATAAAAACCTTACCAATGTGTTGCTCAAACCTTTTGGCGAAAAGCCAATGTTTATTGTGTTGGGATTGATGCTGGTAACCGCTTCTCTTTCTGCCTTTATGAGCAATACTGCTACTACGGCAATGATGATGACCGTGGCCATTCCCATAGCAGCCCAGATCAGCAAGGAGGATAAATTCCGCATTATGCTTACCCTTAGCATTCCCATTGCCGCCAATATAGGTGGTATGGCCACACCTATCGGTACACCCCCCAATGCCATTGTCATTGCCAATTTGCAACAACAGGGATTCTCCATTGCTTTTGGCAGTTGGGTAGCAATCATGTTACCCCTTACCCTGGGATTGCTCTTCCTTGCCTGGCTCACCATGAGGTTTTTATTTCCACCAGCCCTTAAGCGTTTTAAGCTTACCCTTGAAAGCCGTTTTAATAAAAGTGCAAAAGCTATTACCCTGTATGTGGTTTTTGCCGTTACCGTCTTGTTGTGGTTTACTGAGGCCAGTCATGGAATACCCAGCGGTATGATCGCTTTTATTCCCATCGTGGCCCTTACTGTTACCAGTGTGTTGAGCAAAGATGATATCAGGGCATTGCCCTGGGAAGTGTTGTGGTTGGTGGCAGGTGGAATTTCACTGGGCATCAGCATGGAAAATACCGGTTTGGCCATGTGGCTGGTGTCCAGTATCAGCTGGGATATGTTGCCACAAATAGCACTATTACTGGTTTTTGGATTGGTAGCACTAATGCTGTCCAATTTCCTTTCCAATACCGTTACTGCCACATTGCTGGTGCCACTTGCCGTGAGCATGGGTACCGCCGGTATTGCCGGCGAAGGATTTAGCCTGGTAATTACAAGCCTGGTTATTGGTGCCGCCTGTAATATGGCTATGCTGCTGCCTATTTCTACGCCTCCCAATGCCATTGCCATGAGTACGGGTTTCATCAAAACTGCCGATATGGTAAAGGTTGGAATTGTAGTAGGCATTGTAGGGATTATGATTGCTTTGGCTTTAGCCATACTATACTGGCCGTTAATTGTGTAATAAAAAAACAGTTTTATGTCTGATATTTATATTATCTGCGTAGAAGACGAACCCCAGGTACTGGATGTGATGGTACGCGATCTGGCTGATCTGGAAGAAGTGTTTCCCATCGAAATTGCCCACAGCGCGGATGAAGCAAGGGATTTGATCAAAGAGATCAAAAAAGAGGGGAATAAGATAGGCCTTGCCCTGTGCGATCATATTATGCCGGGCGACAAGGGTATCGATCTTCTTATTGAGATGCAGGCTGACGCGTTCACCAAAGATACCCGCAAAGTTCTCATCACCGGTCAGGCCGGACTGGAAGATACCATACAGGCGGTCAACAAAGCCCGGTTGAATCACTATATCGCCAAACCCTGGGATCCGGGCAAACTGATGCAGGTCGTTAAAGATCAGCTTACTGAATACGTGATCAGGGAAGGTGAAGACCTGCTGAAGTTTATGGCGGTACTCAATCAGGAAAGACTCAATGAAGCCATCCGTTCGCAGGGATACCTTTAAAAACCAGGATTACCATGTCGAAAACCAGGCGTCACGCATCAAAAAATCAAAGGCCCAATGTAATCGGTGCCACTGCACGGCCTATCTATGACAAGGCTTCATTTGTTGAAGCTATCAAAGAAAATATTCCTCAATCCGAATTGCTTACCAACCTGAGAAAATCTTTTGCTGAAGGGGAGTCCATGCTCAGGGAAGGAGAATTTAATGACAAGCTTTATATTATTCTAGAAGGCTATGTGGCACAGGTAAAGGAAGGGGAGGATGTACAATCACGTATTGGGATGCACGGCCCCGGAGATTTTATTGGCCTGCTTTCTTTCCAGACGGGTGAACCCGTTTTTACTACTGCCAATGCCACCACAAAAGTGGTAACACTGAGCCTTGACCATCAAAGTTTTGAGGTATTTATGAATAAATACCCTGAGATCAGCCGCACCTTGCAGGGGCTTATCTTTTCCAACCTGGCAGATCGTTACCGTAAAGTCGTTATGCTGCATGTGGAGGTGGCAAGCCTTACTAAGCAGTTGCAGGAAGAGCGAAATCAGTTAAAGCATACCATCCGGGAATTGGAACGCACACGCAATGCTCTTATTTCACAGGAAAAGATGGCTACATTGGGTGAGCTCACTTCCGGGCTGGCACACGAGATTAATAATCCGGCTTCGGCATTGCTGCGATCAGTGGAATATCTCTCAGTAAACCTTCCTGTTATGGCTGAAAGGGCTTCAGCACTGCCTGATACAGGTTTGGTAAGGTTTTTCTTCGAAGCCGGCATGGAGCGGACCTTTGCCGATACTGCAGCCCAAAGAAACCGCATGAAGGAACTTGCCCGGGAGTTACCCGGCACTTCCCGCTCAATCCTGAGAATACTGGCCGAAATGAACGCTGCAGTGTTTGAAAAGATCAAACCTTTTCTGAGATCTTCTAAAAATGACCAGCTCCTGCAATTGCTTATCGACGCATACCAGTCGGGGGTGTTTCTCAACGGGATCAGGCTTTCTACCGCCCGGATAGAATATCTTGTGAAAAGTCTGAAGAGTTATTCGCGTCAAGGGGGTAAAGACCCTGAAGTGGTTGATATTTCTGAGGGGATCAAAGAAACGCTCCAGATTATTGGTAACAGGCTCAAAGATGTAAAAGTTGTTACCCACATGGAAGATTCCTGCCCGGTGGAATGTTTTGTAGGAGAACTCAACCAGGTATGGACCAATATCATCATCAATGCCTGCGATGCCATGAAAGATAAGGGTAATTTGCTTATTACCTGCTCAGCAGATCAGGAGAATGGCTGGGTGGTGGTATCCATTGCCGATGACGGACCGGGAGTACCAGACAAGATCAAAAAGAAAATCTTCGATTCCAGCTTTACTACCAAAACTGCAGGGGGAGATTTTGGCCTGGGCATCGGGCTGGCCATCTCCAGAAGTATTATCGAAAAACACCTTGGAACCATTGAAGTGGTTGACCGCAAAGGTGGTGGAGCCGAATTCATCGTAAAACTGCCGCTATACCAAAAATAATCAGGCGGCCCTGGGAATAAGAATCACTGAAAATGTACTCTTTGCGAACCATTTGAGTTTTTGGCGGTTTAGTGATTTAGTTTACAGCTATCTTTTCATTTAATAGGTATTGATTGTATGATCCTCAATTTGATTTTTATTGTCTTGTTCATCCTTGCCCTGGATCTGTATGGCTTTTACGGAATCAGAAAAATCCTTAGACATAAGCCTTTTCTACAATACAAAAAGGCTATTGCCTGGGGCTATTGGATCATGGATATTGGTTTTTTGGTTTTTTCCCTTGTATGGGCCCTGATCATCCGCAACAGCAACTGGCCTGATTATGTGCAGTACCGCAGTTATTTTTATATCACAGGGGCTTTTATGCTGATCTTTTTGCCAAAGATCGTTTTTTTAATTTTCAACCTGTTGCACGATCTGTTTCTGTTGGTAAGGTATCTTATCAGCCTTATTGCCAGCCATGATAAGAAAGAGAGGAGAACCAAATCAGTACCTGTATTGCTTGTTGCTGGTTTTGCCTTATCGGTATTTATGTTTGGATGGGTGTTGTATGGTATGGTCTATGGCAGATTTAATTTCCAGGTAAAAGAGGTAGAAGTAGAGATTGCTGACCTGCCCCCGGCATTCGAAGGGCTTCGGATCATCCAGTTTTCTGACACTCATTTTGGAAGCTTTGCCCGTAAACGTCCTGTTAGGAGAGGGCTAAATAAAATTAAAAATACCCCTCACGACATCCTGGTTTTTACTGGTGATATGGTAAACAATGAAGCTGTGGAAGCAGAAAAATTTGCTGATCTGATAGCATCCATCAATTCCCCCCTGGGTAAGTTCTCTATCCTTGGCAACCATGATATGGGCGACTACAGGCGCTGGTACACTATAGAAGAAAAAGCCGCCAACCTTCAGCAACTGGAGGATGTACAGGCCGCAATGGGATTTGAACTCTTGCGCAACAGCCATCGCTTTGTTGTAAAAGGGCAAGACTCACTGATGATCATAGGAGTCGACAACTGGGGGCTTCCACCCTTTGACCAGCTTGGTGACCTTGGAGAAGCCCGGGGCAACCACAAGGATTTTCCTTTACAGATACTGCTTTCCCACGACCCTACGCATTATACCGAAGAAGTAGTGCCTGATACCGATATCATCCTCACCCTTTCAGGGCATACCCATGGTATGCAGGCAGGTATCCGTACTCCATGGTTCAACTGGAGCCCGGTATCAATTAAGTATCCTTACTGGTATGGATTGTATGAGGTGGATGGACAATATCTCTATGTAAACCGGGGCTTTGGCTTTATTGGATTTCCTGGTCGCATGGGTATGCGGCCTGAGATTACTGTGCTGGTTTTAAGGGGGAAATAATAACAATCATAACCAGCGCTAAGTAAATTTTGATGGGTTGTGTCGGAACCACTTAAAGTGACCCTGCCACTTCAATTCCACCCGGAAGTTTCCAATTCCTTCGGAAGTTGGAATTTCCTAATTCTGCTGTCGCGCAGACTTGACCGGATCGGCTTCATATCCAGACCCCCTAACCCCCTTGAAGGG
>CAYVQC010000002.1:77050-120954 GCA_964453995.1 uncultured Bacteroidales bacterium | reverse complement strand
CCAAAAAAGATGATTGAGCTGAAAGAAAATCTACTCCAAATGGCAAATGAATTCAAGTTTTTATTCATTTATCCCAAGAAACGCTTCTGCCTATAAAACAAGCAAAATCTAAAGCCGGTAAATTTAAGATTAATTGGCAGCCCTCTGCTAAGGGGTTTGATTACTTTTGGCGGCTGCCCGCTGGAGTTTAAAAGGAAATCAGTGCAGGGATAAATGCAAAATTTAACTAAAAGGAAAACATTCTAAGGGGCAATACTCTTTTTATACCATTTGATTTGAAATAAAGGATATGCCGCAATAAAGGTTTAATCCGGATAAATCGATAAGAATAGCCGAAATAACCCTAACATTCATGAAAAATTCGTTTCGTCTTTTTTTCATCCCGTTGCTGATCCTCGTGATAGCAGGGATTGTTTTTTACCCCAAAATCAGCCCCTTACTCATGAACGGTGGAGACTCTGAAGAGGTGATATCACCCCAGGGACCCCGGGCTCTCAATGTAGAGGCACTGGTAATGGAGCCTATTCGCCTGGTGGAAGTAATCAACAGCTCAGGAACGCTGATTCCTGATGAGGAGGTTGAACTGTCTTTTGAGACCTCGGGGATGATCGTAGATATTGATTTTGAGGAAGGTACCCGCGTAAAGCGGGGAGAAATGCTTGCCAAGATCAATGATCGGCCGCTCCAGGCACAGTTGCTAAAGCTCCAGGCCCAGAAAAAGCTTGCCGAAGAGCGGGAATTCCGTCAGCGAAGCCTTTTGTCGAGGGACGCTATCAGCCAGGAAAGTTATGACCAGGTTGTTACAGATCTGCAGAGCATCGAAGCCGATATAATGCTTGTACAGGCACGCATTGCCGAAACGGAGCTGCGTGCCCCTTTTGATGGGGTAGTGGGGCTGCGCCATGTAAGTGAAGGCACCTATGTCAATGCAAATACACGCATCGCCCTGTTGATCAAAAATGATCCCCTTAAAATAGAATTTGCCATTCCGGAGCGTTATTCAGGGGAAATCTCTCCGGGGTATCCCCTCCGTTTTTTCCTGGATGGAATAAAAGATACCCTCAAGGCTAATATTTATGCCATCGAACCTAAAGTAGACACCCGCACGCGTAATATAGTGGTTAGAGCCATGTATTCAAATCCCGGCGAAAGGATTAAACCTGGCCGATTTGTTTCCATTCAGCTTGATCTTGCCGAGGTTGATGATGCACTGGCCATACCCACAGAAGCCTTGATACCCGAAATGGATGGTGACAGGGTTTTTGTTTATCGCCATGGCAAGGCCCATTCGTTAGAGGTAACTACGGGTTTGAGAACCGAGGATATGATTCAGATCACCAAAGGTCTGCAGCCAGGCGATACGTTAATTACCACAGGTATACTGCAACTGCGCGAAGGTATTCCCCTGGTGCTTGATACAATTCAATAAAACACAACCTGTATGAGTCTTTCATCCATAAGTATACAGCGACCCGTTCTCTCCACCGTGGTTACCATCATCATCCTGCTTTTTGGCCTTATTGGGATGACGTTTTTGGGAGTACGGGAGTTTCCCAGTGTTGATCCACCGATCATTTCGGTAAGTACTTCCTATCCGGGAGCCAATTCTGATGTGATTGATGCCCAGATTACCGAACCTCTTGAGCAGGCTATTAATGCGGTACCAGGTATCCGTTCCATAACCAGTGTGAGCCGCCAGGGCAGCAGCCGCATTACCATTGAGTTCGAGCTGAGCGTAGATATGGAAACTGCCGCCAATGATGTGCGCGACAAGGTGGCACAGGCCCAGCGCCGGTTGCCACGCGATGTGGATCCACCGGTGGTTTCCAAGGCCGATGCCGATGCCTCACCCATTATGTTTATCAATATACAAAGCGACAGGCGCTCACTCATGGAGCTTTCCGAGTATGCGGAACTTACCTTCCGCGAACGCTTACAAACCATTGATGGAGTCAGTTCTGTGCCTATTTGGGGTCAGCGTCGCTGGAGTATGCGCCTTTGGATGGATCCGGCAAAACTGGCAGGGTATGGTCTTACTCCACTGGATGTGCGCAATGCCATAAGCCGCGAAAACATTGAGCTGCCTTCGGGAAGCATTGAAGGTAATACTACTGAGCTTACCATCCGTACCCAGGGGTTGCTTACAAATCCAGATGAATTCAATAATCTTATTATCAGGCAGGAAGACGACCAGGTGGTGAGATTCATGGATATCGGCAGGGCCGAACTGGGCTCGGAAGATCTTCGCAGCATCCTCATGCGCGACCGCATTCCCATGCTCGGCGTTGCTATTATTCCTCAACCCGGAAGCAATCATATTGAAATTGCCGATGAGGTTTACCGCCGGCTGGAGCATATTAAAAGAGACCTGCCCGAAGACATCTTCTACCAGGTAGGTTTTGACAACACGGATTACATCCGTTCTTCCATTACTGAAGTGCGCAATACAATCTTCATAGCCTTCTTGCTGGTGGCCGTTATTATTTTCCTCTTTCTGCGCGACTGGAGAACCACCCTGATTCCCATCCTGGTAATTCCTGTTTCACTCATCGGGGCGTTTTTCATTATGTACATTGCCGGTTTTACTATCAATGTCCTTACCCTGCTGGCCATCGTACTTGCCATTGGGCTTGTGGTAGACGATGCTATTGTTATGATGGAGAATATCTACGTGAAAATAGAGCAGGGAATGACACCACGACAGGCCGGTTTGGAAGGTGCCCGTGAGATTTTCTTTGCCATCATAGCCACCACTATTACCCTGATTGCCGTGTTTATTCCCATAGTATTTCTGGAGGGGCAAACCGGAAGACTTTTCAGGGAATTTAGTGTGGTAATTGCCGGGGCAGTGGCCATCAGTTCCTTTGTGGCCCTCACTTTTACCCCCATGTTGTCCACCAAGATCCTGAAACAAAGAACCCGGCGTGGTACTCTTTACAAAAGATCTGAGGTGATATTTACCAGTCTCAACAACAGTTATAAAAAGTCCCTGGAGAAATTTCTTTTGCGGCGTTGGCTGGTTTTCCCTGTATTGCTGGTAACCCTTGGCCTTATAGTGCTGCTTTATAGTAACATACCCTCTGAAATGGCACCTCTGGAAGATCGCTCACGGATCAGCATTAGTGCCCAAACTCCTGAGGGATCAACCTATGAGTTTACCCGCGATTATATTTTTGAAGTGGCAGAAATGGTGATGGATGAAGTGCCGGAGGTAGAAGGAGTAATCTATATGGTTTTCGGTTCCTGGGCCAATGTACATGTAATTCTTGTTCCTCCTTCAGAACGAGACCGCAGCCAGCAGGAAATAGCCGATTATCTTTCTGCCAGGGTGAGTACCATGACCCGCGCCAGGGCTTTTGTTACCCAGCAATCAACATTTGGCGGAAGAAGATCGGGCATGCCGGTACAGTATGTTTTGCAGGCACAGAATATTGATAAACTCAGGCAGGTTCTTCCGGAGTTTATGGAAAAAGTGGATGAAAGTCCTGCCTTGCAGATGGCAAATGTAAACCTTCGCTTTACGCGACCTGAGTTGCAGGTCAGTATCAATCGCGATAAAGCCAACCTGATGGGAGTTTCCACACAAAACATAGCTACCACCCTTCAGCTGGCGTTATCGGGTCAAAGGTTTGGTTATTTCTTTATGAATGGTAAGCAGTACCAGATACTGGGTGAACTTGCCCGCGAAGATCGCAACCAACCCCTCGACCTACGATCGTTGTATGTAAGAAACAATCACGGCGATATGATCCAGCTTGATAACCTGGTGAGCCTGGAAGAGCAGATTGCACCTCCACAATTATTCAGGTACAACAGGTTTGTATCGGCTACTGTTTCTTCGGGTCTTGCGCCGGGCAATACCATAGGACAGGGTATTGAAGAAATGAACCGTATCTCTGATGAAGTGCTTGATGAAACATTTAGAACAGCCCTTGCTGGTGATTCGCGCGACTTCCAGGAAAGTGCATCCAGTTTGATGTACGCTTTCCTGCTGGCATTGATCCTGATCTTCCTGGTGCTAGCCGGTCAGTTTGAAAGTTTCCGCGATCCGCTGATTGTGATGATGACTGTGCCCCTGGCCATTACCGGAGCATTGTTCTTTATGTGGTATTTTGATGTCACTATGAATATTTTCAGCCAGATCGGTATAATTATGCTCATTGGCCTGGTTTCTAAAAATGGGATCCTGATGGTAGAGTTTGCCAATCAGCGCAAGCAAAAAGGTATTGATAAACTGGAAGCCATCAGGTTTGCGGCAGCGGCACGTTTTCGCCCCATTCTCATGACCAGTCTTTCTACCATTCTTGGTGTTTTACCCCTTACCCTGGGTATCGGAGAGGGCGCTCAAAGCCGTGTTGCTATGGGGGTTGCTGTTATTGGTGGTTTGATCATTTCCACCTTCCTCACCCTTTATATTGTTCCCGCTGTGTATTCTTATGTTTCCAGTTCAAAAAAGAATATTGAAGATGAAAAAAATAAACCTGCTGTTATTTAATTTATGCTTGTTGCTGTTGGGTTTACAACCGGTAAGTTCCCAGCAATTGATAAGCCTGGAGGAAGGTATCGGCATCGCCCTTGAGCAAAATTATTCACTCCGCATTGCCCGTAACCAGCAAACGATAGCCGGTAATAATTTTACCAGGGGCAATGCAGGGTTGTTACCTGTTATCGACCTGAGGGCTTCTTACGCCGGCAATCTCAACAATACAGAGCAGGTGTTGCGTGATGGCGGCAGGAATAATCTTAGTAACATATTCAATACCAATACCAATGCAGGTTTACAGGCCAATTGGATGATTTTTGATGGTTGGCGAGGACGTATCAGATACCGTCGGTTGGAGGAACTCAAAAGCGCTGCTGAGGTTTCCACCCGGATAACCCTGGAAAATCTTGTGGCACAGTTTGCTTCAGAATACTATTTTTATGTGCAGCAGAGGCAATTGTTTAACAACCTGCAGTATTCTGTTGATCTGTCGCGTGAGCGTGTGCGTATTGAGGAGGAGCACTTTTTGCTGGGTTCCGGATCGAAGGTAAGATTGCTGCAGGCCCGGGTAAACCTTAATGCTGACAGTTCGCGCCTGGAAAGGCAATATGAAGTATTAAGTGCGGCACAGATACGTTTGGGTGAAGTAATGGCCCTGCCGGATCTTGCTGAAGCATTTTTACCCATCGATACCTTAATCAGGATCAATACCGATCTTACCTATGATGAGCTTTATACTCAGGTTTTACAGCAAAATGGCGCTATGGTACTGGCACGGCAGAGTCTGACCATTTCCCAGCAGGATCTCAGGCTGGTGAATGCACTGAAATATCCCTATGTGAATTTTAATGCCGGATATGGCTATACCTACAATACGTTTCAAAGCGGAACCCTGAAAAATCAGCAAACTATAGGTTTAAGCCACGGTATTACCGTTGGGATCAACCTGTATGACGGTAAGAATCAGCAACGACGTAAAAACAACGCACTTATTGAGGTGGAAAACCAGGAGCTAACCCTTGAACAGGTTCAGCAGGAAGTTACAGCCAATCTGCTTATCATATTCAACACATACACCAACAATATCAGACTGCTGAGCCTGGAAACCCAAAACCTTGAAGTGGCCAGGGAAAACCTCGACATTGCCTTTGATCGTTACCGGTTGGGTGCTTTGTCTGGATTTGAGCTGCGTGAAGTGCAGAAAGACCTGCTGGAAGCCGAAGAACGTCTTCTCTCCATACAATACCAGGCAAAAATGGCTGAAATTAGTTTGCTGCAAATATCGGGCAGGATTCTGGATGTAATCTGATGGGAAAATCCACCCGGACCTTGGTGTAAAACAAAGATTTGTGTAAATTGCAATGTTCAAATCTAGTGTTGCCATGAAGATCGTAATCTTTGCCGTTGCATTGCTTTTCTTTTTTCCGGTTTCTGCCCAAAAAGACAGCCTTTCACTATACTCTTCCCAGGAGTTGATGTTTCATTCCGCTTTTGAAGAAGATGCCTTTCAATGCCTTGCCGGGGGCGTGAGTTGTCACTACATGAAAAATGCATTGGCTACGGACAGTGATATAACAACACAAGATTACCAGCAATACAAAACCCGTTTTTACGGATTCCTTGACAAGTTAAAAGAAAACCGTCGTTTCCGGCGTAAACCAGAAAAGCAGATCAGTTTCATTTTCAGTGAAATCCACGATGAATATTTTCAACTGTACACCAAAGCCCCATTATTCAGTAAGATCTTCACCCATGGGGAGTTCAACTGCGTAACAGCCTCTGCATTGTTTGCAATGGCCTTTGATTATTATTCCATTCCCTACGATATCATTCTTCTCACCGATCATGTTTACCTGCTGGCATATCCGCAGCAAGAGAGTATTGTGGTAGAAACCACCAACCCACTTCGGGGAGCCATGCAATCTTACAACCAGCGGGAAAAACTAACTGCTGTGCAGTCGTTGGTTGAAATGAAAGTAGTAACCCAGGAAGACGTAAACCGTAAAGGCATTGACCGGGTTTTTAGTGAAGTGTATCTTTCCGAAGATAACCCCTCCCTGCACCAACTTATTGGCACAATGTATTACAATGAGGCATTGCAGCGTTCTGATGAAATGCTCTACGAAGATGCCTACGAATTGTACAAAAAGGCTTCCTTTATGTATCCCAACCGCATTACAACAGGCCTGTTGTTAATGACCGCTACAGAAACTCTTGACCGGGCAGATCACAAAGCACCTTATACATACAGGATACTGGGAGATTTGGAAAAGTTCATCCCTTTTGGTATCCCACCCGATGCCATTACCCGGCAGGGCGTATCTTTTCTGAGCAAAGCCATGAATGAAGGCAATGAACCTCTAATGGATTCTATTTACAATTGGATCAATCTTAACATTACCAGGGAGGAGATTCTTGAAGAGGTAAAATTTACTTATTACTATAATAAATCTTTGAAACGGATCAATGAAGTAAGGTATGATGAAGCGCTGGATATCCTGGAAATCGCTTATAGCATTAAGCCTTATGATCCGCATATTAATCTCATGTTTCTCGACATTCTTACCTGGAAAGTAACCACAGAGAGTGGTAGAGAAGAAAGTTACCAGTTGATAAAATCTATTGCCAATAAATACCCCGGGCTGGCACACAGCAAAAGATTTCAGATGCTATACCAGGGCGCTATGCTAAGCCTGATCAATCATTGCTATGTTTTGGAAAAATTTGATTTGGCTGAAAACTACAGATCAGAGTTTGAGTTGAAATTTGCCCCCGAGGATGTAGACTCCAGAGATATCATCAGGTACCTGGAAGAGGTTTATTCCAGGGCGGCATTGTACTATTTCAGGTATAACCGTATTTCCAAGGCGAAAGAAGTAGTGCTGAGTGGCCTCGAATATGCACCGGAGAGTGCGGAACTCAAAAGTAAACTCATGGCCCTGCGTTGATCTGCAGGAAAAACAGGATTAGTTGAATCTTTTGGTGTTTTCTATAGCGAGGTTATACTGCCCTTTAAAGATCTCTGTATTGCCAAGGCGGGTCTTTCGGGTTGCCACAATATGAATCTTCTCCATTAGCGATTGTCCGGGGCGAACATAGAATTCCTGCATGGCTTTTCCTCCTTCTGTTTCCAGGTCAATGATAAATATCAGATCGCCCTGATCGTCGATCATCTCTCGGGAAAAACGGGTATGACGCGATTTGTCAGACATTTGCATGTGCAATTCAAATTTATTTTCGAAGGCTGTCTTGTCTGCCAGCCTGAAAACAATTCTGTCATCTTTTGTCAGAAGCTTCCCTTTTTTTGAATATTCTTTCAACCCGGGTACCTGTTTGTTGTCCTTAAAAGGAATCTCTGCCATAAGTATATTGCCCGAATAATACTTTTTTTGTATGCCTTCCCTGCTGCCATTTATATACGGTGTAACCTGGTAAACATCACCATTTTCGTAATAAGTAACGGCCTCCCCATGCTTTTTGCCATTTTCATAATGCAATTCAAGTTTTACGGTGCCATCCCGGTAATAGTTTCTGGCCAAACCATGCCTGATACTGTCTTTGTAGGTTACACTTGAAATGAGTGTACCATCCTTTCTATAGCTTTTTCGTACTCCGTTGTAGGGGTCTTCAGGCATCTTACCGGCGTCAGGTATTGTATTACAAGCGGCGGCCAAAAGAAATATCCAGGTAATATTTCTGAGAAAAAACCAGTTTTTGTTTCTTTTCATGTCCTGTAAATTGAATGAAGTAATTTTGGATGGGTAAAGATAGGCAACAAAAGTAAATGCTGTTATTTTTTTTAACACGAGTAATGATGATCCGTTTTTCGTATCCAGAATCATGTGGTTTTGTTACCATCCTGGACCATCTCATCCTCTCTTTTTGCTTGTTCATATTGGCCCTGTCAAAAACTTCCTACCGGTTGATTGTGAATGTTTTTCTTTAACAAAAGGTACCCGGGAGTTTGCCTTTCTTCCTCAAGGGAAATCCCCTTGTACCTTACACTAAATATGTATCTTTGCACCAAAATTTCAATACTTTACTGAGAATTATATGAGCGACGATAAAAAAATCATTTTTTCCATGGTAGGGGTTAGCAAGATCTTTCCCCCTTCCAAACAGGTTTTAAAGGATATTTACCTTTCTTTTTTCTATGGTGCCAAAATCGGCATTATAGGTTTGAACGGTTCAGGGAAATCTACCCTGATGCGAATCATTGCCGGGGAGGAGAAATCCTTCCAGGGAGAGGTTGTATTTTCCCCGGGCTATTCTGTAGGATATCTTGCCCAGGAGCCCTACCTCGACAAAACCAAAACCGTCAGGCAGATTGTTGAAGAGGGGGTTCAGAATGTGGTGGATGTGATGAAAGAATATGAAGAGGTAAACCTGAAGTTTACAGAACCCATGAGCGATGAGGAAATGAATAAACTCATTGATCGACAGGGAGAACTTTCTGACCTCATAGAACAATACAACGGATGGGATCTGGACAGCCGTCTTGAGCGTGCAATGGATGCACTTCGCTGTCCCGATCCTGATGAAAAAATAGAGCATCTGAGTGGTGGTGAGCGCCGCCGGGTTGCTCTGTGCCGGCTTCTGCTGCAGGAACCCGACATACTGCTGCTGGATGAGCCCACCAACCATCTTGATGCTGAATCAGTGGAATGGCTGGAAATCCATCTGAAACAATACAAAGGAACGGTAATCGCCATCACCCACGACCGTTATTTTCTGGATAATGTTGCCGGATGGATCCTTGAGCTTGACAGGGGAGAAGGTATTCCCTGGAAAGGAAACTACAGCAGTTGGCTAGATCAGAAAACCAGGCGCCTTGCCCAGGAAGAAAAATCTGAAAGCAAACGGCGCAAAACCCTTGAGCGTGAGCTGGAGTGGGTGCGCATGAATCCCAAGGGACGACAGGCGAAATCGCGCGCCAGGTTGAGCGCTTATGATAAAATGCTCAATGAAGATGTAAAACAAAAGGAAGAACGCCTGGAGATCTTTATTCCCAACGGACCGCGACTCGGCTCGCAGGTGGTGGAAGCCAATGGTATCAGCAAGGCATTTGGTGACAAAATACTATTTGAGAACTTCTCTTTTGCCCTGCCACCGGCAGGTATTGTAGGGATTATAGGGCCTAACGGTGCAGGAAAAACCACCCTGTTTCGTATGATCATGGGGCAGGAAAATCCTGATTCAGGAGACTTTATTATTGGAGAAACAGTTAAACTGGGCTATGTGGATCAGGCCCATACCGATATTGATCCTGAAAAAACCGTTTGGGAAGTGGTTTCAGAAGGCAATGAACTGATCAACCTGAGTGGTCGCCAGATCAACAGCAGAGCATATGTTAGCCGTTTCAATTTTAGTGGTGCTGACCAGGGCAAAAAGTGTGGCACCCTTTCCGGTGGTGAGAGGAACCGCCTGCACCTGGCCCTTACTTTAAAGAGCGAAGCCAATGTGCTTTTGCTCGACGAGCCCACCAACGACATTGACGTGAATACCCTGCGGGCTCTGGAGGAGGGGTTGGAGAACTTTGCCGGATGTGCCGTAATCATTACCCACGACCGCTGGTTTCTCGACAGGGTAGCCACCCACATTATTGCTTTTGAAGGCAATTCGGAAGTGGTATTCTTTGAAGGATCCTACTCCGAATATGAAGAAAACCGTAAAAAACGACTGGGAGATACCGGCCCCAGGAGAATCAAATACAAAAAACTTACTGCCTGACCTATTATGATCACCCTCGATACCAGTTCAGCACACCGCAACAAAATCAGGGCTTCGCACAAGCGAAGTATGGATTTTGGGGTGGAGCGCGAAAGAGTGCAGCCTGCCATCGTATTGCATGGTGCTGACCTGGAAAACCGGTTGAAAAAAAATAAAAGATTGCTCAAAATAGCCGGACCTATTGTTATGCTGCTCCACGAATTTGTGGCCGATAGCGGTTTTATCGTTATCCTGACCGATGGCACAGGATGTATCCTCGAGCTGGCCGGCGATGAAGCATTGCTGGGCGAGACAAGACCTTACGGCCTGGTAAACGGAGCTTTTATGAGCGAAGAGAGCATAGGGTCAAACGCTATAAGCATCGCCATTGACGAAAACGCTCCTATACAGGTAACAGGACATGAACATTATGTAAAAGCCTTTCACAACTGGAGTTGTTCGGCAGCACCCCTGCACGGCGAAAGGGGAAATGTGATCGGTTGTTTGAATATCAGCGGGCATTTGGATAAGGTTTATCCCCATATCCTTGGGCTTGTTGTAGCTTCAGCAAAAGCAATTGAATACCAGATCAAGAGCTCTTTTTCCGAAATGCGCCAGAAAGAAGCCTACCATTTTGTTTCGCAAATTCTCAATACGCTTGAGTTTGGTGTGCTGGCAACCGATAATGAGGGCAAAGTAAGACGCGCCAATAATCTTGCATCAAAGCTTCTCAGAACCCCCATTGACAAGGTAGAAGATCATTACCTGGAAGAATTTATCTCTTCCTGGCCCGAATACCTGAAAAAGGTTAGAAACGAGCAGATCATCATCGATGAGGAAGTGCAGGCTGCTAACCTGGCTAGTCGCGACAATCTTAACCTCAATGTATATCCTCTGCGCGATGGCGATGGTACTATTAGCGGAACCGTAGTTACCATTCGCGACATGAAGCGGGTATACAAAATGGTAAACAAATATACCGGTATGCAGGCCCGCTATAATTTTGACGACCTGATAGGGGAAAGCGACGAGATGAAGCGGATCATCGAATATTGCCGCAATATTTCTGACAGCCCCAGCACTGTTTTGATCCAGGGGGAGAGCGGTACCGGAAAAGAAGTGCTGGCGCAATCTATTCATAACTACAGTTCAAGACGCGAAGGCGAATTTGTGGCTCTCAATTGCGGGGCTATTCCGGAGTCTTTGATTGAAAGTGAGCTCTTCGGCTACACCGAGGGGGCTTTTACCAGTGCCAAAAAAGGAGGGAAACCGGGTAAGTTTGAGTTAGCCAGCGGAGGGACACTGTTTCTTGATGAGATCGGTGAAATGCCCCTGGATATGCAGGTTAAGCTGCTCAGGGCCCTGCAGGAAAGAAACATAACAAGGGTTGGAGGAGATAAGGTAATTCCTGTAGATGTCAGGATTATTGCCGCCACCAACCGCAACCTTCTTGAGCAGGTAAAAGAAGGAAAATTCCGCCAGGATCTTTACTACCGCCTTAGTGTAATCCCTGTTTACATACCACCTTTGCGTAAAAGGCGCGAAGATATCCCCATGCTGATCAATTTTTTCCTCAATCTCAAATCAGTGAAACTAAGAAAGCAGTTGCCCGATATGGACAATAAGCTTTTTAAAAAACTGGTTTACTATGAATGGCCGGGTAATGTACGTGAACTGGAAAACTTCATTGAGAAATATGTAAACCTTGACGGGAAACTGGAATGGGCTGATGAGATCATGAATCCTGAAGCCTACAGAACCCAGAAGATATTATTATCCGTCAATACCGATGAGAAGGAGAATGAGGCATCGCAAAAGGAGAAAAAGCAGGATGTATTACCCCTGATTACGCTGGAGGAGATGGAAAAACAGGCCATTGCCAATGCCATAAAGGTACTGAACCGCAATATGACACGCGTTGCAGGTGCCCTGGGCATCAGCAGAAATGCTCTCTACCAGAAAATCAAAAAATACAACCTTGATTAAATAGGTTTCACCCCGCTAGTGGGTAAAGTAATTGCTCTCTTTGTTTTTATAATATATAAAGGTTTTTTTCCGGTGCACGGGTCCAAGGTAAGTGTTGATCAAACCAATTCCAAACAGGACTATAGTAGCCATAAGAATATGACTGCCTGTGTGTGCATCCCAGAACCATTCGCGGATCATCCCCAGGTAAAGGTATTCATACAGCAGATGCATTATGGGAAAATCTACCTGCATTATTACCGATATCAGAATATCGATTACCAGAATAATGACCATCAGGGCAATGGTCAGGCTGCCTGTAATGATCACCGCAATGGTTTTGGCCATTACCAGTAAGGTTTCCGCAAAGGAAAGGTTGTCCAGCATATTGGTAGCATTGATTTTACCGCTGGAAAATAGTGCAAGAGCAATTACGGAAGTTGATACAATGACGAAAGCATCCCAGTTCTTCATGATTTAGGTGTAGTAATTGGGTTGCAGTACAAATACGGCAATTTAATACGCACAGTTTTGTAAAACTGCCGCTGTTGCAATCTGTCAACGGGTTTGTCTGTTTGTTTTGTTTGTTGGTATTGTATACGATCGATTTTGTAAAAGGTTATGCCCTGTTGGCGTTACCGGGATCAGAAAAGAAAACTTTTCTGGAATTTTTTTGGGGGAAAACAATGATGTGTCATTTAAAATGACACTGTCATTAAAAATGACAATCCATCTGTCCTGAAACATGACAAATTCACCCTGAAAAAATTGCCATTACACAGCGCTGAAAATGTAAAACACTGTAAATGAGTAATGATTATTTTTTGGCACAGGATTTGAAATCAAGATGGCACAGCCGGAAATAATGTTCTTTAAGCAAGAAAAGGTTTTTTGAAGCATAATGGTTCCCAAACCATTTACCTCTCTCCGGACTGTAGTTGTTCTAAACAACAATCTTCAATATTCCCTTCTCTTCATGTGTGTTTTTGGTTTTGGTTTCCGGTAGTCTTGATCCCCTAAATCATGACTACCGGTTTTTTTAAGCTCCATTTGCCATTGCACAAAAAAAAGAAAGTGTTTGCCAAAAAAGAATAAGATTTTTTACCCTATAAAAAATCTATGAACGAAAGAGGTTCACATATACCAGCTCTGCCCGCTGAAACCATCAAAAGGTTTCATCTTTACCAGCCTTTACTACGTTTGTGGAAATACAAACAAAAATACAACCTCACCATTGATATGATCTCGGAGTTTCTGGCTATTCCAGCAGAAAAGATCTTCGAGGATTTTTCCTATTGTCCCAAATGGGATAAAGCTATCACTGACTACATTGAAGTGGACTCACTGATTGACTGCATTGATGTTTTGCTGGGTGAGAAAGAATTTAAAGAGGCCCTGCTGGTAGGCGCCGGAAAGCTGGGTACCTCGTTGCTGCGCAATGAAACCATTGCCGGGAGCGGTCTTAAGATAGTGGCAGCCTTCGACATCGACCCCGATAAAGTAGGAAAAGTATTGTGGGGCATTAAGATTCAGAACATGGACAAGCTTCCTGTTTTTGTCAACCAGATGCACATCCGTATGGCAATGATCGCTACTACTCCTGAAAATGCCCTGCAGGCTGTTGATGAGGTCATTCAGTCCGGAATTCCTGTGATATGGAATTTTACCCAAACCCATATCCCACCAAAAGAAGGACTTATCATTCAGAATACTGTTTCGGCACTGGAAATTGACAGTGACTACCAGAAAATTCTTGCGCGGCTTTAAACTCCACACATCCCTTGTGGTTATTCTTACAGATAAAAAGTCTTTACCATGATAAGGGAAATCAATACAGAGAAAATCCCCATCAAAATGTGGCTGGCCGATATCGAGGCCGGTGCCCTTGAGCAGGCGCGCAATCTTGCCAATCTCCCTTTTGCTCATAGTCATGTGGCTCTGATGCCCGATTGCCACCAGGGCTTTGGCATGCCCATAGGTGGGGTTATTGCATTGAATAATGTGATTATACCCAATGCCGTGGGGGTAGATATTGGCTGTGGCATGTGTGCTGTAAAAACTACCCTTAAGCACATACCGGTGTTTCTAATCAAGAATATCATGAGCCGGATCAGGGAAATTGTTCCATTGGGATTCAAACACCAGGGAAAGCCCCAGGACAGTGGGCTCATGCCTGGTACACCTGTAAACCCCGAGCTCATGCCTGTAGTGGCAAGAGAGTTTGACAACGCACTTTTCCAGGTGGGAACATTGGGAGGCGGTAACCATTTTATTGAAATTCAGAAAGACGAAGAGGAGAACATCTGGCTTATGATCCATTCGGGCAGCAGGAATATCGGAAAACAGGTTGCGGATCATTACAACAGGATGGCCATTGAGTTGAACAAAAACTGGGGAAGCCCCTTACCAAAGTCTGCACAGCTGGCATGGTTGCCTTTCGATAGTGCTTACGGGCAAGCTTATATAAAGGAAATGCAATATTGTGTTGATTTTGCCTTTGCCAACCGCAAACTGATGATGGACCGGATTACCCAAATATTTGCGGAAAACTTCAGGGGAGATTTCCATGCTTTTCCCATGATCAATATAGCCCACAATTATGCATCCATTGAAGAGCACTATGGTCGTGAAGTGATTGTGCATAGAAAAGGAGCCACACTCGCTGACAGGGGCACGGTAGGAATCATTCCCGGCAGCCAGGGCACACAAAGCTTTATTGTTAAGGGGAGAGGAAACCCTGAAAGCTTTCACAGTTGTTCACATGGAGCTGGAAGAGTTATGGGCCGTAAACAGGCGCAGCGCTCCCTAAACCTCAAGGAGGAGATCAAAAAGCTCGATGAGAAAGGCATTATGCATGCCGTGCGCACCGTCAAGGACCTCGACGAAGCTTCCGGTGCATACAAAAATATTGACAGGGTAATGGAAAACCAGAAAGATCTGGTTGACATTCTCCACCAATTAACTCCATTGGCAGTTATTAAAGGCTGATTTTTTCTTCAAACCAATGGTTTTCACCCATTCAATTCAGGTTTATACTACCTTTCCCTGCATCAGGGCTATGCGTAGCTTTGCTACGTTGAAAATATTTTATAGATGTAAAACCAAATCCTGATTACAGATGATACGTATTTGTAGAAGCCTAGTCTTAGTTTTTGTTTCTTTAGCACTGGTATGGCAAGGTTGCCAGAAAGATGAAACAGGCGAAAACCCCGATAACACTCTTGAAATGAACAACATCATTGTGTACAATGATGCGGCAGAACTGAATCTGCGGTTAAGTTTGAAAGATGAGGTAGTTACCATGATCCCGGAATATCTTGATGAAACAAAATCATCAGGAGAGCCTGCGGTGGATCCTAAAAGCAATTTTGCCTTTATCCTGCAGGCCGAGGTGAGCGCTCCGGTATATGGAGGCAAGGAACTTATGGCAACCCATGTTGACATTCATGACGATTATGCCTTTGTATCCTACAACATCAGGGGCAGCGAATATGGTGGAGGTGTGGAAATCTTTGATGTATCAGATGTAACTTCTCCCCAGATTGTCTCCCTGGCTGCATTTTTAAAGGCAGATATCAATGCCATCCAGTTTCGCCAGGAAAAAATATTTGTTGTGGGCGCCATGGAAGATTATGAAGAGTATGGATTTGAAAGTCCTGCATTTATACAGGTTCTGAATGTAAATTCATCTATGTTGGTTACCGGGATAGATACCATCATTGATGTTCCCTCTTTTTCTGCCAACGGCATCAAGATAACGGAAGACAGGATTTATGTTACCAGTGGTGATAACGGAGGATTGACAGTTTTGGATCATCAGTACAACCTGTTGCATGAAACTTCAATTGCCGATGCCCGCTCAGTGGATGTAAACAGCGATAAGGCCCTTGTGCTCTCTGGCCAACCAGGCAAAATCAGTGTGTTTGATATTGCATCAGGTAGCTTTGAAACAGAATATACCATAGGTGGTGCCAACACTCCTCATTCAAAGTCTGAGATTGCAGCAACAGACCAGTATATTTTTGCAGCCCTCAACGAAGAAGGAGTCAGAGTTGTAAATCCTGATGGCACAATAAAACAGGAAATACCCCGGCCGGCTACTCCTCCCGGTGAACTGGATGAGAATCATGTTACCAACAGTGTGTCGGTAAATGAATCATTGGTTTTTATAGGCAACGGCCATTCGGGGATTGCTGTTGGAGAAATGGTTTCCAGCCTCAACGACGAGGTATTGTTACTGGGTACCATGGTTTTCAGCGATATGCAATCGGCCAACTTTGTCAAATCTGACAACCAGGTGGTGTTTGTTGCCAACGGACTTGGAGGTTTAAAAATTCTTTCCATCAATCATGACGATGGTCTGCCTGATGATATGGAGCCCACAGATCCATGTCCTACACTAATGGATACTATCACTGCTCACCTGCCTGAAAAATCAAATGCGATGGAAAATAAACCTGAGCTGTTTGCAGAGGGATTATCTTTGAATGTAACATTGGCTGAGGAAACTCCGGTATATGTAGTATTTGTGCATGAAGGTGCAGGTTGGAAGAATACACTGGGCTATTATGCTTATCCTGCCGACAATCCCCCCTCAACAATAGAAGAATTGCAAAAACATGTGGTCTTTCCCAACACCTCTATGGAAGGCTCTGGAGGGGCGCTGGTACCGGGCGATATGGTACAACTGGGCGATGGACCATTTCCGGCAAATACAGTCATAGGTTTTTACCTTATAGCACAGGGTTGGGCTAATGGTCAAATGGTGGACGGATTGTACACCCACTATACCAATACCGAATTTAACCCCAACAACTACCAGCAGAATGTTCTTTTTGTTGAAAACGGGTGTGGTGATATGGTACTGGCCTTTGAGGACATCAGAATCACTGGCGGCGACAAAGACTTTAATGATGTAATATTTGTTGTGAAAGATAATCCTGATCAAATACCCAATACCAAGTTTGATCTTGAAGGTATAGTCCAGATCAATATTGTTGACGAAGGAACGGACGATGGCAATAACGAATAACCCGGCATTTGATGCGTAAATAATACGGAACTAAAGCGTTTGTAAAGTTTCTTTAAATAAAACACAACAAAAAAAAAAGATTGCCGGGTTGTTGGCCCGGCAATCTTTTTTAATCCTTCCCGGTATAGACCTTATCTATTCATCTGTCAGTAGAAATTGCACTTCATTGATAGGGCCACGGGGCTTTTTTGTTCTGTTATCTGAACAACCGCATTATATCGTTGTACTGGGCAAAGATAATGAGTGCCAGCAACAACACCATTCCCACCGTTTGGGCATATTCCATAAATTTATCGGAGGGTTTTCGCCCCACAATAATCTCATAAAACAGGAACATAACATGCCCTCCATCCAGGGCCGGAATAGGTAGTATATTCATGATGGCAAGAATGATAGAGAGAAATGCCGTTATGGTCCAGAAATGCACCCAATCCCAGGTAGGAGAAAAGATACTTCCTATAGTAATAAAGCCACCCAGGCTTTCATGATCTCTTTCGCGGATCACAAACTGCAACTGTTTGAAGTATTCAACGGTGGTTTCGTATGCCATGCCTACCCCTGCAGGTAAGGCTTCTATAATACTATAGTCCTTTGTTTTTATGTCGAAAAAGGCACTGAGATCACCTTTGGGCTGCACCCCCATCAAGCCCGATTCAGGCAGGGAAACCGAAAAGTTCATGATCTCACCGTCGCGCTCTGCACTTACCTGAACCTGCTGGTTGGCATGATTGATAAGCGACTCGCGGAACTCATGGAAAAACGGAATTTCTTCCCCATTTAAGGCAAGAATGCTATCACCGGGTTGCATTCCTGCTTCATGAGCGGGAGAACCTTCTTTTACCGCCTCAATAACAAAGGGGATGCGTTCCATAATGAACCCTGCCTCGGGGCCTCCCTCTTTCATGGTGTCCAATACCCGTTTGCCAAAGCCTTCGGGAACAGGTATATCAATTATTTCACCATCTCTTTCCACTTGTATGGTAGAGGCGCCGTCCAGGATCACCGCAGAAGTAATCTGATGAAAACTCTCTATTTCGCGATTATCTACAGAAATGATAAGATCTCCGTTTTGCAGGCCTATTTCTTTGGCCATGGGTTGTGCATGGATGCCATAAGTGAGGTTACGCGAGGGCAGGTATTGTTCTCCCATAATTGAGAGCATGGAGATATAGATCACAATGGCCAGGATCACATTAAAAGTTACTCCACCAAGCATAATAATGAGTCGTTGCCATGCGGGTTTGGATCTGAACTCCCATGGTTGGGGCGGTTGGCTCAATTGTTCCTTATCCATGGACTCGTCAATCATGCCTGAAATTTTTACATATCCACCCAGGGGAAGCCAACCCATGCCATATTCGGTTTGGCCTATCTTTTTCTTGAATATGGAAAACCAGGGATTGAAGAAAAGATAAAACTTTTCTACCCTTGTATTGAAGTATCGGGCAGCAAGATAATGACCCAACTCGTGGATGAGGATCAGGATCGATAAACTAAGAAAAAACTGTATTACCTTAATTGCTATTTCCATCAGTATTATTGTTGTTAATTTTTAAAATTTCAGTGTTATCAGGATTATTGGTTCCTGTTGGGGTTAATGGTTTTAACCCGTTTTTGTTCTTCATTGTTTTGCTATCTGTTATTTTGTACATGGAAGATTCTCAAACCGGTTTTTTCCGTAAATGATCTCACGTGCAACGATACGTGCTTCTTTGTCTGAATTACAAAGATCGTCGAGGGAGGGATCTTCGGTAAAAGAGACTTTATGCATGCATGCTTCAACGACTTCGGGAATTTGTAAAAAACCTACCTGGTCTTTCAGAAATGCAGCTACTGCCACCTCATTGGCAGCATTGAGGATGCAGGGCATGTTGCCGTCTTTTTCCATAGCTTCATAAGCCAGGGCAAGATTTCTGAAGGTTTGTGTATCTGGCTGCTCAAAAGTAAGTTCGGGATAATCGGTAAAATTAAACCGTTCAAAAGTTGATGCGATCCTGTTGGGATAAGCCAATGCATATTGAATGGGTAGTTTCATGTCTGGAAGGCCCATTTGTGCTTTTATTGAACCATCTTCAAACTGAACCAGGGAATGAATGATTGACTGCGGGTGTACGATCACTTGTATCTGTTTTGGTTTTAATCCAAACAACCATTTTGCCTCAATCACTTCCAATCCCTTGTTCATGAGTGTTGCTGAATCAATGGTTATTTTACAACCCATATCCCAGTTGGGATGTTTAAGGGCATCTTCCTTTTTTACATTTTTAAGGAAGTCAGTGGTTTTTCCCCTGAAGGGGCCTCCGGAAGCAGTCAGGATAATTTTTTCAATGGGGTTGTGAAATTCACCAACCATACATTGGAATATTGCTGAATGTTCCGAATCGACAGGGTAAATATTTACTCCTGCTTCCCGTGCTATGCGGGTAATTATACTGCCTGCTACCACGAGGGTTTCCTTGTTGGCGAGGGCGATATTTTTTTTTGACCTGATGGCACTAATGGTTGGTTTCAATCCTGCAAAACCAACCATTGCAGTAAGTACTATATCAATGGAATCAAGTTCAACAATTTGCGACATTGCACTTTCGCCGCAAAAGACCTTAATGAAGTGAGGTTCAAGGGCCTGTTTTACTTTGTTGTAATGCGCTTCATTGCCAATAACAACAGCATTGGGTTTGAATTCCAGGGCCTGGCTGATCAGCAGGGAAGCATTGTTTTGAGCAGTAAGAACTTCCACGGCAAACCTCTGTGGGGCTGTGCGAATTACTTCCAGGGCTTGTGTTCCTATGGACCCTGTTGAACCTAAAATTGCGATGTTCCTTTTGTTCATCAGAAAACTATATAATCCAGGGGATTGATAGGATTACCATTGTACCATAATTCAAAATGAAGATGTGTTCCTGTAGAGAAAGTGCCTGATTCCCCGATGATAGCAATAACATCTCCGGCTTTAACAAAACTTCCCTCGGGCTTGAGCAGTACATCATTGTGTTTGTAGACCGATACCAGGTTGTTGGCATGTTGCACCCCAATGGTATATCCTGTTGCCAGGGTCCAGGTGGCAAATATTACGGTACCATCGAGGGTAGACTTAATGGGCGATCCTGTTTCGGCAACTATATCAATGCCATAATGCCTTTGGGCAGTATTGAAATAGCTGGTAATAACGCCCTGTAAAGGTGGGAAAAAGAAAAATTGTGAAACACCCCTGCTTTCTGAAAAATCAATATCTTCAGGAGCCATATCTGCATGTGTAAAATCGTTTTCAATCTGGGCCCGAAGGATCGAATCTTCCCTTGATTTTGTCAATTCTGCAACCTCAATAAATTCTGCGCTGTCCAGGGAGTCGGGTATTTCATCTACCAGCTCACGGCCTTCTATAATATTTCTGAAATTTACTATGTAAAGGTCTTTTCTGCGCAATTCATTTTGAAGAGAGTCGGCCTTTATGTTGAGTTCACGTAATACTCTCCGGGTATTAAAGTCAGCATAGCCCGGAATGTATTCTTTCAGAGGGGTAAAAGCAATAATGTAGGTAGTGGCAACTACCAGGAAAATTACCAGCGTACCAAAGAAAATAAAAACATTGAAACGGGTCAGCTGGAAGGAAAGCTTTTCTTCAAAGGTATCATCATTCATTAATACCAGGCGATACTTGTCATGCAACTTTGAAAAAAAGGTCTTCTCTTTTTTGGTATTTTCTGACATCAGTGGTGTAAATATTTTTAGCAAATGAGACTGAAATATTGCATTTGTTTCTCAAAACAATCTGCAAATATCGGAATTTTAATTTGTTCGTAAGTTTTTTTCAGAAAGTTTAATGTGTTCAATTTCACTTCAAAGCTTTGACCGCACTAAGGGGAATAAAACTAACTGCATCTGCTGCAATTGTATAACTTTAAAAAAAACTGAGTACTTTTTGGAATACGAATATAAAACCACAACTCTTTTGAATTATCCGGGACCGTGTAAACAAACCTGCTGAAACAGCTTAATAGAAAAGAGTGGGAGCGAGGCGAAACAAAGCTGCGTGTATAAGGTATTCCGGAAAAAATGCAATCATGATGAGACCAGTCATGGGCTTTTTCAGCCTTTTTTCTGCAAAGCTTGTAAAAGCAGGGTTTAGCAGGCATCTAAAAATTATTTGAAAAGCAGGCCAATTTGAAATAAATTTGCAAATTCATAGTTATACAAGCAGATAACGTTCAAGTATTGAAAATTTTTATTTACCCAGTGAAAAAGGTCTTCCACCCATTATACATTGTATTCTTTTTAATGCTATTGATTGCATGGGGTTGTTCCACCCAGAAGAATACGTTTCTCAACCGCAACTACCATAGTATTACCACCAAATACAATGGCTATTTCAACGCCAGGGAAAACTATCGTGAAGGTTTACGCCAACTCGATAAGGAGCACGAGGACAATTATGAAGATGTGTTGAGCATTTTTCGCTACGGCAGCGATCAGCAGCAATCAACGGTTTCCGGCAACATGGATATTGCCTATCAGAAAGCCAGTACAGCCATTCGCAAGCATTCAATGAATATTCGTGGTGAAGAATACAACCGGTGGATTGATGACTCTTATTACCTGATTGCACGCAGCCATTATTTTAAAGGGGATCACAACCTGGCCATACTCACCTTTCAGTATGTAATCCGCCAGTTTGAAACACCTTTGAAATATAAGTCGATGATATGGGTGGCCAAAACACATATTAAGAGCGGACAGTACAACAACGCCCGGCAAGTATTGGAGGGGGTAAGCACAAACATTGAAGAGGGTCTGCTTGACGAGGAAACTCTTTTGCTTTACAATATGGTATATGCTGATATGCACCTGCAACAGAGAAATTTTGCAGAGGCTGTACCATACCTTGATAGCGCCATTTCACTTGCCACCAGCCGCAAGCTTCGCACACGACTTACATACATCCTGGCCCAGTCATACCATAACCTTAAAAATTTTCCTCTTGCCCAGCAAAGCTATGCAAGGGTTTTAAAACTAAATCCCGATTTTCAGATGGCCTTCCAGGCAAGGATTAATATGGCCATGGCTTTTGATACCGATAGTGGCGATCCCAACTTCATCCTTTCTGAACTGCAGGGTATGCTGCGCGACAGCCAAAACAGGGATTTCAGAGATCAGATCTATTACGCCCTGGCCCAGTTTTACATGCGACAGGGAAAGCAACAGCAAGCCATCGAAAACTACAATCTTTCCCTGGAAAATTTCCGGGGCAACAATGCTCAGCGAGGAATCACCTTTTTGCGGTTGGGCGAAATCAGCCTGGAAAATAAAAACTACAAACAGGCTGCGGTATATTATGATTCTACCATGACATATTTATCCAGGGAATATCCGCAATATGAGGAAGCAGGAGAAAAAGGGCTGTTGTTGCGCGAGCTATCTGCTAATTTGCTGCAAATTGAAAGGGAAGATTCACTGCAGCGGTTGGCCAGTATGAGTACTGCAGAACGTAATGAGGTACTAGACCAAATAATTGCCGAAATTGAAGAACAAGAACGTCTTGAGAGAGAACAGGAACAGGAAAGAGCTTTGATGCGGCAACAGATGGCCCGTTCCGGAAGGGGAAATTCACCCGGTGCCGGTGGCGATGGAGGCTGGTATTTCTATAATCCCACAGCCATCAGTCATGGCAGAAATGAATTCTATGCCAAATGGGGCGAAAGAGAATTGGAAGATCTTTGGCGAATCAGCAACAAAAGAGTGTTGGCCTTTGGCGAAATGGGAGATCTGGATGGCATGGTCGAAGATATGAATGATGCCTCCGGAAGAGTAAGCCGGGCGGCATTGATGGAGAATGTACCAACCTCGCCCGAACAAATGAAAGCTTCCAATGATCGTTTGGCAGAGGCTTATTACAATACAGCACTGATTTTTAAAAACAGACTCGTTGATTATGATGCCGCCATCAGTAATTTTGAAACTGTTGTCACAAGATTTCCTGATCATGAAAAAAGATTATTGAGTGCCTATTTTCTTTATTCAATCTATAATGAACTGGGCAACCAGACCAGGGCCGATATCTTTAAAAACATGATCATAAACGATTTTCCCGATACTGATTTTGCCCGTATCCTTTCTGACCCCAATTACCGTGAAAAAATCATTAACCGCCAAAATTTAGTTAAGGAACTATATCATAATGCCTACCAGGCTTACATAAATGGCAATTACAACCTTGCTCAGGAGTATTATGAAAAAAGCAAAGCCGATACACTGGAAGTGTCGCATGAGCAGGCCGCAAAATTTTCGTTTTTAAAGGCATTGATACTCGCCCGCACTGCCGAACGGGATATGTTATTGGAGCAACTGACTTTTGTAACAGAAAATTACCAGGAAACACCCGTACATGAGCCCGCTACCAATATGCTTGCCTACCTGGGTGCAGCTACAGGAAGTGGCTCTGAAACTGAAGAAACTGCCCTGGATAAGCAAGAAAGACAAATCAGGAACGATACGGGGCGCGAAGGGAATAATATCGATCCTCAGGATGCTGTGTTTTCTTTTAAACCCGATGCAGTGCACTTTTATGTTATCGTTGCCAATACACGCAATGTACAGGTAAGACAATTCCGCAATGAGATCACCGCTTTCAACAAAGAAAACTACGCAGACAACAACTTGAATATGAGCACCCTGTTCTTCGATCAGGACAGGCAGATACTTACTATTACCAATTTTCCCAATGCTCTTAAAGCAATGCAGTTTGGCAAACATCTCACTACTGAGCTGTTTAAAAAGGAATATACACAGGATTCATTCCAGGGTTTTGCCATCAGCGTTGAAAATTATCCACTGTTTTACCAGGACAGAAAACTGGATGAATATCTTCAGTTTTTCAACAGCGCCTATTCGGCTATTGAATAAATTTCTTTTGTAAACTGTATTTTTGTTTTACTTTTGCCTGAATACGGGCAGGTTGGCACAAAAAATTTTTTCAAAACCGATCATAATAAAGTTCATGATCCGAAGTTTTAACCTTGTAATACCCTAGTAATACCCTAGTTCATTATTTTGATTTTATATAACAATGTTTGGTACTAAAAAAAAGACTGATACAAAAATGGCAAAGAATATTGAAGCAGAACACACCTCAATCAACCTGGTAGGAAACGGAACCACCATTAAAGGTGAGATAAAAAGCAATGGCGACATAAGAATAGACGGAACCCTGATTGGGCAGGTTTATTCGAAAGGAAAAATTGTAGTAGGTAACACCGGTGTAATTGAAGGTGAGATTTACTGCCAGAATGCAGATTTTTCAGGAAATATAAAAGCGAAGGTTGAAGTTGCAGAATTGCTCACCCTTAAAGCAACTTCACGGTTAAACGGCGAGATCATTACCAGTAAACTGGCTATTGAACCCGGAGCCAGGTTTACCGGAAACTGCACCATGGAGAAAGGAGCAGAATCTGATGTAAGGAATGTTAACAAGCCTGAACCCGATAAAAAGTAACAGGTCATGTATGATAAATAACCGGAATAAATGCAGTAGTTTATTCCGGTTTTTTTTTTGGTAAACTCCGCAATTGGATAACTTGATATTATTCCTATATTGCACCGCCAAAACTAAAGGTACAATCTACAAATGAAACAAGACCGAAAATATTACATCAGACTTACCCTGCTATCTTTGCTTTTGTTTGCCCTGGTTATTGTTTATGATTACCTGGCGCCTGATGCTGCCACCAGTCGTGTGCTTTGGTATATTGTGCCGTTTTTTTTTATTGTACAGGTGGTTTCACGCTTCTTCATCAGGAGGTTTGAAAAGAAAACAACCCATTCAATAAAGATGCTCCACCTGGCGGTTTCAGGTATTAAATTGTTTATCTATATTACAGTTCTTGTGTTGTATGGTTTTTTTGTACGTATTGATATTCCCCAGTTTTTTATTGGTTTCCTACTTCTCTATCTTATATATACCTGGTTTGATGTTCATAATCAGTTGAAATTACTATCTGGCTGAAGTGATGCAAATTCCATTGTTGATAAACCATAAGAATGCAAATTATTGAAAAACAAAATTATGTGTTTATAAAAACGCTTTGGAAAGGGAAAAACCAGTATTTTTTTACCAAGAGGAATCTTCGCAGTCCAATTGAAAAAAAATAATTTATAAATTGCAGTATAAAAACATACAACCATCAAATGGGTTACCAAGGGAGTATTTTCAATAATTCTTTTTTATGCAGTAATCCGATCTTCAGGGTCGTTGTTCTGCTTCTTTTTGTGCTTTTCCCCGTACTTTCCATGTCAGGGGAGAAAACCGATTCGGACGATACGGTGATAAAAGAATTTGATGCCGGTAAAGTGATTATCGATCATATTTTGGATTCTTACGAATGGCATATTGCAGATTATGGAGATTTACACATCAGCATTCCACTTCCTGTAATTCTTTATTATGAGGGTAATTGGCATTTGTTTTTATCCAGCAAATTCCATCATGGCAAAGATGCGTACCAGGGTTTTCGTATTGCTTCGCAAGGGCCCAAAAAAGGCAGGATTATAAAAGTGCTGGAAGACGGAGTAACCCCTGATCCCAGTGCGTCATTCTTGCTGGATATATCCGTTACCAAGAATGTATTTTCAATATTTATCTCGTCTTTACTTCTTTGCACAATCTTAATTTCAGTAGCACGCACCTACACCCATTGCGGCCCGCACAGGGCTCCCCGGGGTCTGTCTGCTTTTCTTGAGCCTCTCACCCTTTTTGTGAGAGATGATATTGCAAGGGCGGCAATACCTGAAAAAAAAATTGATCGTTTTCTTCCCTACCTCCTAACCCTGTTCTATTTCATATTTTTTAATAACCTGCTGGGGTTGGTACCCTTTTTCCCGGGTGGAGCCAATGTTACGGGGAGCATAAGCGTTACACTCACCCTTTCACTGTTTACATTTTTTACCCTGCATATTTTTGCCAATAAAGAATACTGGAAACACATTTTTAATACCCCCGGAGTACCACTTTGGCTCAAGTTTCCTATTCCCCTTATGCCTGTTATTGAATTGGTGGGGGTAATCGTAAAGCCGGTTGTGCTCACGCTCAGGCTTTTTGCCAATATTACAGCAGGCCACATGATCATCCTCGGATTTGTGAGCTTGATCTTTGTATTAGGGGCAGTAAGCAGTACTATGGGGCTGGTTATATCGCCATTATCCGTAATATTTGTCATCTTCATGAATTTCCTGGAGCTCCTTGTAGCCTTTATCCAGGCATATGTATTTACTTTTTTTAGTGCTATATTTTTTGGAATGGCGGTGCCCGAAGAGCATCATTAAAAATCAGGATATTATTAACTTAACTGTAATTCATAATTTCGTGTAACTTAAATTTTTTAAATCATGTCAGAACTATTTGTATTATTGCAGGCAACCGCAGAGGTAACAGCTCAATGGGCTAAAATGGGTGCTGCTTTCGCAGCTGCTATTGCTGTTTTAGGTGCAGGATGGGGTATTGGAAAAATTGGCCGCGCTGCTCTCGAATCTATTGCTCGACAGCCTGAAGCAGCCAACGATTTGCGCTCTTCAATGATTGTTGCATCAGCCCTTATCGAAGGAGCTACTTTTTTTGCCATCGTAGTTTGTCTGCTGGTACTGTTTGTTTAATCTTTCTTCCCTGTAGAAAGGGGCAATTACAATCGTTCTGTTACTACTGACCGGTTGCCATTGCCATTGCTGAATGATGATTCACTTAAAATAATGTTATTATGGAACTTGTATCCCCGGGAATAGGCCTTATATTCTGGATGACCCTTTCTTTTGGAATTGTATTGCTGACGCTGCGCAAATTTGCCTGGAAGCCAATCTTGTCTACCATCAAGGAAAGAGAAAAGTTTATTGCCGGGGCCATAAGGCAAAGTAAGAAAATTCAGCGCGAATTGGCAGAGATTGACACCACCAAGGAAAAACTTCTTTTACAGGCAAGAGAAGAAGCCAATGATCTGATCAAAAAAGCGAAAGCAGAAGGAGAAGAATTGATCCAGAAAGCCCATGCCCAGGCCCGGAAAGAGGCTGACCAAATTGTAGAGGCTGCCCGCAGAGGTATTATTGCCGAACGGAAGGCCGCAGAAAAGGAGATAAGAGAACAAATCGTTCTGCTTTCCATTGACGTGGCCCAAAGGGTAATAAGGGATGAATTTGCCGATAAGGAAAAAAAGAACAAGTATATCACCAAACTGATGGAAGATATTCAGTTGAATTGATACAGTGAGATAGTAAAAACCTAAATCTTTTTTCGTGAAAAACCTCCGCGTATCAAACAGGTATGCAAAAGCACTGCTTGGATTAGCAGAAGAAAATGATTTTGCTGAAAGAGCGTTCCGGGATATGGAGCTTATTTACCTTACTTTTTTGGAAAGCAAGGAGTTGCAAACAATTCTCAAAAGCCCTATTGTAAGGATCAATAAAAAACACAATATCCTTAATGCCGTGTTTGGTAGTAAGATACATCCTGTTATCATGCAATACCTGCATATCATTACACGCAAAAAAAGAGGATCACTGATCCAGGGTATAGCCTACGAATATCTGAAGCTGTATCGTGAAAATCTTGACCTGGAAATGGTAACCCTTATTACCGCGGGAGAAATTGATGATGCACTGGCACAAAAAGCACATGAAATCGCCAAATCTATTACACCCAAAGCCAATATTGAATTCAGGCATATCTATGATGAAGATATTATCGGAGGATTTATCCTTAGAGTGGGCGATACACAATATGATGCAAGTGTGAAGCGCAAATTGTCGAATATTAAAAAGCGGTTGCTGGAAATGTGATCAGATGTGGCTGATCTGTTTGCCCCGTATCAAAAAAAAATTAATTAAGACAAAAATGGTATTATGGCTGAAATAAAACCTGCAGAGATATCTGCCATCCTACGACGCGAAATGTCGGGTTTTCAAATGCAAACAGAGCTGGAAGAAACCGGCACAGTGCTGCAGATCGGAGATGGCATTGCCCGAATTTACGGACTCTCCAATGTAAAAAGCGGAGAGCTGATCGAATTCGATGATACCGATCTGCGTGGGGTTGTACTCAACCTCGAAGAAGATAATGTGGGAGCTGTATTGCTGGGTGAGGCACATTCGGTAAAAGAAGGCCACCTGGTAAAAAGAACCCGAAAAATCGCTTCTATCAATGTGGGCGAAGGATTGCTGGGAAGGGTTGTAAATACCCTGGGAATACCCATTGATGGAAAAGGGGCAGTATCCGGGGAACTGTTCGAGATGCCCCTGGAACGTAAAGCTCCCGGTGTAATTTACCGCCAACCGGTAAATGAACCCATGCAAACCGGTATCAAGGCTATCGACTCGATGATACCCATAGGCAGGGGACAAAGAGAGCTTATCATTGGTGACCGGCAAACAGGAAAAAGTGCCATTGCCATTGATACCATCATCAACCAACGCGAATTTTTTGAAAAGGGCGAACCCGTTTACTGCATCTATGTTGCTGTAGGACAAAAAGGTTCTACCGTGGCCAACATCATGAGTGTACTGGAGAAACATGGCGCCATGGATTATACTGTAATTATTTCAGCTAATGCCAGTGAACCGGCTGCCATGCAGTTTTTTGCCCCCTTCGCAGGAGCTGCCATCGGAGAATACTTCAGAGATACCGGCCGGCCCGCCCTTGTAATTTACGACGACCTTTCAAAGCAGGCAGTATCTTACCGTGAAGTATCATTGCTGCTGAGAAGACCGCCCGGACGCGAAGCCTACCCCGGTGATGTTTTCTACCTTCATAGCAGGCTGCTGGAAAGAGCTGCAAAAATCATCGATTCTGATGAAATTGCCGCTCAAATGAACGATATACCCGATTCCCTGAAAGGAAAAGTGAAAGGGGGAGGATCATTAACCGCATTGCCCATTATTGAAACCCAGGCCGGCGATGTTTCTGCCTATATTCCTACAAACGTAATTTCTATTACCGATGGACAGATCTTCCTCGAATCTAACCTGTTCAATGCCGGCATACGTCCTGCTATCAATGTGGGTATCTCTGTTTCACGTGTAGGCGGAAATGCACAGATCAAATCCATGAAAAAGATCGCCGGTACGCTCAAGCTCGATCAGGCCCAGTACCGCGAACTGGAAGCTTTCTCGAAATTTGGTTCCGATCTGGATGCCTCTACCAAAGCCATACTCGACAAGGGAGCCAGAAACGTGGAGATTCTCAAGCAGGGCCAGTTCAGGCCCATGGCTGTTGAAAAACAAATTGCCATGGTATATTGCGGCACCAAGGGATTATTGCGTAAACTCGATGTGAGAAGAATCGGTTTATTTGAGGAAAAATTCCTGCAATACCTCGATGACGTTCATAAGGACACCCTCGAACAGCTGAGGCAGGGACAGTTTAATGACCAAATAGCCTCGGTAATTGAGCAGGCAGCTAATACCATTCTTGATGAACTTCTGAAGGAACAGATCTCCTGAAATAATTTAACCTATCTGTAGTATGGCCAACTTAAAGGAAGTAAGAGTAAGAATAGCTTCTATTAAATCTACAAGGCAAATTACCAGTGCCATGAAGATGGTTTCTGCATCAAAGCTGCGCAAGGGACAGAATGCCATTCAAAACCTGGGGCCTTATGAGGCGCAACTCAGAAACATCCTGAACAATATCAACCAGGGCCTCAAAATGGAGGATAAAAATGTGCTCTGTACCACCAGGCCTGTAAAAGATGTCCTGGTAATTATTGTCGCCGGGAATAAGGGTCTGTGTGGTACCTTCAATGCCAACCTGATTAAAAAAGCAGTTACTCACCTCAAAACATTAAAAGAAAAAGGTTATACCATTACCCTTTGGATTGCAGGGAAAAAAGCTGAAGAATTTTTCCTTAAAACCAATTATACTGTTGAAGAGTACTTTCACGATCTTATCGATAATGTAAAGTTCCAACCCGCCTTTGAGTTTGCACGCAAAGCCATGGCTGCCATCGAATCGGGTAAATATCAGAAGATCGATGTTGTGTATAACCGCTTTATTAATGCAGCAAGTTATCAAATCATTGCCGAACAGCTTCTTCCCATCACTTTGAATGCTGACCAACAGTCGGACGAGGATGCCCGGGACCTGGAGTTTGACTACATCCTTGAACCCTCTCGAAAGGAGATATTGGATGAGTTGGTTCCCAAGGTAGTACAAACCTTTGTGTACCGCATTTTGCTTGACTCCTATACCAGTGAACATGGAGCACGCATGACGGCCATGCATAAGGCCACTGATAATGCTACCGAATTGCTGAAAAACCTCACCATTACCTACAATAAGGTAAGGCAGTCATCCATTACCAATGAAATTGTTGAGATTGTAGGTGGTGCAGAAGCCCTGAATGCATAAAAGTGGTTCAGTTTTATGCCAGGTTATCCTTATCTGAATTATAACTTTCCTGCTCTTTCTGCTTACTAAATTTACTAACTTTGTGGACAGAAACCGTATTATTAACCATTAAAACCCAGGAGTATGTTAACGAAGAAATTGGAAAAAGTTTTGAATGAGCAAGTTGAAAAGGAAGGCTATGCAGCACAGCTGTATCTGGCTATGGCTTCATGGGCCGATAGCAAGGGCCTCGAAGGAATTTCCAACTGGTTCTACGCGCAGCACATGGAAGAGATCGGGCATATGCTGAAATTTATCAAATACATCAATGAAAGAGGCGGACATGCCATCGTTCCGAAGATTGATCAGCCACCGCGCGAGTTCAAAGGCATTAAGCAGGCTTTCGAAGCTTCCCTGGAACATGAGCAAATGGTTACCAGGTCTATCAATAACATTGTAGGCATTTGCCTTGATGAAAAAGACTTCACCACCCATAACTGGATCCAGTGGTTTGTTGATGAACAACTGGAAGAAGAGTCTTCTGTACAGAGTTTGCTGGATAAACTCAACTTACTTGGTGATGGCAATCTGTATATGTTCGATCGCGATATTATGGCCATGCGGGCAGCAGGTGAAACTGAAGAATAATCTTTTTACCATATCTGACCAAAAACCGGGATAAGCTTTTTTATTTCCCGGTTTTCATTTTTATACTACCTCCAACTGTGGCACAAAAAAGAGAGATTTCCATCCTTATCAATCCCATTGCAGGGATAAAGGATAAGCAAAAGGTGCTGTATTGCCTGGAAAAACATCTTGACCATGATGTCTTCGTCCATGAATTGCATTATACCTCCTATGCAGGGCATGCCCGTGAGCTGGCACGGGAGGCTGCTGAAAAAGGAAAGGCTGCTGTAATTGTGGCCGGGGGCGACGGTACTGTTAATGAAGTTGCCTCTGCGCTACTGGGAAGCCATACTGCCCTGGGAATCATACCTGTGGGCTCCGGCAATGGCTTTGCCCGCCAGATGAATATTCCCTGCAATACCATCAGCGCTGTGAAGTGTATCAATGGATTTCGTTGCCGGTGGATCGATACGTTTACGGCCAATGATCGCTTTGCCCTCAACCTGGCAGGGGTCGGATTCGATGGCCTTGTGGCTGAAAAATTTGCGCAATTGCAAACACGGGGCTTCTTGTCTTATATCAGGGCAGTTGTTTCCCTGTATCCTCAATACAAATCTTTCGGGTTTTCGGTAAAAACAGAAAATATAAACCTTGAGGAAAAATCAATTATGGTTTGTGTGGCCAATTCAGGACAGTTTGGAAACAATGCTGTAATTGCCCCATGGGCCGTTGCTCATGATGGTCTGCTTGATATTTGCATATTGCAACGTGTACCCGTTTGGCTCTCACCGGTAGTGGCCATCGGGCTACTGACCGGTTCTATTCACCGCACATCTTTTGTCCAATACTACAGGGCTGCAAAAGTCTGTGTAAAAACTGACAAAGCCATCCATTGGCACATAGATGGTGATCCGTGTGGATTAACTGATCAATTTACCTTTCAGATTAATCCCTTATCTTTACAGCTGCTGGTTTAGCATTGCAGTAATCAGTTTCCTTCAATTGATTTACCGATCTTCAAAACACTCATACTATGGCGAAGAAAAAACCCAAAACCCTGGGTAATATTGTTTATTCAACCAATAAAGATTTTGACTTTTCCCTTCCGGAGGAGACTGCCGAAACATTACCTCCGCAGCAGCAAAATCTGAAAATACTTATCAGCAAGAAGGGCAGGGGAGGAAAAACCGCTACCCTTGTAACCGGTTTTGAAGGAAAACAGGAAGACCTGGAAGCCCTGGGAAAGCTTCTGAAAAGCAAATGTGGAGTAGGGGGCTCAGCAAAGGATGGTGAAATTCTTGTACAGGGCGACCATCGTGATAAAGTACTGGATATTCTTCTCAAGGAGGGCTATAAAGCAAAAAAGGCAGGAGGATAAAAAAACGAAAAGCCCCAAAGCAAGATTATACCTGCTAAAGGGGCTTTTTCCCGGTAAGGGTCAAAACAAAACAAAAAACCTACATGTCAAAGTCGTCAAAATCCATAGAATCGCCATTGGAGTCTCTCTGTTGGCCGTTTCGTTGGTTGCGCCTGTCAAACTCATTGATACGATAAGTGAAGCCCAGGGTAATAAAGCGACTTGTTCGCCAACGTTCCATATTCATATTATAATTTTCACCATAGTTGGTCATACTGAAGCGCATGGTGTTGAAAATATCTGAGATGTTTAAGGAGATGGTGCCGGCATTGTTCCAGATATTCTTTCTTATTCCTGCACTTGCGGCATACATGGCATCCATTTCGCCTTGTAGCATGATTACCGGCGAGCGGTAAAAACCATTTACCTGTGCATTCCATCCTTTGCCAAGGGAGATATTGGAAACAAGCCGTCCTGACCAGGAATAACTATCAGCTTCCTCATCCATTTGCGCTCCCTCAATTATACTTCTGAAATAACTTAATGTGGTATTCACGTTCCACCATGGGGCAATGCGTTGGGTAAGGATCAGTTCAGCACCATAACTGATGCCCTGGCTGAGATTTTCATAAGTGGTAACCGTAACGTCTTTTCCTTCGATACTTTCTACATACCTGTAGCGGGAGATCATTGCGTTGGTATACCGGTAGAAGAGACTGGGATTGAGTGTTGTGGTTTTCCAAAAACGGTTATATCCAATCTCGTATGAGTTGATGAATTCAGGATTGAGATTGGGGTTGCCGTAAGATACGTCAAACTCACTGTTGTATCTCATAAATGGATTGATGGTTCGGTTGTGTGGGCGGTTAATCCTGCGGCTGTAGCTTACCTGTAGTGCCTGGTTGTTCTCCAGGTTGCGACGCAGGTGCAGTGTGGGAAACAAACTCAGGTACTGGTTGTCGAAAGGCTCGTTAACATCGCTACGCTGATCAGCAGTGGTGAAGGTTTGTTCGGCCCTTAAGCCTGCCTGCACACTGTATTTACCCAGTACGGCACCATACATGCCATAAGCTGCAAAAATTTGCTCATCGTAAACAAAGTGGTTGCTTCGGTTGGGGTTGTTGGTCCATTGATCAGGGCTGGTTTCATTTTCAAAGGTAAAATCAGAATCCAATTGTCTTACCTGGGTCCTGAACCCAGTTTCAATCTTTGAATCTTTACCCAGCGGATGCACATAGTCCAGCTGCGAGGTAAATGACCAGTTACTGCCATCCATCTGTGAGCGCTCCCTTATGAGGACACCATTGGGGTTGGCAAAATTATCGTTGAAAAACTCCTGGTTGAAAAACTCTGTGCGATCCATTGTACGGGTTGAATATCCCATATCAAAAATCAATTCCCTGTTGGGCTGATCGTATGTGCGACGATAGTTCAACTGATGGCTGAAGGAATTGTGCAGCATCCCTGTTTCGTTGTCCATCTGGAAAAGCTGCCCCTGGATAATAATTTCCGGATCGGTAAGAGAGTAGAGGTCGTAATTGGTAATATTGTCCATAGTGCGGTCCCATTTGCTGTATCGGGTAGACAGGGTGAGGATGTTTTTATCGTTGAAGTTATAATCTGCTCCCACCTGGAAATTATTGGAAGTCATGCCAAAGTCTCCCTTCACAATGTCCTGGTCCATATAATTGGTCATATCACCCCCCCAGGTTTGCCGCCGGCTGTTTCCAAAACTTTCAGTGTCAAACAGGCGCCCGCTGAAATTGGTAAAGAAATTCCATTTTTTCACCTTATAATTCAGGTTAACAGATCCACTATAGGTACCTGCCGATCCTGCATTGAGAGCGATCATGCCATTGTAGCCGGGCCGGCGTTGTTTTTTCAGCACCACGTTGATAATTCCCGAGGTTCCTTCCGGATTGTAGCGCGCCGACGGGTTAGTAATGACTTCCACGCGGTCGATCATTTCTGCGGGGATCTGCTCCAGTGCTTCAGGACCGCTTAAACCCGTAAGGGTTGATGGTCGGCCGTCTATAAGAATCGTTACATTGGTACTTCCTCTGAGGCTTACATTTCCGTCAAAATCCACGGCAACACTGGGTATATTCTGCATAATGTCCAATCCTGTTCCACCAATGGAGGTGAGCTCCTGGCCAACATTGATCACCCTGCGGTCAAGACCGGTTTCCATGAGGGTTCTTTCGGCTTCAACGGTTACTTCACTTAGGGTTTGTGCCGAAGGTGATACTTCAATGGTGCCCATATCGAATTCCGGTTCGCGAAAGGTGATTCTGATGGAATTGAAATACTGGCGCGGATATCCAACATAATTGATGGTTATATAAAACATTCCCGGAGGTAGTTCTTCCATAACGAAAGCTCCCTGTTCATTGGTAATGGCGCCTGAAACCATTGTAGAATCCCGAACAGTGCTGAGCACAACACTGGCAAACATCAATGGCTCTCGGGTTTCACTGTCGATAATGGTTCCTCTCAATACACCAATTTTAGGAAGGTTTTCAGGGTTTATGCGTCGCCCCTGGCCGGGTTGGGAAAAAGAAACAAAGGATAGGAATAAGATGTTTAGGATCACCATCGTGATCGCTGCCTTAAGGTAGGTTTTCATGAAGAATAGTTTACTGATGTTCAATAAATGAATGAATAAGAGTAGGAATGATCAAATTTTTAAACATTGTCGGTATTAGACGCTCAATATTCTTCATAGTTTAAGCCTAACAATGAAATTATCATTTTTTAAGAGGAAGGGAAACCTAAAAACAGAAGGGCCAAAAAAAAGCCCTGTGAATATTACTTCACAGGGTTTCTCTTCATGTTGTTTTTGTTTTTGTTTGCTGTTGTAAAATTAAAAAATTTTTCTAAAAACCAAAAAAAATCGAGGATTTTGAAGTCGCAAACACTCGGTTGATAGTGATACGTGTTGTAAACCAAAGGGTTTCAATAAAAAAGAAAATTTGTGGGCAGCAATAAAAAAACCGAATTTCCGTTCAAATGGGTTGTGAAAATGGTCTGGCAGAGTCATTTTTAGGGCGGGTGATGCAAAGCAATGCGCGTGTCTGTTCCCTGAAAAGAAATGGAGGTTCCCCGAGCATAAAAAGGAATTTTTTTTGAACAATATTTGAGATTTACTCAAATGACGCTTGTAGAATGGGCAATGTCAATGTTTTAGAGGGATAGATGAGGCAGAACTGTTGTTGATAAACTGTTCTCTTTCCATAACTCTTTCTGGCCTGCGAAGTGTTATATTTGCAAGTTAATTTGAAAAGTACAAATGAGCGCAAACTATACAGAAGACAGCATACGGTCACTTGAGTGGGATGAGCATATCCGGCTGCGTCCTGGTATGTATATTGGTAAACTGGGCGATGGAAGCTCCCACGACGATGGCATTTACGTTCTTATCAAAGAAATTATAGACAATTCCATTGATGAATTCATCATGGGTAATGGGAAAACCATCGATGTATCCATCAATGATAAAACGATCACTGTGCGTGACTATGGCCGTGGCATTCCTTTGGGGAAGGTTGTGGAATGTGTATCGCGCATGAATACCGGGGCCAAATATGAAGGGAAAGCTTTCAAAAAAACCGTTGGCCTCAATGGTGTGGGTACAAAAGCGGTAAATGCTCTCTCCAGTTTTTTTACCATCCAGTCTGTAAGGGATGGGAAAACAAAAATTGCACGGTTTGAAAGTGGAACCCTGGTGCATGAATCGGAAGAAGAACCCAACACCGGCAGGCGTGGTACCAGGGTAAGCTTTATCCCCGATGAACAGATTTTCGGAAAATACAGGTACATCAATGATTATATAGAAAAAATGTTGTGGAACTATGTGTTTCTCAACAAGGGTTTGACCATCAATTTTAATGGTACAAAAATCCATGCTGAAAATGGGCTCCATGACCTGCTTAGCCGCAACATTGATACACCCATGTGCTATCCCATCATTCATTTGCAGGATGAAGACCTGGAATTTGCCTTTACCCATAGTGCCACCCAGTACAGCGAAGAGTATTTCTCCTTTGTTAACGGACAACATACAACCCAGGGGGGTACCCATCAGAATGCTTTCCGTGAGGCCCTGACAAAAACCATCCGTGAGTTTTACAAACGCGATTTTGATGCCAATGATATCAAAACATCCATTATTGTAGCCCTGAGTATCAGGGTCAATGAGCCTGTTTTTGAGTCGCAGACCAAAACCAAGCTCGGCTCGCAGTATATGGATGGCAATGGCTCGGGGCACAATACAACCATTAGAAACTATGTGGTGGATATAGTGAAGCGCAAGTTGGATAACTACCTTCACATGAACCCCGAAACTGCTGATGCACTCCTTAAGAAGATACTGCAAAGTGAAAAGGAACGAAAGGATATGGCCAGCATCAAAAAACTGGCCCGCGAAAGGGTGAAAAAAGCCAGTCTGCACAACAAAAAACTGCGCGATTGCCGCATCCACTATAACGATAATCATGAACGCCGCCTGGAAACAACCCTGTTCATTACCGAGGGTGACTCTGCTTCCGGCAGCATTACCAAAGCCCGCGATGTAAATACTCAAGCCGTATTCAGCCTCAAGGGAAAACCCCTGAACTGCTTTGGCCTGACCAAAAAGATCGTATATGAAAACGAAGAGTTCAACCTGCTGCAGGCTGCACTGAATATTGAAGACAGCCTCGAAGACCTTCGTTACAACAATATTGTTATTGCCACAGATGCTGATGTAGACGGAATGCACATCCGCCTGCTACTCATTACCTTTTTCCTCCAATTCTTTCCCGACCTGGTGAGAAACGGTCATTTGTACATTCTCCAAACCCCGCTTTTCCGGGTGCGCAACAAGAGCAAAACCATTTACTGTTATTCGGAAAACGAGCGCAGAGATGCCATTGAAGAGCTCAAAGGAAAACCCGAGATAACCCGTTTCAAAGGTTTGGGAGAAATATCACCTGACGAGTTTGGCAATTTTATAGGAAAGAGCATCAGATTGGATCCTGTGCTGCTGCAAAAAGACGGTAGCCTGAAGGAGATGCTGGAATTCTACATGGGAAAAAATACCCCTGACCGTCAGAATTTCATCATTGATAACCTTAGGGTTGACCTGGACCTGGTAGAGGTATAACCCCTGCTTGGGTGAAAAGTAGAAGGTTAGCCGTTCTTGGCAATGATTTCAAGCCTTTTATAATCCACTATGTTTATATTCTTGCCGGAAACCTCGATGATTTTTTCCTTCTGCAGGGATGACAGACAGCCAATAACACTTTCCTTTGAATAGCCTACGGTATTTGCCAGCTCAATTCTGCTGAATGGCATTTGAAAGCTGTTGCTTTTATAAACAGATGCCAGCTCCAGCAGAATGGTACATATGGCACCATCGGCATTTTTGTGACTTAAATGTACCAGGTCGTGTACGATTTTATTGGTCATCAAAGACATAAGCTGTACAATCCTTACCGCAAACTGCCCATTCTCCCTTATCATTTGCTCAAAAATAGTCCTGTCTATCAGTCTTACCACCGAAGGTTCGATAGCAACAGCCGAGAAATCGAAATTCCGCTTCACAAAGGAACACATCAAACCGATAAAAGAGTTGGAAGCCATGATCTTAAATACCGTGGATCGCTGCTGATCGTCCACGCTGAGCTTGGCCATTCCTTTTTCAAGGTAGAGAATATGATCGGCCATAAACCCCTGTTTTATTATGGTTTCATCTTTTTTAAATTGCAGAAGGTTGGAATGCTCAAAGATGAGCTCACGCTGCGAATCTGTTAGATCAACAAACCAGGAATTGTTAAAGGGAACCGGGGTACTGGACATAAGCAAGAGTTTGGAAAATGCAATATTACACTTTTTTTGATGAAAAACCACATCTTGAAACAAGTGATTGTCCATGGCGTAACGTAGAGTTGTTAATGAATTAACAAGTAAATTTGTGGTGTAGAAAAAGCTACTTTAATTGTGTAACAATAAAACCATAAAATTATGTCAGACTTAAAATTCAGAATCAAAGCCCACAGCGCCAGTGCTGCAAAAACCGTAGTAAAAGCGCGGAATTTTGAAATCATTGTAGATGAACCAGAAGACCTTGGCGGCAGCAACACTGCTCCCAACCCGGTTGAATACATCCTGGCAGCTTTTGCCGGCTGCCTCAATGTAATGGGCCACCTAATTGCAACTGAAATGGGCTTTGAGCTCAGAAGCCTTAAGATTGATATTGCCGGTAACCTTAACCCTGCCAAACTTTTTGGCCAAAGTGACCTGGAACGTGCCGGTTACAAAACCATCGTGGTAAAGATAATCCCCGACTGTGATGCTGATGATGCCACCCTTGAACAATGGTTGCATGCTGTGGAGCAGCGTTGCCCGGTGAGCGACAACCTGCAAAACATTACTCCCGTGAGAGTGGAGCTGGGTAAATGTGCTGTAGCATAACCTGCCGGCCTTTCTCCCCGGGCTTTTTGTAGCCCGTAATGACATCCAGAATATCCTTCGCAGCAAAGCCTGTGAAGGATATTTTTTTCAATAGCCTGGAGCTATCCTATCCTGACTGCCAGGCGGTCCGACGATTTCCGGCACGATTGACCACTGGTTTTACTTCTCGCAAAGCCCCAAGGGACGCAATTTTTAAAATCACTTTGTGATTTTTGGTTAGGTAGGATATGGGAATTGGGTTGAGGAAATTTATTCAAATCCAAAAAGAATCCCTCTATTTAACCCACCAAACTGCCTGACTTACAACCAGTACCATGACCCTATTAACCGCCATAATTACCTCCCAACCGACTACTACCCCTTCGGCCTCACTTTTTACGATGGCGCCAGGGCAACATGACACTGAATCAAAACCGCTACCTCAACAACGGCAAGGACCTGCAGGATGATTTTGATCTGAATTGGGGAGCCTGTCCCGCGCAATGCGCGAACTACGGGGCACGATTTTATGATGCGCAGAGTTCCGGGGCTTTTGTAATACTTGTTTGTTTTATCTTCCCAGATTTTAGGATTGCGGTCGGTGCTTATCACAGCTCAAACTTAACCGTATTGTTATTGTTTTCATCGTTAATGTATGAGCCATGTACGGGAAGCTTTATTAAAAAGTTATGCATGATAATATCTTAAATGCAATTTTCTTATCATAAGGAAAAAGCTGTATTTTTGGGCGTTATACGCTCTTTGAATGCCTCTTTTGGAGCAGGTAATGCCGGTGAGAAACACGATTTTTTGGATCTAAAGAATAGGTAGTATTATTCCGTCTTTTACGATCCTTTCATCAATTCGATTCCACCACGTACCATTGGCTTAACCCCCGCTATCCCGGAAACAAACCCTACAAAATCTCAAACCTGTCCCAATCTGCGGCAAACCTGTATTTTTTGCGGTAATCGTCCAGCTGGCATTTGGGCATGGGGATGGTTTCAGTCTTTTCGTCGTAGGGCATAAAATTGGAGTAGTTGTCGCCCATGGGGCTGATCAGGGCTGAGTCGCCGCTGTGGTCTTTGCCGTTACCGTCTTCCCCGATGCGGTTTACCCCGATCATGTAAGCCTGGTTCTCAATAGCGCGGGCCATGAGCAGCAGTCGCCAGTGGTGACTGCGGGTAGTGGGCCAGTTGGCAATGTTGATGATGCAGTCGTAGTCGAATCCTTTCTCCGGGCTGTAGTTGTTTTTACACCACACGGGGAAGCGCAGATCGTAGCAGATCAGCAACAGGAATTTCCACCCTTTGTACTCCACTATTACGCGCTCATTGCCGGGGGTGAAGTTTTTCGATTCGCCGGCATGGGTAAACAGGTGCTTTTTATCGTATTGGTAATGGGTGCCATCGGGTTGCATCCATATGAGGCGGTTGTAGTATTTCCCGTTTTCTTCGGTGGCCAGGCTGCCCACCAAAACGATATTCTTTTCGGCAGCAATACGTTTCATCCACTGGTAGGTCTCGCCCATGTGGGGTTCGGCCAGCCCCGCCGGCTCCATGGTAAACCCTGTGGTAAATACTTCGGGCAATACCACAATTTCGGTAGGGTCTGTAATCTCGTTGATCTTCTGCTCAAACATTTGCCTGTTGGCAGCAGGATTTTCCCAGTGAAGGGGAGACTGGATGAGGGTAACTTTTATATTCGACATAGTATTTCTGCAGCTTTTTCAAGGGTTTCTTTGCTTTTGGCAAAACAAAACCTAAGGGTTTGATTGTTCTGTGATTTGTTGTAGAAATAGGAATTAGGTACCGATGCCACACCATATTCCTTGGTAAGCCTCACGGCAAAGTCCATTTCAGGCTCATCGCTGATGCGGCTGTAATCCAGCACCTGGAAGTAGGTACCACTGGCCGGGATCATTTTAAAGCGCGAGCCTTTGATCAGTTTCAGGAAATAATCTCTTTTTTCCTGGTAGAAACTGCCCAGGTGCATGTAGTTATCCCTGTTTCGCAGGTATTCGGCAATGGCATACTGTACCGGGGTATTCACGGCAAAAACCACAAACTGGTGCACTTTGCGAAATTCTTTCATTAAATTTTCAGGAGCAAGGCAATAGCCACACTTCCAGCCTGTGGCATGAAAGGTCTTTCCGAAAGAACACATAACCATACTGCGGCTTGCCAGCTGGGGGTAGCGACATACACTCTGGTGTTCATACCCGTCAAATATGATATGTTCGTATACCTCATCGCTCAAAACAATGATGCCCGTGTTGCGTGTGAGCTTATCAAGCTCCATAAGATCGACAGCATTAAGAATACTCCCCGTAGGATTGTGGGGCGAATTGATGATGATCATTTTGGTGCGTTGGTTGAGCACTTTCCTTAGCTGCTTCCAGTCGATACGGTAATCGGGGAGTGTGAGTTGAATGCAAATGGGAATGCCGCCGCACAGTTTTATGGCAGGCACATAGCTGTCGTAGGCCGGTTCGAAAACAATCACTTCATCGTCTTCGCGAATAAACGCTGTAATGGCTGTGAAGATGGCCTGGGTAGCTCCTGCGGTTATCGTAATCTCGGTTTCCGGATGGTAATCAGCAGAATAGAGAAACGCCGTTTTCTCAGCTATGGTTTCCCTGAGTAACGGTACACCGGGCATAGGAGCATACTGGTTGTGCCCCTCTTTCATGTATTTGTGCACCAGGTCGATCAGCTCTTCCGACACTGCAAAATCCGGAAACCCCTGCGAGAGGTTAATGGCATTGTGCTCGCGGGCAAGACCCGACATTACGGCAAAAACTGAAGTGCCTGTTTGGGGTAATTTCGAATGTACTATATCAGGAAATGGATTCATGGGTTTGTTGATAATTGCGTTTGATGATACTCCCTAAACATATTTCTTTTAATTTTGTATCCTTAATACAGGGATTGAATTCTTCCTGCAGGCCCACAAAATTAATATAATTTGTACAGCAGACTAAGAAGAATCTGGCAAAATGGCCACACCAAACAATCCCGGGGCAACTTACCTGCAATGCTATTCAGGCAGATATACCCCAAAAGAAATTGAGCAGTTTTTGGCTTCCCCTGCGATAATGAATTTCCGGTATTTGTATACCGTATTTAATAAACCATTTGTAAACGAAAAAAAGGAAAAAGATGAAAACCATTGATGGATTTGATTTTAAAGGCAAGAAAGCCATAATTCGTGTAGATTTTAACGTGCCTTTGAACAAGGATTTTGAGATAACAGATGATACCCGCATGCGGGCAGCAGTGCCTACCATCAAAAAGATACTTGATGACGGTGGATCAGCAATCCTGATGTCGCACCTTGGCCGTCCCAAGGAAGGACCCGAAGATAAATTCTCACTTCGCCACCTTGTAGACCATCTTTCAAAACTGATCAGTGCACCTGTAAAATTTGCTGATGACTGCATGGGCGAGTCGGCAGAAAGACTCTCTTCAGAACTGCAGCCCGGTGAGGTATTGCTATTGGAAAACCTTCGTTTTTACAAGGAAGAAACAAAAGGCAATGAGGAATTTGCCAGGAAACTGGCTTCCTATGCCGATGTCTATGTGAATGATGCATTTGGTACCGCACACCGCGCACATGCTTCCACCACCATTGTAGCAAAATATGCCAAAGATAAAATGTTTGGCTACATCATGAAAAATGAGTTGGAAAGTATTGACAAAGTGCTTAAAGACACTCGTAAACCCTATACTGCTATTATTGGTGGCGCCAAGGTTTCCTCAAAAATTGATATCCTCAACAACCTGCTCGACAAGGCCGATGACATTATTATTGGTGGTGGTATGATGTTTACCTTCATCAAAGCCCAGGGTGGTCAGATCGGAAGCAGCCTGGTGGAAGACGATTACCTGCAGACTGCAAAAGATATCATCAAAAGGGCAGAAGAGCTTGGTGTGAAACTACACATACCCGCTGATGCTGTTGTTGCTGATGAGTTTTCCAACGAAGCCACTTTCAAGACCGTAAAAGCAGACTCCATTGAGGAAGGATGGATGGGACTTGACATCGGAGAGGACAGCATTGCCGCCCTTACCGATGTGATCGAAAAATCAAAGACTGTTTTGTGGAATGGTCCTATGGGTGTTTTCGAAATGTCGAACTTCGCCGCAGGAACCAAAGCCATTGCCGAATCGCTGGTTAGGGCAACTGAAAAAGGTGCTTTTACCCTGATCGGGGGTGGCGACTCTGTGGCTGCCATCAACCAGCTGGGCCTGGAAGAAAAGGTTTCTTACGTAAGTACCGGTGGTGGTGCACTCCTGGAATATATGGAAGGAAAAGTGCTTCCCGGCGTGGCCGCGATCAACGAATAATAATCATTGGAAATCACTGTTGACCGGTTAAATTGTTCCGTTCCTGCGGAACTCATCTGGGATTCATTCCTGCTTACTATAACCATTTCATCCTTAACGGGATTGGTTCCGTTAAGATCATCGCTTTTTAACTCCATTAGGAGTGAAATGTTTATAGTTTAAAAGTATACCCCTATGGCCTAAATCCCATAGTGATGATACAATTAATACCCATTTCAAGGAATAGCCATTGATTTAACCGGATAGTAGTGTTTTAAAACAAATTTTTTGAAAAGGCTCCGGTTTCGGGGCCTTTTTTATTTGCGTTAATGGGTTGCAGGAGGGGGCTGGAAATATAAAATGAGAGGCCATTCCGAAAACTACCAGACCCCCCGGCCCCCTGGGAGCGGGAGTATGCAACTAATTGGATTAGTGCGTAATAGTAATAAGTTCATTGTACTTAATTTCAATTATGGTAATTCGATTTAACTGTGCGAATTCATCATAAGAAATAACTGTAATATTAAGGCTCCGGTTACGGGGCCTTTTTTTTATTGGGGTTAATGGGTTGCAGGAGGGGGCTGGAAATATAAAATGAGAGGCCATTCCGAAAA
>CAYVQC010000002.1:0-76950 GCA_964453995.1 uncultured Bacteroidales bacterium | reverse complement strand
TAGTAATAAGTTCATTGTACTTAATTTCAATTATGGTAATTCGATTTAACTGTGCCAATTGCAGGAGCAAACCAAATATTTAAATGTTAAATGCTTTGGAATTAAATAGGTTTTATCTAATTTTAGCTTTTTATTCTTTGACAATCAAAGCTATTTGACATGGGAAAACAAATACTGGTGTGGTTACTGCTTGCTGTAACCACATCGTTAATGGGACAAACGGTGATGCAACCTCCGGGAGAGGGAACTACAGACAATCCTTACCTGGTTGCAACGCTGGAAAATTTATACTGGATTTCGCAGGAAACAATTGAAGGAAATAGTTTTAATGGGGTTTACTTCAGCCAAACAGCACACATCGATGCATCGGCAACAGCCCAATGGTTTGAAAACCAGGGATGGGTGCCGATAGGTACAATGGAAAATCCATTTTCCGGCATCTATGATGGTGGTGATTATACTATCGATGGGCTTTTTATCCAAAGACCTGAAAATGATCATGTAGGATTATTCGGTATGATAAAGGTAGCAACGGTAAAAAATCTCGGGTTGACGAATCTGGCCATCCTTGGGAAAAACAATGTTGGAGGATTGGCCGGGTCTTACCAGAATTCATCTTTGGTTTCGCGGATTTATACTACGGGTGCGGTTACCGGAACAAACAATGTGGGTGGTCTTGCTGGTCTGGGGGGAATTCATGATGATAACAGTGAACTGGAGTATTGTTTCAGCAGGGCAACCGTTACAGGATTCACCAATGCGGGTGGACTACTGGGATTAAGTGAGGGGGATGTCAGTAAATCCTATGCTACAGGTGATGTCTCAGGAAATCTGCGTGCAGGGGGGTTGATAGGGTTCTATTCCGGTGCAAACTTAAAGGATTGTTACAGTACAGGGAATGTAACTGGTCACAACACGGTAGGAGGTTTGATTGGGCAAATTGAGTTTTTTGTATTTTTAGAAAATGCCTATAGCGTGGGAAGTGTAATTGGCGAAACTCATGTCGGAGGCCTGATAGGCAGTCATAGTATTTGGTGGGGCTATGTGAAACATTGGTACTGGAATATTGAATCTTCAGGGCAGATCTCAAGTGCAGACGGAGAGAGTAAAAATACCCTTGAGATGATTCATTTTGCCACCTTTCATGAGTGGGATTTTGACGAAACCTGGCAGATCATTGATGGGGTAACCTACCCATTCCTCCGGTGGCAGTAAGAACCGGAAGACTCAAATTATCCGGCTCAGCATACCCCGGTTTCAAATGTTACATCGGTTGTAGATGGTAACAGGGTTTTGGTTTCATGGGATCCGCCTTCTGTTGGGGCTCCTTCGCAATACCGGGTAATAAGAGATGGTTCGTTTTTCGCCGCAGTAGCCGGAAACACTCATTTTTATTCTGATAATACTGTATCGCATTCTACTATTTATCAGTATAAGATAATAGCTGTGTATAACGAAGAAGAAGCAACTCCATCCAATACAACCACAATTTTCTTCTTTCCCTGGTTTGCAGGTGGAGATGGTTCAATCGAGAATCCTTACCTGGTGGCTAACCATCATCATTTGAATGCCATCCGTTACTATCCTGCATCACATTTCCTGCAATCAGCAAATATTAACCTCACCGGTTCACAGTGGAACCAGGGCGAAGGCTGGAACCCCATAGGTGATGGTATCACCAGGTTTTCCGGGTCTTACAATGGAAATGGTTTTTCAATCGATGGTCTATTCATCAACAGACCTCAACAAAACATGCAGGGCCTTTTCGCAATTACAGGAAATGCCACACTTACCAATATTACCCTTACCAATGTAAATATTACCGCAAAGGATAAAACAGGTGCCATTGCAGGAAATCTGCGCTCATCCGTTATGTCCAACTGCCAGGTAAGTGGTACCCTGGCAGGTTATAATGAAGTGGGTGGTCTGATTGGTGAAAGTGTAGGTTCTTTGGTTATGAATTGCAGTAACAGCGCTACAGTAGAAGCTTCTGGTTTAGTTGGGGGAATTGTAGGCTACAACAGAAACATTATGCCAGGGGAATATGACAAAAAGGGTAGATCTTTTGATGCTACGGTTACAAACTGTCATAACTCAGGAAATATTTCCGGATTTGGTGCAGTGGGTGGAATATCCGGCGTGAATGAGTATTACAGTTTAATCACCCAGAGTAGCAATATAGGAAATATTGAGGCTTACAATTTTGCAGGGGGGATAACCGGTGGTAATGAGTATGCAATAATTAGTGATTGCTATAACAGGGGTAATGTTTCAGGAACAGATGCCATTGCCGGCATTGTTGCCTTGAATGATGATATACCGGAATGGGGAGAAGGTTATGTGCCTAATACCTCTAATACCTATAACACAGGTATGGTAACTGCAGATACACGCGATGGAGCACTTGTGGCTACCGGTGCATCGGCTGATCTGGTGGAGTTCAGCTACTGGAATTCTGAGACCTCAGGATCCAACTCTTCGCTGGGTGGTGAGCCAAGAGAAACATGGGAAATGACCTTTCCCCATGCCTCGAATACTTACGAAGGATGGGATTTTGCAACGATTTGGGCAGAAAACAACAATCAGAACAACGGATATCCTTTTTTGCGTGACAAGTATTCGCTTGTTATCAGGATCAATGGTCAGGGGAGTATTACAGCAGACAATCAGAACTATTCCCAGCCCATAGCTGCGGTTCAGGGCAAAGTTTATTCCCTGGAAGCCATCCCGGATGACAACTGGACTTTTACAGGATGGACAGGTGATTTGAACTCGGGAAATTCAACAGTAAATCTTACAATGAATAGCCATAAAACCATCATTGCTCATTTTTCAGCTATACCTTCCACTACAGCCAATCTAAAGGTACTGGCATATCCGCCGGGTAGTGCAGTTGTTTCGGGTGATGGAACCTATCAAATTGGGGAGGCTGTAACCGTAAATGCAATTCCTGATACTATCTACTCATTTGTTGGTTGGTATATACTCAACGAAAAGATAAGCGATGATTTGGAATTTTCCTTTGATATGCCGGCTGAAGATAGGGTTCTGGTAGGAAAGTTCTCAAACGGACTAAACGTTGAGGAAGACAAGAGCAGTTTGTTTAGTGTAACGGTTTATCCCAATCCTGCAAAAAATGGGTTTCACCTTGTATCAGACATTACAATGAAATACGTTGAAATGATTGATATTTCCGGACGGGTTATCTTCAGTAGCAAAATCAATAACAATTTCTTTTCCGTTCACAAAGCCGGAATTAAACCCGGATTGTACTTCCTGAGAATTACAACAGATTCTGGTTTGATCAGCAGGAAAGTTCAGATTATTGATTGATGTTATAAAACATAAATATCGGTTTTCATAAACAAAGCCTTGTATTGTTCATATAAGATTTATTTAAAAACCTGTATCTATAGAATCCGCCCTGAAAGGGTAAATGATTCCAGCCCAATGCCAACGCCTTGGGTGTAATTTATACTCCTCCTCACAACTTCATCCCCGTAAGGGCATTCATTACCACTTCCATTTTGCGGCGCATTTCCAGTGCGCTGCCACTGTAGTTGTTTATAATAATGGTAAAGGCGATCAAATGACCGTCGTTGCAGCGGGTGTAACCTGTGTATGATCTTACATTACCCAGAAAACCACTTTTGGCGGCAAGTACTCCTGCTGATGGGGTAGAGGCAAACATCCCTTTCAGTGAGCCATTGCGACCGGCAATGGGCAGACCTTTCACCAGGCTTTGGTACAATGCCTCGTTGCGTGAGGCGAAGTAAAGCATCTGGGTGAGCTGTTTTACTGTTACATTGTTGTAGGGAGAAAGACCACTACCATCGTGCATGCGCATTCCTCTGGTGTCAATACCCATTTCTTCCCAAAATTCCACCACAGCCTGTGTTCCGGCAGCAAAGCTCCCCTCATCTTTTACATGTCGGCCCAATGTTTTTACAAGGTTTTCAGCATAGGTGTTTACGCTGCTGAAGTTGGTGCGGGCAGCAATATCTTCCATTGGGGGTGAGAGCCAGCGCGAGAGCGTGATCCGGGCATCCGGCATAGTCTTTTCGGGCATATTGCGATGGGTGCGGGCAGTACCATTGACTTCAATATTATTTTCCTTAAGAAAGGTCTGCAGTGCATATGCCAGGAACATTCCCGGGTCGTGCAGCGAGCCCTTTACTGCAAAATTGCTTTCTCCCAGGGGAACGGTACCTGTGAGCCACCTTTGCGGGCTATAAGGCGAGCCATAGATATATACCCTGTCGCCACTGCCCCGGGGACCAGTGGTTACGTCGTTGTGAAAGACCATATCGGGCACAACAGGTTCTGTCCTGATTACCTGCGCTGTTGCACCTTCCATTATACCTGGTTCAAAAAATACCGTATACATGTTTTCATTTACGGTTAGAGCGTGTGCACCAGCTCCGTAGTAGTTTCCAATGTCTTCCCAAATCCATTTCGCAGGTATCATATGGTCATCGAACCAGCTAGCGTCGGCAATAATGTTTCCTTCAACCTTGGTGATTCCCGAGGCATTGAGATCATTCAACCAATACAGAAATACGTTGCGGAGTGCCAGGGAATCTGCCATCATCGTTGAACCCAGGGTGGGGTCTCCTGTTCCGGTAATGTAAATGTTCCCTTTCAGTACACCGTTTACTATGGGCCCATCGTACTGTAGCAGGGTTTGATAGCGGTAGTCGCTGCCCAGTATAGACAGAGAGGTGAGCGTGGTAATGGCTTTTTGTGTGGAAGCGGGTATAAGTGCCAGATCCGGATTATGGGAGATGATTTCCCTGCCCGTGCGCGTATCCAAAGCATAGAAACCCCACGAAGCGCTTTGTAGCGACTCATCTTTGGCAAAGTCAGCCAGTACTTTTTTTATACTGCCCTCTTGGGGTGTATTGCCGGTGCCTGGCGAAACAAATCCTACGATAATTAAGGTAATAACAAGAATGAGGATAAGGATTAAAAGCCTTGTGAGTTTCATAGCAGAACGATTTTTATGTAAAAACAAAGGTTTACATTTACCTGCCAAATACAGACACCCTGATGTAATTGCCGGGATTTTTGCGAATATCTTCCATCAATAGTTCCAGTTGCCTGGAAGAGTTGGTCAGGTTGTTATACAACTCCTCATCATTTACCAGCAACCCCAAAGAACCATCCCCGTTTTCGATCTTGTTCAGGATCGTACTAAGGCTTTCAAGGCTTTGTTCGGCATCGGTAAGGGTTTGCTGTATATTGGCAGCAGCCAGGCTGTCAGAAACAGAAGAGAAATTATTAATGATATTGGTGAGGGCTTCATTATTGTTGTTAAGATTGGTGCTAATAGACTCTACATTGGCCATGATTGCCGAAATGCGGGTGGTTTCCCCTTCAATGGTATTGTCAAGGTTGGTGGTAGTATTTTCAAGGTTTTCAAGAGTTTGCTGAATACTTTCAAAACTGCTTACCAGATTCACCACTGTTTGTTGATTGAAAATAGACTGGAAAACCACCATCACTGAGTCAATCTGGCCGAATAATTCATCAGCCCTTTGCATTATGGGAGTTACCAGTTGGCTGACTTCATCCTGGAGTGACGAAATTTGTGAAGATTCCAGGGTGTCGCCCCTGCTGAGGGAAGCGGGCGAATCGCCCAACTGGATAATAATCTCCCGGCTGCCGGTGAGGCTCATTCCGGTCAATACGGCAGTAGAATTTTCGGGGATGAAAACCTCCTGGTTAACAATGCATTCCACAATGATCCGTCCACTGCCATCGGGCATGAAACTGATGCGGTCTACCTGGCCAATGCTTACCCCATTGAGAGATACCGGATTTGACTCAATCAATCCGGTTACATCGTCATAAATGGCAAAGAAATTTACCTGCCTGTTTAAGATATCCTTTCCTTTCAGGTAATTGAGCCCCCAGATGAATAATAGTATTGCTGCAAAAGCAAGAATTCCAATTTTTATTTCGCGTGATATTTTCACAGTTGTATGGGTTTTAGACTTGAAAAATTGTATTTGAACAGTGACCGGAGTATTGATGAAATAAACACATTGAGATTAGCATGGTAAATATTGCCTTCCAAAAACTTACTGATCATGCCTGATCAATCTCATTGCCTCGGAGGCCGATATTCTTTCATCATTTTTAAAAGCAACCACAAAGGCATCTGTAAAACCAATCTTGTGCAGGTTTTGTTGGATACGGGCAGCAGCTTCAAGGGTTTTTTCATTCCCGACAGTGTATTTGTAAAGCCCGTCGTGAACATAAAAGCTTACTCCCTTGAGGCCTTTAAACTCTTCGGCATCAGCCGGTCGTTCTACTGATGTGGTGGCAAATTGGACCCTGAAGCTGATTACCGGCTCACCAGTGTTAGTTGAAGTGGGATTATGCGGGAGAGTTTGATCAGAGCTAACCGGATCTTCCTCCGGTTCAGCCTGTTTGTCTTCGGGTGTATGAGAAGCCAGTTGTTGCCGGGCAATATTATCATGGTATTGTTTATACTCCCTGAAAGCCCTGAAAATAGCAGAAGCGATGTGGGCCTGGCCTGTTTCTGATAAAAGATAAAGCTCTTCCTTCTGATTGCTCAGAAATCCAGCTTCCACCAAAATACCCGGCATGGTGATGTTCCATAAAACCAGGAAGCCGGCCTGTTTAACGCCGCGGTCGTGCCGGCCTGCCCTGTCATGAAACTGGTTTTGTACCAGGGAAGCCATCATAAGGCTTTGGTTGAGATAAAGGTTTTGGAACATACTGAAAATGATATTCGACTCGGGAGAATTGGGATCGTAACCACCGTAGGTTTCCATGTAGTCTTCCTCATACAAAATGGAAGCATTTTCCTTCTTGGCTACTTCGAGGTTTTCTTTGCTTTTGTGTAATCCCATCACCCAGGTTTCAGAACCAAAAGGCCGGTTGGAACGAACAGAATTGCAATGAATGGAAATAAAAAGATCTGCCTTGTTTTCGTTGGCAATTTGTGCCCTTCGGTGCAATTCAATAAATTCGTCGGTGGTGCGTGTATAAATAACTTCCACGTCATCAAAATTCTTGTCAATGTATCCCCCCAATTTAAGGGCAATAGCCAGAACAATATCTTTTTCCTTCGATTTTGCACCAATGGCTCCCGGATCACGACCCCCATGACCGGGATCGATCACCACCTTGCGCACAAAACCCTGCCGGTCGGCATGCAAGGGTACCGAAAACAGTAAAAGAAGGGAAAATATACCAAAAATTATAATCTTTCGTTTCACTTATTATTGCTTGTTTTTTTATAGTTTTGCGCTTGAATTATACCGGGATTGCGGCCACAATACTGCTTAAGATTTTCATTGACAGGGATCAGCAATTTCATCCTCTTTTTAACGGATCTTAATTCCCGGGCAAAATAATACTGAAACTCGTATGAATCAAGGTTACTCAGAATACATACGTGATATAAGCCCACATATTGTGCAAAAATAATATTAAAAAGAATTGCGTACAAGCTTAGTATTCAAGTTTTTTATTATCCTCTCCATTTGTATTTTTTATTTTATAAACAAGGGGATCGCGGCCGGTTTGCATCGCATGGCCGTCTCTCTACATATGCAGGATACCCTCATCAACCCAGGCAACGTAGCAGATACCCTTACCCCGGTTTACAACATCAGCAATGATACCATTGCTCCGGCCGAACTGAACCAGGCCGATACCCTCACTCCCGACACCCTTGCAGGCCCTGACTTACCCGGTGAGCCAACCCGCCAGAGAGGAAGCGGAGTGATACTGGATGCTCAGGTGGATTATTCGGCCCGCGATTCCATAAGATTTGATGTTAGGCGCCAGGTTGTTCATCTTTATGGTGAAGCCGACCTGAAATATGGAAATATTCATCTTACAGCTGAATATGTTAATCTTGACTTTCGCAAAAATGAACTCTTTGCAGTGGGAATGCCTGATTCGCTGGGGGCTATTGTGGGCAATCCTGTGTTTACAGAAGGAGATCAGAGTTTCGAATCGGCGGAGATTCGTTACAACTTTGAAACCCAGAAAGGAAGAACCGTGCAGGTTGTTACCGAAGAGGCTGAAGGTTTCCTCCATGGTGATGTGGTAAAGATTATGGAATCAAGGGTGATTCATGTGAGCGACGGAAAATATACTACCTGCGACAATCCCGATCCCCATTTTCATATTTCCTTCAATAGGGCCAAGATCGTTCCCAACGATAAGATCATCACCAGTGCTCCCCGTTTGACCATTGCAGGGGTGCGCACACCGTTGATTCTGCCTTTTGGCTTCTTCCCCAATACGCAGGGACAGGCCTCAGGTATTATCATTCCTTCTTACGGAGAAACCAACAACCGGGGTTTTTACCTTGAGAATGGCGGTTTTTATTGGGGAATCAGCGATTATATTGATCTTTCCCTGCGTGGAGATATCTACTCACGAGGTAGCTGGGCTGCCAGGGTGGGATCGAGCTACAGGAAAAGATATAAATATAATGGAAGTTTTAATGTAAATTATGCCATAAACATACTGGGAGAAGAAAATTTACCGGGCTATGAAAGAAATCGCGACTTCAGGGTGGTTTGGAACCACAACCAGGATCCCAAAGCCAGGCCCAACAGTATTTTCAGGGCCAATGTAAACGCAGGGAGCAGCCAGTACAACCGTTACAACCCCGTCACTACCAATGATTACCTTTCCAATACATTCTCCTCGAGCATCAGTTATTCGGCCAATTGGGCCGACAGGTATAGTTTTTCAGTAAACGCCCGTCACAGCCAGAATACCAACAATAATTCGGTTGACCTGAGCTTACCCGATATTACCTTCAGTGTGGCAAGGTTCTACCCCTTTCGCAGGAAGGAACCGGAAGGTAAGTTGCGCTGGTATGAAGAGATTACCATGAATGTAAATACAACGGCCAGCAACCAGATTCGTACAACCGAGGAGGATATGTTTACCCCGGCTATGTTTGAAAATCTGCGAAACGGAGTCCAGACCAGCATACCCCTCAGCCACAGTTTCAGGGTGCTGCGTCATTTCAACCTGAGCAACAGTATTAATTATACCGAAAGATGGTATTTTGAAAAACACGAACAAAGATGGCTGACCGACTCCCCTGATGAAAACGGTTTATCCGATGTACAGGGGGGCCGCGTAGTAACTGATACCTTAAAGGGGTTTTGGGGTGTGAGGGATTTCAGCTATTCTTCATCTCTCAACACCCGGGCCTATGGTATGGTGCAATTTGCCCGTGGTCCGGTAATGGCCATTCGGCATGTAATTTCTCCTTCATTGGGTTTCTCCCTCCGGCCCGATTTTTCCGATCCTTTCTGGGGCTATTACGGTACATATGAAAACCCTAATCTGGATGAACCTGTGAAATATTCTTACTTCAGGAACTTTATTTATGGAACACCTGCCGAAGGAAGATCAGGCTCTTTAAATTTTTCTGTAAGCAACAATCTTGAAATGAAAGTGCGCAACAGAAATGATACAGTAAACGGAGAACGCAAAATTGCACTGATCGATAATCTTACCCTCTCAACAAGCTATGATCTTGCCCGTGATTCACTTAATATGAGCGATATCAGGATCAGTGGGCGTACACGGCTTTTCGGCCAGTTTGATGTTTCTTACTCCAGCACCTGGTCGCCATATGCTGCCGATTCGTTGGGATTCTCTTATAATACTTTCTTGTGGAATACTGAAAAGCGCCTGTTAAGATTGCGAAACAGCTCATGGTCGCTCAAGTTTAACTACAATCTTAATTCAAAGCAGGGAGAAGCCCAACGTGGCCCTATGCAGTCTAACTTACAGCAAAGACCCGGTGAAACGGGGGGATTGCCTCCGGAGGATGAGAGCCTGGGAACGGAAGAGCAACCAGTAATGGATACACCGGTAAATCCAGGGGTTATAGACTACTCAGTACCCTGGTCATTAAGGTTTTCCTATTCTCTTACTTATGGGATCAATGTCATTGGGTCTGAACAGATCAGGGAACCATCCATCAATCAATCACTTAATTTTTCAGGAGATATTAACCTGACCCCAAACTGGCGCATTGGATTTTCCAGTGGATACAATTTTGATCAAAAACAGATCACATACACTTCTATAGACCTTTACCGCGATTTGCATTGCTGGGAATTGCTTATCAACTGGGTGCCCTTTGGATTCAGGAAAAGCTATAACCTTACCCTACGGGTGAAATCCAGTGTGTTGCAAGATCTGAAACTGACCCGCAGAGCGGACCACCTCGATAGGTCGTTCTAATAGCAGGTAATGCATTTGGCAGAGTGTTTTTTTGTAATGTTTTTAAGAAATTATTAGTGGGTTTGAAAAAAAAATTGAATATTTGCACTGTTCAAATAATACCCTGTGAAAGTCTTTGATATGCATAGAGATTTGAGGTATTCCATATAAAGATGAATATTTCCATAGGAATTTTTCGTGGTATTTTAACCTACTAAGCAATTAGAATCATTGTTTCAAATTTATTTTAGATGCATCCATGTGGCCTTGTGTTTTAGCAGGTACCAACCATGGTGAATAACAATAAAACAACCAAATAAAATTACTGACAAATGAAAACTATTATTCAAATTGTATTGGCCCTTGTGATTGTTGTGCTGGGTTATTTAATTTATGAAAGTGTTTTGGAGCCTGTTCGTTTTAACCAGGAAGTAGCCCACAGAGAGGCTGTAATTGTACAACGGTTGAAGGATATTCGCCAGGTGCAGATTGCACACCGTTCACGTTTTGGCAGATTTACCAGCGACCTTGATTCTCTGGTAGAATTCTACAAGACTGACTCTTTGCCTGTAATCCGCGCTATTGGTACTGTACCCGATACACTCACAGAAAGTGAAGCTGTAGACATGGGGATTGTACAAAGGGATACATCCTGGATTAGCACCACAGACAGCCTGTTGACCAATGCAAATTATCCTATCGATTCCTTGCCCTTTGTTCCTTTTACTGACGGGGTAAAGTTTACCATGGATGCAAGTAAGATAGAAAGAGGTTTGACAGAGCTCCCCGTTTTTGAAGCTTATGCTTTACCCGAAGATTATCTGGAAGATATGGATCGCTGGAAAGTTTATTACACCCGTGATATCGAACAAGGCTTACGCGTAGGATCTATGTTTGAAGCATCTACCGACGGTAACTGGGAGTAATAAATCCATACGATAATGCATATTCCTTTTCAAGAACTTCTGAGTATTCATGATGCGGAACATGTATTAAACAATTCCGGAAAAAATTTTTTATCCATCGAGCTTTCGCCCGATGGATTTTCTTATTGTGTGCTGGACACAGAGCGGTTTCGTTACACACTTCTTGAATCCTTTGCCCTGGAAGAAGGAGTGAAGGACTTTCAGCAGATAAGTGAATTTCTTGAGCAATTTGCCCGGGAAAAGAAATTTCTCTCTTATTTCTATCAACGAATCAGTTTTTCTTATGTTAGCCCGAAGGTAACTTTTGTTCCTACAGAGCTGTTCTCATATCTGGAAAAGAAGAGTTTTCTGAACTTCAATATTTATCCCGATGACGATCATGATATAAAAACTGATAAACTCAACAATCTTTCGGCTTATGCCCTTTATCCTTTTCCAAAAGTATTGTTGCAGAAAATAAACTTCCTGTTTCCGGGCTGCCGTATTCGTCATAATTCCACCTGCCTCATTGAGAATATCCTTTACATGGTGCGTTATGGCAGGTTTAGCCCTGAGTTGGTTTTACATGTTCAAAGGGGGCATTTTGAAGTGCTTATTTTTGAAGATAGCAATCTTAGCTTCTACAACTCCTTTTCTTACAAAACCTGGGACGACCTTTTCTATTACCTGTTTTTTGTTCTTGAACAACTTGGGTTGCAGGCTGAAAACCTCAATACCATGATTTATGGCGAAGTGAGTATTGAAAGTGAATTCTACAAAAAACTGAGGCTTTACGTTAAGGCAGTAACCTTTGGTCCTCGCAGCGAACTGTTTAAGTACAGCGATGGTTTTGACAATATTCCCCATCATTATTACTTTAGCCTGTTAAATTTAAATTCATGCGGATAATAGGTGGTAAATATCAGCGACGGCATATTGTGGCGCCGGCCAAACTACCGGTAAGGCCCACTACCGATATGGCAAAGGAAGCACTATTCAGCATTTTAAACAATCATTTCGATTTTGAAAACATTAAAGTGCTCGATCTTTTTGCCGGAACAGGAAATATTTCTTATGAATTTGCCTCCAGGGGAGCACTGGAAGTGATAGCCGTAGACATCAATAACCATTGCATTCAGTTTATAAAGAAGACAGCAGAAACCCTTCAGATGGAGAATTTGCGTGCTGTCAGGGCAGAGGTGTTCCACTTCCTGGGGTTTGCAAAAGCTGGGTTTGATATTGTTTTTTGCGATCCACCCTATGATTTTGAAGAAATACCCGCAATTCCCTCTGCAGTATTTGCTGCTGGTGTTGTATCCCCTGGTGGATGGCTGGTGATTGAACACGGCGAAAAAAACTCTTTTGCCAACCATCCGCTTTTTAGCGAAAAGAGAAGGTACGGGAGAGTACATTTTAGTTTTTTCAAAATACCAGACCAAAGCTGAACATTATGAACAGAGTTGCCATTTTCCCAGGTTCTTTTGATCCTGTAACCAAAGGACATGAATCCATAGTCCTCAGGGCACTGCCAATGTTTGAAAAAATCATTGTCGCTGTAGGCGTTAATGCCGAAAAAAAGGGTTTTTTCCCCGTTGATAAAAGGGTGGAATGGCTAAAAAGAGTTTTTGATGCCTATCCTGAAATTCAGGTTCAGACATACTCCGGGCTTACCGTTGACTTTTGTAAAAAACATAATATCGGGTTTATCCTCAGGGGGCTGAGAACCTCAGCTGACTTTGAATTTGAACGTAGTATCGGGCAGGTCAACAAAATGATGTATCCCGATGTAGAAACTGTTTTTTTGCTAACAACCCCCGAGCATACAGCCATCAATTCATCCATTGTAAGAGATATTATCCGCAACCATGGTGATGCCAGTCCTTTTGTGCCTCACCAGGTAAAATTCTGACCTCTCAGAATGAATCCATCTTTGCAGGATCAAACCTGTGCGCAAATACCAACGTATCGCTGCTCACCTCCCCGGCAGGCAGAAGATAATAAACGCTTGTGTTTTCCGTTTGCCCTTTTACAACAACCCTTTACAAGTTTCAGGTTTATGACCCGGTTTTTTTTCACCATTGTACTTTTTCCTGTTGCTTTCCTGTTACAGGCACAATCTTTTGAAATCAAAATATCGGGAAGTTTTCCCGGTGCAGAACAGAGGGAAATCCGCCTGATGGAATATGGAGATATGGTCTCATGGCGTGAAATGGAAATAGCCGCTTCAACCATTGATGGGCAGGGAACATTTTCTTTTACCTTTTCCCGGTTTGAACCCGGTTATGTTTTTTTCAGGATTGACCATGCCAGTATGGGGCTGTTTGTTGAGCCAGGCCAGCATTATACTATTGAGTTCGATTCAGTTGATTTTTCTACTCTCAATGACCAGATCAATCCCTACCTTAACCCCTGGGTTTTTTCTTTTACCATCGTAGAGCCTTCAGATAATCTCAATGATAAAATCAACCAGCTCGAAGATATCCTCGTGGATCAATTCAGCAAGCATTTTGTAAAAATACGCACCAGCAGGGATGCCGCTGCATTCAACCGGATCAAGGAACAAACAGATTCATTGTTTTCCCAGGTTGATAATGAGTATTTCAGGGATTATTACCGTTATGTATTTGGGTACTACAGGCATGTTGCCAATCTCAGCCGCTTTGCAGCTGCAATGGATGAGTTTTTCCTCGCCCGGCCGGTTCTTTATCACAATACACAGTATATGAATTTTTTCAATACTGCTTTTGACACCTATATTTTCTCAGGGAGCCGCAAGATAACCTCTTCCGATCTGCAATATACCGTAAATGAGCTCAATAGCTACCATGCTTTAATGGATTCTTTGGGAAAAGATACCCTGCTGCGCAACGAGGTGTTTCGAGAATTGGTAATGCTGAAGGGGTTACAGGATATGTATCATAATCCTGATTACAGCAAAGAGAATGTAACAGGTATTTTGCGTCATGTGGAGCAAAACAGCAAATTTCCACAGCACCGTTCCATTGCTACCAATATAATTCATCAGCTCACCTACCTGGAGCCCGATACTCCTGCTCCACCTTTCCGTCTGACCGATCAGGAGGGTAACCGTATAACTGTTCCCGATGACTTTGCAGGAAAGTACCTATACATAGGGTTTAATGCCAGCTGGTGCGAAAGCTGTTTGCTTGATTTGCTGGCCCTGAAGGAGATTCATGCCCTGCACAGCGAAAACCTGGCCGTGTTGAACATTTCTACCGACAGGGATCCTTCAGATTATGCAAACTTCCTGGAACTTTATGATCTCCCTTTTGTAAATGTGCATTTCAACAACGATTTTCGACTTCTGGACGCTTACCAGGTAAGGGGGTTGCCCACCTGGGTATTGCTGGATCGTGAAGGTAATATTCTTCAGTTTCCGGCCTCCAGACCTACAGGAGAATTCCTTAACCAGCTGGAATACTATCTTTTTCAGGAGCGAAGGTCGCGCAAATAGATCTCCTGGAAAAATTTTACCAATGATTTTATGGAAGGAAAAGCGCCCCGCATGATTGCTCCCGGCACGGGCATGGCAATCCAGCGTGCTTCCGTAATTCCCTCTTCCTGTTGTACTTTCAGGTTTTTCCAGCCCAGGCATCGCATGTGAAACCAGATACACTCCTTTAGGGCAAAATCGCCATTATGTGGCCGGTAGATGTGAAATGTGGTGGGCAAAGAAGAAAGGATGCTTAGCTTCGATACGCCACATTCTTCTTCCACCTCTCTGATGGCGGTGGCCATGATATTCTCTCCCTTTTCAGGTTTTCCTTTGGGAAGATCCCACTTGCCATGACGAAAAATGAAAAGTATTTGTCCGAGTGGATTTTGCACCAATCCGCCTCCTGCTTTTATATGGACAAGGTTGTTTTTGAAATAAAACAGCATTGATTCTTCTTCCGCGCCCCAGATCAGGATATTTCTCCGGTTGACACCGGGCCATATCTCTTTCTGAATGAAATCTTTAGTTGCTACGGTTTCGATCTCAGAAAAGCGAATCCTGTTATCATATCCTTCTGAATCGTGCTCTGAAAGATTAAGAACGGTATTTTGGATAAATATTTTTTGCATGGGCAGTTTCCTTTTTCAAGACAAAAGTAGGATATATTTTTTTACTTCGTATTGTCTGTTGCAGGCATATGTAGCCATGAGGAAAAGGGTTTCATTTTTCATAAAAAATCCGTAGGTTTGCGGCGCATTTCTTATTCCACGTATCGGGTTATGACAACACTCTCCACCTCAGAACAAATGGCGCAGCACCTGCTGGAAATCGAAGCAGTAAAACTCAATACCAATGAGCCCTTTACATGGGCTTCAGGGATCAAATCGCCGGTATATTGCGATAACCGGCGTATACTGTCGTTTCCCGGGGTAAGGGAGTTTGTTGCTGATGCTTTGGCAAAAAAGGTGCAGCAGCTCTACCCTGAAGCTACCACCATTGCTGGTGTAGCTACCGGAGCCATTGCCCATGGAGTATTGGTGGCTGCCAAATTGGGCAAACCATTTGTGTATATCCGCAGCACCCAGAAAGCGCATGGTTTGGGCAACCAGGTAGAAGGATACCTGCCCGCCGGCGAAAAGGTTGTAGTGATCGAAGATCTTGTTTCTACCGGCCAAAGCAGCCTCGCTGCGGTAGATGCCCTGATCAATGCTAAAGCGAGTGTTTTGGGTATGATAGCAATCTTTACCTATGGGCTGGATATTGCATCGAGCAACATGGAATCAGCCAGATGCACGCTTCATACCCTAACTGATTATAATACCCTTATTCAACAAGCCATCCACATGGGGAAACTTCACCATAGCAATCTCGAATCATTGGAAAGATGGAGAGAAAATCCTTCAGGATGGAGGTAATATTACAGGCCACATTATTTATCTAATTAAACAAAACGTATTTAAATGACAGAGTTTTCAAGTGACAGGGTATTGCTCAATGCTCCTGCCGGAAAAGTATATGAATTTCTTGCCGATTTTACCCATTTCGAAGATCTTATGCCATCGCAAATCAAGAACTGGCGGGCAGATATTGATACCTGCTCCTTTACTATTGAAGGACTTGCCGATATGAATATGCGCATAGCTGCCAGGAATCCTGCACGAAATATTCATATTGTGGCAGACGGAAAAAATCCCATAGATTATACCCTTGATGTTTACTTTTTTGAAGAAAGTTCTGATTCTTCAAAGGCGGAAATTATATTTAATGCCGATCTGAATCCTTTTTTAAAGGCTGTGGCATCAAGACCATTGCAAAATTTTACCGATATGCTTGCAGAGAGGTTGAAGCAACATTTTGCATGACAAAGCCCATCAAAAAATAAAACGTACTTCTTTAAAGTCAAATAAACGTTCCTCTCCCGATGTAGTAACGATTTGCAAGCGGCCATAGGGGTCTGTACCTGTAATGATTCCTGTAAATTGCTGGTCCATAGATTCATACCGGGCTGCAACACCAAGCCTGAAGAGTGCTTCATGGTAGCTTTCCGAAATCTTTTCAAACTCTTCCATTTGTAAATGGCGATACCAATAATCAATATTTTCCAAAAGCATGGCAAGGATGTCACTGAGATTATATGTCTTACCCGTAAGCTGACGTAACGATACCGGATTGGGAGCATCGGAGATAAACTTGCGCTGATTTACATTTAAGCCGATGCCACAAACCGACTCCCTGATGGCATTGGCCATAATATTGTTTTCCACAAGGATACCTGCGATTTTTTTGGCTTCATAGTAAACATCATTGGGCCATTTTATCGATACCTTGCTTCTTTGAGGCAAGATGGAAGAAACTGTTTTGTAAAGTGCAAGAGAAATAATCTTGGTAAGGAAAAACTGTTTTTGCGGGGCAAGAAAAGTAGGGCGCAATATACATGACATAGTAATATTGGACCCCGGTTCGCTTTCCCACCTATTGGTGTCATAGCCCCGACCGGCAAACTGCTCTTTTGCAAAAATGATGGTACCCTCAGGTATATAGCCTGCGCGTATGAGTTCTTTGGCCCTGATGTTGGTGGAGTCAACCCGATTGAATTCCAGAATATTAAATCCTGTGGTGCTTATCGACATTTTAGTAATGGTTTACAATAAAAAACATCTTGTTAAAGGATGTTTTTGTTATGCTACAAAGGTAAGCATCAGATCATCAGTATGATCGTTTGTATACAAATAATTTTAAATGCCTCAACTTCCTTTAAATTCTACCTTAAGTAAAATGAACCATACGCATTACCATGGTGTTTCTTAGGGGTGTGAATCTGAATAAATGGCGGTTTGTTTTATGATTAGGAATAACAATTCGTTTAACGAATTGCAACAAATGATGTAAATTATTTGAAAACACTGAATGCAGGCAGAGTACACAAACCGAAATCTCGCTAAAAATGGTTACTTTTGTAGCTTAAATGTTTTTCAATATGTGTATTGGAAGATGGGTAAAAGAGCAATTAAAATAAAAGTAGAATAAATTAGTTAATGAATGGTACAAGAAAAAGTTTCTGAAAAAACAGAAGTGTTGGTAGAAGAAGTTATTAAAGGAATACAGGAAAAAAAAGGGAAAAAAATATCCTGTCTGAATCTTGCAAAAATCAATAGTACAGTATGTGATTATTTTGTGGTATGTCATGGAACCAGCAGCACACATGTAAGTGCAATTGCAGAATCGGTAGAAGAGTCTGTCAGTAAGTCTACAGGGGTTAAACCCCGTCGCAGAGAAGGTTTCCTGAATGCTGAATGGATCTTGCTGGACTATCTGGATGTGGTTGTTCATGTCTTTCAGCAAGATGTTAGGGGGCACTATAATATTGAAGACTTGTGGGCAGATGCTCCCATGGTAGTAATTGAAGAGGACGATTAACCTAAAATATATAAAACATAAAATAATACATTTTAATTTATACCGGAAATAAAAGCAATGAGTAAAGAAGAAAATAAACCTCAAGATAATAACCCATTAGGGCCCTCCAGAAACTCTGGTGGTTCTGGTGATAAAAAGAAAGGCTCTGATAGTGGTCCTGGAAAAGGTAAAACACCTCCATTTAATTTTTACTGGATCTATGGGTTACTGGCCATTCTCTTTATTGCCTTACAGTTTTACAACTGGGGAGGTACTTCCATAGAAATATCACAACAGCGTTTCGAAAATGAAATGCTTCGCAGTGGTGATGTAGAGAAAATCGTGGTGATCAACCGTGAAATGGTGGAAGTATTCATCAGGGAAGACCGCATTGGCAACTATGAAGATTTGCAGGAGAAAGGGATTACCACCGGTCCTCATTATACCTTCAAGATAGGATCGGTAGATAATTTTGTTAACCGCCTCGACGAAGCCCAGGAAGAGGTTCCCCCCGGAGAGCGTATTCCCATTTTTTATGAGCAAAGAAAGGACTGGGGTAGCGATATTCTCAGCTGGCTGCTGCCAATTGGTCTTCTTATCGTTTTCTGGATCTTTATCATGCGTCGCATGGCAGGAGGCGCTGGCGGAGGTCAGATCTTCAATATTGGAAAATCAAAGGCGCAGGTGTTTGACAAAGACACCCGTGTAAATGTAAATTTCAATCACGTAGCAGGGCTTGATGAAGCCAAGATCGAACTTATGGAAATTGTTGATTTCCTTAAGAACCCCAAAAAATATACAGACCTGGGGGGGCAAATCCCCAAAGGAGCCTTGCTGGTAGGCCCTCCCGGTACGGGAAAAACATTGCTTGCCAAAGCCGTTGCCGGTGAAGCCCAGGTACCTTTCTTCTCGCTGAGCGGATCCGATTTTGTTGAAATGTTTGTAGGTGTAGGCGCCTCCCGTGTTCGAGATCTTTTCAAACAAGCCAAGGAAAAAGCCCCCTGTATCATATTCATCGATGAGATTGATGCCATAGGCCGGGCAAGGGGTAAAAATCCTATGACGGGAGCCAATGACGAACGGGAAAATACCCTCAACCAACTTCTTACCGAGATGGACGGTTTTGGAACAAATGTAGGAGTAATCATACTTGCTGCTACCAACCGGGCCGATATTCTCGACAGGGCATTACTAAGGGCCGGTCGTTTCGACAGGCAAATACAGGTGGAAATGCCCGACCTCGAAGAACGAAAGGCAATCTTTAAAGTGCACATGAAACCCCTGAAGCTTTCCAAAGATGTAGAGCCCGATTTTATGGCAAAACAAACACCCGGTTTTTCAGGGGCCGATATCGCCAACGTATGTAATGAAGCCGCCCTTATTGCTGCTCGTCGCAACAAAAAAATGATCGAAAAGCAGGATTTCCTTGATGCTGTGGACCGTATTATTGGTGGGTTGGAGAAAAGAAACAAGATCATTTCTCCCCACGAGAAAAAAGTTGTTGCCTTCCATGAATCAGGCCACGCTGCTACCAGCTGGCTGCTTGAACATGCTCATCCATTGGTGAAAGTAACCATTGTGCCTCGCGGCAAAGCATTGGGAGCAGCATGGTACCTGCCGGAAGAAAGGCAACTGACAACCTACGAGCAGATGTTTGACGAAATAACATCGGCACTGGGTGGAAGGGCTGCCGAAGAGATTATTTTTGGCAAAATTTCAACAGGGGCCCTCAATGACCTGGAAAAAGTTACCAAGCAGGCTTACGCCATGGTGGTTTATTATGGGCTGAACAGCAGAATCGGAAATATCAGCTATTACGACTCTACCGGGCAGAACGAATATTCCTTCAACAGGCCTTATTCAGAAAAAACCGCCGAGCTTATTGATACGGAAGTAAAATCGATTATCGATCAAGCTTATCAGCGGGCAGTAAATATACTTACCGAAAACCGTGAAAAGCTTGAGCAACTTGCCAATGTTCTTCTCGAAAAAGAAGTGATTTTCCGTGAAGACCTGGAGAAGATCTTTGGTAAAAGACCGTTTGGCGAAGAAGAAACCTTTAGCCAACAGCCTGAAGGTGAAATCGAAGGTATGAAAAATAACCAGGTTCAGCAAAAAGATGATGCTGCTGAAGAAGAAAATGATGATGATACGGATCTGGCAAAAGAAACTGCCGACAAATCGAAAATCTCCGGAAGCAGTGTTTAATTGAGTGGCAAGATGAAGGAAAGCACATCCAGGGAGAAAGTATTGAAAGCAATAAGGGATGCCTTGGTAAACCCCATGATGCCCCCCTATGTGGATGAGGACTATTCTGATCGTATATACATACGACCCGAAATCGAATATGATGAGGTGATCTTTGCCGAAGCCCTTGCCAGGGTAGGAGGGCAGTTTGTCTATTCAGCCAATGAAAATGAATTTGCCGAAAACATCAGGGAATTTCTTGCCGCACGGGATAACCCCTGTTTACATTGTTACGAAGATATATTGCAGAAAATCCTAAACAGCAATAATATTTTTTGTTTCAATGCCCGCGAAGAATTGTCAACCTGTGAAATGGGAATTACTACCTGCGAGTTTTTGATAGCCCGCCTTGGCAGTATTATGGTAAGCAGCAACCAGGGGTGTGGAAGAAGAGGCCTTTTCTGGCCCGATATTCACCTGGTGATAGCCTGGAAAGATCAGTTGGTATATGATTTAAAGCATGGATTTGCTGCCCTGAATCAGAAATACAAAGAGAAAGGCATTCCTTCAATGATAACCACAATCACGGGCCCCAGCAGAACCGCTGATATTGAGAAGACTTTGGTGATGGGAGCACATGGGCCAAAAGAATTAATTGTATTCTTTATTGATGCACCTTATGATGATGAGGTTTAAAACCCCGGATAACAAGGTTTTTGAACTGCATCGCTACTGACGGAAAAAGATTTGGTAGTTAGAAAAAAAATCCCATCTTTGCGCTGATGAACAACGACTGGACATGCATATACACCACGCAATACGAGCATATAGCAGAAATTGTAAAGGCTGTACTGGAAGACAATGGGATAAAATGTTTTTCCCTTAGTAAGAAAGACTCTGCCTACCTTTTTGGTGAAATAGAACTTTATGTTGAACCTGATGATGTTTTACTGGCAAAACAGATCATAAACAAAGATAATTTTGAGTAATCTTGCCAAACGCACCATTACCGGAATAGCAATTGTTTTGCTGATCATTTTTTCAGTTGTTGTAAGCCGCTACGTGTTTGCAACCCTTTTCCTGTTGGTTACCATTCTTGGTTTGTGGGAGTTCTATACCTTGCTGGAAAAGATTGATATCAGACCCAATAAAATACTGGGAATCGTAGCCGGGGCCTTCCTGTTTGGATCCAATGCATTGATTGCACTCGAAATAGCATCCCTGGAAGTATTGTTGTTGAATTTCATGCTCATTTTTTTCGTGTTTCTTTTTGAGCTCTATCGCAATCTGCCCCAGCCCTTTACCAACGTGGCCTTTACTTTTTTCGGACTGCTCTATGTGGCGGTTCCGTTTGCGCTGCTAAATTATTTGCCCAATCCGGGCTTCGCTCCCGGTGTCTTCAACCATAATATTGTTCTCGGGTTCTTTTTCCTTGTGTGGGTAAATGAATCGGGAGCATATCTTGTAGGCACTGCCATTGGTCGCCGCCGTTTGTTCGAAAGGATATCACCCAAGAAAACATGGGAAGGAACTTCAGGCGGGGGTGTATTATGCCTGATTACAGCAGCAATAATAAGTATGTTCTTTAAAGAGCTAAGCTTTATCAACTGGATGGTCATGGGTGTTTTGGTGGTTGTTTTTAGTACCTATGGGGATTTGTTTGAATCAATGCTGAAGAGAAGTATCAAGACAAAAGACAGTGGCACAATATTGCCTGGCCATGGTGGTATCCTTGATCGTTTTGATGGCGTCATTATGGCCATTCCATTTGTTTTTGTCTATCTTTTGTGGATATCCTGAAGCCCAACAGCCAGGATGTATTTTCCGGGCTTATACCCGGGCAAAGGTTTTTAATAATCAGAAATATTCAATAATGGTAAGCAACCTGGTATGGTTGCAATTATAAATACATATGAAGATTCATAAAGAAGGCTATACAAGCCTGTTTTTTACCTTAATTTTTATTGTAGGCCTGGTTATCCTGATAAATGTTATCTGGCCCTTGCATACCCTTTGGCATACAGTAGCATATGTCACCTTTGGAGTATTTTTTCTTATTGTGCTGCAGTTTTTCCGCTCCCCCATGCGCAAAGTAGAAATGAATCTCAACCAGGTTCTAAGTCCTGCTGACGGTAAGGTGGTTGTGATAGAAAAAACCTTTGAAACCGAATACCTTAAATCGGAATGTCTGCAGGTATCTATCTTTATGTCGCCGGTAAATGTCCATTCGAACCGCTATCCCGTAAGCGGAGAAGTAAAATACGTAAAGTATCACCCCGGCAAGTACCTGGTAGCCTGGCATCCGAAATCGAGCACCGACAACGAGCGAAATACCATTGTAATTCATCACCCCCAAAAGGGAAACATCCTTGTACGCCAGATAGCAGGCGCCCTGGCCCGCAGAATAGTTTGCTACAGCAAGGAGGGTGAGATGGTAACCCAGGGAACCGAAATGGGCTTTATCAAGTTTGGTTCACGGGTAGATGTATTTCTGCCTTTAGAATCGGATGTGAAGGTTAAAATTGGCGAGGAAGTAAAAGGCGGTCTTTCTGTTCTTGCCTTTCTGAATCCTGACGAGTAATTACCAGCTGGATTAATGGGAAAAGCTTAAAAGATCAGTCCTTATTTTTATAAAATATCAAGGATTTCCTTTAAGGTATTTACCTCAAAAGTGGGGATGTGGACCGATTCTTTCACCGGCGGATGTTTTACCCATATCTGATCCATACCCGAATACATGGCACCGGTAATGTCAGCCTCGGGATCATCTCCAATCAAAATGCTTTCTTCTACCGTGGCTCCGGCTTCACTCATGGCAAACTCGAATATCCTCTTGTCAGGTTTTTTAAAACCGGCTCTTTCTGAGGTTATGATATTGGTAAAATATTTTCCCAGGTTACACTTTTCAATCTTAATGTACTGCACATCTTCAAATCCGTTGGTAATGATGTGGAGCTGGTATTTTCTATGCAGAGTTTCCAGGATTTGATGCGTATGGGGATACAAAAGGGTTTGCAGGGGGCTTTGTTTTACATAATAGTTACCCATTTCCAGGGCAAGCTTTTCATCGGCTATTTCAAACAGCATAAGGGTGTCGTAAAATCTCTTGAAATTCAGCTCATCTCTGTGAATCTGTTGCTTTTTATAAAGATCCCATAAACCCATATTGATAGGTTGGTAGCGTGTATAAAAATCCAGTGCATCCATAACTCCTCTTTGGCTGAGCGAAAAATGGTGGTGCAAATCGGTGAAGGTTTGCCGGTTGTTGGCATCAAAATCCCACAGTGTTCGGTCAAGGTCAAAAAAGAGGTGTTTGTATTGCTTTTGCATCATAATGTTTTGATGTGGTAAGTAAAAATATAAGTGCAGTAAACAGAGTAACCATGAGCCTGTGCCTTCAGTTTGTTATTTCTAACTCACGGCACGGATTCATGGTTACTGTTTCCGGTTTTGTATGGCTTTACAGAACAACTGCAAAGGTAGGAAAATTATGTTTTCTGCAGCAGCATGAAAAAAGATGTGTTTTTAGTTTGCAGCACCAATACTTCCTCCGGCGCTGGTGTTCATGCTTCTAAAAACAGGATCGCCCAGGTAGCGAATTGAACCGCCTGCATTGGCTTTTGCATCAATTTCTTCAGCATTTACAATTGCTGATGCTCCAGCATTGGTTTCCACTGAGGCTGACTGGGCCTCCATCTGGCTTGCATCTATATTGCCTCCGGCATTTGAAATAAGATTCAAAAGGTTTGTTTGCCCGCGAAGAATAATATCTGACCCGGCATTTTGTGTGGCAAATAAAGATTCAAAAATACCCTCTACATTTACTTCTGAACCTGCATTGGAGGTAATATAGAGCAGGGGAAGTGTTACACTGTTGCGGGTGAAAAAACCTGCATTGGCGGAAGCTTCAATATGGGTGATGTTAGGGTTGCTGAGCTCGATATGCAATTCAGAATCTGAACGGATGGGCTGGTTGGATTTGATTACCAGCTCATTGTTTCTAATGGTGGTAACAATATATTCGTGAAGATTGGCATCGGCCCGCAACACCAGTTGCTGTGTAGTGTCCTGGGTATAGAATACCTTGTAGCGACCCTTGATATTTATCTTCTCAAAACTGTTGATATCGCGGGGAGTTTCTACAATATTACCATCGCCCTTGATCACGTTGGCAAAAAGCATAGACCTTACAGAAATTGTTCCTGCCAGAATGGCGATCAGTATCAGGCCTAATGCAATCAGTAATAAAAGATTACTTTTTTTCATGACAATTGATTTTTTAATATTTGTTTTTTGGTTGCTGATTATCCTTTCTGGCTATAGATCTCTTCCATTTCCTGGCAGGATATATCTAAAAGTTTCATGGTTTTCATTACTACCGGAAGATCTTTTTCAATAAACTCGGCTCTTTTGAGTTCCAGGGCTTTCTTATAGCCATCTTCGGAAACGAAATAACCAATGCCACGTTTGTTGTAAATGATCTCCTTGTCCTGCAGGTATACAAAAGCCCGCATTGCAGTGTTGGGGTTTACTTCCATCTGAACGGCCACATCGCGTACCGAAGGGATCCGCTCATTAATTTTCCATTTTTGCAAGAGGATGTTTTCACAAAAAACATCGGCTATCTGCATGTATATGGGTTGATTTTCGAGGAATTCCATCTTACACCTCCCTTTCTTTAAGTCTGAAATAGCTTACCAGTAAACAAAATGGAGCAAGTACTCCGTAGAAGAGAATTTTCATCACTACAGGAAATGATTCGGAGGCAAACTCAGTCATGTTGATGTTTGCCATATCCATATCCTGCTGAAAACCTTCATGTCCAATTATTAGGTAAGCAACCAGAAACGTAAAAATATTGATTATTAATTGAATGACGAATAGACTAAGAATGGTCTTCAAGAAGTTATTTTTGCGGAAATACAATGCTCCAAGGAAAAATACACTTTGTACCACAAGGTAAATACTCATCAGGGTAAGATTCTGCTTTTCAAACGGATTAAATACGTCGATGGGAATGGATAAACTCAGATTGGCTATAGCACTTGCAATGAGCAGCGTAACCATAAGCAGAATATTGGCTACCACAACAAATATTACTGAGGTTATGATCCAGTGGGAGAAGAGCTTTTCGCCGGTTGTGGCCGGCAGGGTCAGGAAGAACTGGCTCCTGGCCGGAGTGTGTATTTCATTGTAAGACATTGAGGTGATCAAAAAACCTCCTACAAATATTACTATCTGGCCCAGGGTTACAAGTGGGCTGATGTTGAAGGTACCGGAGGAAAAGATGACCTGTAATGCAGAAATTACAATCAATACCCCGGCAAGAGCGCCCATACCTATAAACCAGGTTTTCATGTTGAACATGACATATCGCTTCATAAGAAGGCCAAAACGTTGAATTGAAAATTGATTTATTTTTTCCATGGTTGTTTTTTTTAAATTGCCTGGTTAATAACTTGTGGATTCTTGATGATTGCATTGAAGAGTAGCTCGAGGTCAATGGCAGTATCCTGCCCGTTGTTTTTGTAAATGGCAGCTTTTCCGCCCAGTACCTCTTCTGCATACAATACCTCGTGCGTCTGATCTTCGCGCAGTTTTCCGAATGCTAGCTTCTCACTGACTTCGAAGGTGCTCTTGTGGAAAATGATCTTTCCGTTGTCAAGCACGATCACATGATCTATAATGCTTGCCAGGTCTCTTACCTGGTGGGTTGAAATGATGATGCACTGATCTTCGGTAGAAGCTGCTGCCATGATTCTGCGAAACTGGCTCTTGGAAGGGATATCGAGGCCATTGGTGGGCTCGTCCATCAAAAGCACATTGGTGCGGGCAGCCATGCCAAAAGCGATCAGAAATTTCTTTTTTTGCCCGTAAGAATACTGGGTAAGTTTCTTTCCATTGCTGATCTCAAATTCCTTGAGATATTTTTCCAGCAGTGCATAGTCAAACCGCGGATAGAAAGGAGCATGCAGATCAACAAAAGTGCTGATGCGCACGGGGGGGAGGACAAATTCTTCAGGAATAACGTAAATGTTGGCCAAAATCTCAGGCAAACGGTCTTTTACGTTCTTTTCAAAGATCAGGCATTCTCCCTGGTGGGGAAATAACAAACCTGCCATGTGCTTAAGCAATGTGGTTTTGCCGGCACCGTTCATACCAAACAAACCGTAAATGCTTCCTGCATGCAACTCCAGGTTCAGCTCCCGGAACAATGTCTGATTCTTTCTGTAACCAAATGTTAGGTCATTAATTTTTATCATGGCTTATGTGATTATTATGTTACTACTGTACTACAAAACTAATACACTGCAAATCTAATATACTAATTTAAACTGTGCAAGTTTTTTTTGAAAAAAATGAAATATTTTTTAGCTAACGAACGAAATGGTGCATAAAAGCAATTTAATCAGGCTTTTAAGGGGGTGGGGCTGAAGCTGTTTTGGAATGATTATTCCTTTATAGGGAAGATATTATTTGGTAAAAGGTCTGGCCCGGGACAGATAGTAGCTGCCTTATGTGTATTATGGGATAAGTTTTTTCAGGATTTGTTTTTTCTTTTTTCAAAGTGGTGCGAATCGCCCCATTCGCCATATCCGATTTGTCCGCCGGCCATGTAGATGCGCGCTTCCAGGCAGCGTTTGCATTCATCGGCATCTTCATCGGTGCAGGGTTTATCTTCGTAGAGAAGGTAATCTTCGCGGTATTTTGTAGGGGTAAGATTGGGCATTATTACATTGGCTCCAATTTTTATAGCCTTTTCCCTGCCCATGGGGTCAATAGCCTGCATGGCTGTAGTGGCGGCAATATTGATGTCTTTCATCATGATGCGCAGTAAGGCCACCATTTTCAGGCTGAGGTAGAAACGCTCATTTTTCGGCAGCAGCATATCTTTATACTGGTAGAGTGGTGTTCTTTCATGTTCAATATAAGGTCCCATTCCTACCATATCAATATCAAAATCGCGAAAGAAGATCAGGTCGTCGGCCAGGTCGCTGTTGCTTTGGTAAGGCAGGCCTATCATTACTCCACTACCTACCTGGTAGCCCACTTTTCTTAAAACATGGAGGCTTTCAATACGCTTGTAATAATCATGTTTTTTATCGCTGGGGTGGTATTTTCCATACAATTCAGGATTTGAAACCTCTATTCTGAGCAGATACCGGTGAGCTCCTGCTTCAAACCAGGTGCGGTATGTTTCTTCGGTTTGTTCTCCCAATGACAGGGTTATTCCAAGCTCCTTATTGCTCATTTGCTTGATTTTTTTCACAACAGAAGTGATGCGTTTGATAAAGCTTTTGTCACTTCTTTCGCCAGCCTGTATAACCAGGCTTCCAAACTTGTTTTCCCAGGCATAGCGTGCAGCCTGCAGTATTTCATCTTCTGTTACTTCATAGCGCTGGGTTTGGGTATTGCCGGCCCTGATGCCACAGTAGTAGCAGTTTTTTCCGCAAAGGTTTGAAAATTCGATCAGTCCCCTGTAATACACCTTGTTTCCCACATACTTTTTTTTCACCTCTTCTGCCCGGGCAAAGATCAATTGTCTTTGTTGGGCATCTGCAGAAAGAAGAACTTCCAGGTCGCTTTTTGAAAAATCATCCTGGGTGAGAATCTGTTCAATGGATTTAGTCATGGAAAAACGATGGTTTAATTGTACCGCGAAATTACAAATAATCTTCGGCACTGGTATCAACTTTAAGGAAGGGTGCTACGGCTCGCTGGAAGATGCCATGCATCCAGGCAATGGCCATTCCATAATTGGTAACAGGCACATTGGCATCCAGGGCTGGTTTTAGCCTTCCCCTTATCTGGCGGGGGGTGATTACACAACCGCCGCATTGCACCACCAGGGAGTATTCATTGATGGGGCGGGGTAGATCATTTAGCCCGGAAACAACATCATAATGAAGTTTCTTACCGGTAAAACTGTTCATCCAGCGTGGGATTTTTACCCTGCCTATATCATCACAGGCAACATGATGGGTACAGCTTTCCAGCAAAAGGATACGGTCGTTATCTTTCAGGGAAGAGATTTTTGGGGTTCCTTTTACGTAGCTTTCAAAGTCACCTTTTTGACGTGCCAGCATGATGCTGAAGCTGGTAAGCGGAATATGCGCCGGTATAGAAGCATCTGCCTTAAGAAAAACCTGGCTGTCGGTAATTACCAGGGCCGGTTCAGGCTGTAGTTTTTTTATGAGCGAGTCTATTTCGCGTTCTTTGGCTACCACGCAAATGCAATCATTGTCAAGGATATCCCTGATGGCTTGCACCTGGGGAAGAATCAAACGGCCCTCGGGGGCTTCAATATCAATGGGCGTTATCAGCAGCACAACATCGCCATAGGTCAGCAAGTCGCCCAGCAGGCTGCTTTTTTTCCATGCCGTAGGCGGAATGGTTTGACGCAATGCTTTAATAATCTCCTCACGGTTATCAGGATAGATGGCTGAAAATTCAAGCAGGGGAGTGGCCGGAAATTCTTTTTTGAGCTTTTCTTCCAATTCCTCTTTGGGTTTCTCAAGATCGCTTTTGTTGTGAACAATAACGAAGGGTATTTCCTGTAGCACAAAATCGTTGATCAGATTGTACTCAAAATCTTCAAAAATATTGTGTGTGATTACCAGGATGGCCAGATCAACAGTCTTTAACACTGCCCTTGATCGGGCTACCCTTTGTGAACCCAGCTCGCCCGTATCATCAATACCTGCTGTATCTACCAATATAACGGGCCCGATTCCACTAATCTCCATTGATTTTTTTACCGGGTCGGTAGTGGTGCCGGCCACATCAGAAACAATGGCAATCTGCTGTCCTGCTAATGCATTGATGAATGAGCTTTTTCCATTGTTCCTTCTGCCGAAAATACCGATATGGGGTTTGCTTTCTTTTCCTTTGGTCATGTATTGGGGGTTGATTGGAGTTAGAACTTCACTTGGTTGGTTTTTATTGCACCATGCTTTGCTGCAAATGTTAATGATCTGCCAGAGAATATCCCAGCCTGAGCAGGTTTTCGGGCAGAAGTGATTGTTTCAGGGTTTTCTCATCAACCAGTTGCAGCCGTTCATTGGCCTGGAAAATATCAAGCTGTTCGTTTTTCATCAATGTGGCCAGCCGGGTGGCTTTCTCGTATCCTACAACGGGCAGCAATGCTGTAGTGATGGCACTGCTGCGAATCAATCGTTCGTAGGCCGTTTTAGGATCGATCTTCAGCTCAGCTATTACCTTATGGTGCAGCGAGTGTGCACACCGGGTAAGCAGTTGAAGACTCTCCAGCAGGGCATGGCCAATAACAGGCACATAAGCATTCAGATCGAGGGTTCCCTGCCCACAAAGGTTGCTGATCAGCACATCGTTGGTATACACTTTATGGGCGCAGGAAATAACAAATTCGTTGATCACCGGGTTTACCTTACCCGGCATAATGCTGCTGCCGGTTTGTCTGGCCGGCAATACCACTTCATATTGTCCCAGCAGGTCAGATCCCAGCAGACGCAGATCAGCGGCTATCTTTTCCAGGTTTACTGCGTGGGCTTTCAGAATGGCATGTACTTCTACCAATGCATCGAGGTTTTGTGTGGTATCAGTATGATTGTCACTACGGGTTAGGGGAAGTCCTGTGATCTCACGCAAGTGGTTGGTCACTTCCATAATAAAATACCTTGGTATGCCCATTCCGGTGCCTGTAGCACCCCCACCCAGATTTGTCACTTTAATGCGTTCAAAGCACTTGGATACACGCCACCAATCACGCGATAAAGCATCTGACCATGCACTGAAAAGCAATCCGTAGGAAGAAGGTACAGCCTGCTGCATCTGGGTATAAGCTATGCGCAGCACATCGCGGCTGCTGCTTTCATGTTTTTCAACGGCCGAACGTAATTCGTTGATGGTAGTTTCCAGCTGAATGAGTTGCTGCATGGCGGCTACTTTCAGTGCTGTAGGTACAACATCGTTGGTAGACTGGAAAATATTGGCATGTGTAAAAGGGTTTATATGCTCATAATCCCCGGCTTTATGCCCCATTTTAAGAAGACTTACATTGGTAATGATCTCATTGATGTTCATATTGATGGCTGTTCCTGCTCCACCTTGCACTGCCGGAACAATAAATTGGTCGAAGTACCTGCCCTGTGCAATTTCACTGGCCGTTTGTTCGAGCAGTTCAAGTATGTCTATGTCATAGCAACCAGCAGGGAGGGTTTTGTCCGGATATTTCTGTTTTGCCGCCCGGGCAAAAGAGGAGGCTGTATGGTAGCAGGCCTGTTTTACCAGCCCAACAGCACGGTACCATTCTTCAGAGAAGATGGTGGTGTTGTAAAAATTCTCACGGGCGCGCCATGCATGGATACCGTAAAGAGCGTCATCAGGAAGTTTCACTTCCCCCAAAAAATCTTTTTCTGTTCGCATAGTATTGGGCTAGATAAGGATAATTGCTTTCTGAGTATAAAAATAGGCAATTATGTAAAACCCCCTTTGGCATGCAACGGATTATTGCGAAAAAACCGCTAATTTCGCAATGCCATGGATATTTCTCTTGCCCCTTTCCAGGGGATCACCAACAAGGTTTACCGCAATGCTTTCGCCCGACATTTTAAAGGGCTCGACAGGGTCTTTGCTCCCTTCGTGTCGGGTGTGCACCCACAAAAGGTAAATCTCTCCAAGTTTGATGATTTGCTTCCCCTCTCTGCCAATGTTATTACTACGGTTCCCCAGTTTGTAAGTATCTACAGCGATGAAATAGTGGCCATCGGTAACAACCTTTTTGACCAGGGGTACGACCACATCAACTGGAATATGGGCTGTCCATTTTCAAGGCTGGCCAATAAAATGAGGGGATGTGGTATTTTACCTTACCCTGAAAAGATCGACCGGTTGATGGACGAAATCTTTTCGCGGCTGAAACCATCATTATCCGTAAAAACCCGCCTGGGATATTATGATACCACCGAGCTACCGCAGGTGATCGGCGTATTCAACCGTTATCCTATTGCCGAACTCATCATTCATGCACGTATTGGCGTGCAAAGATATACAGGAGATACCCTTCTGGATGAATTTGGTGCCTGCATGTCATTGAGTAAAATCCCGGTAACCTACAATGGTGATATATTCCATGCCACCCGATTCAGAGAGCTTCAGGAAAAATTTCCACTGGTAAAAAGCTGGATGGTAGGCAGGGGTGCACTTATCAATCCCTTCCTTCCTGCCCAAATCAAAGGGATTGAGCCCGATGACCAACAAAAGCGGGAAGCGATTACAGGGTTTCACCATGAGGTATTTGAGAAGCTTGGCAACCGTCTGAAAAACGAGAGGCAATGGCTCGGGCAGATGAAAGCCATATGGTATTATATGAATGGTGTTTTTGCTGGTGGTGAACACTATTTTCAGTCCATGAAAATTTGCCACGATAGGCAATCTTATCTTAAATTTGCCGGAGAAATGATGCAGCTGCCTTTTGCCGGTGACAAAGAAATTGAGCTTCACTGGAAGCATGAGTTAAAGCATGTTTGATCTTATTTCAAAGCAAAGGAATTGGCACATCGTAAGAAATAATAATTGATAAAAGTATAAAAGCAGACACAATGAAAGCAAAACTTTTACTGGCAGCCCTTGGGCTTTTTTACCTGGGCCTGATTTCAGCAGCAGCCCAACGCGGTTTTACCGAATTTGAAACCGAAGATGAAATCAAAGTGATGTACCGGTGGCAGCGGGCGGTATTCTTTCTGAAGAATAGCGATGCTGTTTTGGGGCTTCGGGTTACCAATCTCAGCGATTCTCCTGTAAAATGGACCTACTCGGTGGCTTTTTACAACGATAAGATGCTTACCTATGAGAGTGAAACGAGTGAGTTGTGCCTCCTGCCCGGGCAAAGCCGCAGGGGCTCCCTGGCAGGGCTACGGTATACCGTGGAAGGAATGAAGAAGGACGAGGTGGAATCTGATTCTTTCTCATGGGATTTTGGGACCTTCCGGGTGGAAGAAGTCGAAAGTTGTGAATAATCATTTCACCAGAATATCAAAACACAGATCAAAATGGAAAAACAATTTGAGTTGGAAGAATTCCGCCAGTCTATCCTTCAGGGCATTCCTGATGAGCTACCGGATCCGAAACCTTACGATGCCGATCTGAACCATGCTCCAAGGCGAAAGGATATCCTTAGCCGGGAGGAAAAAAAGCTTGCGGTAAAAAATGCCCTGCGCTATTTTCATCCCAGGCACCATATGGTGCTCGCAGCTGAATTTGCACAGGAATTGAAAGACTACGGCAGAATCTATATGTATCGTTTCCGGCCCGGCTACAAGATTTCCTCCCGCAGGCTGGAGGATTTTCCTCATAAATCAAAGCAAGCCGCTGCGATTATGCTAATGCTCAGCAATAATCTTGATTATGCTGTTGCCCAGCATCCCCACGAACTGATCACGTACGGTGGCAATGGTGCTGTATTTCAAAACTGGGCACAATACCTTTTATGCATGCAATATCTGGCCCAAATGAGCGATGAGCAAACCCTGGTATTGTATTCGGGGCACCCCATGGGCCTTTTCCCTTCCCATAAGGATGCTCCCCGGGTAGTAGTTACCAACGGAATGATGATTCCCAATTATTCCAAACCTGACGACTGGGAACGGTTCAATGCCCTGGGGGTTACACAATACGGACAGATGACCGCAGGTTCTTTCATGTATATTGGCCCGCAGGGTATTGTACATGGCACAACAATAACCGTTTTGAATGCCGGTCGGTTGTTCAGCAAGGGTGAGGAAGGCCTGGCCGGAAAGCTTTTTGTTACCAGTGGCCTGGGTGGCATGTCGGGAGCGCAACCCAAAGCTGCTGTAATAGCTGGTGCTGTGTGTGTGGTGGCAGAAGTAAATCCAAAAGCTACCCATGTAAGGCATTCGCAAGGCTGGGTGGATGAGGTATACCACAACCTGGAAAATTTAATCCAAAGGATTAAGCAGGCCAAGACTAATAAAGAAGCTGTATCCCTGGCTTTTCAGGGCAATGTGGTTGATCTGTGGGAAGCCTTGGTGGATCACAATGTTGAGGTGGAACTGGGTTCCGATCAAACATCATTGCACAACCCCTGGGCGGGAGGCTATTATCCTGTTGGTCTTTCTTTCGATGAGGCCAACGAAATGATGGCTTCTGATCCTGACCAATTTAAAGAAAGGGTTCAGGAAACACTGGTAAGGCACGTAAGGGCAGTAAACATCCTGGCTGACAGAGGTATGTATTTTTGGGATTATGGCAATGCTTTCCTGCTGGAAGCAGGCAGGGCAGGAGCCGATGTTTTCAAAGATGACGGGTTGTACCGTTATCCCTCGTATGTACAGGACATAATGGGGCCCATGTGTTTTGATTATGGTTTTGGACCCTTCAGATGGGTTTGTGCAACCTCTGATCCACGTGATCTTAGCATTACAGACCAGATTGCGGCCGAAGTGATTGAGGAAATGATGGAGCAAGCCCCTGATGAGATCAGGCAACAGCTGGCAGATAACCTTTTATGGATACGGCAGGCCGAAGAGAACAAGCTGGTAGTGGGTTCGCAGGCCCGCATTCTCTATGCTGATGCAGAGGGCCGTATTCGTATTGCAGCTGCCTTTAACCAGGCCATTCGCGAAGGCAAAATATCAGGTCCGGTAATCCTGGGGCGCGATCATCATGATGTTTCGGGTACGGATTCACCTTTCAGAGAAACTTCAAATATTTATGATGGTTCGCGCTTTACAGCAGATATGGCCATACACAATGTGATTGGCGACAGCTTCAGGGGAGCTACCTGGGTATCGATCCACAATGGAGGTGGCGTAGGCTGGGGCGAGGTGATCAATGGTGGATTTGGGATGGTACTCGATGGCACCCACGATGCCGACCGCAGGCTAAAGTCAATGCTGCACTGGGATGTAAACAATGGCATTGCACGCAGAAGCTGGGCCCGCAACAAAGAAGCTATTTTTACCATCAAAAGAGCTATGGATGCTGATCCTTTGCTGAAAGTTACCCTCCCCAACCTTGCTGACGATAGTTTACTGGAAGATCTCTTTTAAACTGGCCTGAAAATTGTATTTCAGAGCGGTAAAAAAATTCGGTTTTTTTTACCGCTTTTTTTTACATTTAATACCAGTTTTACCCTGGCTGCTTAAACACGATCCTTTTAGTTCTTCTACAAATCTGTTGTAAAACAAAAAATTGGTTTCCACTCCCAAACTGCACATGCCATGAAACGAATTACAATCTTTCTTTTCCCGCTTTTACTTCTTTCTCTTTCTTTATTTACTTCCTGCGAGGAAGATAATTATGATGACCCCTTTGGCGATCCGGTGGAAAAGTTTCTTGGAAACTGGAAATGTGAGGAAACCGGCGATATTGGAGGATATTTCGGGCCTTTCGATGTGGAGATCATCCGTAATCCTGAAAACACAGCTCAGGTTTTTATAAAAAATTTCAATTACCAGGGAATGGATGAAATGGCACTGGCAATTATCGACGGTAGCAGTATTACCATACCCTTGCAAAAGATCTGCGATGATACCATAGAAATTGAAGGATCGGGTTTTTTTGGCAATGGTGAGTTTACCCTGAATTACCGCACCAACGACTCAGCAGATGAGGAAATCATTGATGCCCGTTTTTTCAAACCCTGAAGTTGATCATTGCCAGAGGCATTATCCTTTATCTTACTATATCGTTCTGATCTAATTCCTTTAGTTCCTCTTCTTTTTTCTTTTCATCAATCTTACTCTGCGTCAGGCTTAGTGCGGTAAGTACTTCGTCCATTATCCAGTTCATATTTTCTGTATCTAACAGGTAGCATTCATAAGCCTGTTCGAATTGGGCTGTAGTGATGTTGTGTTTTTCAAAAACACCGGCATAATAATTCACTACGGAGTCCCTAATTCCGGAATCCGGCGCTTGATTGGTTAGTTTGGCTTCCAGCAAAAAAACATCAGTAAGGATGTTGGACATGGTCCTTCTGTCAATAAGCTTTTCACATTCCGTTTTATCGGAAACACTGTTGCAGGAGGTACCCAGGGAAACCATAAGAGCAAGGAGGAGCAGATACTTTTGATACATGAGAAAACCGGATTATGAAAAATTCAGAAAGCCTGTAAAGGTATATTTTCTTCAAACGTGATTAGATTCGTTTTATTGAATGAAACAGCAATCAGAGAGAAAGACTTTTTAGTTTGGCAATGGTTTTCATGGGGTCATGGGAGCCAAATACAGCGCTACCCGCCACAATCACATCAGCACCTGCCTTTACCAGGGCTTCTGCATTAGAGGTGTCAACCCCACCATCCACTTCAATGAGGGCTTCACTGTTTTTCTGTATTATAAGGTCTTTGAGTCTTTCAATCCGGCCAAAGGTGGAGGGGATAAATTTTTGTCCGCCAAAGCCGGGATTTACTGACATGATCAAAACCAGATCTACATCGGGCAGTATATCTGCGAGCAAGTCAACAGGGTTGTGCGGATTGATCACTACGCCTGGTTTCATACCTGCCTGCTGAATGGTTTGAATGGTTTTGTGCAGATGGGGGCAGGTTTCGTAATGAACCGTAAGACGATCCGCCCCTGATTTTTTAAACTCCTGGATATACTGGTCGGGGTGAGCGATCATAAGGTGCACATCAAGGGGTTTGGTGGCTACGGATTTTATCTGGGATATGATGCTGAAGCCAAAGGAAATGTTGGGAACAAAATGTCCATCCATAACATCTACATGAAACCAGTCAGCCTCACTTTGGTTAACCATTTCTATGTCGCGGGCAAGGTTGAGAAAATCAGCCGAGAGAAGGCTCGGAGCTACCAGGTGTGTCATAATATTTGTATTGATTGTGCTTGAAGACTCAAAATTAGTAAGATTTTCCACATCCTTCTCTTTTGATTAGGACGGGAAATAAAAAACCGCCGGGAAAGTAATGGTCCGGCGGTTTTGGGATGTATGGTTCTATGCAAGACTTTTTACTGGCGATTGTCGTTGCGTTTTTTGTCCTGAGAAACTGGTTTATCCCGTGGAAGCAATACTTTTCTTGAGAGTTTGAATTTCCCGGTTTTCTTGTCTACATCCAGGAGTTTTACTTCAATGGGGTCACCTACTTTAAGATTGCTCTCCTCGATGGTTTCCAGGCGTTTCCATTCAATTTCGGAAATATGCAGCAGCCCTTCTTTACCGGGAAGTATTTCTACAAATACACCAAAAGGTACTACGCTTTTAACTGTGCCCTGGTAGATTTCCCCAATTTCGGGTATGGCGGTAATACCTTTGATGCGGTTGATCACATAATCGATTGATTCTTTGTTTTCAGAAACAATATCAATGATACCATAATCACCAACTTCTTCAATCACGATGGTAGAACCGCTCTCTTTCTGCATTTCCTGAATCACTTTTCCGCCAGGGCCAATGATAGCACCAATAAATTCTTTGGGAACCGTCATTTTCACAATTCTGGGTACATGAGCTTTGTATTCTTCGCGGGGTTGTGCAAGGGTTTCCGTCATTTTATCCAGGATGTGCAGGCGGCCTTTTCTGGCCTGCTCAAGGGCATTCTCGAGCAATTCATGGCTGAGGCCTTCAATTTTAATGTCCATCTGGCAGGCAGTAATACCATCTTTGGTGCCGGTCACTTTAAAGTCCATGTCTCCCAGGTGGTCTTCATCGCCAAGGATATCAGAAAGGATGGCATATTTCCCTGTTTCGGGGTTGGCAATCAGTCCCATAGCAATACCAGAAACGGGTTTTGATATTTTTACACCTGCATCCATAAGTGCCAGGGTACCAGCACACACTGTTGCCATAGATGAAGAACCGTTGGATTCGAGGATATCAGATACTATCCTGATGGTGTAAGGATTATCGTTGCTGTTGGGAAGAACAGGTTTTAGTGCCCTCAATGCCAGGTTTCCGTGGCCTATCTCCCGGCGGCTGGTGCCACGCAGGAACTTGGCTTCCCCGGTGCTGAAAGGGGGGAAGTTGTAATGAAGCATGAATTTACTCTTGCCTTCTACCACGGCGCCGTCAAGGATCTGTTCGTCGAGCTTGGTTCCCAGGGTTGCAGTAGTAAGGGATTGGGTTTCGCCGCGGGTAAAGATGGCAGAGCCATGAGCCATGGGCAGATAATCCACCTCACACCAGATATCCCTGATCTCATCGGGTTTACGGCCATCCAAACGGATCTGTTCGTTGAGTACCATCTCACGTACAGCTTCTTTTTCCATATCGTGGAAGTACTTCCTGGCCAGGGAAACCTTGTCGGGCAGGGTTTCTTCATCATATTTTTCCAGGTAGCTGTTGAGTATCTCCTGGAACGTTTCGTGGCGCTGGTGCTTGTTGGAGATAATTGAACGGGCTGTATCATAAATCTTCTGGTAAAGCTCCTTACGCATATCTTCTTTTAATTCTGCATCTTCTGCCTCCGGGGCCACTTCTCTTTTCACTTTAGCTTTCTCTACCTGGTCGGCAAGTTCTTTTTGAGCAGTACACTGTATTTTAATGGCTTCGTGGGCAACTTTGATAGCTTCGATCATATCCTTCTCAGAAACCTCTTTCATTTCTCCCTCAACCATAACAATATTTTCTACGGTACCTGCCACGATCATTTCCATGTCGGCCTCGGTAAGGGCGCTGATGGAAGGATTTACCACAAACTGACCATTGAGGCGGGCAACCCGTACTTCGGAGATAGGCCCGTTGAAAGGTATATCGGAAACCATGATTGCCGCTGAAGCAGCCAATCCGGCCAGTGCATCGGGTAAGGTATTCTTGTCGGCTGAAATGAGTGATATCAGTACCTGTGTTTCATTTTTGTAGTTGTCGGGGAACATAGGTCTCAATGCCCTGTCAACCAATCGTGAGATTAATATCTCATACTCCGATGGCCTGGCTTCTCTCTTAAAAAAACCGCCGGGGAAACGTCCTGCTGCTGCATATTTCTCCTGGTAATCTACAGAAAGGGGAAAAAAATCCTGGCCTTCTACTGCTTCTTTTTTCGACACCACAGTGGCCAGCAGCATGGTATTGCCCATGCGCAGTACTACCGAACCATCGGCTTGTTTGGCAAGTTTGCCGGTTTCTAGGGTAATGGTCTGGCCATTGCCCATTTCAATTGTCTTCTGAATTCCTCTTGTCATGTTCGTCATAATTCGTCATTTAAAAATTTGTCATTGTTCACCTTTACTTCCAGGTGTTTTTTTTGGCAAGTTACAATTTATTTTGCCCTTACTAATACAAAAAAAGGCAATTAATCGTTTAATTGCCTTTTCGATATTTTCCTGAGATTTTTATTTTCTCAAATTCAATTTCTTGATGATTTCCCTGTACCTGCTGATTTCAGTATCTTTAAGGTAGTCCAGCAATCTTCTTCTTTTTCCAACCAGATTGATCAAAGCACGTTGAGTACCTTTATCTTTCTTGTTTGCTTTCAAATGATTGGTAAGGTGACTGATACGGCGAGTAAAAAGAGCGATTTGTCCTTCCGGAGAACCGGTATCATTTTCACTTTTTCCGTGTGTTTTAAAAATATCTTTTTTTATTTCCTGGTTGATGTACATGGTATTGATAGAAATTTTATTGTCAACAACTTTTAGTTTCTTTCTGATTTTAGGCTTGCAAAGATACAATAACCTTTTGTTTCAGCAAAAAAAATATCATTAAATTTTAATGCTTTTCAATGCAGGCCTGTACCTTGAAAACTTTTATTAAAAACTTTGGGGCTGGATAATAGTCTCACTGACAAATTTACTATATTTGGGGCTAATTACCTTATAATTCAAAAGCTTAAATCATTTTTAAACGAAATTATCTAATCAAAAGTCTTTAAAATGAAAAAATTCCTTTTATTAATTCTTCCATTAAGCATGATTATGAGTTCATGTGGCGAAAAAAAAGCGAATGAAAACCCTCTCCTTGCAGAATGGGATACCCCTTACGGCACCCCCCCGTTTGACCAGATTCATGAAGATCATTACATCCCTGCCTATGAAGAGGGCATTCGTCAGCACCAGGCCGAGATTGATGCAATTGTATCCAATCCTGAAGAGGCTACTTTTGAGAATACCATCGTTGCTTATGATCAGTCAGGAGAGCTGCTGGGTCGTATCAGCACAGTATTTGGTGGGTTGCGCAGTGCCGAAACCAATGACCGCCTGCAGGAGATCGCAAGAGAAACTACTCCAATGCTTACCGCACATTACAATTCGGTAAGGCTCAATGAGGGTTTGTTTAAGCGCATCCAGGAGGTTTACAACAAGCGCAATGAGCTTGGTCTTGACAACGAACAAATGAAAGTGGTGGAGAAGATGTACCAGGACTTTGAAAGAGGTGGTGCTGCTCTTCCCGAAGAAAAACGCGAACAGCTGAAACAGATCAGCGAGCGGATGTCTATGGTTTCATTGCAACTGGGTGAAAACCTTCTGGCTGAGAACAACGGCTTTCAGCTTGTGATCGAAGATGAGGCTGATCTTGCCGGATTACCTGCCAATGTGGTATCAGCTGCTGCCGAGGAAGCAAGCCGTGCAGGCATGGAAGGCAAGTGGGTATTTACTACTGCTTTCCCCAGCAGGGTTCCTTTCCTGCAATTTGCCGAAAATCGTGACCTGAGAAAACAAATGCTCGATGCTTACGTAAATCGAGGTGATAACAACAATGAAGCCGATAACAAGGAGTTGTTTGTGGAACTGATGATGCTGCGCCAGCAAATGTCAGAGTTGTTGGGATATGACAACTATGCCGATTATTTCACTTCCATTCAGATGGCCGAAAAACCAGAAAATGTTTACAACTTCCTTAACAGGGTGTGGGCACCGGCTCTTAACCGTGCCAAGGATGAGCGTGCCGAAATGCAGGCAATCATTAATCGCGAAGGCGGCAACTTTCAACTGGAAGCCCATGACTGGTGGTATTATGCCGAGAAACTTCGCAAAGAAAAATACGATCTCGACGATGATGAAGTGAAGCCCTATTTTTCTATCGAAAATGTAAAGAACGGCAACTTTATGCTTGCCAACAAGCTTTGGGGTTTAACTTTTGAGAAAAGAACCAATATTCCGGTTTATCATCCGGAAGTTGAAACCTATGAGGTTTTCGATCGTGATGGCAGCCACCTGGCCATTCTCTTTATCGATCCCCATCCAAGACCTGGTAAACGAAGCGGTGCATGGTGCGGAACATACAGAAGCGGTTCATGGAAAGATGGTGAAAGGATTTCTCCTGTGGTAACCATGGTAATGAACTTTACCCGTCCTTCCGGTGATAAGCCTGCTTTGCTCAGCTGGGATGAAACCACCACTTATTTCCATGAGTTTGGCCATGCCGTGCATAACTTCTTCGCGCAGGGACGCTACCGCAGAACCAGCCGTAGTGTACCCAGGGATTTTGTTGAGCTTCCCTCACAGATCCTAGAAAACTGGGCAGGAGAACCCGAATTGCTGAAAACTTATGCCGTACATTATGAAACCGGCCAACCCATTCCAGACGAGCTTATCGACAAACTGGAGAAAAGTTCGCTTTTCAATCAGGGCTTTCAAAATGTAGAATACCTTGCTGCAGCAATTCTTGATATGGATTGGCATACTTCTAATATTACAGAAGATACTGATGTAAATGAATTTGAAAGAGCCAGTATGCAGCGCATTGGTCTCATTGATGAGATTATCCCCCGCTACCGTACAACCAATTTTGGCCATATTTTTGGCAGCGGATATGCAGCAGGATATTATGTGTACCGTTGGGCCGGCGTGCTTGATGCAGATGCCTTTCAAGCGTTTGTGGAATCGGGTGATTTGTTCAATAACCAGTTGGCCGCAGACTTCAGGGAATATATCCTGGCTAACAATTCTCTGTACGAAGGAATGGATGCTTACGTGCGCTTCCGTGGCAAGGAGCCCGGCATTGAGCCCTTTTTGATAAGAAACGGTTTGCAATAAATAACAATTAGAATAAGTAGGGAATTTCCGTCGAAGGATCGATAAGGGGATTTCCTGAACCACAACCGGGTTTGCCTGGAATACCTATCGGGATGATAGTGCCAGCAAGCCCGGTTTTTTTATTGTTGTCAGGGCAGGCGATTGTTCAACATAAACCTTTCGAAGTAGATGGCATCATAAACCACCTGGAACAAATTGGAGCGTACTTCCAGTTCTGTGATCAGCCGGTTAGATGAACTGGGAAATACCCTGTTGGAAAGAAAAACGAAAACCAGGTTTTCCTGAGGATCGGCCCAGGCATAGGTACCTGTAAAACCGCTATGCCCGAAGCTCAGCATAGAAGCACTTTCGCAGGCAGGATTACCGTTATCGGGCTTAATGGCAGGTTTGTCAAAACCCAGGCCCCGGCGGTTCTGATTTCCGGCATACTGGGTGGTGGAAAATTCCTTTACTGTGGAAGGATGGATGTAATTTTTTCCACCATAAGAGCCTTTCTGGAGAAGCATCTGCATAAAAACAGCCACATCGCCGGCATTGGAAAAAAGCCCGGCATGACCCGATACGCCTCCCAGCATGGCAGCAGTAGGATCATGCACAAATCCATGGACGAGCTGCTGGCGAAAAACCGTATCAAGCTCGGTGGGTACAATGCGGTCGGCACTAAACCGGCGTAAGGGGGTGAATCCCATGGTTTGCAGCCCCAACGGTCTGAAAAAGGTCTTTTCAATATATTCATCGAAAGGTTCACCGGTAACCTGCTCGATCATTTCAGCAAAAAGGATAAATCCCAGGTCTGAGTATATATATCTTTTCCGGGTGAGCAGATCCGAACTCCTGATGGTTTCAAAAATGGAATCCCTGTATACTTTATTAATGTACAAGCCATTGGCAACAGCAGTGGGATAGTCGGCGGTTTGCACTGTACTGTATATCGATTCAGAGGGGCGGCCTTCCTCCAGGGTATTTAAAAAAAAAGGGATCCATGACCGGAAGCGTGCCTGGTGGGCCAGCACTTCCCTTATCTTTAGTTTTTGCTTGTTGGAGTCATTCAGTGATGGCAGGTAATGGCTTATGGGCTTATCTATATCAATAAGACCCTGGTCTACTAAATGCATAATGGCACTTGTGGTGGCAATTACCTTTGTGAGTGAGGCCAGATCGTAAATGTCTGAATTTCTGACTATGGATGTACTATCGTAGGTATGATAGCCAAAGGATCTGTTATAGATCATTGTTCCATCCTTTACTACTGCCACCTGGCAGCCCGGAAAAGCCCGCTGTTCAATAGCATTGTGAATGATGGAATCAATTCTGGCGAGCATGTTAATGTTAATCCCGCTAAGCTCAGATTCACTGTATTTTATGCGCAATCGGCCGGGTGTATTAATGCCGGTATAAATAGAAAAGTAGGGGAGAACCGAAACGGGCAATCTTCCCCGGGCAGGAAGGGCCCCAAAAATTACCTGGGCTGATGCTTCTTCAAAATCACGCCCATCCTGGTATGAAACCACAATGGACTGGTTGTTCATCAGCTCATCACCAAAAGACGACAGGCTGTAAGGGTTGGCAAACACATTAAGGATTACCTTTTTGTTTGCTGCGAGCTGATTAACAAAGCCAATGGTAGCCTGGTTGATCCCGTAATTTCTTCCCGGGAACATGCTGTTGTTTTGAATGGATACCACCACCAGGTTGTAATTTTCCAGTTGTGCCATCATTTGCATGGCCTCGTGGGAATTGTGGTTTTTTGGCATGCTGAACATACTTACCGGGGCATAGTTGGCCAGCATAGCCTGGAAGGGATTATCAACAGACGAACCAATGGAAAGGGTTGCGATGCGCAGGGTATCAAGACGCTGTAAGGGGAGTAGATCGTTGTCATTTTTAACCACGGTTATAGCGGCTTCAGCAAGTCGTTTGTTGAGGTCTTGGGCCCGTTGAGAATTGAGATCACTGTGAAGGTTATTGAGTGTAAGGGTGCGAAGTTGGCTCAGTCCGGCCTGTTCTTTAAAGTAAAGAACCTTCCTGCACTTTTGATTGAGGTACTCTTCGTCGATCAGGTTATCTTCAATGGCTCTTTTTATGGCATTAATGGCCTGTGGCACATCTTCTGGCATAAGAAGGATATCATTTCCTGCTTTAAAGGCCATTAATTCAACCTTACCGGAGCGGTACTTACCGGTAACTCCTTTCATATTGAGGGCATCGGTAACGATGAGCCCGTTAAAACCCATTTCTTCCTGCAGCAACCCCGTAACAATATTTTTTGAGAGGCTCGATGGGGTTTCGTCGGCTTGCTCCAGCGAGGGTATGTTAAGGTGCGCTACCATTACCCCCATTAGCCCTTTATCAATCAGATGCCGGAAAGGAAACAAATGAATGGAGTCGAGTTTGGGATAAGGATGTTGGATCAGGGGAAGGGCATGATGCGAATCCACATCGGTATCTCCATGCCCGGGAAAGTGTTTGGCAGTGGCAATAATTCCGGCATCCTGCAAGCCAAACATCATGGCCATTCCTTTACGCGTAACGTTATACCGGCATTCTCCGAAAGATCGTGAATTGATCACCGGATTATCGGGGTTTGAATTTACATCTATTACAGGCGAGAAACTCATATTTACACCCATGCGCCTGCACTGGCGACCCATTTCCAATCCCAGTTCATAGAGTAAGCGGTCGTCGTGGAGTGCACCAAGGGTTATTTGCCTGGGAAAAGTTAATGTGCTATCGAGTCTCATAGACAGACCCCATTCGGCATCCATGGCTATCAGCATAGGAGTTTGGGCTACCCGTTGCCAGTGATTGGTAAGATTGAGCTGGCTGGCCGGACCACCCTTAAAAAACACAATACCTCCAATATTGTAATTCCTGATCAGGCGTTCAATTCGATTGTAATATGACCGGTTCTGATTCGAACTGACCTCGATCATCAGCAGCTGGGCAATTTTCTGTTCCAGGGTAAGAGAGTATAAAACAGAGTCTACCCATGGGGTGGAATAATTGGCCGGGGGCTCAATACTTCTGTCCTGGAATTGATCCAGATCGAAAACATTGCCCGGATATGATTTGATGCTAGAAAAGAAACTGATTACAATAAAAAGAGATATAATGGGGATATAGGGTAACTTCATCTTGATTAAGAATATTACGTATTTTGTTCTGCTTTATACATGTAGGATTACTTTAGGTTTTCCCATACAAACCTACGTATTTTTTTACAGATTTATTGTAGTGTGACACTTAAAAAAATACAGGTAAATTCAGGGGGAAAACGTATATTCGCCCCGGAAAATAAAAGCAATAGTATATTGGATTTGATTTATTACTCGCTTGATGAGGCATTACAGGTGCCTACTTTGGTTAAGAGGTTGGATTTGAGTGATCAGGGACTCACCGAAATACCAGCCCGGATTGGTGCTTTGGTCAATCTGCAGGAATTGAACCTTGCAAAAAATAAGATCAGTAATCTACCCCAGGAACTCACATCGCTGAAAAGGCTCCGCAAACTGGTCGTTGCTCAGAACAGGCTCATGCAATATCCTGCCGTAGTAAACATGGTTACTTCCCTTGAGTATCTTGATATTCGCGACAATAAGATCGGAGAGATCTCCAAACATATAAAAAATCTCTCCGGCTTACGGTATTTCATTGCCGGCTGGAATAATCTTCGTTCTCTGCCTGTAGAAATTGGCAGTCTTACCCTGTTGGCAAAGCTGGATCTACAATACAATAAGCTTTGCCATCTGCCTGATGAACTGGCAGAACTATCGTTGCTGGAAGAATTGAATCTTGACTGGAATGCGCTCATTAAGCTGCCCCAGGGGCTTGGGCAACTGGGAGCTCTGAAAAAACTATCCCTTTCCGAAAACAGGTTTTCCTCCATTCCCGACTGTATTGGCAAGATGTCTTCCCTTCGGGAGTTAAACCTTAGCTGGAATCTGATTTCAAAGCTTGATGGTATCATAGGAAGACTGCCCTTGCTGATGCGACTTGATCTGCACTCCAACAGGATAGAAGCTATAGAGGATGCTTTTTGCCGTTGCATTTCCCTGAAATATCTTGTACTAAGGGGTAACAGGTTATCCAATTTACCTGCCGGTTTTGACCTGTTGGAAGAATTATCACACCTGGATCTTTCAGAAAACAACTTTGGAGAGTTTCCCCGGGTTCTGTGCTATTTGCGTTCATTGCAGCATCTTAACCTGAGATTCAATAAGGTGAAAGCACTACCGGGTGAGATCCTGAAATTGGAAAAGCTCAAGGAACTGTTCCTGGGCGGCAACGAATTATCTTCTCTGCCCGAGGGTATCTTTTCCATGAAGAACCTGGCTTACCTGGGTCTTACCCAAAACCAACTCAGGGAAGTATGTATTGATGACCCCGGAAAATGTTTCCTGAAAGGACTATACCTTGGTGGTAATCCCATCGATAAGCCCCTTTACGGTCTTAAAAGCCTGCCCCATATCAGCCAGCTTACAATTGCTTCTTCAACTCCTAACCGGGAGCAAATTTGCCACGATCTTTCAAGTCTTACAGTAGAAATACACTGATCTTCGCAACCGGGTACATGGTTTTAAATTTCTATGTGCCGCCAGTTTCCTTTTTTTAGGGCAATCCAGGCAAATAATCCCATGACCGAAAAGTATATTATTTCCACCATCCACACGATTCTTGCCGGGGCTTCAAAATATAATGCCAGAATGAGAGTGGTGAGCAGGTAGAGGGTGATTGAAGCGATTTCGATTTTAAGGGCTAACATGGTTTTGCCCGTTCCCGAAAGGCCATTGAATAAAATCATTCCAAAAGAAAAAGCGATCAGGGCTACGCTGATTACCCTGAGCAGAGGCAATGTGGCGGCAACCAGGTGAGGACTGTCGGTATAAAAGCTTGCAATGGGATTGGGCAAAAAGATAATGAGTTGCACCAGCACCAGGCTTATTATGGCGCCAATAAATAAAACCCTGTAAATAAGAGGCATAACAAGGTGATGCTGCCCCCGGCCAATGGTATTGCTCACCAGTGTATTTACCGAGGCACTCAACCCCCACACCGGGATCATCATCACCATATAAACACTGCGTGTAATATTGGATGCTGCAAGGGCGGTTTCACCGATTTGCTCAATGATCAAAAAGAATACAAACCATGCAGCAAAGGAAAAGAAATACTGGAACATAACCGGTACCGCCAGTTTCAACAGCGACTCAAGCAATACAAAATCAGGCTTCCTGAGATGGAACAATTTGTAAAATACATTGTCTTTCCTGCTCAGCGACCAGATAAGATAGAAAAAGAAGGTAACCAATTCAGCTATATTGGTGGCCAGCGCAGCCCCGGCAATTCCCATTTGGGGAAATCCAAAGTTGCCGAAAATGAGCAGGTAATCCATTACAATATTCACAATAGCCATGATAACGGTGCTCAGGGTTAATACTTTGGTTTTTGTATTACCTACATAAAGTGAATTGTAACCCAATACCAGGAAACCGAATAAGAGTCCGTATTTTCTGTATTCTATGAATATGAGGCTTTCGGCCAGTATAGCTGGTGAACTGATAAAATGCCTCAGAAATGCGGGTGCAGTAAAATTGAGTAAAAGCCAAACCACCAGGGCCAGCAGGGCAAGGAAGATTTGTGTATGGTCAAAAACTTGCCCTATGGAGGCGTAGTTGGCTTCACCATTTCGTCTTCCTATCATGATCTGGGCTCCTACCGAAAATCCTGTAGCCAGCATTACCATACACAGGTAAAATACACCACCAATGGCAGCGGCTCCCAGGGTGACCTCTGATACGCGCCCCAGGAAAGCCGTATCGATCACTACCATTACATTCTGAGCGATTAGCCCGGCAATGATCGGGTAAGATATTTTCCAGATTTCTCGTAATGAATACAAGGTAGAATATTTTTATTAAGTATTATCCCCCAGCCCTGGAAAGACTGATGTAGTGAGCCACCAACAGGCAGGGATGTGATAAAGAAAAACTATTCAATATAAACCACAAGTCCTTTAAGGTATTCCCCTTCGGGGTGAAAAGCATTTACCGGATGGTCGGCAGGCTGTGAGAGCTGGTGCAGAATTCTTGCCTGCCTGCCGGCTTGTATGGCTGCAGCTACTACTGTAGCCTTGAAAAGAGAAAGGTTTACTACCTGCGAGCAGCTGAAAGTAAACAGGATTCCACCGGGTGCAATCGTACGTATGGCCTCGGCATTGAGTCGTTTGTAGCCTTGCACGGCATTGTGGCGAACATTGGTATGCTTGGCAAAAGCCGGGGGATCGAGAATGACAACATCCCTGGGTTCACTGTTTTGGCGGATATACTCTATGGCATCGGCAGTAATTACCTTGTGGTTGGTACAACCGGGAAAGTTGAGTTCGACATTCTTTTCAGTCAGCTCAATGGCTTTGCGCGAGCTGTCGAGCGACTCTACCAGGGTAGCGCCGGCCTTAAGAGCGTATACCGAGAAACCGCCGGAATAACAAAAGGTATTCAGCACTCTTTTATTTTTGGCATAATGGGCCAGCAATTGTCGGTTTTCTCTCTGGTCAATGAAGAAACCTGTTTTCTGGCCTTTGACAAAGTCAATTTCGAAAAGATGACCATATTCCGACACAATATCAGAGGGGTTGTTGCCCATTAGAAATCCTTCTGTATCTTGCTCACCGGCAAAAATTGAGGGTAGGGTTTCGCGGCTTTTGTTGTAGATACTCTTTAGCTGGTTGCCGTAAATACTTTTCAGGCTGTCAGCAATAAGATTGATGTGTTTGTGAATTCCAACGGCATGGGCCTGTATTACGATATTGCCGTTGTAGTGGTCAATGATCAGTCCCGGAAGGTGATCTCCTTCGCCATGGACCAGCCTGTAAACGTTGGTTTGGTTATTGGCGGTGAGTCCAAGCAGGCTTCGCAGTTGGTAGGCATTACCCAGTATTTGCTGCCACCAGGGCAAATCAAGTTGCCGGGGGCGTTCAGGAGCAAAAGCCATGATGCGCACGGCAATGGATGCATCCTGATACAATCCTGTACCCAGGTATTCATCTTTGTTGGAAAATACTTCTACCAACCCCCCGTCGGGAGCAGGGCCTTCAATTTTTTTAATAGCTCCGCTGAAAACCCACGGATGATATCTCCTCAGGGCGTCATCTTTGCCCGATTTGAGAATTACTTTGGTTTTTACGCTCATATTATTCTGTGTACATTTCAGGGATCGACCCTTTTGAGGCAATCAACATTATCCAATACAAAACGCCAGGGCAGGCTGGCATCCTCTCCTGCATAATCAACCCCAATGCGGGGAGTGGTTTTCACCAGTTTGGGATCAATTAGCAGGCTCCTGTCTTCCAGCCATATGGTACCACCCTCCAGGGAAGTAGCATCATGCAGGGTTTTGATACCCAATGCCAGGGTAAGCTTGCCCGGCCCATTGAGGTGCAAAGGTAGCTTTTTTTGAATTCTTTGCTCCATGATTTCCAGGCCATCAACAGGGAATATACCCCTGATAAGGATGGCGTGGGGAATGTTTTCTGTATTGGTAACAATATTGAACAGATGGTGGATACCATAGCAGAGATAAACATAGGCAATACCGCCGGCCATAAACATGGTATTGGTCCGTGCGGTGCGCCGGTTGCCATAGGCATGTGATGCCCTGTCGACAGAACCGAGGTAGGCTTCTGTTTCGGTGATAATTCCGGCAGTTACAGTATTGCCATTGAGCCGTGTGCACAGATATTTCCCGATCAGGTCACGGGCCATCCATAACGTATCATTCCTGATGAAATAATCCCGGCTGATAATGGTCATGGTACTTGGGGTTTTATACCAGGATTTAAGATTCAGGGATATTGCTGGATTTGGGCAGCGTGAAGGTAAATGAAGACCCTTTTAGGGGTTCGCTTTCAATGGACAGTGTGCCGCCCATCTTTTTGATCATTTCGCGGGCTATGATCAATCCAAAACCAGTTCCTTTTTCGCCGGAGGTACCTCTGGAGGTGTGGCTCTTATCCAGGGTGAAGAGTTTTTCCATTACTTCGCTTGTCATTCCCACACCGTTATCCTCCACTTTGATATGAATGAAGTGGTTGTTGTTGATAGCATCTATCTTAACGGTGCCGTTTTTGCGGGTAAATTTAATGGCATTGCCCACCAGGTTTTGCATGATAGATAGCAGCATCAGCCTGTCGGCAAAGGGGTAGAGATCGGGCGGAATACTCCTGATGAGTTTGATTTGTTTCTTGGAAGCGATTCCTGTAAGGAGTTTAAACAAAGACTCCAGTTCATCATTGAGATTGAAAGACTGTGGCTCGAAGGGTATCTTGCCCAACTCGAGCCTCGACCATTTCAAGAGGTTGTCTACCAGCGTATAAAGATCCTTGCTGGAGTCATGTATTTTATTGAGGTAATCAATAATTTCTTCTTTCTCCAGCAAGTCGTATTCTTCAATGAGCATCTGGGTATATCCTTTTAAGCCCAGGAAAGGCCCACGCAGGTCGTGCGAAATGATGGAGAGGAATTTGTCTTTGGAGGTATTGAGTTCTTCCAGTTCACGCGCATACTGTGCAAGTTGATTCTGGCTTTTTTTCCTTTCGGTGATATCACGGGCAACAGCAACAATCACTTTCTCATCATCGATAAGGGCAGTTTTAAGATATACCTCAACATCGATCAAAGTACCGTTTTTACGGCGGTATTGCATTTCCATTGTGGTGCTGTTGTCGGTTTCCCTGAGGTAATCTTCCCTCACCTGCTTTATAAACTCCATAGAGTATTCGGGGTTGATATGGGCAGGTTGCATTTTCATAAACTCCTCTCTTGAATAGCCCAGGTTGCGGGAAGCAGCATCGTTTACATCAATAAAATACGCTGAATCGTAATCGATAAGGAAGATATTATCGGCAGTACTATCAAGAGCAGCCCTGAAGCGTTTGAGTTTTTTTTCTATGTTTTTGCGCTCGGTGATATCGCTCATTACCAGCCTGATTCTGTTTTTGGCAGTAATAGCATCGAAATCGCGTATACATTGCAACTGCACCCAGAAATAGCCATCCCCTTCGCGTGCCAGTTTGATCTCTTCGGTGTGCAGTTCGTCGGTTTCCAGTACTTTTTGTGCCAGGAAATAGAATTTATCCTGGCAATCAGGATGAATCAGTTTGGTGATGGGTTTGCCGATGAGGACCTCCTTAACCAGTTTAAGCATTATGGAAGCCGAGAAATTTACATTCAGAATGGTGAAGTTGTCTTTGAGCAGGAAGTAGCCCACCGGAGCATGCTCAAAAAGATCGGTAAAACGGCTGTGCGATTTGACCAGCTCTTCTGAATAGCGTTTTAGCTCGTCATTTTGTAGTTCGAGTTCTATTTGATAAACCTGCAACTCATGAAGGACCTTTTCGGGGTCATTCATTTTAGGTTTTTTATCATTATCCAGGCTTTTGATAATTTTTTCAGCCTGATTTCGTAGCCTATCCCTGGTCATATTGACAAAACTTTGGGAGATATGAATAAGTGATGATCAGAACAATTCTACTGAAATATTTTGAATAAAAGCCGTATATGTGTACTCGTTTCCGATTTTAGCTTCTGAAATTGTTAGCAAAACAGGTACTTGCTCATTTTGTTTATTTACGATATTCACTTCGGTGCGATTTCCTTTCAGATGATTTTTTTCAGATTTGAGAAATGCAATGATATCGCCATCTTCAACCTTCTTGTGGGGTGGGGGGAGCAACATCTTAATGTTTTTGCCCAGTACTTTCTCGCGTGTAATACCCCACAGATCTTCAGCAGCCTTGTTGAAAAGTTGTACTTTTTCGTCCTGGTTGATGGTAACAATAGCATCCATGGCGCCTTCAAGGGTTTTTTCATTGCGTATTTTCACAGCCTCGATCTCACTGATATGCTGTTGCATTTTTTCCTTGAACTCCTGGTGATGTCGTTTGATCTCTTCCTGCTGTGTGCGCAATTGTTCTTCCTGTTGCTTCAGAAGCTGGTTCTGACGTTGATTTTCCAGTTCAACCATTTTCTTTTGTGTAATGTCGCTGGCAAGATAGATGATCTTTGAAACTTCATTATACATATCCCTTACGGCATTGAAAGAACCTTCGATCCATTTTTCCTTTCCCGAGGGTGGTGTTAGCCTGAATTGCGTTTCATAAGGAATCCCTTTCAGGATGTTGTGCCACATTTTCTTAAAGTTGCCTTCCTGGCCTTCTTCAACAAAATTGTAAACAGTATGGTGGCCCAGTTTTTCTTTAGAAATATCGGAAAGCTCCAAGAACTTGGGATTCGCGTCAATGATGTTTCCATCCATTGAGAATTCAACCTTAATATTGTTGCGGTTCAGGGCATCAATCTGCGATTGGTAATCGAGGTTTTGTTTTTTCTGGTCGGTAATGTCGATGCCAAGAAAAAGAATCTTTTCGATGGAACCATCGCTGTTTCTCACGCAGGTGTAGGTAGCCATTGACCAGAAGTCTTTCCCTTGTTTGGTAACATGCTTCATGTCGCCTTCAAAGTGTTTACCCCCTTTGGCCAGTGAGTCCCAGATCTTGAAGAACCATTCCTTATCCTTATCGTTGATAAAAATGGAAATATGTTTTCCCTCCACTTCCTTGTTGCTGGAATAGCCAAGTTTTGTAAGGAACCGGGTATTGGCATAGAGGAGGATTCCCTGTGTGTTGTATTCGGCTCTTACCAGCGTGTGGTTAACGGCATTGGTAAAATTGGCCAGCAGCTCACCCTGTTTGGCAGCTTCCTCCTTGGCATAGCTCAGTTCTTCCATGTTGCGTCGCATCTCATCTTCCTGTGATGCGAGAATTTTAGCTTGTTCCTGCGATTCTGCAAGTAGCTTTGCGGTGCGCAGGTTGATCTTGACGCCTGCAATTACTGATGCAATGCTTTCAGCAAGTTTTTCCAGCAGGTCAATTTCAAAATCCTTAAAAACCTTTAGCGAAGCAAGTTCAATAACTCCGTGTACTTCATCATTTACCTTAAGAGGTACCAGGATGATACAACCGGGTTTGGTTTCTCCCAGTCCGGAGGTTATGGTTACATGTTCTTCGGGTACATCAGTAAGCAGGATGGTTTGTTGCTCCAGGGCGCAAGCTCCCACTGTGCCTTCTTCCCACTCGATGCGCTTTTCAAGAAATTTTTTGCGGCTATAGGCATAGCAGGCAGTCAGTTCAAAATGCTTGTCGTTGGGGTTGTTGTCGTTAATGATAAAAACCCCGCCCTGCTTGGCATCAACATAGTTTACAAGGTTGCTGATAATATTGTAGGAGAGCTCCTCAATGTTATCATTGTTTTGCCTGAGGATATCGCCGAATTTTGCCAGCCCCTGTGTTACCCAGTTTTGCTGTTGCTCCTGCTGTCTTCTTGCTTCTTCCTCCAGCCTGTTTTGTTTAAGATAATCACGAAGGCGGATCAGAGAGCTGCCAATATTGTCAGTACCTGAAACCGTTGTTCCGTATTCTACCTCAGTATTTCCCTGGGTTAATTTTTCTGTAAACTCAAGGATTTTTTCCGATTTCTGCCTTTCCTCGAGATGAGCCTGCTCTACTTCTGATTTTTTTTGGGCCAGGTTTTTACCAATAATCCTGGCAGCATAACCCAATATGACAGGGGCCAGGTAAAAGACAAACATGGCCGGGGTGCTGGCATGGATCTGTGTAATGCTTTCCCATGAAAGGGGTAAGCCCTTGCTGATGATCTCAATGACCAGGGCAATTACCGGGAATAGCAAACCAATCAAAACTCCCCGTATAACTAGTGATCTGACATTATTCCTGTAAGAAACCTTATTCATAAATTCCTGTTTTATTGTTTATCCTTTAGCATTATGGTTTTTTCTTTAAAAATGAAACAGATGTTGAAAAATCTGTTAATTTCCAGAGGCTAAAGGTGGTGTTAATTTTTGTGGGAATTGTACAAGTTTTACGGAAAAAAACTATACGTATTAATAATTATTTGATATTGATTTTGAGCATTGATCGTTGTTCAAGAAATGCTTCCAGTGTATCTTCCTTTACCACAGGACCAACCCCTGCGGGGGTTCCGGTAAACAGGTAATCTCCTATTTTCAGGGTGATAAATTTCGAAACATAAGAAATGAGTTTGTCAAAATTGAAGATCATCATTCCTGAATTTCCTTTTTGAACTTGCTGACCATTCTTGTTGAGGGAAAAATTAATATCATACACATCGGCAAAATCTTCTTTGGGAATGAATTTGCTTACGGGAGCCGAACCATCGAAGGCTTTGGCAATTTCCCAGGGAAGCCCTTTTTTTTTGCAAATGCTTTGCACATCGCGTGCGGTAAAATCAATACCAATGCCTATTGCGTCATAGTAGCTATGGGCAAATCTTTCACCGATATGTTTTCCCACTTTGCAGATACGCAGTACGAGCTCAACTTCGTAATGCACATCGGAAGAAAAATCGGGATAATAAAAGGGCAGGCCGGCCCTGATGAGGGCTGTTTCTGGTTTCAGGAAGAAAACAGGATCGGCAGGTACTGGATTGTTGAGTTCGTGGGCGTGTTCGATGTAATTTCTCCCAATACAAATTATCTTCATCAGTAAGGGGTTGATTATTTCCTGAGTATCATATTTGAATTTTCCAGTGATCTGAATCTTACTTCCTTGATCACATTTTTGGTAGAGAGAGGAAAGTCTGCATTCATCATCCAGTCGTAGTATTGTGCTTCTTTGTTGAATACTTCTTCCAGGGTTTTCCCTTTATGTTTGCCAAAATTGAAGGTTTCCTGCCCATGGGCATTAAAAACAATGTGCCCTACCAGGTCAACATTGCGATGGTTGTAGGAGAACTCATAAAGTGCCTTCATATCGTTTTGTACCGGAGTACTGATGTTTCCTTCGTTGTCTTCGTAGGGTGTATTTTCATATCGTTGCAGTTGCGACAACAGTATCTCATAGGTAGCAATGGTGTCGGCTTCTGCGGTGTGGGCATCTACCAGTTCTTTGTTGCAGTAAAATTTGTAGGCTGCTTTTAGGGTGCGGGGTTCCATTTTATGGAATATGTTCTGCACATCAATAAGATTGCGGTTCTTGAGGCTGAAGTCGATATTGGATCTTAGAAATTCTTCAATGAGCATTGGCACATCAAACTTATTGGAATTGTAACCAGCCAGGTCACAATCTTTAAGCAGATCATTCAGTGAGCGGGCGATTTTTTTAAAACTTGGCTCGTTGGTCACATCGGCATCAGATATGCCATGGATGGCAGTAACCTCCGGTGGAATAGGGATTCCCGGGTTGATCCTTCTGAGCCGGGTTTCTGTTGTGCCATCGGGCATCACTTTAAAGATACAGATCTCCACGATCCTGTCTTTTACTACATTGGTACCGGTACTTTCGATGTCGAAAAAGGCAAGGGGGCGCTTTAAATTGAGTTGCATGAAAAGGGTTTTTTTGTTTTCTATTTGTTCTGTGCGAAATTAAGAAAATAAAAACAAAAGGGGGATACAGAGGAAGTTTTAATTGCAGGATAGATACTATAGCAGCAACCCACAACTGCAAAAGGTCTTTGTGGGTTGCCTCGAAGAGTGATAGTAAATCTTAAGCGGAAAAATATACTTCAACAAACCGGTAAAGCATGCGGCCACCGGATGAAATCCCTGATAACAACCGGAGGGAAGCACCTGGCAGTGGTGATGTATTTTGCTTTGAACAGCGGTTTTTAATCGCTACCGAATCCTGTTATACCGTTGTTTGTATATCCCAGTTTTGGAGGTATTCACCAATTCTTTTCAGTGCCATTCCACCCATGGCACCATCAATGATGCGATGATCGTAAGACATGGACAGGTACATGGTACTGCGTATGGCAATGGTGTCGCCATGTTCTGTTTCAAGCACTACCGGTTTTTTCTTGATGGCACCCACAGCCAGGATGGCCACCTGTGGCTGGTTGATGATGGGGGTGGCAAAGATGGTGTCGAAGGAGCCTACATTGGTAAGGGTAAAGGTGCCTCCCTGGATCTCATCGGGTAGCAGTTTGTTGTTGCGCGCCCTATTGGCAAGATCGTTTACACTTCCGGCAAGGCCCAGCAGGCTCTTATGGTCAGCATTCCTGATAACGGGTACTATAAGGTTGCCATCGGGCAAAGCAGTGGCCATACCTATATTTATGTTTTTTCGCATGATGATCTTATCGCCACTCACACTGGAATTGAGCATGGGATAGTCCCTGAGCATTTTTGCCACTGCCCATACAAAGATGGGCGTAAAAGTGAGCTTCATGCCTTCGCGTTGTTCGAAAATCTTCTTGTGTTTGTTTCTCCAGTTAACCAGGTTGGTTACATCAATCTCAATTACCGATGTAACATGCACGCTGGTGTCTTCAGAAGCAACCATATGATCCACAATCAGTTTGCGCATACGGCTCATGGTAATAATCTCGTCTCCTTCGGCTGCTTTCACTTCGGGCGTATGCACTGTTTTGGCTGCTTTTTCAATGGTTTTTTCAGGACCGGGCACTGTGGTTTTTGCTGTCCTGGTTTTTAGGTATTCCAGCAAATCGTCTTTGGTTACCCGGCCATCTTTGCCAGTGCCCTCTACACGATCAAGTTCCTCAGAAGAAATTCCTTCCTGTTTGGCAATATTGCGCACCAGGGGAGAGTAAAACCTTCCGGATGCTCCTCTGGAAGACATTTCTCCAGCCATGATGAGTTCACTGGTATGAACTTTCTCTTTGGGCGCAGAGGCAGAAGTTTTTTCTTTGCCGGGCTGGTTCTCTTCTTTTTTTGCGGGGGCTGTTTCTGACGGTGTTTCTTCTGCAGCTCCTGCTGTGGCAACGCGGGCTATCACCTGGTCAACTTCCACTGTTTCTCCTTCTGCAAACAACAACTCACTAAGGGTCCCACTCACCGGTGAAGGGATCTCAGAATCCACTTTATCGGTGGCAATCTCAGCAAGAGGTTCTTCCTCAGCAATGTGATCTCCGGGTTTTTTGAGCCATTTTGTTATTGTCGCTTCTGTAATACCTTCACCCAGCCTGGGCATTGTAATGTTAAACTGTGCCATGAAAAAAGTTCTTTTGTCTGCTGTATGTATTATATTCTTTGTTCAATGATTCAAAATTACTAATTATTATTTTCTGCAATACTTCCGGCAAAGGAATTGCTGAAACCAATCCTTCAACAATTCTGCAATGAGAATGTTTAAACTTTTTACATATATAACCCAATTGAGGAAGTTTTAACTGGTTCTGCCCAGGTTGCGATAGCCCTTGCGAATGATCTTAAAATCATTTTCGAGTCTGAAGTCTTTTGCATAAAGTGTGTTGAGGTTGAGCAGGGTAGAGGGATCCAGGGTTTTGTGGGCGAACATGTCGGCGGGGTTCAGTACTGCATTTTTCAAAGACGGCAGTTGCGAGTTGTTTACCTTTGGGTTGTAGCCCACCCAGGTCTTTTGTCCAAAAAACACTTTAATAATGTTTTTCAGCAGCCCCAGCCTGTTCTTTACTACAATGAGCTGAAAGGGCAGTGTGATGATAAGAAAACCGCATATCATGAGATCAAAAAACCGCTTGTTTCTTTTGTTTGCCGTTTGATTGATGGTGTTAATGTCAACGGTAAAGAAATCGCCAAAGGTATCGATAGAGTTGCTGCCAATGATAAAAAGACTTTGTGGGGGGGCGATCTTGAAGCTTACGGGTTTGTCCTTGAGGCCCGACATATGGGAGATAATGGTTTGCGAGGAGATCTCACTGGCACAGAATATCAGTTCGTTAATGTTATAAACCTCTATGATTTCTGTCAGTTGCGCCAGGTTGCCCAGATAACCTGTCTTTTCAGAAACCGTATTGCCTGTGCTTACCAACCCGATAAAAGCATTGCTGCCACTTTGCCTGAGCATCATAGCTACCCGCTCGGGCTCCGAATCCTGGCCTATTATGGCGATGCGTTTGTTGGATTGGCTGCCAATATTGAGGTTTTTATATCTGATCAAATGCCAGACTATGCGCGTTAGCAGCATGCTGATAAGAGACCAGAGACTTCCCAGCAAGATAAGCCCCCTGGAAAACCTCATGGAAACCGGAAGCAGGGCAAAAATCACAAGGATGACTACTGTACCCAATCCAATGCCCCGCACAATGCGGAAAAGCTTTGTAGGTTTGTCGTATCCGCCGCTGATATAAACCGAAAACAGCCATACCACGATATAGGCCGGTACAAAAATGGAGATAAATTCAGGGGGGTAATAGCTTCGCTCAAATTCAAGCACATGAGTTTCCCAGTAGTCTTTGATAAAAATAAAGCCGGTAAAGATCACCGCTGCATCAAACAGCGGCGTAATAATACGCCTTACAAAGCGACTGATAATGGCCAGGAAGGCTCTGAAATAAATGGCAATATTGATAAGAAAAGAAAACACACTGGCGTTGTGTTTCGAAAAATGCTTGCGGGCAAAGATGATCATCGCATTGTAGAACACAAACACGTAGTTGATACTGCTCTTCTTGGTGCTTTCTCCCTTGTAATGGATGATGCGCGTTTCGGGGAAATAATAGTTTTTATAGCCTGCCTGCAGAATACGGTAGGAAAGGTCAATATCCTCCCCATACATGAAAAAGGTTTCATCAAGATATCCCGTTTTTTCCAGCACTGATTTTCTCATGAGCATGAATGCACCCGAGAGAATTTCTACTTTATGTATCTTTTCACTGTCCAGGTATCCCAGGTGGTATTTTCCAAAGATCTTTGAACGGGGGAACAAAGCCGACAAGCCAAAGATCTTGTAAAAAGCCACGGCAGGAGTGGGTAACCCTCGTTTTGACTCCGGAAGGAAAACTCCCTTGCCATCAATCATTTTCACCCCAAGCCCACCGGCGTCAGGGGTTTTATCCATAAAAGCAACCACTTTTTCAAAGGTATCATCTTCTACTACGGTATCAGGATTGAGCAGCAATACATATTCTCCTTGTGAGATTTTTATTGCCTGGTTGTTGGCCCGGCTAAAACCTGTGTTTTCCTTGTTGGCGATGAGTTTTACCTGCGGAAACTTCTCCCGGACCATTTGTACTGAGCCATCTACCGAATTGTTGTCAACCACAAATACTTCCATAGTAAGGTTCTTACCCGAAATAAAAACCGACTTCAGACACTGTTCCAGGAAATACTTTACATTATAATTGACAATTATTACAGAAAGCTTCATGGCAGGGTTTATCTTTTGGGGGTGGTAAAACTTACCTGGTAGGGAGTTCGGTTCAGGATGGATCTTCCAAGGGTAACCTCATCGGCGTATTCCAGCTCATCGCCAATGGAAATCCCCCTGGCAATGGCAGAAAGCTTAACTTCCGTTTCCTGAAGTTTGCGATAAATGTAAAAATTGGTGGTATCGCCTTCCATGGTAGTACTGAGGGCAAGAATAATCTCGCGGGTTTTCTCTTTCTGTACACGGGTTATGAGTGAATCGATATGAAGATCATCGGGGCCTATGCCATCCATGGGAGAGATAACGCCACCCAGCACATGATACAAGCCATGATACTGGCCTGTATTTTCAATAGCGATCACATCGCGAAGATCTTCCACCACACAAATGGTGGTATTGTCTCTTCGTGATGAACTGCAGATCTCGCAAAATTCCTGGTCGCTGATGTTATGGCATCTTTTGCAGTAAACCACATGATTTCTCAATTCTGTAAGGGCACTGGCAAATGCTTCAACCTCGCCTGCATTTTGCCTGAGCAGGTGCAACACCAGGCGCAGTGATGTTTTTCTTCCTATGCCCGGTAATTTAGAGAATTCATCTACAGCTGCCTGCAAAAGTTTCGATGAAAAGTTTTCCAATGGATTAATGGTTTATGAATGAAACGGTCAAAGATAATAATAATTGATGCAGGGGTAGCTTTAGAAAAAAAGTTAAAGAAAATCTACTCCACTGTTGAACAAATGTAAAAGGTAGCCGTTATTAGCAATTTGTTGGTGTGCATAACAGCCGTGTTATTTTATTTGCCATTGAGGTAATATTTTTTGCGGTTTATAGGATAATATTTTTAATTTTAACTTTTGTAACCAGAAAAACAAAGTTTAGTAATATATCAATTAACCCTTAATGTTCCAAAAAATCTCTTTATGGAAAACTACCTTATCTACATTATCCCTGTAATTGGCGTTATTGCCTTGATCTTTACTTTTTTCAAAACTTCATGGATCAAACGCCAACCAGCCGGTAGCGAGAAAATGAAAAAAATTGCTGCTTATATTTCGGAGGGCGCTATGGCTTTCATCACGGCCGAATATAGGATTCTGGCCATATTTGTGGTGTCGGTGGCGGCATTGCTGGCCTTCACCACCAATACAGAAACCTCACATCCCCTGGTTGCTTTATCATTTGTAGCCGGGGCTTTTTGTTCAGGGCTGGCTGGTTTTATAGGATTGCGCATTGCCACCAAGGCCAATGTAAGAACCACCAATGCGGCCCGCACCAGCCTCAACGAAGCACTGAAAGTGGCCTTTGCCGGCGGGAGTGTTATGGGCCTGAGCGTGGTTGGTCTGGGAGTACTGGGATTAAGCATCCTGTTCATCCTCTATACATCTGTCTTTGGAATCAGTGGCGACGACCTGAATAAAACCCTTTCGGTAATCACAGGGTTTTCTTTCGGAGCTTCTTCCATTGCCTTATTCTCCAGGGTAGGCGGAGGAATTTTTACCAAAGCTGCTGATGTGGGTGCCGACCTTGTAGGTAAAGTAGAAGCCGGGATTCCCGAGGATCACCCTCTCAATCCCGCCACTGTGGCTGATAATGTGGGTGACAATGTAGGTGATGTGGCTGGTATGGGGGCTGACCTTTTTGAATCTTATGTGGGGTCGATCATTGCTGCCATGGTACTGGGTGCCGCTTTTGTTTTCACTTCTGACATGGATAGCTTTTCTGGCCTTTCTCCCATTCTTCTTCCTTTGTTTCTGGCCGGTGCCGGTATTTTTGCCTCCATTATAGGAACATACTTTGTAAGGGTAAAAGAAGGCGGAAACCCCCAAACAGCGCTCAATATTGGTGAGCTTGTTTCTTCTGCCATCATGATCGTTTTCTCCTATTTCATCATTATGAATGTCCTTCCTGAGAAATGGATTTTCCAGGATCTTCTCTACGATACAACCCGCGAGATTACCGCTTTTAATATTTTCCTGGCTTCAGTAGTGGGTCTTGTGGCCGGCCTGATCATAGGCTATTCCACAGAATACTTCACCGGGCTCAACTATCTGCCGGTACGAATTATTGCCCGGCAATCCACTTCAGGAAGTGCCACAAATATCATTTCCGGCTTGGGTATTGGTATGCTCTCTACCATCATTCCCATTCTGACCATAGCTGTTTCTATCGTTTTGGTGTTTCATCTCAGCGGTCTTTATGGTATTGCCATTGCTGCGGTGGGTATGCTTGCCAATCTTGGCATTCAGCTTTCTGTAGATGCTTATGGACCTATCTCGGACAATGCAGGCGGTATTGCCGAAATGTCGGAACTCCCTGCCGATGTGCGCGAAAAAACCGATAAACTGGACGCCGTAGGAAATACCACAGCAGCCATTGGAAAAGGATTTGCCATTGGTTCTGCAGCCCTTACTGCACTCGCCCTTTTTGGTGCTTACATGACGGCTGCCGAGATCAAAACCATCGACGTATCCAAATCAGTAGTGATGGCCGCAGTTTTCATCGGGGCATTGATGCCCTATGTTTTTTCTGCCCTTACCATAAAGGCGGTGAGTGATGCTGCGCAATCCATGATCGAAGAGGTTCGCCGACAGTTCAACACCATCGAACCTCTTAAAAAGGCTCTTGAAGTAATGAAAAAGAACAGCGAGCAGGGAACCCACCAAAGTATGTGGAATGAAAAAGATCAAAAGATCATGAACGATGCTGAAGGTTCTCCCGAATATGGGAAATGTGTTACCATTTCCACACGCGCAGCACTGCGGCAGATGATTCTTCCCGGTGTTATTGCTGTTGCAGTGCCTGTTGTTGTAGGTCTTACCATGGGTGCTGAAGCATTGGGCGGATTGCTTGCAGGTGTTACCGTTTCAGGAGTATTGTTTGCTATTTTCCAGTCCAATGCCGGTGGATCCTGGGACAATGCCAAGAAACTCATCGAAAAAGGTCTTACCTACAACGACCAGCAATTCGGCAAAGGTTCTGAAGCCCACAAGGCCTCCGTGGTAGGCGATACTGTGGGTGATCCACTGAAAGATACTTCCGGGCCCTCACTCAATATCCTGCTGAAGCTGGTATCTATAGTTGCGCTGGTGCTGGCTGGATCAGCTTTCTGAACCTGAAAAAAGCAATTTAAGAGGGGCTGCCCTTTTCAGAACTACCTCAATGACCTGGTTTTTTGGTTTCCCCGGAGTATTTACGGAAACCTTCGTACAACCAACCAGGCTATTGAGGTAGTTTTTTTCATTTTGATAACGGGCAATACACATCAGGGAATATAGTACACACTGTTGTATTGCCTGTTTTCTATCTTTATCATCTCATAAAAAAAATTGCTATCATGAAAAAGCCCCGATTGTTAAAAAGACTTTTCCTGGAGCTGGCCCTGGTTTTTTTGGCCACAGGCTTGCCGGCTCAGCAGATTGAGATCCCACGCATTGCTACCATGCCCGATTTTCCACAACCTTATGAGATGCGAGACTGGAAACAGGTTGCCCAAGGGTATGATTCGCTGGTTTTCGATGAAACCCTCCAGGGGCAGTTTCAACCTTTTGTTTTTTTTCGTGATCCGGCTGTTAATTATCCGGGTACGAAAAGTTTTGGTCTGCATACTGCCGTGGGAACCAATCATCCCACTTCAGGCGAAGCCATCAATGTAATACCAGCTGTGGTGGGTGCTTCGCTGGCAGGAATCGATAAATCCGATCAGTTTGATGAGAATTGGGTACTCATGATCCGCGATTATTTTAACAAACGCCCCGAAGAGAATATTTATCTCAACCATCCCTCAACCAGCTCGGGCTATGACTGGTGGTACGAGACCATGCCCAATGTCTTTTATATGCAATTGATGAGTCTTTACCCGGAGGTGGAGGTATTTCAGCAGCAATTGCCTATAGTGGCCGGGCAATGGCTTAGAGCGGTAAAAGAAATGGGTGGCTCGGCAACACCCTGGTCGGTGCCCTACATGAACTACCGTGCCTGGAACATGCCGGAGATGGAACCATTGGACCAGGGAGTAAAGCAACCGGAAGCCGCAGGTGCCATTGCCTGGATCCTTTATCATGCCTGGGTGGCTTCCGGTAACAGGGACTACCTGGTAGGGGCCGAATGGGCTATGGAGTTCCTTGATGGCTGGCAGGATAATCCCTCTTACGAATTGCAGCTGCCATGGGGGGTATATACTGCTGCACGCATGAATGCAGAGCTGGGAACAAACTACGACATTGAAAAAATGATCAATTGGACTTTTGACCGGGGCAATTTGCGCGGCTGGGGAGCCATCAGTGGCAACTGGGGAGGCTATGATTGCCACGGCCTTATCGGCGAGGCCAATGACAACGGCAACGATTATGCATTTATGATGAATGGATACCAGCAGGCAGCAGCACTGGTTCCCATGGTTCGCTATGATCACCGTTTTGCGCAGGCCATAGCCAAATGGGTTCTCAACGTTGCCAACGCTTCCCGCCTGTTTTATTCCAAATACCTGCCGGCCCATATGCAAGACAATGCAGACTGGGCACAAACCTGGGATCCGCAATCATATATTGGTTATGAGGCCCTTAGAGAGGTGAAATACGACCACAGCCCTTACATGACCGGCGATGCCATGGATGGCGGATGGGCACAAACCAACCTCATGCTCTACGGCTCATCGCACGTGGGCTACCTGGCCGCAGTGCTGGATACTACCAATGTGGAAGGCATCCTTCAGCTGGACCTTCTGAAAACCGATTTCTTCAGAGGGGAGGCGTTCCCTACCTATCTCTATTACAACCCACATAGCACTGCACAAAACATCCATCTTTACCTTCCAGAGGGTGAGTATAAGATCTATGATGTAATAAGCAAACAGCTTCTCCAGCAAAACATGCAGGGAATGGTAATCCTCAATATAGGAGCCAATAAAGCCCTGATGCCTGTGGTATTGCCACAATCAGCACAAATCACCTACCAGGGGCGCCAAACGCTTGCCAATGACATTGTGATCGATTACCGCAACGGACTGCCACCGGGCAACCTTCCCCCGCGTATAAAAGCCCTGGCAGCCACCGATACAATAGTAGTGACAGGAGAGAGTACCACGATTTTCTGCACAGCAACAGATCCGCAGCAATCAACCCTTACCTATTCCTGGTATGCAAGTGAGTCTGCTGCAGATGGTGGAGAAACGTTTATTTTTGAGGCGCCCGCCCAAACCGGTTTTTATACTGTGGCATGTAAAGTGACCAATACTTTTGGATTGACAGATTCCATGGCAGTTGTTGTAGAGGTAGTGGAGAAAATTCCTTACGATCCTGTGATTGAGGCTATGCTGGCGGAGCCACGAAAGGTAAGGCCCGGAGAAACATCCCAAATTACAACAGAGGCTTATGATGTGTATGATGAAACCCTTACCTATAGCTGGAGCGCAGCAGCCGGAAGCATTGCCGGCGAGGGTGCCACTATAGTTTATACCGCACCGCCACAGGAAGGTGACTATTTTGTGCATTGCATGGTGTCTAATCCTGATGGCTTATGGGCCAAAGACAGTATTTTGCTCATGGTGCGAAATTTTCCTGATTATGCTGATGGCAACAAGGTAGGGTGGTATCCTCTCAGGGGGAATGTACAGGATTTCAGCGGTAACCAACTGCATGGAACAGCCGGTGGAGGTCTTTCCTATACAACCGATATGGAAGATCGGCCAGGGTTTGCTGCTTTCTTTGATGGTACCAGTGCAAATGTGCTATTGCCGGCAAGCGAATTGTTTGATTTCCGGCAGGCTGTGTCGGTTTCTCTGTTTCTGAAGACCGATGAAATTACTCCTCATGAACAGCACCCCATATCTCATGGCAGTTGGGAGCACCGCTACAAGATCTCCATCACCGGCAATCGCATTCGCTTTACCATCAATACTGCCGATGGTATCAAAGACCTTGATTCGGAAACTACCATTGAACCCGGGAGCTGGTATCATGTTGCCGCCATTTACAACGGCAACGACATGGAGCTGTGGATCGATGGCAAACTGGATGCATTTGCTGCCCATACCGGTTTGATCAATATTTCACCATACCAGCCTGTAATGGGGCAAAACCTGCCCGGAAACAACAATTTTAATTTTAAGGGTGCTATGAGTATGGTAAGCATTTTCGATTTTCCACTTTCCCCATTGCAGGTAGCAGATCAGCTCAGTGTATTTGCTGAAGATATTACAGTGCTGGAAAATGATGATTTGCAGGTTATACCCAACCCGGTGAGTTTGAGCAAAGGTACTATCCGGATAAAAGCCCGCATGCCGCTTACCGGTAGTGTGTACTTCGAATTTTATGATATGCGCGGAATCAGGGTATATGCAGGAAAAACAGAATCTGGTTCGGAACTGGAAATTTCACCATCAGCCTTCATGGATACCGGAATATACCTTTTGGGGATCAGAACAGAGAACTGGGATGCTTCGGGCTTGATCATAATAACCCCTTAGGAGAGACGAACACAGGGGGGGAGCTAATGAAAAGTTCCTTCCCTTCTCAAAAGAGTATGCTATGTTCTCCGGCACAAAACTTCTCTGTTTAATTGTAGCTGATTGTCAGTTGGTTGTCATTTTGAGAATCCTGTGTACAATTTTGAAAACCCAGTGCACACGTTTGCGGAAAGACTCAGCTACATTTGTGTTGATTGAATTCACAAGCAAAACCCAAACACAAAAAAATGGATCTGGCAAAACGATTTCCCCAAAACCCCATTCTCAGGCCTGCTGCTATAAAACCCTCTGTAGAAGGGATGAAAATAGAATGCCTGTTGAATCCAGGGGTGTTTCGTTTCGACGACAAAACCTGGCTTTTGTGCCGGGTGGCTGAGCGCACCCAACAGGATGAAACTACAATAAAAGTTCCTGTGTTTAATGATCAAGGTGAAATAGAGATACTTACATTTGAGAAAGATAACCCCGATCTTGATGCTTCTGATCCCAGGGTGATTTCCTTCAAAGGCAAGAACTACCTTACCACCCTTTCTCACCTGAGGTTGGTCAGCAGCCATGACGGGATCACTTTCAGGGAAGAGGCCGGTTATCCATTTATAGCCGGAGAAGGAGCTCTGGAAGCTTTCGGCATTGAAGATTGCCGTGTAACTCAAATGGAAGATGGCTATCATCTTACTTATACCAAAGTGTCGGAGGTTGCCGTGGGTGTTGGTTATATGTTTACCAAAGACTGGAAGCATTTTGAACGCCGCGGGATGATCTTTCCGCCACACAATAAAGATTGCGCCATTTTTGAGCGCAAAATCAACGGAAAATACTATGCGCTGCATCGCCCCAGCAGTCCTGAGCTTGGCGGCAACTATATCTGGCTTGCCGAATCGCCAGACCTTTTGCACTGGGGCAATCATCAGCTCATAGCCACTACGCGTAAGTCTATGTGGGACAGTGCCAGGGTGGGCGCAGGTGCAGCCCCCATAGAAACCGACCAGGGTTGGCTGGAGATCTACCATGGTGCCAATGGTGAGCACCGCTATTGCCTGGGAGCATTGCTGCTGGATAAGGAAAATCCGGCCAAAGTGCTGGCGCGAAGCATAGAGCCAATCATGGAGCCCGTTATGGATTATGAGCAAACCGGCTTCTTTGGCAACGTAGTGTTTACCAATGGACATTTAGTGGAAGGCGATAAAATTACCATGTACTACGGGGCAAGCGATGAGGTAATCTGTGGTGCGGAATTATCAATAAAAGAGATTTTGGATACATTACACTAATGCACTCTAAAAATGAGAAAACCCGGGCCACGAAATGAGTCGGGTTGATGAAATGAAAAATCCCAGGAAACACTAAAACGCGAAAACTATCCTTACATCTATGAAAAATAAACTCCTCACAGAATTTCGTTTTTTCATGTCGATGCCACGTGACATGCGACTGGTACTCATCACAAACATGATCTATGCATTTGTGCTTCCGGTCATTGATATTTTTGTGGGGGCATATATCATGCGCAGCTCCAACAATCCATCCATGGTGGCGGTGTACCAGCTGTGTGTGTATACCGGTATACCCTTTACCTTTCTGGTCAACGGGTTTCTGTTGCATAAGGTGAATATTTCCAGGCTTTACAGTTTTGGTATGTTGCTCAGCGGTATTTCCATGGTCTTTATGATGTCGCTCAATGTGATTACCATGGGCGGAGTTGCCATAGCGGGATTTATAATGGGGGCAAGTTTTGGGTTTTTCTGGGCCAACCGCGATTTTCTGGCACTGGATACCACCAACGATCAAAACCGCAACTATTATTACGGTGTTGAAACCTTCTTTTATACCATAACCTTCATCATTGTTCCATTTGGAGTAGGTTGGTTTTTGGTAAGAAGTACCGCTATGGGCTGGTTTGCCGGAAATATCACTGCTGCCTACCAGGTGATTACCGGGATCGTGTTTGTCCTTACCATCCTGGCTAGCTGGGTAATTCACCAGGAAAAATTCCGTAATCCAAAGCAAAAGAAATTCCTTTACTGGCGCTATGACAAATTATGGAATAAGATGCTGGTGCTTGCCGGGCTTAAAGGGATGATCCAGGGCTACCTGGTTACCGCCCCTGCCATTCTTATCATGCGTCTGGTGGGTGATGAAGGCTCACTGGGAACCATTCAGAGTATCAGTGGGCTGATTGCGGCAATAATGCTTTATATCCTTGGCAGGACGGCCAAACCCAAACACCGGATCTACATTTTTGCCACCGGCATCACAATTTTTCTCATTGGCTCACTGGCCAACGGAATTCTTTATTCTGCCCTGGGTGTTATTATATTTGTACTGGGAAGGGTCCTTTTTATGCCCTTACACGATATTGCCTATTTCCCCATTCAAATGCGCATTATTGATGTGCTTTCCGTAAAAGAGAACAGAAGTGAATTCGCCTATATCTTCAATCATGAATTTGGTTTGTATGCCGGCAGGTTCTTCGGACTGGTATTGTTTATAGCCCTGGCATTTTATGTTTCGGAGGAAGTGGCCCTGCGTTATTCACTTATTATTGTGGCCCTCATCCAGATGGCATCAATCCCCCTGGCAAAGAATGTCATCAGGCATACCAACCGTACCATTGATGAAGTGAAGCAGGAAAATCCGAACCTTGAGGCTCCCAAACTGGAAACCTGATCTTGCTTCTTGCGAAAGCCGCCACGTTTGGCGGCCACGCCTCTGTGCAAACTGAATGTTTGAGGCAATGAAGCCGGATAAAAAAAGAAGTATCACAACAAAAAAAACGAAATCCTTATGAAATACAAGAGAATCTATCCTTTGTCAGTGGTTGCATTTTTGCTAATGTTTTATTCCTGCCAGGAGCAGGAACCAGCCATCAGCCAGGTTTCCATTGAGAGGGTTGAATCAATGCCTTTTCAGCCTCAGCCTTACAAAATGCTAAACTGGAAAGAGGTAGCCGTAAATTTTGACAAGTATGTTTTTGACCATTCCCTTTCGGGCGATTACCTGCCTTTTATCTGGCTGGACGATGCAGGGCGCAATTTTTCGCAGCAAACCTTCGGATTGTTCACAGCTATTGGAGATGTACGCCAGGGACCCGCTGTACACAACGGTGAATTCCACGAGGCCATCAACAGCCTGGGAGCATTGATGAGCGCAGGTCTGGTAGGTATCGATAAAACCAGCCAGGACGGTTACAACTATGTAAAGATGGCCCAAAACTATTTTAACAGCGATAACGGTTGGAACATTGTCATGAATAATACTTCGGCCAGGGTAGGAAACCTTGGAGGTGGGTATGGCCGCGACTGGTGGTACGATGTATTTCCCAACGTATTGTATTATGCTGTAGCGGACCTGTTTCCCGATGTGGCACGCACCGACAGTATCCAGAGGATAGTGGCCGAACAGTTCTTCAAGGCTGATTCGGTTCTGGACGGCAATTACCATTATTCCTTTTTTGATTATGCCGCCATGGAAGGGCGCAGAAGCCATATCCCGTTCCAGGAAGATGCTGCTGCCGGCCATGCCTGGGTGTTGCTTGCTGCCTACCACAAGTTTGGCGACGAGCGGTATCTGCAGGGTGCAAAATCTGCTCTTGAAGCATTATTGTCGCAGGAGGAAGGCCGTTTTTATGAAGTGCTTATGCCTTTCGCCGCTTTGGTAGCTGCACGCCTCAATGCCGAACATGGTACAGATTACAATTTCCATCCTGTACTCGACTGGACTTTCAATGGCACCAGCGCAGAAGATGGCAGATATGGCTGGGGTATCATCAATGAGCAATGGGGCAATTATGATGTACATGGATTACAGGGAAGCTGGTCGCACAATGGTGGTTTTGCTTTCCTGATGAATACTTTCGATATGGCCTGGCCGTTGGTGCCCATGGTACGCTACGATCCGCGATATGCAGAAACCATTGGCAAATGGATGCTCAATGCTGCCAATGCAGCAAGGTTGTTTTATCCCAGTGAGATCCCCGACACCATGCAATCGCTGCCGCAATATAAAAATCTTACCCGCAATGTGATCGCCTACGAAGGGCTGATCAGGGAAGATCTTTTTGAAAGGCCTGAATTTGAAGGCGTAAGTCCGGTAGCAGTGGGAGATGGCCCCCGGTGGGTGGAGGGAAATCCCGATGTTTCCCAGTTCAGCCTTTACGGTTCGGCCCATGTGGGAATATTTGGCTCCATCATCCAAACCACTAATGTGGAGAAAGTATTAAGGTTGAATACCCTTGCTACCGATTTCTACCGCAACGAGGCATATCCCACCTATTTGATCTACAATCCGTGGGAGGAAGAGAAAGAGATTATCTACACCTATGAAGGCAATGCCGTTTACCTGTACGATGTGATCAGCAAAACCATTTTGGCGGAGAATGTGGAAGGCAATACCCAGGTAAGCATTCCCGGCAGAAGCGCGCGACTGGTGGTAGAAATACCTAAGGGAGTAGAGATCGGGGAGAATGACAACCAATACCAGGCAGGGGGAGTGACTGTTGCATGGAAAACCCCGTAACAGAAAATCTGTCGCAGGAAAAGATATAAACCCAAAAGTATAAGTATATGATTGGTAAATATATAAACAGGATTTGGATTTTGATAGTGTTGTTTTTGGTTCCCCTGATGGTGCCGGGCCAGGAGGGCCCGGTTACTGTCAGCGGCAGGGTTACCGACAACACAGATATGGGGCTGCCCGGTGTGACTGTACTGATCGAGGGCACTGCCACAGGAACCACAACAGATATTGACGGAAACTATTCTCTTTCCATTCCGGCAGACGTGCAAAACCCGGTGATCACTTTCAGTTATGTGGGATATACCACCTCGCGGGTACCCTTTACCGGGCAGGAACAGGTTAACGTTATCCTGATGGAGGATGTGCAGCTGCTGGATGAATTTGTTGTGGTGGGTTATGGCATACAGCGCAAGGTAGATGTTTCGGGTGCCGTATCGAGTGTAGATGCCGACGAGCTCAGACTGCTGCCTGTTGCCGGTGTCGATCAGGCATTGCAGGGACGGGCAGCGGGAGTAAACATTACCCACAATACCGGTATGCCCGGCGAAGGTGTCAATGTGAGGATCAGGGGTGTAGGCTCTATCAACAGCAGCAACGATCCTCTTTATATTGTGGATGGAGTGCCTACCACCGATGCCCTGAGCAGCCTTTCGCCCAACGACATTGAGTCTATCAACATCCTCAAGGATGCTGCTTCTTCTGCCATATATGGTGCACGTGCCAACAATGGTGTGGTATTGATTACCACCCGTAGGGGAGAGGCCGGTGCACCCCGTATTGAACTGTCTTCGCAGGTGGGGTTTCAGCAGCACGGCAGGCTTACCCCCATGACCAACCGCGATCAGTATATAGAAATGTACAACGAAGCCGCAGTAAATGACAATGCTTTCATTGAAAATCCCCGCTTCCACCGGGAATTGATCACCCCGCAGCTGGCCGCCAACTGGCCCGATGTGAATCACCTGGACGAAATCTTTCGAAGGGGGATTATCCAAAATCATAACCTTTCCGTGAGTGGTGGTTCACAAGACTTTACGTACATAGTTTCGGCGAATATGTTCCAGCAGGAAGGCATTATTATTGGATCCAACTACGACCGCTTTTCAGGCAGGTTGAGTCTCAACAGTAATATAACAAACAACATCAGGATCGGATCCAACATCAATATGGCCCGCAGTGATAATGATATTATCGGTAGCAGTGGCGATGGTTTTGGTGGCAATGGAGGCAGTGTGGTGCGGTATGCCTTTTTTCGCACACCCCCCATTCCTGTGCGCAACGAGCAGGGAGAATATGTTGATATGCCCTCGCATCCGGCATTGCTGGGCGATGGATACAACCCTGTGGGTCTGGCGGAAAAAATGAACAACAATATGCAGCAGAACAGGCTCTTTGGCGATGTGAATGCACATATTCAGCTTTTTCCGGATCTGCATTTTTCTTCTGTGTTGGGGATGGATCGTACCGATTTCTTCCAGCGACGGTTCAACGAAAACTGGGGTACAAACAACCGCATCAACAATCCCAATTCTCTCAATATCAACAACGGTTACTACCAGTCCTTCACTGCCAGCAATGTTTTTTCCTACAGTCCCCAGGCATGGGGTGTACATAATTTTTCTGCCATGTTGGGTACCGAAGCCATCCACAATAACGGGTATGGAAACGGTGCCACCCAACGCGAATTCCCCGACCAGGATGACCGGTTGGTATTCCTGGGCAATGGCCTTGGCAGTGTGGTGGTATCGGAGCAGCGTTGGGCCAATACCCTGCTGTCGTTGTTTGGCCGCCTGAACTACAACTATGATGAACGTTACCTTGTATCTGCCACCTTGCGTCGCGATGGCTCCTCACGCTTCAGCCCTGACAACCGCTGGGGTACTTTCTACAGCGTTTCAGGAGCATGGCGCATAGACCGGGAAAGCTTCTTGGAAAACAGCAATTTCTTCGATATGCTGAAGCTAAGAGCTGGTTATGGTGCCATCGGCAACCAGGAAGTGGGCAACTATGCCTATTCCGACCAGATATCACCCAACTTCAACTATCCCTTTGGCGGGGTAATGAATACGGGTTATGCTATTTCGGTATTGGGCAACCGCAACCTGCAATGGGAAACAAGCACCCAGATTGATGTAGGGCTGGATATATCGGTACTGCAGGGACGGTTGTACCTGGAAACCAGCTTTTACAGGAAAATTACCGCCAATATGCTGGTGAAAGAACCCATTCCCCCTTCGGCAGGCTATGCCAGCCCGGCCTGGGTAAACAACGGTGAGATCCTTAACCAGGGTGTAGAAGCCGAACTTACCTGGCGAGAGAAGAAAGAGAATTTCGGATATGAGATAGCAGGTAATTTTGCCTACCTGCACAATGAAGTTTTGAGCCTGGCTGCTCCTATTGCAGGCGGCCGTATCGACAACGGGGTTTTCGCCACCCGCACCGAAGTTGGTTTCCCGGTAGGCTCGTTTTATCTTTACGAAATGGATGGTATCTTCCAAAACGAACTTGACGTTATTACCAGTGCTTACCAGGGAGTGAATATACGCCCGGGCGATGTACGTTATGTTGATCAGAATGAAGATGGATTCGTTGACGAACTGGACAGGGTGCACGTGGGCAGTGCCATACCTAAATATACTACAGGATTGCAGGCTTCTTTCCATTACGGCAATTTCGATCTTTCCATGTTCTGGCATGGTGCCTTCGGCCACAAGATCTACTACCAGGTAGCCACCGATATTGAAGGTTTTTACCGGCCTTTCAATCTTACCATGCGCTATTACGAACAGCGGTGGACCGGAGAAGGTACCAGCAATACCCAACCCAGAGCTTCCTGGAGCGGCAAGGCCAACAATACACGACCCTCGACCCGTTTCCTGGAAGATGGCTCTTTCCTGAGGCTTAAAAACCTGCAACTGGGCTACACTTTTCCCACCGAGCTTTCCCGGCGCCTGGGTATGAAGCATGCCAGGATATTTTTCCTGGCTCACAACCTGCTTACTATTACCCGCTATCCCGGACTTGACCCGGAAATGACCACCAGCGACAATTCCCGCGATGAAGGCGATGCCGCAGCAGGTATCGACTGGGGCACATACCCCCTGGCAACATCTTTTAATTTTGGCATACAAGCCAGATTCTGAGTGAAAGGATCGTGAAAGTTGAACACAAACGAACCATTGATATGAAAAAGTTTAAAATAATATTTTTAGCCCTGTTACTGGTCACAGGTTGTGCCGATTACCTGGATGAAAACCTTCAGGGGATTTATACCAGTACCACCTTCTTTCAAACCGATGAACATGCCATGCTCGCTCTTACTGCTGCCTATGAACCTATGAGTTTTACCAGTATACGTAATCCCTTGTGGGTATTTGGCGATGTTGCTTCTGATGATGCCATAAAAGGGGGCATACCCGGCGATCAGAGCGAGATTGAGTTTATCGGGGATTTCACCTATACCCGCGACAATGGCTTCCTGGAGCACATATGGAGGAGATACTATGAAGGGATCAGCCGTTCCAATGACGTGATTCATCGCCTGGGAGAAGGCGTATCAGAAGAAGTACGCACCCTGGTGCAGGGCGAAGCGAAATTTTTAAGGGCCTATTACTATTTTCACCTGGTAAATATCTTCGGAGAGATCCCCCTGAAAACCACACCCGCCCTTACGGCAGAAGATCTGCATGTGCCGGTTTCGTCCGTAAACGAAATATATACCCAGATGGTTGCCGATCTGCAGGAGGCAGCAGATGCCTTACCGGTTTCGGTGGGAGGTCAGCATGGCCGGGCAACAAAAGGTGCTGCCCTGGGGTTGCTGGCCAAGGTACAGCTTTTCCGTGAAAACTACCAGCAGGCCCTCGATGCCATCGATGAGCTGGAACAGCTGGGCGTTTATTCCCTGATGCCGGTGTATGGCGACAATTTCAAAACCGCAACCCAGAACAATGCCGAGTCTGTTTTTGAAATTCAGCACCTTGCCGCCCAGGATCCTTTCCAGGGCAATGTGCTCAACCAATGGTTTGCACCTCAGCCTGAAAACGGTTATTTCTTCAACGTGCCTACAGAAGATTTTGTAGACGCCTTTGAGAAAACAGAAGAGGATATTTATGATCCACGCCTGGACTATACCCTTGGCCGCGAGGGCACCACGTGGATCAATGGGAATGACTTTGACCCCTCGTGGTCGCCCACGGGCTTTATCCAGAAAAAACACCTGCAGCCTCTGAGCGAGATCCCCGCCGGTACAAAGGGTGACGGCGACCTAAACTATGTGTTTATGCGATATGCCGAAATACTGCTCATCAAGGCAGAAGCCCTCAATGAAACCAACCGCAGCGCCGAAGCCCTGGTGCCACTCAATATGGTGCGAAAAAGAGCCAGGGAAAGTTTCCTGCATGATGAATCCCTGCCTGGCTTCGGGCAGATCCCTGATGAACTGCTCCACGATATTACCATTACCGACCAGGCTCAGTTGAGGGAGATTATCCGCAGGGAAAGAAGAGTGGAGCTGGGTTTTGAATTCCATCGCTTCTACGACCTGATGCGCTACGGGAAAGCCTATGCAGAACAAAGACTCAGCGACACCAGCTTTGATTACGATCAACACCGGTTTTTTCCAATACCTCAAAGTGAGGTAGATATCAACCATCAAATCAATAATTAAACACAACCATTATTTTATTAACCTAAATCCAAACTCCTATGAAAAAGTTTAAGTTTATTCAATTTCTGATGATTGCTCTGATCTCAGGCAGTCTTATCACCTTCACAGCCTGCGATGACGACGATGACGATGATGTGCAGGTAGATAAAACGGAACTGGAAGCCAAAATTGTTGAAGCTGAGGATCTGATCGAGAATTCTGTGGAAGGCATGGCCGAAGGCCAATATGCCCCGGGTTCAAAAGCCGATCTGCAGGAAGCTATCGACCTTGCCAGGGCCGTTTACGAAGATGAAAACGCAACCCAGGCACAGGTAGATAATACCGTTGTAAACCTTACTGCTGCCATTGAAGCCTTTGAAGGACAACTGGTAACTCCTATCGCCCCGGAAGACCTGGTAGGCCACTGGACCTTTGATGAAGGCGCAGGAGAACAAGCCATGGATTTCTCAGGAAATGATTTTCATGGCCTTCTTAGCACCGGTCATGCCCACTGGGGAGCAGGTACTCCGGAGTGGACCACCGACCGCTACGGAAACGAAAACCAGGCACTTTATTTTAACAGCGGTGCCAATGTGGAAGTTCCTTTTAATGCCCAACTCAATCCATCACAGGCCATTACCATCTCACTGTGGATGAAGCCCGATACACAGGATGAACCCTGGGCGAACAATTACATGGTTTCCCTCAACCGCTGGAACGGCTACAAGCTTCAGCTACAGGATGCTCCTAAGGTATTCTTTACCATGAAAGCCCTGCACGAAGGCAATGAAGTGTATCACGACCGCGATAACGAATCACCCACCATAAACCTGGGAGAATGGTACCATGTAGCGATTACCTTCAAAGATGGCGAGATGGCTTTCTACCTAGACGGAACCCTGGTAAAACTCTGGGATAATACCCCCGGAACGCCCATCCAGCTCGACACACCGGTAGGTCTTACCATTGGCCAGGATCTGCCTACCGATATCTATTCTGATGATGATACCAGCCCATACTATGTAAACTGGGGTGGATACTTCATGGGTGTACTTGACGAGGTACGTATTTATAGTTCAGCACTTACCGATACTCAGGTGCAAAGCATCTATGAACTGGAAAAACCATGATGGTTCCAGTATGGCATTTTTGTAACAAGAGTATGTCATAATCAAAAGCCTGCCGGAATTTCCGGCAGGCTTTTTTGCTTGTGCCCTCATAATCAACGACATGCGGCTCGTTAGTTCATTTTTTTTTCTCTCGCAAAGCCGCAAGGGGCGCAGTTTTTAAAAATCACGTTGTGATTATGATTGGCAGGGTGGGGGATTGGCTGAGCGAAACTTGTCTATGGGTTTTTATGGGTTAGATAGGCACGAGTGATGCGGAAATGTGATTTTCGTTGAGTGGGGTAATGTTCACCTTTTTGCCCGCATCGTCCGGCCCGGACTACAGTTCCGGTCCGGACTAACCATGGGGAGCCGCTGCTGGTCAGCCTGCTACTACTTACATGAAGAGGTTGAGCGAGTGAGGGTATGACTGCACTGTCATGCCCTCACTATCATACATCTCCTTTTTTAATAAAATACATTATTCAATTCAATAATATTCCCTATATTTATCGCATTAATCTATTTGAGCCACAACCAGCACCATGGCCCCATCAACCAGCAAAACCAACTCCCAAACCGACTACTACCCCTTCGGCCTCACTTTCTACGATGGTGCCAGCCAGGGAACCAGCACCCTCACCCAAAACCGCTACCTCTACAACGGTAAGGAGCTTCAGGATGATTTTGGGTTGGATTGGTATGACTACGGGTGGCGGTTCTACGACCCAGTTTTAGGGCGTTGGCAAGTGATAGACCCTGCTGCTGAATTGTACTATGCTTGGGGAGGATATGTTTATGTTGGTGATAACCCAATCAAAAGAGTTGACCCGGATGGGCAAGTATGGAATGTTGTTGGAGGTGCTATTCTTGGTGGTGCTGTAGAAGCAGGTATTCAAATAGATGTGTCAATGGCGCGAGGTCAAGATTTTATGTCAGCTGTTCAAAATCTTGATTTACAAGATGTAGGTATTGCGATGTTTGAAGGAGGGATGACTTCAGGAGGAAGTATTGCAAAGAATATTGCAAAAAAAGGAATCACAATGGCAATTACTGAAACAACAAAGGCTTCAGTTGACGTTACTATGGCAGAAGGAACAAAATCCATTGGTGGTATTGTAGGTGAAGAAAAAGACGCTGGAGATGTGGCTTTGGATTTAGCCTTTGGGGTTGCAGGTGCTAAATCAACGGATGCTGTTATTACGTCTAGCAAAAATGCAGCCAAATCTGATATAACCTCAGGGACATATGCTACTTTAACTAAATCGGAAAAAAGCACGGCACAGACAGTTGATAATATAGTTAATAGTCAGGAATATGAAAAAGTTATAGGAGCTGCGTCAAGTGCAGTTGGAGGGCCTGTTAAAAGTGAAATTACAAGCAGTGGATCAAGTTCTGGATTAACAGAAGGGGTCGCAACTTTCAACTTGGAAAGTTTGTATCAAAGTACTATAATCTTAAAAGATAAAACCACCGTAAACATAAATCACCTAATGATCGAATGAAAATATATGACAAAAATAAACATTAAAGCGATTTTAAGTATAACAACACTTTTAGCTTTTGTGATAATACTCGTTGTTGCTTATAATGATAAGAAAGCAGATGATGCAATATTAAAAAACAAAGGAGAATACACAGTTGCCACAGTCACCAAGAAAGTTCGCACATATAGAGCAAAAGTGTATGTGCATTATAGTTTCAATGTAGACAATAAGTCATTTTCAGGCAGTAGGTTGTATTACACTTCTGAAGGAGAAGTAAATGTAGGTGATAATTTTGAAGTTGTATATTATCCAAAGAATCCAGAAATTAATAGAATACTGTTCGATAGGAAAAAATAAGAATTTCCCTACATTGGCGGGTTTCTACTGTAATGGCCCCCAAAATCACCGGACTAAGCCACAGTTAAAACATAGAATTGCAT
>CAYVQC010000001.1:80457-147923 GCA_964453995.1 uncultured Bacteroidales bacterium | reverse complement strand
CAATGGTTCCATTGCCATTTGCTGCAGCCGAAGGGTCAATATAAACTTTGCTGGCATAGTCCTCTGCTGTGGGTATCTCAGGAATAAGATAAGGTGGGCAATTACCCAATAATTGTGTAACACCTAAGAAAAAAAGAAATAAAAAAGTTAATGGAGTTTTGGTGCTGGAAGGGATCTGCTGACGAAATTTTGTCATAACATTGAAGATTGAATTGTAAGTAACTGATTGGCTTTACAGCAAGTTGTTTTGAGGGATCATAATAAGGTGTTATGCAGTTGATTGCAATAACTTAGGGGGGCAATGATGGTGTTATTTTCCGGAGTGTTATCATCGGTATTCTCGGTTAAAGGTCTAGGTGATTTCATTAGCAAGCAATATTTTTTTTAAAGCGAAACCTATTATCGAAATTTTTCGTAGAATTTTGGTTTGTTTTAGTCTGATTTCACACGAAACGGTCCAAAATGAGCCGTAAGCAAAAAAACAGGATACCATGAAACATTAATATTTTATCATGAACATAATTATATTGCCAACACAACCAAAACCTCTAGAGAACAATGCTTTCGAGTAAAGTTATGATCATTTTTTTACCATTTGCCTAGTATTTTTTCGATATTTTTATAAGTAAAATCTCCTGTTATCTATTGCAGGTTTATATATAGTAAACGTGCGTTTTAATATCCTGACGATCAGACATATTTGTAAAAAAAGCTTAAGAGAATAATTTGGCAGGGAGCAGAAGTTTACCAGGGAAACTTTGTTTTATCCTAAAACATGGCTGGTGTAAATAGCTGATGATTAAATATTTAAGATGATAAGGGGAGGTGTATTGGAGAAATATTTCAATAATAATAAGTCAACAATCTTCTTTTGCGACTATTTCTTAGGTAAATATACGGCCTTCTATGTCATTACTTGGCAACTTAAATTCGATGTTGTTTCTCCTGGTTCACATAAAAAAAGCAGGAGTGTGGGCTCCTGCTTTTTTTCTTTGGTTTTTCAGCAAACAAAAAGGGTATGCTGCGAATCTGTCTTTAGCTGATGTATGCTTCGTAAACTGATCTTATGCCTTCTTTCAGGCCGATCCTATTCTTCCAATTCATTGAGTGAATAAGAGAAACATCAAGCTGCTTGCGGGGTGTACCATCAGGTTTACTTTCGTCCCAGAGTATTTGCCCGGTATAACCGGTTATTTCTTTAATCAGATCAGCAAGTTGCTTAATGGTAATATCCTCACCGGTACCAATGTTGATGTGGGTCTGCTTTAGTGTATTATACAACTGATCCGCTTCAGTTTCTTTCATGATATAAACGCAGGCATCTGCCATATCTTCCACATGAAGAAACTCCCGGTATACCTGTCCAGTTCCCCATAGCTCGATGCTAACAAGGCTTTGATTTCCAACCGGGTTATCCATGCGCTTTATGCCAAATCTGGCCAGTACAGCCAATATTTGCTCCTCACTGTTTTCTCCGGATATGCCTGTTATGGGATTCTGATTAAGATCATGTCGAATGGCTTGCCAATCATTAGTCATGATACTTTTTCCCAGATGCATTTTCCTGATCAGTGCAGGCAAAACATGAGATTTCTCCAGGTCATAGTTGTCGTTGGGGCCATAAAGATTGGTAGGCATTACAGAAATAAAATTGCTACCATACTGCCTGAAGTAATTCTCGCACATTTTGATTCCGGCAATTTTTGCTATTGCATATGGTTCATTGGTGTATTCCAATGGGCTTGTGAGCAGGTACTCTTCTTTTAATGGCTGGGGGGCAAGTTTTGGATAGATGCAGGAGCTTCCCAGAAACAGCAGTTTGCTGGCTCCGTTTTGATGGGCAGCATGAATCACATTGTTCTGGATCATGAGATTGTCATACAAGAACTCTGCTCTGTATGTATTATTGGCAATAATACCGCCTACTTTTGCTGCTGCAAGAAATACATAGTCGGGTTTTTCTTGTTTGAAGAACTTTTCAACCTGAGCCTGATTTCTAAGATCCAATTCACCGGAACTTTTTAAAACAAAATTTTCAAATCCTTCTGATTGCAGTTGGCGCAGAATAGCCGAACCCACCATGCCTCTATGGCCGGCTATATAAATCTTTTTTTCTTTATTCATTCTTTATGGGTAAATATTGATAATGGATAAGTCTATAGACCTGTGATTGCGTGGTGATAAGGGGAAAAAGCAGTCATTTGTTTGTTCTCAAGAGGGCTACAGAAAAAAATCAAATGATTAAGCACTTCTTACCTTGGCTTTTTTGTAGTCGGCCTCAACCATAACTTTTACAAGATCTTTGAATTTGGTTTTGGGCTCCCAGCCAAGTTTTTCTTTAGCTTTTGAATAATCGCCAATGAGGAGGTCTACTTCGGTGGGCCTGAAATACTTTGGGTTGATCCCAACAACTTCTTTGCCTGATGATTTGAGTCGGCCGATTTCGTTAATACCATCACCTTCCCATGCAATCTCATCGCCAAGTACTCTAAACGATTCTTCAATAAATTCGCGAACGGTATGGGTTTCGTTTGTGGCCAAAACAAAGTCTTCAGGGGTGTCAACCTGGAGCATTCTCCACATTCCTTCCACATATTCAGGAGCATAACCCCAGTCGCGTTTTGCATCCAGATTACCAAGGGTTAGCTTTTCATCGAAACCAGCCATAATCCTGGAAACTCCCACACTGATTTTACGGGTTACAAATGTTTTTCCCCTTCTTTCACTTTCATGATTAAACAGGATTCCATTGCAGGCAAACAGGTTGTAAGCTTCGCGGTAATTGACCACAATCCAATATGCATAAAGCTTTGCAGCTGCATAAGGACTCCTGGGGTAGAAAGGGGTCTTTTCGGTTTGGGGTACTTCTTGGACCAGGCCGTACAATTCGGATGTAGAGGCCTGGTAGAACCTGGTTTTGATACCTGTTTCTTTTATTGCATCCAGGAAACGAAGGGTACCAATGCCATCTACCTCTGCTGTATACTCAGGTACTTCAAAAGAAACCTGCACATGACTTTGGGCTCCAAGGTTGTATATCTCGTCTGGTCTTATCTTCTCCACTAACCTGTTGAGGTTACTTGAATCGGTGAGATCTCCGTAATGTAAAAAGAATCTTTCATTGAGAAGATCCTTATTGTTATATAAATGATCAATGCGGAAGGTATTAAATGAACTGGCTCTTCTTATAATTCCATGAACTTCATAACCTTTTTCAAGCAATAACTCTGTAAGGTAAGAACCATCCTGTCCTGTTATTCCTGAGATCAATGCAACTTTCTTACTCATTCTGGTATTTTTTAGAAAATAATGAAAACTAATCCGGCTATTTGAATCTTCGTTGGTTAACGTTTACAGTCATTTAAAACCGAATTTTTTTTAGAATAATCAGCAAATGTAGTCAAAAATAAAAATTAGCAGGTCTAATTAATCATAATTTAATTTTAATCGAATAATATGGTAGAAAAATAGAAAATTTCCTATCAGATATCTCCGCCACATCCTTCCGGGCTCCAGCATAAGTCTGTAAACCCATTCAGTACCTGTTTTACGCATCCATGCAGGGGCTCTGCTTATTTCTCCAGACAAAAAATCGAGTATCGCACCACCGGCAATGATCAATTTCACTCCTTTAAGCTTTTCTTTGTTTTGGTGCGCCCATATTTCCTGTCTGGGCACACCCATGCCAATAACAAGGATGTCGGTATTTTGGCCGGTAATAGCTTCTATAAGAGCCTGTTCCTGTTTCCTGTCAAAATACCCTGAGTGGTATCCCGAGATTTGGAGGTTCTCAATTTTCATCTTCACATTCTCTGCGGCTTTTTTTGCCACACCCTGTTTTGCTCCCAGGAAAAATACCTTACGATTTTGATGTGCCGCAAGTGCCAGTAATTTGGGTATCAGGTCGGTACCATTGAGGTTTTCTTTAAATCTGAAACCGGCAAAATATGAACCCAGCTTTAACCCCATGCCGTCATTCAGTAATAGGTCTGATTGCATTAAGGCTTCATGGTATGCTCTGTTTTTTTGCGCAACATTAAAGCAGTGAGCATTTAAAAAATACAAAGTATGGGTTTGTGTTGACTTGAACATATTTTCGCATAATGCAAAAACCTGTTGCTGGTCAATAACATCCATGTTTATATTGAAAAACTGTGATCTCACAATAAACTAAATTTAGCTGATTTGAATGATTTTGATTCTTTGAAGAATTAAAATTAACAAATTAACTTTGACTGTAATAAAAATACTTGTCATTTGTAACTGCACTAAACCGGGAATATGAATGAAATTGTTTCCCCACAAGCAGTAAAATTTCAGCCGGAATGAGAAAGAAAAGAGTTGTACTAATATTATTGGTTCTGGTATTGCTGTTTGCAATGATAGTATTGTTTGTGCCGGGGTATCTCTCGTACCAAAAAAAACTATCCGCGCGTACTCTGGTTGTGGAAGGCTGGATGCCTTTTGCAGGATTGCAGCATGCCTATGATGAATTTATTTCAGGTAATTACGAAAAAATGCTCATTACAGGAAGTATGTTCAGTGAAAGCATTACGTTATATATCAACTCTTTTCTTATTTTTCATCCTCAGTTAGGCCATCATCATCAAGCGGGTTCTAATCAACATAGTATTGAGATTCATGCAGAGTCTTCACTGGGCAGAACTGATTCAGCTCTTTTTGTATTGTGGATCAATAATTTACCTGTGGCCGAATACCGAAGCCACGAAAATGACGGTTTTTTTAAGTTCATGTGGGAGGGTGATATCACCGATATTGATTCATTGATGATCCAGTTTAAAAATGATGATGTAGGCCTGGAGGGAGATAGAAACCTCCTCATTCACAAGGTTTCTGTAAATGATAATAGTCTTATCAATACAGAAACTTCACGTTTTGTTGATAAGGGGCGTCCATTTGGTCGTGATCGTTTGAATATCCTGGCTGAATCGTATGCCCAGCTGGCTTCTCATTATTTTGTTTCGAGGGGGATCGATGAAGAAAAGATAATAGCCGTAAGCAACCGGTACCCGAAGAAAAGGCGTACATATGGTAATGCGCTGTCGTTAAAGGATTGGATGCTGGAAAATGATTTTGCCAGTACTGCAATAAATGTAATAAGTACTGATTATCACTCACGGCGGACATGGTTGGTTTATAACAGTATTTTAGGAGATTTTACTAATGTGGGTGTAATTTCAGTTCCCGATTCAAACATGCAGGCTACATGGCAAAGCAGGTATGCTTATGCAGCCCGCGAAACGATAGCACTTATCTATTATATGCTTTTTATTCTTCCCTGGATTTAACCTATTTGAACAAGCTTACCCTAAGAAAGAATCGCAAAAAAGCGGCTCATATCTCTCGTGGTCACCCACTACTGCTTTTTTGCGATTTTTCATGTTAGGGTAGTCTTCATTAGAGCATATGATCCTGTTTCGTTTTGGTCTGTCTAAAGTAAGAATGAATGCAGGGAGCCGATAATCCGCATACCCTTCGAACTCTTATCCTTTCACATTTTATCTGCCGGTGGCAAATATCATTGAGTGAATGGTTTTGAATATTAGTTTCACATCTTTAGTCAGAGTCCAGTTGTCAATATAGTTGAGGTCCATGCGCATCCACTTCTCAAACTTAATATCATTGCGATGCGGCATGATTTGCCATGTACAGGTTATTCCTGGTTTTACAGAAAGCCTGCGCAACTGCCACCTTTCATATTGGGCTACTTCTGATTCAAGTGGTGGACGAGGTCCTATCAATGACATTTCGCCACGCACTACATTATAAAGTTGAGGTAGTTCATCAAGACCTGTTTTGCGGAGAATTTTTCCCAATGGGGTAATCCTTGGATCATTGGCAAGCTTAAAGGTAGGGCCATCCATTTCGTTTTTCTCACGAAGTTTTTCGAGCAACTTTTCGGCATTGGTTACCATGGTGCGAAACTTATAAAGCTTGAACTTTCGGCCTCTCAAACCGACTCTTTCCTGGGCGAAAAATACCGGCCCATCAGAGGTAAGTTTAATTAGTCCGGCAAGCACAAGAAAAACAGGAGAAAGCAAGATTAAGGCAACAGACGAAAATACAATGTCGGTAACGGTTTTTATATCGTGTGCCAGTTTTCGTGAGGGAATATCAACCAATGTGAGTTTTCCTGCTTCATTGAGCGTTTTCAACTGAACTTCCTCTGGAGCCAGGGTCGAAACATTATACTGTACACGTAAGACTACTCCAATTTCGTTGGCAAGCCTTGACATTTTTCTTAATTCTGATTTCTCAAGTCTTTTTTTGCAATAAAAAACCTCATCTACTACCTGGCTTTCCAACACGTAAGATAGGTTTTCCGCTCCAGACATTATCGGTATGTGTTCTCCAAATTTCCTTTTCAAAAATTCAGATTTTGTTATAATGGCTCTGATATTAAAACCCCAATCTTTTTGGTTGTGGAGTTTATCAATGATCTGGTGGGCACAGGAATCGCCAATAATAACAATGTTTCTCAAATTGTATCCATTGATTCTGTATATACGCAGAAAGTGGATTGTCAGCAGCCTTAACCCCAGTGTTATTAGAAAACTTAGGTTGGCGTGAATAAAGATCAGTGTGAGTGGAATGTCATACAGATTCAGGGCGTATTTGATTATTACCAAACTCAGAAAGATAAAAAAGTAGCCTCTTAAAAACAGAAGCATTGCACTTATATATCTTTGAGCCCTTGGGAGCATTGCCATGGAGGTAACCTGCGACAGAACAAACCACAGAAAAACAAAGAAAAAAGTATAAGTAGAAAATTGCCAAAAATTAAAGTTCCATGAGTTATCGGGAAGAAGTGTTATTCTTGTAAGAAAGAATGAAAAAGGGATAACAAGAATAACGGTAATAAACTCAACAACATTTAAGAGCCATTTTAAGTCTAATTTGTACCTTGTTTCAAGTTTTTTCAGGTTGTCGAATAATGTGAGAGGTTTTAGCATAATTAAACAAATGTAAGGTGTATTACTATTTTAAATTGGTATTTAATCAAATATAATCATTTGCTAAGCAATAAAAAATAGCGTTTAACCCCGAAATTTGCAGATGGGATTTTACTTACCTGTTTTATTCTACTAAAATAAATGTATTTGCTAACAGATTGAAGGAAAGTACTTTTATTTTTATTGGGCTTTGCGGGTTTCCCTTAGGTCGAAATATTTAATAATAAATTAACAAAGACAGTTTTAAGGCTGCCCAAATGATGTTTTTTTTCTACAGAATCAGATTGTGGAAAATGTCTACATTTTCATGTTAAGTGAATTAACCAAATTGCTATACCTGATTAAGGTTTCTTATAATATAAACCTGATAATCCCCCAGGGAATCAAATCCGAGCGAGGTGTAGAGATTGATCGCGCCCCTGTTTGTTCTGTGTACTTCAAGTTTGATCTGGATATTGGTTTTCCTGGCAAATGCAATTGACTCTAAGGTGAGCATTTTTCCAATTCCTTTTCGCTGGAAAGAAGGGAGCACCCCCAAATGATGCAAATGCAACCGGCGACCATCATAGGTTATCCAGCTGGTTCCAACTATAGCTTTGTGGCTGTTCTCAGCAATAATAAGTCTTCCGCCAAGGGTAAGGCTTCTTTCTATTACTTCCTGTGTGTCTCCTCTTAGTTTTCCACCAAGTCCGGTAGCTTCCCAAAGTTTTTCTACCTGTGGATAATCTTCTGGCTTATAATCGCGGATAAAAACAGAATCCATATTTAATTCGACTGTTATGGTTTTCTTGAGGTATGTCAGTTTGCAGTATAGTAAGGAGCAAACCTGTTTAAATCAGTTGGGCCGGGTTTTATAACTGATGGCAGCTCCTATTGCGGTGCAGTAACGGGCATATTTAGGGGTGTGAAATCTTACATTGTAAAGCTTGGCCAATTCGCCAAAGGTTTTCTGCGCCTGTGCCACCTTTACCAGGTTTCCTGTCATTACAATGTTTTTGTCCTTTTCAATTTTGGCTGCTAGCACTGCCATCATACCTATGGTTTGAAATACCATGTTGAGGATTGCCCTCAGAAGGTCATTCTTTCCTGCCTTATCACTCATCTTTCCAAAATTGGATGCTGTGAGGGTAGGGGGAAGATTCCCGATATCACCTTTTGTAATATCGCCAATACTGAGATCCACAAGGCTTAGATCACCGATTTCGGCAAGGCTTATAATATTGTCAAAATCTGATTGGTTCAACATGGCTTTCGACAAACCCATAATGGTTCCTCCACCAACACCAGTACCTCCTATATGCGAAATGCATTTTCCATGGGCTTTTACAATAGCAGTTCCGGTGCCCATGCTCACAATTACTGCTTTCTCCAGACCTGATAAAAACAAGCCCCCATGGCCTAGGGCAATAAATTCCTCTACTTTTTCTACCGGGATGCCTAAAATATCCTGATGGATAAAACTGGCTCCGGCCCCGGTCATCCTGATAAGATGTATTTGTCTGATAGAAATCTGATTTGTATTTAAAAATTTGCCCAAAGCCCCGGATGCTGAAGCAACAGGATCATTTGCTTCAACAGACAGTGGCTCAAGAAGCTGATCGTTTTGTAAGCCCACGATCTTTGTGGTACTTCCACCTATATCTATTCCTATTATCATAATTCAAAATTAAACATTTTTCCTTGCCTGTGTTTGTGTTTGCCGATTTTAAACGTGCTTTGTCTTCTATATAATTTATGGCATTAGTGTGTCGGGTTATCCAGTACATTGCTATGTTTTGCCCGCAACCTTTCTATTCATTCTCCTATCCGTTGAAATTGCTTTGCCAGAATTTTTTTTTGTTTTACCTTGGCTGAGATATCAGGTATTTACATTATTAATTCAATTTCTATGAGAACACCCGAACAACAAGTGCAGTATTACATCTACATGATCAGGAAAAACATCAGGAAAGTCCTGATCATTTTGCTTGGTATAATAATACTGTTTACTTCCGTAAAAACAATAGGACCTGAAGAAGAAGGGGTTGTTATACTCCTGGGCGAATACAACCGCACACTTCAGCCAGGCCTTAATTTTATTCTGCCCCTTGGCATAGAGAAAATGTACAAGATTCCGGTACAACGACAACTTAAACAGGAGTTTGGCTTTCGCACGGCCAACGCCGATACGAGAACCCGTTATTCTACCGGAGATTTTTCCGACGAGTCGCTTATGCTCACCGGCGATTTGAACCTGGCCGATGTGGAGTGGGTAGTACAATACAGGATTATCGATTCCTACAACTTCCTGTTCAGGGTGCGCAATGCAGAAGATGCGCTGCGTGATATGTCGGAGGCTGCTGTAAGGAAAATTGTAGGCGATCGGACCGTAAATGAAGTGCTTACCATTGGCCGTCAGGAAGTTGCCTCTACTGTTGAAGTTCTTTTGCAGCGTATGTGCGATGAATATGAAAATGGTATAAGAATAGACCAGGTAGTATTACAAGATGTAAATCCACCGGAACCTGTAAAACCTTCCTTTAATGCTGTAAACCAAGCGCAGCAGGAACGCGAAACCCTCATCAACCAGGCTGAGTCAGAGTATAACAGGGTAATTCCACGAGCAAGGGGAGAGGCAGTGGAAACCATTGAACTCGCCAATGCCTATGCTTTAAACAGGGTAAACGTTGCTAAAGGGGAAGCAGAACGGTTCAATTCGGTTTATGCCGAATTTATAAGGGCTCCCGAAGTAACCCGCAAGCGACTCTATCTGGAAACGATGGAGCGCATCATGCCAAAGCTTGGCAACAAGATTATTGTTGACGAAAAAGGTACCAATGTTTTGCCTCTTTTGAATATTGATGGCAAAAGATTGTCAAATCCCTAATCTTTTAAATTGTATACTATGAAACCCAGAAATATTATCATAATTGTTTTGATTGCTGTGCTAGCGATATTTGCCTACAACAGTTTTTTTATTCTAGACGAAACCGAACAGGCCATTGTAACCCAGTTTGGAAAACCCCTGGGAGAAGCACGTACAGAACCAGGCCTTAATTTTAAGGCTCCTTTTATTCATAAAGTGCAATATTTTGATAAAAGATACCTCAAATGGGATGGCGACCCCAACCAGGTTCCCACACAGGACAAGAAGTTCATCTTCGTTGATACCTATGCCCGATGGCAGATTATTGATCCCTTGCAGTTCTTCATTCGTCTCAGGGATGAACGTTCAGGGCAGTCGCGCCTGGATGATATCCTGGATGGTGAAACCCGCAATGCAGTGGCAAGGCACCAGCTTCTCGATCTGGTAAGATCAACCAACCGCACCCCTGAAGTGTATGAAGATTACCTTGAAGAGATTGAGGAATTGGAGGAAATTTCAGTAGGTCGTGAAAAGATAGAAGAGCACATCCGGACACGTGCCAATGAACGTACTTCTGATCTGGGGATAAGGATACTGGATTTTCGCTTTAAAAGAATGAATTATGTAGATGATGTACGACGCAATGTTTACGACAGGATGATCAGTGAAAGAAACCGGATTGCAGATCAGTTCAGATCAGAAGGCCAGGGAGAAGCACGCCGCATCCAGGGTAATAAAGAACGTGACCTGGCCCAGATAAAGTCTGAAGCGATTCGCGAATCAGAAATTATCAGGGGAAAAGCTGATGCCGAGGCAACAGCAATTTATGCTTCAGCATACAACCGAAGCGCTATGGCCAGAGACCTATACAATTTCCTGCGTTCTATGGAAGCTCTCGAGAAATCTTTCGATGAAGAAACCAGTATCATTATAACTACAGATAGCGAATTGTATCGTTTTTTGAAATCAGCACGATAAGCTTCTTACTCAATTGATAAAAAAAGAGTGATGGCAAAAAATTGCTGTCACTCTTTTTTTCGGGGTACTATCCTTTGCAATTGTCAGATCAGGGGTAAGTCTCAAAGCTAAATTACGTCATGTCTATCCAATTCAGTTTGCTTGTGAAGATTGCGGGTACACCTCATCGTGATAAAGAGAATTCATGGCAAATACTCCTGTAGCATTTTCTGGCTTCAGGTAAATAAAAAGAGATTTTGTTTTGGAAATAATTGAATTGCCTGAGTTATCCTTTACCTGCCAGTACATCTGCTATATGCAATACCTTTATGTTTAGATTGTTTCTGCTGATATAGCTTTGAAGATGCATTAAGCAAGATGCCTCAGTGCTGATGACATATTCAGCACCTGTGTTGAGAATGTTTGCAATTTTTTTTTCAGCCATAGCTGTAGCGATGGATTCGTGTTTTACCGAAAATGTGCCACCGAAACCACAACATTCATCCCTATGATCCATTTCAACGATTTCTAAACCCTTTACATGGGATAATAGTCGCCTGGGTTCATCAGTCAGGCCATATTCCCGTAATGCAGAGCAGGAGTCGTGGATCGTGGCTTTTGCCGGGAAGATGGCACCAAAGTCTTCCATCTTCAGGTGATTGACCAAAAAATCTGTAAATTCAAATATCTTCCTGCCCAATTGCCGGTTAGGATTATGCATGGCAGAATTGTCAAACATGCCCGGATAATAATTTTTTACCATTCCTATACATGATGCTGATGGGCCTACAACCAGAGGGTAATCCATAAAATCGCGAATAAACTTTTCTGCCACACACCGTGCTTCTTCCCAGTAGCCCCCGTTAAATGCCATTTGTCCGCAGCAGGTTTGGTTGGGATTGTAGTGAACTTTTACGCCTGCTTTTTCCAATACTTCAACCATGCTAATCCCGGTTTGAGGATAAACCTGATCGATAAAGCAGGGAATGAAAATGCCAACCTCTGTCATTTTATATTTCGTTTTTGGGTTTGGATGGATTAATTTGTATGCTCCTGCTGTCTTACAGCTTCAAACAAAACGATACCTGTGGCCACCGATACATTCAGCGATCCTGTTTTTCCTTTTTGAGGAATGGAAACCGTTTTGTCGGCCATGTTAAGAAGCGCTTTTGAAACCCCTTTGTCTTCGGAGCCCATGATGATGGCCAGGGGGCCAGTTAGTTTTTCCTTGTAGATGGTTTGTTTTGCTTTTTCATTGGTAGCCAGCGTGGTAATTCCACTTTCTTTTAAAAAGGCAATGGCTTCCATCAAATCTCTTTCCTTGCACACGGGAATCCTGCTCAGTGCTCCTGCAGAAGTTTTTACCGCATCAGCATTTACCGGTGCACTTGATTTTTCCCCTATTACAATGGCGTGTGCACCTGCACATTCGGCAGATCGGGCTATCGCCCCGAGGTTGCGTACATCGGTTACCTTGTCAAGAACAACCAAAAGAGGAATTTCTCCTTTTTCATAAACAGCAGGAAGCAGGTTTTCCAGCTTCTGGTATTCAATTATGGCAACCTGCGCGATCACTCCCTGGTGATTTTTACCGGTAATCCTGTTTAGTTTTTCCTGTGGTACCATCTGAAAGGGGATTTCTTTTTCCCTGATGATTTGAAACAGCTTCTGAAAGTTGCTCCCCGTAAGTCCCTTCTGAATGAATACCTTTTCGGGAATCTTTCCTTCTTCCAAAGATTCCATAACAGGCCTGAGTCCAAAAATGTAGTTATCCAATTTGTTTACTGTTTAGTTTGTTTTTACTCATTTGATTTTATCTTCTCCAGCGGTCCACGGCAAGGTTCCAACTGCGTCTGGATGCTGTGTTTCTTTCCAGCACAAGGTGATGGTCCGAAAAAATATTTTCCACGTTGACAAACCTGAATTCTGCAGAAGGGTTGTTTAATGTTTCATTATAATACCAGGTTTCACCATTATCAGAGCGATATACCATATCGGGAGGTCCCATCACAATATAGATCATGCCCCGGTCAGTTTGCCAGCCTGGCACATGCGATGAAAACAGCTTATTGGCCAGGACCACTCTTTCATTGTATCTGTTGAATACCGTTTGAGCCCGGTCGGGGTTTCCCGCAGTCTTTGTCCAGAAGCGTTCAGCAGCCAGCCGGGGAGCATCAAGAGCAAGTAATGCATTGAATTCATCGGCAGAAGTGATATAGCGTAGCGGGAACAGCATTCTCTCATCGGAAGGTATTTCCGGGAAGGTATTCCAGAAACTGGTTATAAGAAATCCCTGGGTAGGTGTACCGGGGTCTGACAGCCAGTAAATTCCATTGTCGGGCAGTATTAAATCAGCGGTTGCTTCTGTAAAAGAGATCATAAAGGAAGTGTCGGCCTCTGGCCATGGAGGATCGGCATCAGGTTCTGTTACATAGGGTGCATGTGGGAAATAATCTGGTACAGGATACCGGCTTACTTCCATTGCGAAATCGTTGAGCTGCCTGTGGCTTATCTTCAGTTTTTCATGTGCGGGGATGCTGTAAGGTATCGGGTATTGTACATTATTACCTGGTTGCATAACTTCAAAAAAGCCCTCACTGAAACTACTGGTTTTATCAGAAAACAACAATTTCATATGTTCCTCTCGCCTGTTTTTATCCAGTAGCTTGGTGAAGATATAATACTTCTTCCCTGTAGTCATGGGAAATGTTATTTCTCTTTCTATCCAGGAGAATCCTGGCCTTGCAAGGGTGTCGCTAAAATGCAGTTCAGTACTGAAAATGTTTCGTTTTTTCTGGAATGAATCAAAAACAGAAATACCCACTGTGAAATTTGCAATGTAATAATCCTCGCTTAAATCCCGCAAATAAAGAAGATTGTTTTCAGATATGCTGATTTTTAATCTGCTACGATCACCATCCACATGAGTTACCTGGTAAAAAGGAGTGATGGTATCAATGTCGGGTTGGTAGGCATCCTTATAATTAATGGTGCTGATATTGATCACTTTGCTACACCCGGCAACCAATAGTGCGATAAACAATATGTTTTTGAAGTGGGCTTTCATTTTACAAAGATAAAGATAACCTTATATATGCAGTGTCGTTTGGTTTAGATTATTCGTTCCCCAACCCTGGGGCAGATGGATATAGAAAGGAATGTCTTTCTTTATACAAGTGATTCCGGAGGAGTCAAATGTATTTTGCATACTACATGGGGATTGCTTATTTAGGTGTGCTTCCTCTGAAATTATAAGCAGAAAGCTATATTGGTAACGGGAAAATTGCGTAATATCCGCAATTCTTTTTTTAATAGTTTTGACCCAAATAAAAATTGACTATGGACAGAGATGAAGTATTGGAAGCAATTGAGGTTGCAAAGGAACATAAACTTAAAAAGTTAAGTCTTTCGAACAGAGGTATAACTGAATTACCTCCTGAGATAGGAAAACTTACCATGGTGCAGAAGCTGGATCTTTCCTATAATTACATAAAGGAATTGCCGGATGAATTTTGTCATTTAACCAACCTTAGGTCATTGTATATCAATCACAATGAACTTGCCGAATTGCCTGAATCATTTGGAAATCTGTATCACCTTAACTTATTAGACCTCAGTAATAACCATATTTCTAAATTGCCTTCCAGTATTGGTGACTTGAATAACCTTGCCCATTTGGATCTGAGTTTCAACAGGATTAGCAAACTTCCTCTGAACATGGTTAATCTTACTGCTCTGAAGAAACTTTACCTGGAAAATAACCCCAGCGAATTTCCGCCTGAGAAAGTTATTAAAAGAGGCTTATATGCCACCATGCACTTTCTTTTTGGGGAAATTAGAAAAAGAGAATCTGCTAAGGTCATCATGCAGGTATACAATATGCCTCGCGATCTTATCACGCCTTTTAATGAATACATTGATTGCTTCAACGATCTTATTTCGTCGGGTAATGACCAGCTCATCAGTTTTGATGTGAAATATATCAAACAGGATTTTACAGCATCTCTCGATGTAGATAGCGAAATGGAGCAGTACCTTCTTAGTTTCATGCATTTTCTTAAATCCAATATTGGTCAAAAAACCTTTGCAGAGTATAAGAAGCAAGGAAAAGGCCTTTTGGAGCTTCAGTTTAATGAACTTCGTGATCAACTCACAACAGTAAATAAATCTCTTGATGATAAGGTTAAGGAGATCAAAGCGTTGCAGGACAGAATAGACTACTTGTCTGGTCTTATTAATAAATAAAAGATATTGATCAGAAGCTGGAAAGGTATCCGATGTGTACCTTTAGATTTTGATAGCTTAGTGGTAAATTCTTCCGTGTTCCCATTGCCAGGTTGATGGAGAATATACCTGCGGCGGTTTGCAGGTTGATTCCTGTGCCAATTCCCATGAACAAGTCATTAAAAGAAGAATCTCGACCCAATTGCTCAAGCCAACCTCCAGTGGCAAACCCATTGAAATAGCTTTGTGGCCCGGTAAAAAACCTGAACTCTGATTCCATTATTGCATAAGATGAGGCAATGAGCGACATCTCATCAAAACCTCTTACTGAGCGCACTCCACCCATTCGATAAAGAAGATTTCCCGGGATATTGCTGCCATTTATAAATCCTGCATTAGCGCCAATACCCAAAGTAGCTCTGCGTCCGGTAAGCCATCTTTTCTTTAGGAGCGCCTGTATTTGCAGGTGATTCTTTTTAAGCACAATCTCATTGTAAAGTTCGGGGGGAAGGTTGGCATTTTTTACAATTTCTCTTATTCCTGCTGAACCAGAAAAACGGAAATGGAAACCATCATTAAGAAGTTGGCTGTGAAAACCCGTAGAGGCATATTGCAACTCTATTCCATATGAATTTAAGCGAAGATCTGGGTTTGGGGGAATAATGGATGTGTTCTGCCATCTGCTGGTATTGATTAGAGAATTAGAGGTATGCTGCCAAAAGGCCCCAAGTTGTAACTTATTGGTTAGCCCAAAGAATAATGCCGGTTTGAATCGTACCTGTATCCAGCTGGTGTCTTGTTTGTGCAGAGAAAAACTGAGATTTGTTTCCAGAGGCAAACCTGCCGGATATGGATAGGAGGATTGCAGGTTAAGAATCTGTGTTTCTCCTCCTGGTGCCTGCCAGGAAAGATCAAGTTTTTCACCCATTGATAGTGTATTGACCAGGAGTAAATTTACTAACCCGGTAACTCTTAAGGGAGTTTCGTTTTCCCCACCTCCGGAAAGCCCGGCAATACCGTCGAATCTGTTGGATGGCAATCGTGAAAGTGGTAACGTGAGGGTGGCAAAACCTGGCGCAAATGATAACTGAAGTGGGCCGTCGATATTTACGTATGTAAGCTCCCGGAGCTTGCTCTGTGCATTATTTACCAGAGTTTCACTGTATGTCTGGCCATATGAAATGCCCAGATAGTTTTCAAGAAAAGCCTGGTTAAGATTAGCATCTCCGGTAATCTGGATATTCTCGAAAAGAATTTTGTTTCCCGGCTCAGCAATCAAATCCAAATAGATTATAGTGTCTTTGAAATGAATATTCTTTTTCTGGATTCTTGCAAACGGATAGCCATTATCGCTATAAAATTTAAGTATGTTTTCAATACTCTTGTCAAATTCAGCAAACCGAAATGTCTTCTCCTTTAGTCTATCAGCATCTGGTGAGATGATTCCTTCCAGGCTCACTTCCCAATTGTTGATATGATAATAAAACTCTTTGCCGGCAGAGATGTAAACTGTATATTCTTTATCTTTAACTGATATACTATCGAGTGTGGCTTCTAAAAAACCCATTTTTTGGAACTCCGATAATCTTTCTGCTGCAAATACTTTTGCTCCTTCCTTGCCATTTTCGTAATCGGGATAAGTGAAAATTGTCTGTAACGTTCTCCCCGCGCTGTCTTTTACAGCATTTTGGGATAAGGAGAATCCTGACAGGAATAATAAAAAAGAAGAAATAGCAACAAGTAAGATCATATTCAGCTGTGATTGAGATCCCAATCGATAGGTTCAATCTGGTTTTGCCGCAGATAATTGTTGGCTTTGGAAAAATGTCTGCAACCAAAGAAGCCCCTGGATGCAGATAGGGGTGATGGATGTACCGATTTCAGGATCAGGTGTTTCAGTGGATCAATTCGTATGCTTTTTTGCTGGGCATAGTTACCCCAAAGGATAAAAACCAGGTTGCTTCTTTTTTCAACGAGCAAATCAATTACTTTGTCTGTAAATGTTTCCCAACCCTTGTTTTGATGCGATCCGGCCTGGTGAGCCCTTACGGTAAGCGTGGCATTTAACAGCATAACACCTTGTGCTGCCCATTTTTCCAGGTTGCCATGAGAAGGAACGGGTATACCCAGGTCGGTACGTAATTCTTTAAAAATATTAACAAGAGAGGGTGGGGGAGCAATTCCCCTGGGAACCGAAAAACATAATCCATGGGCCTGACCAGGGCCATGGTATGGATCCTGGCCGAGAATAACAACTTTTACCTTGTTGAATGGAGTGCTGTTGAAGGCATTGAATATTTGGCTGCCGGGTGGAAATACTGAATAGCTTTGCTTTTCTTTCAAAAGAAATTGTTTCAGGTCAGCAAAATAAGGTTTTGCAAACTCATCAGAAAGAACCTCTTTCCAACTATCTTCGATCTGGGGAGTTACCGGCAATGATATCATTGTTATTTTTTGGCCTTAATTCTGGTTGTGAGCTTCAGTGCAAGTTCTGAAATGTTTAGTTTTCCAAAATTTCCACTACTCATAAATAAAAACACAGTATTCTCTTTGTTGAAATCCAGAATCTTTTCTTCAAGTTGATCCGGATCATTAATAACGATAATATTATCTCCACCAAAAGCTTTTCGAATATCCTCAGGATCTATAAAAGGCAGGCGCTTTAAATTCAATGCATGGGGATCAAAGAATACGATCGCCTGATCGGCAAATTCCATTGCATTTTTATACTCTTTAAGGAAATTTTTACTCAGGCTGCTGTATGTATGCAGTTCCATGCAGGCCACGAGAGTGCGATCGGGAAACTGCTCTTTAACGGCCTGGGTAGTGGCTTTTAATTTAGAAGGAGCATGGGCAAAATCCTTAAAAACCAAACTCTTCTCTGATTGGCTCAGCAGCTGAAGCCGGTTGCTGGCGCCCTGGAAGCTCGTAATAGCTTCCATAAACATAATATCGGTGATCCCTAATTGCCTGCAAACATCCATGGCGCCTGCCAAATTCAACAGATTATGCTTCCCGAAGACTTGTAGGGGAAAAACCTGGCCATTGCTCTTAAGAATTGTTTCTCCGTTTAATATTTCATGTTCAGGAAGGCTGTATGGATAAAGACATACATCTTCCCTGGCATGGGCCTTACATATTTGTTCAAGAACTTTATCGTGGCTGCAGTATATAAGTTTTCCATTAGGTTCTATAAAACCGATAAAGCGGATAAACTGATCTACATAGTTTTCAAAAGTTGGAAAAACATTGATGTGATCCCATGCAATTCCGCTCAACAAGGCAATATGGGGCTTGTAAAGATGAAATTTCGGTCTTTTATCAATAGGAGAACTTAGGTATTCGTCGCCTTCAAGCAAAATAAAGGGAGCTTCTTCCGACAACTTTACCATTACTTCAAATCCTTCGAGCTGAGCGCCTACCATATAATCCGTATCTACTCCATGATATTGCAAAACGTGCAGGATCATAGAAGTAATGGTAGTTTTTCCGTGGCTACCTCCTATTACAATCCTGGTTTTATTTTCTGACTGTTTGTAAAGAAATTCAGGATATGAATAAATGGTTAATCCCAATTCACGGGCTTTTGCTAATTCCGGATTATCCGCTTTGGCATGCATTCCAAGTATTACTGCATCCAAATCCGGATGTATCTTTTGGGTATCCCATCCGATACCCTGAGGCAGTAAACCATATTTTTGAAGTCTTCCGCGCGAGGGCTCAAAAATTTCATCATCAGACCCGCTAACCTCATATCCCTTTTTGTGAAGAGCTATGGCCAGATTGTGCATAGCGCTACCACCAATAGCGATAAAATGAACTCTCATATTCAGGATTAAATAATAATAAATTTGCTTAGGGGTTCTCTACTTTTTGTATGGTTTATAATCAGAAAACCCGGGCGTAAAGTTAACTCAATTTGTAAAATGAGACTATTATATTTATGTCAATGGTAAAGTGTTATTAATCAGCATTATTGATTGTCTTGAAGAACAAATTCAAAATATTTGGGGTTTACCGCAGTTCTTATGAGATAATTACCGTGACTTACTTAAATTACCTTAAGACAAAATTTGTAAATTTGCCTGTAGTCAAGAGGGTCAGTTCAGGGATAACTGATTAAATGCCAGGATTATAGGTAGCAACAAATGTTAAATCACGAGATGCTATTTAAATTTATCTTACGAAGAATGATATAGAATGAAACTGATTAGTGTTGTTCCGGAGAATTTTAAACTTGATGGTGGTGCTTGTTTCGGAGTAGTTCCCAAATCAATATGGTCTAAACAGGTGCCAAGTGATGAAAACAATCTTGTTAATCTTTCATCCCGCTGTTTACTTGCAGATACCGGTGATCGAAAAGTACTCATAGATACCGGATTGGGCAACAAGCAAAGTGAGAAATATTTTAGTTATTTCTATCTTTTTGATCGTATTGGCCTTGAAAAAGCTTTGGAAAATAAAGGTTATTCCGTTCATGATGTCACTGATGTCATTCTTACGCATCTTCATTTTGATCATGTGGGCGGCGCTGTGAAATGGGATAAAGATGGTGAGACACCAGTTGCTGTTTTCCCCAATGCAACATATTATTGCTCATTGGAACAATGGCAAACCGCCAATAACCCAAACGCCCGCGAAAAAGCATCTTATTTCCCGGAAAATTACATCTCCCTGTTTGAACAGGGCAGACTTGAGTTTATTCATGAAAATACAGCCTTTTGCAAAGGCATTGACCTGGAAATTAAAAATGGACATACCCGGGGACAAATTTTACCCATTTTGCAATATCAGGAAAGAAAAGTAGTTTTTACTGCTGATTTTATTGCCTCCGTGCTCAACATTCCCATCGCGTATGTGCCAAGCTTTGATATAGACCCTGTTTTGTCTATGCAGGAAAAAGAAGAGTTTCTTGAAAGGGCATATAATGAAGATTATGTTTTGTTTTTTGAGCACGATTATTACAATGAGTGCTGCACTCTTGAAAAGACAGCGAAAGGCATTAGAGGAGGAAAAGTACTTACTCTTGAAGACCTTTAATGATCTTTGCAAGTATTTTTAGATTCAGCAAGATCTGGTACTTACGTTAAAAACAGACACAACGGGTATCAATAATTACAATGAAAAAAACAATATTTAAATGATACAAAAAGAAGCAATTGATTCTTTGGCGAAAAGGTTTGAAAAAATGAAAGCAGAAGACCTCTTATCTTCGATTTCAAAGGAATTTGGGTCCAGGATTTGTTTTTCTTCAAGCCTCGGGTCTGAAGACCAGGTTCTTACTCATATGATTGCCACTCAAAAGCTGCCCGTTGATATTTTCACCCTTGATACAGGGAGAATGTTTTATGAATCTTATGAATTGATCGAAAAAACAAACCAACGCTACAAAATAAATATCAGAGTTGTATTTCCCGATGCTCAGCAGGTCGAGGATATGGTAAATAAGCATGGAATTAATCTTTTTTACCATAGTATTGAAAATAGAAAAATGTGTTGTGGAGTCAGAAAAATAACACCTTTACAAAAAGCCTTGAAAGGAATGGATGTATGGATCACCGGTATACGCAGGGAACAATCTCCCACCCGCACTGAAGTAAAGGTAATTGAATGGGATAGCAACAACCTAATACTAAAAATAAATCCACTTCTAAACTGGAGTCATGATCAGGTATGGGATTATATCAGGGAAAACAATATACCCTACAACAGTCTGCATGATAAAGGATATCCCAGTATTGGTTGTCAACCCTGCACAAGGGAGGTCTTTCCCGGTGAAGATATCAGAAGTGGTCGATGGTGGTGGGAAAATCCTGAAACCAAAGAATGTGGGCTACATAAAAAATAAAACCAGTGAATACAGTTTACCGTTTTTAAAACGGTTTATATACTTACACCGATTAGCTACAACAAATCTATTACATGCATTTCACTCATAGGAAAATATATATAACGCTTTCTGATCCAACCAGGAGGGATATGGTTCATCAAGCTCTTACAAGCCAGTTTGAAGCCATTCTGCTTAACCCTGATTGGAATGTAGATGATGACGCAGTATATAATGAGATTGGGGAAAGGTGCAGTGCATGGATAATTGATATAGCAGGCTGGCACCAAATAAAGAAAGAGGCTCTTTTGCTTGATATCTCAGTTCTCCCCGAGATAGTTATTTTTGAAGAGGAAAGTATTTTTGATCATTTGTCTTTAACAGATGTTTCCTATAATGTATCTTTCATTCCATTCCCCTGCTCCGAATCTATTCTGAAACTGAATATCGAAATGGCGGTGCGGAAAACAAAACACCGCTTTTCCCAAAAAATGGATCTGGAAAAGTACAAGGGGTTGTTCTCTATCAGTTCGGGATCCAAAATGCTCATTGATCCCGTTAGTCATAGAATTCTCGAAGCCAATCCTGCTGTATCCTCTCTGCTTCAGATACCACTCAAAGAATTATATACCAAGTCATTAATTGATCTGCACAATGATTTGGAGGCTATGCTTTTAGATCATATAAATAAGGCTTCTGAAGGAAACAAAACCTATCTCAACGTTAAGTACCAAAGGAATCCTGACGATTTAAGAGAACTTGAATACTTTTTCAATCCTGTGGCTGTGCAGGGAGAGAATTATATACTTGTCAATATTGATGATATCACCGAAAGAGAAAAAGCCAATGAATTGTATTATCAACAAGCTGAAATGTTGAAAAATACAATTGAGTCTATTGATGATCAACTGTTTTCTCTGAACCGGGAAGGTGATTTTCTTGAATATTACAAGCCATCAGGCGGAGCTCCTCTTACTACGTCGGGCGATGTTTTTATAGGAAAAAACATTTATGACGTTGGTTTTCCTCTTGATGTGGCAAAAAAATACCTTCAGGCAATTGATATTGTAACTGAAGAAGACCACCACGAGCAAATAGATTATTATTTGGAAGCTTTTGGGTCGAGATTATGGTATAATGCAAGAATCTCACCACGCAAAAATGCATTTGGCGAAATCGAAGGTGTAACGGTTCTTTGTCGTGATGTTACCAGGCAAAAGAAAAACGAAGAAACTCTTAAGAAAGCCCGGGACTTTTACCTTACTCTGCTGGCCGATTTCCCTAGTATGATCTGGAAAACCAATAGCATTAAAAAAGCTGACTATTTCAATAAAACCTGGCTTGAATTTACAGGTAATGAGCTGGAGGATGAAATTAAAAGCGACTGGAATGATAAAATTCATTATACAGATCTGAATAATTTTCGGTCTGTGCTGGCAAATGCATATAAAACCAAACAAGCCTTTCTTACTGAGCACCGTTTAAAGCATTATTCAGGAGAATACCGATGGGTAATCAATGCCGGAAGGCCCTTTTACAATCTCGATGGTCAGTTTTCTGGATTTATAGGTTCTTGCTATGATATCAGTGAAAGAAGAAAAGCTGAAGAAATGCTCTACTTGCAAAAAGCAGCCATGGAGTCAGCACTTGAAGGGATTCTGATCATACAAAATGATAACAGGAAATATCCTGTTATTTATGCCAACAGAGAGCTGTCTAGACTTACAGGAACTGAGGAAGCTGAAATCATTGGACAAGAATTTCTCGATGTATTGGGATGCCCCCTGCAATCTGAAATCAGGAACCGTATTATTTACTCACTTAATCATAAAACCAGCTTTAAAGGCGAATATATTTGTGTTGAAGCGCCGGATGAAGAAGAAGCAAGCTGGAGGCTACTGTATATTGCACCAGTAAAAGATAAAAAAGAGAATACCAACTATTTTGTTGCACTACTCAGCGATATCACTGATGCCAAAAAGGTAGAAAGTACCCTGCGTGAAAAAAACAAACAACTGGAAAAGACCAATCAGGAACTGGATAGTTTTGTTTATAGTACATCCCATGAGCTAAGATCTCCCCTGATGTCGGTTTTGGGCCTTCTCAATCTCATGGAAACAGATATTGAGGAAGAAGAAAAAGCTACATACCTGGGAATGATAAGAGAGTCAATCTCCCGGCTTGATAATATTATTCATGATATCATTGATTATTCCCGAAATTCAAGGATCGATATCCAGTATGAGAGAATAGATTTTGAAAAGCTCATTGAAAAAATTCTGCAAAATTACAGGTATGTTGATCACTGGGATAAAATTAGGTTCTCCGTGAATATTTCTGCTGAACATCCTTTTCTTTCAGACAGGAAAAGGATACAGGTTATTATCAATAACTTTATATCCAATAGTCTTCGTTTTCATGATGTGAAAAAGGAAGATTCCTATATAGAAATTGTTGTAAATACCTCGCCGGTGAGTGCAATAATATCTATTAGCGATAATGGAACCGGCATCCATGAAAAGCACCTGCCGCGCATTTATGAAATGTTCTATCGTGGAACAGAAAAAAGCAAGGGAAGTGGAATAGGTCTCTATATTGTTAAAGAGATTGTTGAAAAACTCAGTGGGAAAATCATGGTGGAATCAGAACCAGGTAAGGGAACAACTTTTAAAGTAGAAATTCCTAATTATGTAAACCGGAACTACAAGGTTGTATCACTCCCTGGTGAAAATACAAATAAAGAATTGAGCTCATACTAATTATTGGGTATTGAAATCTCTTAGAAAAAAGAGTCACTGCCAAGCAGTGGAAAGACAATCCAATTCCTGGAACATTTAATGAGCATTGTTAGATAGTAAAGAACATTTAAAATATACATCAATGAAATTAGATACAATATTATTGATAGATGATAGCGACATCGATAATATGGTCAATAAACGGGTAATTCAGAAAACAGAACTTGCAACTTCCATAACGGTTAAGAATTCTGCTTTGTCTGCTATTGAATATTTGAAGGAAATGGCAACAAAGGATCAAAGTCTGATACCAGATGTTATTTTTCTGGACATTAGAATGCCTGAAATTGATGGTTTTGGTTTCCTGGATTTATTTGAGCAACTCCCCGAAAGCGTAAATAAAAAATCCAGGATAGTTATGTTATCATCTTCCATAGACGCAGATGATTACAACAGAGCCATGGATAACCGGTTTGTAAAACAATTTCTAAATAAGCCTCTGCAGAAAGATTCTGTAATAAACCTGGCCAATGCATGAATTCTTTTTTTTTAATCAATTAACTGGTTTAAAAACTCTTGGCCCATAGGTGCATTATGTGTGCAATGATTTTTTAACACTAATAGTACCTTCATATTTGTCTGTGAGGGATTTACAGACAAAAAACCTCCCTAAACAATAATTTAAGACAAAGGGAAAATAATTAAAATTTACATAAAAATACGGATATTTCTTCCCTTTCGCATGGCTATATTTGAGCCTCAATTTATAAATACAAATGGAATCTTATAATCACAAGGTTTCACAGCAAAGAACCTTTTTTTAGCAATCTTATGGCACATCAAATAGTAATTGTAGACGATCACTTTATTTTCAGGAACGGTCTAAAGGATTTATTGACAGAGATTCCAAATGTAAATATTATAGCAGAGGCAGAATCTGGAGAGGAGTTTATTGATATGCTTCCTTCCATTTCTCCGGATATTGTTTTTATGGATATTAAAATGCCCGGAATTAATGGCATCGAAACAACAAAACGTGCCCTTGAAATAAAACCAGATCTGAAAATTCTGGCATTGAGCATGTTTGGCGAAAATGAATATGTAGAAGAAATGCTTCAGGCAGGAGCACTTGGATATCTTCTGAAAAATATTGGCAAGGAAGAGTTGATTAAAGCTATCGATAATCTGGCCCAGGAAAAGGGGTATTTCAGTGATGAGATCCTAGTAATGGTAACTCGTAAAGTATTCAACGCAAAACAGGAAAACAAAGAAAAAAGCATACTGGATAGTTTTACAAGGCGTGAGCTTGAGGTATTGCAATTGGTTAGCCAGGGGTTCTCCAATGCAGATATAGCAAAAAAGTTGAATATTAGTCCACGTACAGTGGGTGGCCACAGAAATAATATGTTATCCAAATCAGGATTAAAAAACACTGCTGCTCTGGTAAGTTTTGCATTGAAAAACAATGCTATCTCATCTTAGAAGACAAAAAAAAAGGGTTGTCTTTTCACAAAGACAACCCTCACACCACTAACACTGTAAAACAATAAAACCAAAAACATGGATTTCCGGGAGGAAATCCAATTTTTTTATATAACAACGACAAAAAAAATAAGCAACTTGCCTTCAAATAGATAAACTCTGATACCTCCCCATTCAGAGAGAACTAAACATGCAATTTTCACAATGTATCCGACAACACCTGAAAGCATTGCTTAGTTCCCCGACATTAAATAAGGCCAAAACCAATCTTCATCTCTCATCATCGTAAAAACGTTGATTTCTTCAACTTCGTTTGACCTATTGTCATGCCTGCCTATTATCAGACAAGTTGCTATAAATTAATTTCTTTATGTCGAAAATATTTCGTGTCAAATCTTTAAAGAACGATTATAAATCAAATATAGTATAGGTGGCAAGTTTAAACAATTCGTTTATTTACTAAAATTTTGTTAGGTGTAAACCACAGTAAAAAAGTTGATTCCTCTCGCTGTGTTTTTTTTGTTTATGCTTGCTAATTATCATTCTGTCAGGTGTTTATATATGTAATCCCTTAAATAGGGGCCTGCATGAGTGCGGAAAAAATCGAAGAAAATGCAACTTCCCAAATGCATTGATTAAGCAATTTTGATGACAATTTTTCCGAATTGCTCTTGATTTTCCATGTGTTTGAATGATAATTCTGCATCTTCCATCGGGAAAATTTTGTCAATCTCAGGTTCTATATTTTTTTCATGAATAAAGCTAAGCATATTGGAAAAATCCTCAGGGCTGCCCATTGTGGTACCTAAAATTGAAGCTTGTTTCCAAAAGATTTTTGCTGCAGTAAGTTCGGGAATCTTACCTGCAGTTCCACCAAAATTAACTAATCTTCCGCCCACATTAAGCAGGGATATTAGTAAGGGAAAATTGTTTCCTGCTGCACTGTCAATGATCAGGTCAAATCCTCCGGAATGTGACGCCAATTCTTCATTCCAGCCATTAACATTATACTGTACCCCATATGATGCTCCAAGTTGTATCGCCTTTTTAATCTTTTTTTCAGAGCTGCTGGTTACATATACATTAGCGTTTGCAGCCACGGCAAATTTCAATAAAAACATAGAAACACCACCGCCAACACCGGTAATAAGGATACTCTCACCTGCCTTAAGCTTTCCTCTTGTAAACAATGCACGATATGCAGTAAGTCCTGCCAATGGCAGAGCAGATGCTTTTTCGAAAGAGTAACCTGAAGGTTTTGGATAAATGTTTTCAGCTGGCACACACACATATTCTGCTAAAGTACCTTGCCGGGGAAGGCCAAGGATCTCAAACCGATCACCATGGTAATCAGGATTATCTCCCCAGTTCAGGGCTGGATTGATAATTATTTCTTTTCCTTCAAGGTCAGTGCTTATTCCGGGCCCTGCTTTTTCAACAATACCTGCTCCATCTGATCCGGGTACGCAAGGGAACCTGCTGGCCTGGTATATACCTTTTTTGATCCAGTAATCTCTTCTGTTTAATGAAGCTGATATGATTTTTACAAGTACCTCTCCTTCCCCAGGCTCAGGGACAGGGATTTCTGAAACAATACACGGATCATGAGGATTTTCAAATACAATAGCTCTCATACTCAAAATATTTTACAAGAATGATTATTTTCTTTGATGGGTGAAGCACGATAAAAGCCTACATCGGTTTGCAAAATGAAAACATTCGTAAAGTAAACATTATTATTTTATTATTGTTTGACACATTATTGCTATTCCATAGCTAAAAAACATATTATTAGGGTCTTTTTCTCAATTTATAAATTTAAACCTACGAAAATGAAAAAGTTAATGTTTGGTGTATTGATGGTGATGGTTTCGGTTTTGCTGATTGCGCAGGATGCTGAAAATGAAGAGGATAAAAACTGGGAGTTTTCTGGCTTCTTTCAACAGAATCTTAACCAGGTGAATTTTACCAATTGGGCTGCCGGGGGTGAAAATTCATTCTCGTCCACTACAAATGCAAGGATGAATGTTAATTATGCAAATGATAAGATTTCCTGGGAGAGCTATCTTGACCTGTCTTATGGTATTATAAAACTCGAAAATAATCCTGTAAGAAAGAATACCGATAAAATTGAATTCTTTTCAAAACTTGGAAGGGAGATCAATCCCAAATTGAATTATTCAGCTATATTCAACTTTCAATCGCAATTTGATAAAGGATATAATTTGCCAGATGACGAAAATGTTGTTTCAAGATTTATGGCTCCCGGATATCTTACTGTAGCTTTGGGACTTGACTATAAACCTGCAGATTATATTTCGTTTTTTATCTCCCCGGTAACCGGGAAATTTACTTTTGTGATGGATGATGATTTATCTTCCCAGGGTGCTTATGGTGTTGAACCGGGTGAAAATGTAAATCCGGAGCTGGGGGCCATGGTGAGGATCGAATTTCAGAAAGAGGTAATAACCAATGTAAATGTCAATTCAAGGGTTATCTTGTTTAATAACTACACTGATTCCAATGCCGATAACAGAAAGAATACTGATGTAGACTGGTTAACAGGCATCAACATGCCAATCAATGAATTTCTAACCGCAACCATTGGATTACATTTACTCTACGATCATGATATTGATATAACCCGAACAGAAACTGTAAATGGAGAAGAAGTAACTGTAACCGGACCTACCACACAGTTTATGCAACAATTTGGAATTGGACTTACGTACAATTTTTAGTAATTAACTTCTGCCCACCAATAAAAAAAACCGGCCCTGAAAGTTCAATTTTCCTGAAAAATTGGGCTAAGGACCGGTTTTTTGTTTTTGCTTAGTGCGGTGGATTACAAATGGGGTTTTATTTTACAAAAAGCATTTCCCGATATTTGGGTAAAGTCCACATTTCATCATCCACAAGTACTTCAAGTTTATCTACATGATACCTTATTGTTTCAAGGTATGGTTTTACTTCATTGCAGTAGAATGTGGCTCTTTCATTTGATGCCTCAATGGCATTGGCAACTTTTCTTTTTTCGATCATCTCTTTTACAAATTTTCGAATTTCGGTAGTATGTTCAGAGATTTTTCCAATAATGTATATCTGGAGCTCTGCCTGTTTTTCAAATTGTTCTTTCGAAAGGATTTCCTTGAGCCCTCTTACATTATCTACCAAAATGCTCTGGTACCTTATGGCTGTAGGTATAATGTGGTTACCTGCAAGGTCTGCCATTACCCTTGATTCGATCTGAATTACCTTTGCATAGTTTTCGTGCCTGATTTCCCAGCGGGCTTCAAGTTCTTTTTCCGTAAATATGTTATTCTCAACAAAAAGTTTTTTAGTGCTTTCGCTCAGAAAAGCAGCAAGTGCATCTGGGGTATTTTTAAAATTCGACAGCCCTCTTTTTTCAGCCTCAATTACCCATTCATCACTATAACCATTGCCTTCAAATAAGATGGGTTTACTTTGGATAATGTAATCTCTTAAAATTTTGAAGATAGCTTCATCTTTGTCTTCTCCCTTATCCAGGGCAGTCTCTACTGTTTTTCTGAATTTTTTAAGCTGATTGGCAACTATTGAATTGATAGTAATCATGGCGGGGCCACAGTTTGCCGCCGATCCAACAGCCCTGAATTCGAATTTATTACCCGTAAAAGCTACAGGGGAGGTACGATTTCGGTCTGTGTTATCCAGGATGATTTGTGGGATCTTTCCAATATTTAGTTTCAGTTCGGTTTTTTCTTCAGGGGTCATTTTTCTGTTTTTCACCTTTTTCTCTATATCTTCTAGCACCTTTGTAAGTTGCGAACCGATAAATACCGAGATGATAGCCGGGGGAGCTTCATTAGCCCCCAGACGATGATCGTTGCCCGCCGATGCAATGGCTGCTCTTAGCAAATCGGCATGTTCATGCACTGCCTTGATAAAATTAATGAAGAAGGTAAGGAACAAAAGGTTGGTTTTGGGTGTGTGACCCGGGCTGAGAAGATTTTTTCCGGTATTTGTTGCCAGGGACCAATTGTTGTGTTTCCCGCTACCATTTAGTCCTGCAAAGGGTTTTTCATGAAAAAGGATTCTGAATTTGTGCTTCCGTGCAACTTTATCCATCACCACCATTACCAATTGGTTGTGATCAATGGCGATATTTGCCTCTTCGAATACGGGGGCGAGTTCAAACTGATTAGGAGCAACCTCGTTGTGCCTTGTTTTTACTGGGATACCCAGTCTCCATGCTTCGTATTCAAATTCATTCATAAAGGCCCGCACCCTGGGTGCAATAGCACCAAAGTAATGATCTTCCAGCTGCTGTCCTTTGGCAGGAGCATGTCCCAGCAAGGTACGTCCGGTTAAAACAAGGTCGGGTCGAGCATAAAATAGAGCTTCATCTACCAGAAAATATTCCTGTTCCCAACCAAGGGTAGAAAAAACTTTGGTAATACTTCTGTCGAATAGTTGGCATACTTCTGTTGCCTCTTTATCAATGAAGCTAAGTGCTTTAAGCAGGGGAGTTTTAAAATCAAGGGCATCTCCGGTGTAGGCTACGAATATTGTGGGGATACATAGCGTATTATCCATTATGAATGCAGGAGAGGAGGGGTCCCAAGCAGAGTAACCCCTGGCCTCAAATGTATTTCGCAAACCACCACTGGGCAAACTACTGGCGTCAGGTTCCTGTTGTACCAGTTTACTTCCGTCAAACTGCTCTATACTCATGTTGTTATCTGACGAGGGGCTGAAAAAGGAATCATGCTTTTCGGCTGTAGCCCCGTTTAAGGGTAAAAACCAGTGAGTATAATGGGTAGCTCCTTTGCTGATTGCCCAGGCTCGCATAGCCGATGCCACCTGATCTGCAATTTTCTTATCAATCTTTTCTGATTTCTCTATGTTTTCTGTGATACTCCTGTATACATCGTCAGGGAGGTATTCTCGCATGGCGCGGTCATTGAAAACACTTGTTGCAAAAAACTCCGATACTTTTGAGGGAATACCGTTCAATTCCAGGGGTTCGTGTTTTAGTGACTCTTTGATCGCTGTAAATCTTCTGTTGCTCATAATGTAAAATGTTAAGGTTTTCGGGCAAAGGTAGTCAAAAAAACGGGGTTGCATTAAAAAAAAGTATCAATTTAGCAGAAAAGCAATAAAAAAAGTGGGGGTGTGTATGAAAAAACACTTATAATTTCGTTCTTGGGCTGTTGCGAATAATTACTGTTTTTTATGTTACACTATTCCTTTTCTCAATATCCCGTATGTTTTCTGATAAAAGGCAATAGCTAATTGACTAAATTTGCCGGGATAGTTGAATTTATAGTTATATTCAACTCGATGCAAAGTAAAAACATGCTCGAAAAAGAAAATTTGCAACGTTTTGCATGGCGTAATTTTTCTCTGCAGGAATTATTACAACATTTTGTCACTTTTTGCGTAGAAATAAAATACATTTAACAAGAAAAAGCGCACATTGAATAGTAAAAAGTTAGCATTATCATTAATAGTATTTCTGATTTGTATCAGTAATTCACTAACAGGACAGGGACGCCAGCAGCCCAATGAGAAGGAGCCTCCCCTGACCCGTATATTGTTTATATTTGATGCTTCGCAAAGTATGTTTGCCCGTTGGCAAAGTGATATGCGAATTAATATTGCCCGTGATCTTCTTACTGAACTGCTAGACAGTCTTGAGCAAACCCCAAATACTCAGCTTGCCCTTAGGGTTTATGGCCATCAAAAACGTTTCCCTCCGCAGGATTGTGATGATTCTAAGCTTGAGATTCCTTTTGACAATGACAATATTCCCCAAATAAAACAGCGATTAAGAAGTATTACTCCCAGGGGAACAACTCCCATTGCTATGTCGCTGGAAAGAGCGCAGCATGATTTTCCCCCTTGTGATAATTGCAGGAATATAATAGTGCTCATTACCGATGGGATTGAGGAGTGCGGCGGTGATCCATGCGCCGTCTCCAGGGAATTGCAAAAAAAAGGGATTTTTCTCAAACCTTTCATTATTGGTATTGGACGTGATTTTAGTGCTGATTTTGAGTGTGTGGGTCAGTATTTTGATGCCACCAGTGAAGTAGAGTTCAGGCAAAGCCTTAACATTGTAATTTCTCAGGCATTAGACAATACTACTGCCCAGGTAAACCTTATGGATATTTATGGTTTGCCAACAGAAACGAACGTGCCCATAACATTATATGACCACACCAGTGGCAGGATTATGGAAAGTTTTGTTCATACCATGAATCATAGGGGTACTCCGGATACATTGTACTACCTGGATCCTCTTATGATATATGATATTAAGGTTCATACAATGCCACCGGTAGAAAAACTCGAGGTAAAGGTTAATCCGGGCAAACACAATATTATCCCCATTGATGCCCCCCAGGGTAGCCTTACCCTTTTGGTGGGAGGCAAAACGCAGGTTGCCTACCGGGCTATTGTAAGAAAGGCTGGTGAAATGGAAACTCTCACAACGCAGATCTTTGGAAATACGGAGAAATACCTTGTTGGAGAATATGACCTGGAGATTTTATCATTACCCAGGGTGCATGTGAAAAATATTGATATTAGGCAGAGCCATACAACAACTGTTGAGGTACCTCAGCCTGGTATTGCTGTAATAAGGTTGCCCGCACAAGGATATGCCAAAATATTGCATGAAGAGGACAATAAGCTAAATGTTGTTCATGTAATTCGTGAAAATGCCCAGAGCGAATCGATCTATCTCCAGCCTGGAACCTATAGGGTAGTCTATCGTTCCAAAGCTTCCAGTCAAACCATTTTCTCCAAAGAAAAAACTTTCCGGATCGATTCAGGGATTTCCACTGTGGTCAATCTGAATTATTAATTTGGTCAGTGGTTGTGTCTGCATTTTCACTGACATACTTCTTTTTCAGGAATAGTTATTGGCAATGGAGAACAGAAGCAGCTTCCTTTTCACTTATGAATCAGCAGGATTAATTGCCCGCTTTTAGGACATTTTACGGCCAAATAAATTGTGAACCAAAAAAGTTTCTATGACATTAAACCTTTATGGAAAAAAAAAGTCTGCTAAATGAGTCGAGTTTAAACTGTATTAATGCCCTGATACATACAAAGAGGATTTACCTCAGTAGATTATATGGAACACTATACGGATGAATACTTACTGGAACTTTATAAACAATCCGGAAATCCAAACTATGCCTTTAACCTGATTGTAAAAAAATACCAGGAAAAAATTTACTGGCACCTCAGAAGATTGGTGATCGACCATGAAGATACCAACGACCTGGTTCAGGAAGTATTTGTTAAGGCATGGAAAGCTCTGGGGAATTTCAGGAGCGAGTCTGGTTTATTTACCTGGCTTTATCGAATAGCCACCAATGAAGCCCTTACATTTTTAAAAAGAAAAAGATTGAGGTATTTCTTACCCTGGAATGATGTAGAAGATGTTTTGAGCAATAAAATAGATACGGGAACATTTTTTTCGGGCAATGAAATTCAGAAAAAACTGCAAAAGGCTATCCTAAAGCTTCCGGAAAAACAACGCATTGTGTTTAACCTGCGCTATTACGATGAAATGAAATATGAGGATATGTCTGCTGTTTTGGATACATCTGTTGGAGCATTAAAGGCATCTTACCATCATGCTGTAAATAAAATTGAAAAATATCTTACTGAAAATTAAACCTGTTGTTGGTTTTTTTGTCTAAGATTTATAATCGGCTTACTATGAGTGAAAAAGAAAATATTAAAAAAGAGTTGCACCCAATAGCACCTAATCTTGATAAGCTTAAAGGAGAGAATCCTTTTATAGCTCCTGAGGGGTATTTTGATGGGCTTTCCGGTCAGATTAGTGAAAAAATTTCGATCTCTGGTTTGAATAAGAAAGAGAATGCTCAGCCTGTTTTTCAGAAATTGCCCCGCTTTGTCCTGGTTGGAGTATTATCAGTTATGCTTATGTTGGCAGGATATTTCTTCCTGCTCAGGGATGCCAGCCAAAGTATAAACGGTATAGCTGATGAGGGTTTTTATGAAGAATATATGGTATGGTATGCAGATTACCAGACTGATGCATATTACGAAATGATTCTTGAAACCAATAACCTGGATTCTGAAACAGATAGCCCTGATTCGGATGAGCAGATAGTAGATTACCTTATGGATTATGGCTATTATTACATGGAATCTCCTGCTGATATTATTGATTGAAAATTTTGTATCAACATAAATGTGAATAAATTATGAACACATTGCATAGAAAAAGCTTTACAACCGTATTACTGCTATTATTATTGATAGCTCCCTTTTCCTTTGCCCAGAGGGGATTGGAAAGAGGGCAGGGGCAGTGGCAGCAAAAATACAAAGAACTGGAGGCACGCCGCATAGCATTTATAACTACTGAGCTATCTCTCACACCAGAAGAAGCCCAGGTGTTTTGGCCGGTATATAATGAGTACAATGAAAAACGCAATCAAATGATGATACGTCATAGAAATATGCGCCGGGAGCAACAAAGCATCGAAGAACTCAGCCAGGAAGAGCTGTTGAAAATTGCAGATGCAGATATCAGCAACATGGAAGAAATGGTTGCTTTGCGTCGCGAATACCATGAAAAATTTAAGAAGATACTTCCCATCAAAAAGGTAATTCAGCTTTACGATGCAGAAAGGGATTTTAACCGTTTTCTGTATAAAGAGGGAAGGGGCCGCCATCAAATGCCTGGCAGGGAAAGAAACTGATGCCTTATCCCTGTTCTTAAAAAATGTTTTCAAGCCACTGCCTTAACCGGCTGCGTGGCTTTTTTTGTTCGCGTTTTTCTCTGCGATACTTTTCATTGGGCTTAAACAATCTTTCCCAAAGATTCTCTGGTGGTAGTTCCTCAAGATACATATTGCAGGCAAGCAAGTGTGAAAGAGAATCTGGCAAAGCAGTAAAAGAACCTTTTATATATTTCCTTGTGTAGGCATTCTGCTGTATCCTTGTATGATAATCGCCCCAAACCGGTACGGCACTACCCCCACTACTGAGGGGAGATTGATAGATATTTACGAAAGCAGGGTTCTCAAAACCTGTCCAAACCCCAGTAACCAAACCTGGTGTAAAGCCTACAAACCATGTGTCTGCCCCGTTTTGTGTTGTGCCGGTTTTTCCTGCCAAAGGGCTATACAATCCATAACCATAGCGCAGCGAGGCAGCGGTTCCGCTATCTACTACTGCCTGCATCATTTGTCTTGTCATCATGGCAATATCTTTTCCAAATGCAGGTTCGGGTTCAATTTCCCGGGGAGGCATCCTGTAAATTTCGCGACCATTTTTATCCTCAATTTTCAGCAGCCATTCTGGTTCAACAGGTATACCGTCATTCAAAAAGGTGGCATAAGAAGAGGTAAGCTCCAAAAGATTTACATTAGCCGTACCCAGGGCAAGTGAAGGTACCCTTGGCAATAGAGATTTTATACCTGCCCTGGTGGCGGTTTCTATTACTGGCATTACTCCTGTAAGGCTCACGTAATAAGCTGCTATGGTATTTACTGAATGGGCAAGCGCTCCACTCATACTGTAGTAGCCTTCATATTCGTTTCGCACGTTGGTGGGAGTCCAATCCTCGTATTCTGCAAATACCCTTTGTTCATTACTTACATACTCACAGGGATCTATTCCCTGTTGCAGGGCTGTAGCATACAGGAAAGGTTTAAATGCCGATCCCGCCTGCCGTTGCGATAGTACTTGATCGAACTGGAAAAACCGGTAATCGTTTCCACCTACCCAGGCTTTTATGTATCCATTCCCCGGATCAATGGAAACCAACCCTGAATGCAATACTTTTTGCATCCGGAAAATGGAGTCCAGGGGAGATATTTCAACTCTTTCGGCTCCATCCCACGAGAAAAGCTCCATGGCCTGTTTTGTTGTAAAGGCTTGCTCAATTTGTTTTTCAGCAGCATTTACTTCCTGCAGGGCATGATACCTGGGCGTATTTTGTGCCAAGGAATGCACAAGGGCTTTTGCTGCTTCAGGCGATATGTTTTTGTAGTATTCATCCAGCATCTTTTGTTGCCTGGATACCTGGCGCCGTATGGCTTGCTCGGCCATGAGCTGAAGATCATAGTCAAGGGTCGTATAAATCTTTAATCCGTCGGTGAAGAGATTATAATTCGTTTGATTGTGGTTATTATATTCATCAAGGATTTTTGTGATCCTCATCCTTGCCATTTCGCGAAAATAGGGTGCCGGCCCCTGGTTGTGGGTAATAGCGTTGTATTGTAACTGCAGAGGGAGAGAACGCAGCGAGTCGGCTACTTCTTTATTTATATAATCATAACGCTGCAACTGACCTATTACTATATTTCTCCTCTGTAATGCGTTTTCCGGATATAGGCGAGGATTGAACAGGTTCGTTGCTTTGAGCATCCCTACCAATACTGCGGATTCTTCAATGGTTAAATCGCCTGCGTTTTTGTTGAAAAACCGCAATGAGGAAGCACTAATGCCATAAACATTATCTCCAAAGGGCACCGTATTGAGATATAGGGTAAGAATCTCCTGCTTGGAATAGATCTTTTCAAGGCGCCGGGCTACAATCATTTCGCGAATCTTGTTTACCGGCATCGAAAGAAATCCGTTATCTTTCCTTGAATATAGATTCTTGGCAAGTTGCTGGCTGATGGTACTGCCTCCTCCGGCTGATTTATCACCCAACAGAATACTTTTCAATAATACCCGCGCCAAACTTCGCAAATCCACTCCGCTGTGTTCATAAAACCTGGCATCTTCGGTAGCTATCAAACAATCAATTACATTGGGAGAGATCTGTTCAATTGAGGCGTGGCTACGGTCATAAATAAAGAATTTCCCCAATAAACGGCCGTCGTCCGCATATATTTCTGAAGATAGCTGATTTTCAACTGATGCCAGTTCGCGCATGGTGGGCAATTTACCAAATAACCCAACCCTAACACTCACTACCAGGATTAAAAGCATTAGTATTATTAGAGCAAACAGGGCAGCCATCGCAATGGCTGTTTTTTTGAACAAGGCTGAGTGTTTTTTCCTGTTTCTTTTATTGGAAATAAAGTATTGCCTGATTCGCTTCAACATGTCATTATTACAATTTCAGGTGTGTCTTTCCGGGCGGTCAGAATGATTCCGGCACCGTGCAGCATAAGATTCAAGGACTATGATAACATTTTCTGGAACTGCTACATAGAGCATGCATTAAGGCAAATATCACGATTGAAAATGATAATTTTCTCAGTATTCTCAGAAAATAAAAAATAACGAAACACCGGCCACACTTATTGCCGCTCCTACAATTTCTTTCCAGCTTACGGGTTGCTTAAAAATAAGAAGAGTTGGGGGAATAATCAGAATTGGGGTAATAGCCATAATGGTTGAAGCAACACCTGTTGTAGTATGCTGTGCTGCCAATAGCGAAAGAGAAACTCCTATGAAAGGGCCAAATGCCGCTCCTATCATCATAAGCAACATAGGCTTTTTTTGGGTCAATGCACCGCCTACAGATCTCCAGCGACGGAAAAAGCTTACTAAGATGATAAACCCAAAGATACCTGCCATTACCCGTATTTGGGTTGCAGCAAAAGGATCAAATTCACCCATGCCAAACTTACTCAAAACATAGCCGCTGGCCTGGCCTGCAGCGCCAAGAAAGGCAAAGATCAAACCTTTGGCAGGTACATTGATACGGCTTTTGCCGGGTGCGTGTTTTTGAAAAATTACAAGAGCAATTCCTGAAATGGTCATTACCATCCCACCAATATTGATGATGCTCATTTGCTCTGCCATGAGCAACCAACCCAGGATTGCTGTTATGGGTGGTACCAGGGTCATGATAAGCATAGAAAGCCTGGAGCCGATAAGTGTAAAAGCTTCAAAAAGAAACAGATCACCAATAACAAAGCCTACCAATCCCGACAAAATGAGCCAATACCAGGTAAATGCGGTTGCATCGGTGGGGAAAAACAAGCCGCGGTTAAACCAGGAAAATATGCTGAGCATGACCAGGGCCATAATCAGGCGAATAATATTTACAGCCACACTACCTACTTTACGGCTGGCGGTTTCGAATGCAAGTGCGGTAATTGTCCAGCAAAAGGCTGTTCCAAGGGCTGCTAATTCTCCAATTCGTAATTCCATAGTTTTTTTAAATGACGGCGCAAAGTTATACCTTTCCGTCAAGTTGCCTCCTTAAAAATGACCCCGTTGAAAAATATTTAAATTTGTACTTCCTAAATAAGCCGCCTGATCAGTAACCAGCCGGCTTTTTGCCGGTAAAGAATGACGGTAAAAATTATCACAGTACAGCCAATACTCTGAAATATGACCACTCGTTATTTCAATATACCTTTCTTTATTCCTGAGCTGGCTTGTCCTTTCAGGTGCATTTACTGCAATCAATTTACCATAACAGAAAGGTGCCAGCCTCCTGCCCTGGAAAGTATTAGCCAAACCATTGAAGAGCATCTTTCTACCATGCATAACAAAAACAGCAGGATAGAGGTGGCCTTTTTTGGGGGAAATTTTACCGGGTTGCCCTTACATCTGCAGGAGAAGTATCTCAAAGCAGTGCAGCCTTATATTGAAAATGGAAGAATACAAGGAATAAGACTTTCTACACGGCCTGACTATATTTCTGCCATGAAAATACAGTTTCTGAAACAATATCAGGTAACTTCCATTGAACTGGGTGCGCAATCGCTCAACGACAAGGTTCTTGAAACCTCTGGCCGTGGCCATACCAAAACCGATGTGAAAAATGCCTGTTCATTATTGCTGGAGGCAGGCTTTGAAACAGGCTTGCAAATGATGACCGGATTGCCGGGCGATTCTCCGGAAACTTCCATTGCCACTGCCCGCGAAATTGTTTCTATGGGTGCACATACCACCAGGATTTACCCTACTCTTGTAGTAAAGGATACTCCTCTCGAAAAAATGTTTCAACAGGGGCAGTATGTTCCGCAATCATTACAGGAAGCTGTAGAGCTATCTGCCATTTTATATGAAATATTCACCGGGGCTGGCCTTAAGGTTTTGCGCATGGGCTTGCATCCTTCAGAAGGATTCTTAAACCATACATCGTTGGTGGCAGGGCCTTTTCATCCGGCATTTGGCGAAATGGTATTATCAAAGGTTTGGGGCACCAGAATAACAGAAAAACTCAAAGGTAGACAGGGCAATGAACTCGAAGTACGCATAAATCCTACCGATCTCAATGCAGCTATAGGCCATAAGGCAGTAAATAAAAACCTTCTGAAAGGCAATTTTGCAAAAGTCCGGTTCGTTTCAGACATGTCCGTTCATAAAGGAGATCTCCATGTTAATATTCATTGACAGGAAAGCACCCGCTGTTGCCAGGCAAGCTCTCAGCCATTGGGGAGAGGTGGTGGTCTTTGATGCACCCGGAATTGCGTATGATGCCGTTTCGGGTCATCCTGATGTGTTTATATTCCAATATCCCGGAGGCCTTATCGTGGCACCCAATATTCCGGCAAGGTATCTAGAGATCCTGGATCGGCACAATATCGCCTATCAAAAAGGTATAATGCCTGTGGGTGCAAAATATCCCGCTACTGCAATTTATAATGCATTGTACACCCCCTATGGTGTATTACATAATGCTAAGGTAAGTGATGATTTAATAAAGGAAAAGGCAACGAAGTTTATACACTGCAGACAAGCTTATACAAGGTGTACTACTTTTCTTGCCGGGGAGTTATTCTTAACTTCTGACAGAGGTATTGAGCATACCTTGTTGCAGCAGTCTTTAAATGTTCAATTCGTTCACCCGCAAAATATTGTTTTGCAAGGTTTTAAATGTGGCTTTATTGGCGGTACATGTGGTCTCTGGCAAAAAAAAGTTTATTTTTGTGGTAGTCTCTACGGATTGCAGCATGCAGAACTGATCCGGGAACAACTACATCACAATGGTTTTGAAATTATTGAGCTGTACCAGGGGCCCTTAATGGACGTAGGAGGCATTTTGTTCATTCAGGAAAAGCAAATTGATCAAAAGATAATGGCATGAAAGTCTTTTTACTTATATTATTTTCTTTGATCTTCTTAAGCCCTGACAACCGGGATAATTTCAGTGATACAAATCCCCGGGAAACCAGTTCTCTGGCGTGGCAAAGTATAGATAGTACATTAACTGATATTTCCACTGATACACCGCCGGCTGTATTTCCCAGTCCTGGTTTTGTTGCTGTAAAAACCCGTGAACCGCAAAAAATAACACTTGCCATCAACAACAAACGCCAGGTGCAACCACTTGAGATTCCTTTCACACCCACTGACAGTCTGAAAAAGGAAAGCACAGATGTTTCTGCTTCTCAGCCAGGGGATAAGGTAACACAGTTTGCTATTTCTCCCCGCACTTCAGAAGCGTTAATGCCGGTAGTGATCAAAACCAAAGATCCTGTTATGAAAACCCTTAATCCGTTCAGTTTTCGTTTTCATACCCGTATACAGGGCCTGCCGCATGATGACATCAGTAATATAGAATTTGATCATAAAGGAAATATGTGGATCGGTACCTACGGTGCAGGCCTGATCCGGTATGATGGGGTTAGCTTTTATCAATACACTATCGATCATGGGTTGCCTGATAATTTTATAAATTCGCTTACTACCGATAGCCAGGGACGGGTTATTTTTGGAACAAGGATAGGGGGAATGGTTATTTTCGATGGCAACGATTTCATGATTTATTCTGAGAAGGAAGGTTTCCCGCGAAATCGCATTGAAGCACTCTTTGAGGATTCGAATGGTAATATCTGGATTGGAACTTATGGCTCGGGTATTGTTAAGTTTGATGGAACAAAATTCACAAACTATGAATCTGTTGCTGGAATTTCTGACTTTGTGGTATATTCTATTGCTTCAGATACACAAGGAAACTTATGGTTTGCTACAAGGGGTAATGGTATACTGATGTATGATGGAGAATCATTTGAACATGTTTCTTCACGCAATGGTCTTCCCGGTGACTTTACTACCTCGGTGTGTGTTGATAAAAATAATAACCTGTGGATAGGCACTGATGGTGCCGGATTGGTATCTTTCAATGGTGATCGTTTCCTTGTTTATGACGAATCTGGTGGTTTCCCTGAAAACGCTATAACCTCAGTTTTTGAAGATCATTCAGGTCGGATCTGGGCCGGAACATATGAGGCTGGACTATTATACCTTGAGGGAACAGACGTTTATTTTTTTGGAGAGCAGGAAGGCCTTATCAATTCCTTTATTACGGATATTTGCCAGGACAAGGGAAATCAAATGTGGATCGGAACCTATGGTAGTGGTATTGGGGCCTATTTTGGCAATGTTTTCAGGCATTACTCTGAATATGATGGTATACCGGCAGCTTTTATCAGGGCCATTGCAGAAGATCAATCAGGCAGCTTATGGATGGGCATGAATACATCAGGGTTGATAAAATTTAACTTTGACCACATCCTGCACTATACCAATTGGCATGGGCTTGCCGATGACAGGGTGAGAACCATTTTTGAAGATAGCAGGGGAAGGTTGTGGATTGGTTTTTTGTATAAAGGATTGTCGGTTTTTGATGGGGACCGGTTTTATACCTTTGCCAATCACCCCCTGCTAATGGATATAGGGGTTACCGCCATTACAGAAACAAGTAATGGTGCAATTTGGATTGGTACACATGGTGATGGGGTTTTCAAACTTCACAACGAAGAAATTACGCACTATACCTTGAGCAATGGCTTGCCCGACATGTATATCCGTAAGATAATTGCTGATAAAAATGATAATATCTTCATAGCGTCTCGCGAAAGCGGCATCATTAGGTTTGATGGAAAAGCATTTACCGTTTTTTCAGCCCGGGAAGGGTTCCCCGCCAATGATATCCTCGACATCCTTATCGATGATAAAGGGGTGCTATGGGCAGGAACAAATGGATCAGGGCTTGTAAAATTTGAAAAGGGCAAGTTCTTAAATTTCACCGAAAAACACGGCCTGGGCAGCAACTTTGTTTATTCAGTGCTTGAAGATAATAATGGTCAAATGTGGATAGGTACCCGGTGGGGACTTAGTCAATTTTTAAGAAAAAGTCCGCTGGAAATGGATGCACAATACAACCATGATATTGACCAGGCTTATGCTTCAGGAATTTTCTTTAAAAACTATAGCTGGTCCGATGGATTTCACGGAGTGGGAGTAAATTCAAGAGCTATGCTTCAACACACCAACGGGACCATCTGGATAGGGGCAAATGACCTTATTACGGCATTTAGACCTGATCAAACCACATTAGATTCAATGCCACCCCAAATCTATCTCACGTCTCTCGATCTTTACAATGAAGCAATAGCATGGAAAAATGTATATGAAAAACAGGATACTCTGCTGATGTTATCCAATGGTATGCAGGTAAGCCAATTTGACTTTGATGGGATTAGTCCCTGGTTTGGAATTCCAATGAATCTGGAGTTGCCACACAGAAGCAACTACCTGGTTTTTAACTATGTTGCAGTACCTTCGCGTTATCAGCAAACCATTCGTTACCAATACTATCTTGAAGGACTTGAACAAAATTGGGGGCCATTTACTACACGCACAGAAGCCCAATATGGCAACCTGAAGCCTGGCCGGTATACCTTTAGGCTCAGAGCCATGAACAATGCAGGTGTCTTCAGCAACGAACTATCTTATGACTTTAGAATCATTCCGCCCTGGTACAGCCGATGGTGGGCTTTTCTGATTTATGCTTGTTTATTCGTTGCAGTGGTGTTTTTGGTGATCAGATATCGCAGGGGGCTGCAACGCGAAAAAGAGCATCAAAAACAGGAGGAACTTTTGCTGCATCAGCAAATTGAGATTGCCCGCAAGTCTGCCGAGTTTAAACAAAACTTCCTGGCCAATATGAGCCATGAAATACGAACACCCTTGACCGGTATCCTGGGTATGGCCGAATTACTGCGGAATACCCCTCTGAACGAAACTCAGGAAGATTATCTTAAAACACTGATCTTCTCAGGTGAAAACCTTAAAGAAACCATCAACCTTGTTCTTGATTACTCTAAAATCGAAGCCGGTAAAGTAAAACTAAACAATGAGGTGTTTTCTGTCGAGAAGCTTTTTGAGAGGGGTGAAAAACTGTTCATTTCTGTTTGCCGGAAAGATATTGCCTTTGGGAAACACATTCCGGAAAATCTGCCACCTTTTATAATAAGTGATTACAACAGGATCCTTCAGATTATAAACAACTTGATTTCCAACGCTGTAAAGTTTACTGAAAAAGGTAATATTGCATTGAAGGCTGAATTGGTTGAAGGGGAAGCGGTGGTTGGCAAAGAATGCATGATGAAAATTTCTGTATCAGATACGGGAAAGGGAATAAGAAAATCGGAACAATCCAATATTTTCAAACCTTTTTATCAGTCAGAACAGGAAAATGACCGCCCTTCCGATGGCACCGGACTGGGACTTGCCATTTGTAAAGAGCTTTCGAAAATATTGGGAGGTGACATTGGCTTTACTAGTAGATACAAGTATGGAAGTGAGTTCTGGTTTACCTTTAAATGTACCGTTGCGGAAGCACCCCGGCAAGAAACAGATTATAAGGAAAAAAAAAATAACAATGATCAATCACTCAGGATCTTACTGGTTGAAGATAAAGTGGTAAACCAAAAAGTTATTGGCCTTATGCTGCAGGCCATGAATCATAAAGTCACGCTGGCTATAAACGGCGAGGAAGCGGTACGCATTTTTAATCCCGGAATGTTTGACCTGGTCCTGATGGATATACAAATGCCTGTAATGGATGGAATTGCTGCCACCATAGCCCTGAGAAAGAAATACGGGAATTTTCTCCCACCCATCGTCGGACTTAGTGCTAATGCTTTTGAGGGAGACAGAGAGCGCTATATGAAACACGGTCTGGATGAATATCTGACCAAACCGGTTAAGCAAACAGACTTTACACAGCTCATCACGAAACTGAATCTTTGATCATTGCAGCACTTTGGGGAAAGTAACCTCGATTACTGCACCTGAACTTTTACCTCTTTTGCAATACGCAATGCCGTGGTAAGGGTTTCCAGATCAGAATACACCTCTCCAGAAGCTCCTGACCAATGGCTGTGTCCTATGGGGGTCATGACAAACTCCGCCCCGGTTTGCCTTGTATCAATGCGTGCCTGGTATATGATAGCGGGTTGACTCGATGTTTTGTATTGATCATCGTCCGGAAACTTATTATTATGCCAGTGTTGGTTCCAGTCCCAGGATTGGTTGATCTCCATCAGCAGGTTAAAAACTTCTGGTTGTTGATGCCTGGTGCGAGAGTAAAGAATAAAATCATCTTTGGGCGTAGGACCGGTAACTGCATCAGGCATGGGGTCATCGGAAGTTGGCAAATAATATCCCTCTTTGTTTTTTACTCCCCGCTTATGGCCCCAGTAAGGCAGTGCGGCCGGCCTTTGCAGAGGACCGGGTTGCCAGCGGCCCGTAGAAGGATCCCCATGCCTGAAATACCCTTTTGCGATAGATTCAGCAACATACAAGCTCTGAATATAATTACCAAGGGTATCTTCTATCCAAAAAGCCATTAAGGGATGGTTGTGCTTTTTCCCTGCCTCGAAGTGAATTACGAGCTCATAACCCGATTCATTTTGCAAAGTTGAGAATTCCATTTGTTGTTTTTTTCCCTTGTTTTTTTGCCACCACCGTTGCTGTAGGTTGTTTTTTGTCACAAAAGCCATTAATACAGGTAAAAACAATATAACAACGATAAAAAAAATGACATTCCGCTTGATTTTCATGCTTTTTTGTTTTTAAAATTCAAACATAATACCAATAGACGGCAGCACCGTTCCAGACGTGTTGGTGATTTCACGCACTCTTATTCTTTCTATTCCGTTTTCATCCACAAATGGTGGTTCATTTTCTATGCGAAGCAGATTGGGAGGTAGCTCAGACTCAAAATTATAAACATTCTGAATATCCAGGTAAAACATCAGGGAAAATTTGGGGAAGAAATACTGTTTGTCAATGCGAAGGTCCAATTGATGGAAGGCGGGCAATCGCTCGGCATTAAACCTTGAAAAATCAAGATAACCCTGCGGTTGTCTTTCCCAGGCACTCAGCAGGGTAGAGGTTTCAAGATCGAAAGGGCTATAAGGAGCGCCCCCTGAAAAACGCCATTTGGCACCAATGTCCCAGTTTCCTGGCAATTTGCGGGTAGCAGTCAGATTCACTATATGACGGTTGTCCCAGGCCGAAGGAATATACTTTCCCTCTCTATCTTCAAACTCACTTCTTACATAAGTGTAGGAAAGTATCACATTAAGATTTCTGATCCTCTGCTCTCTGAAAAGAAGTTCAGCGCCGTAGGCGCGGCCGGTGCTGGTGGAGGTTACTTCTTCATCGCCGAATATACCAAAATCGGCTGATTTACTGCTCAGTGGCACCTGGTCGGCTATAGAAAAGGGATATTGCAGATAGTTCTTGAAAAAGCCTTCCAGGGTAATCTTGGTACGGGGCGTTGGCAGGTATTCAAACCCTGCAACATAATGATTAACAGCTTTGTATTTCAGTTCATTTTGCTTGTTCACCAGATCACCCTCGCTGTTTCTGTATCCCAGTGTAGTATAAGCAGGCAGTTGATAAAACCTGCCTGTACTCGCATTAAATGTAAGATTTTCCTGAAGCTTGTATGATCCTGATATGCGAGGCGATAATTGGCTTAATGGATTTGCCATACTTGCCGAATAATTGTTAGCATCGGTGCGTAAACCAAAAGATAATGAAAGCCTGTCATTGAAAAATCCCCTGGTAACCTGGCCGAAGATGCTCCACTTATATATTTCCAGAAAAGAATCATAATCAATTATGATGGGTTGCCCCACAAATATTTCCTGATAAGTGTCATTCAGGTATTTTGCATATTCACCACCCGCGCCGTAAATAAACCGATAAGCACCCAATTGGGTGGTTCTTTCATAGCGGATCTTGTTTTCTATTTCATCCGACTCATAGTCAAATGTTCGGGGAAGAGATTCATTATTGCCTGGATATTTGTAAGAAAAATTTCGGAGCATATTGCGGCTTATTACAAGCCTGTCAAAGCCATTATCCCTGAAGCGACGGTATACCAGCCCCATGGTATAATTCCATTGTTCATTTACTGGCAAGTAATCGAGGATAAAGCGTTGTTCTTCTGTTTCGTTGGCATCCAGGTTAAGTCTGAACTGGTCAAGGGCCCCAATACCTATTACGGTAATTTCAGAGCGTTGGCTTAAACGGGTATCTGTTTTAAACTGGAAGGAATTGTAGGTGGGCAAAAAGGGAAGTCCAATGACGCTAAACAGAAACTGCAGGTAGGATCGGCGCGCTGAAAAGATCATGGTTGTATTCTCTGAAAGTGGACCATCAAGTGTAAGGGCAAGGTCGCTTGCCCCGATGGTACCCCTGAAATTAAGTTTTTCTTCATCACCCCTGATCTGGCGGAATTCAAATACCGAACTCAGAGCATTGCCACGATTGGCAGGGAATGCTGATGAGTACATTTCCACTTCTCTTATGAAATCTACATTGATTATTCCCACAGGACCACCGCTAGCCCCCTGGGTGGCAAAGTGATTGAGGTTGGGGATTTCTACGCCATCTATATAAAAACGGTTTTCATTTGGGCCACCTCCTCTAATGATCACGTCGTTGCGAAAGGCAGGCGTGAAAGCAACTCCGGGCAGTGATTGTATCACCTTGGATATATCACGGTTGCTGCCCGGACTGCGCTCAATCTCTGAAATCCCTAATCTTCTGAGAGAAACGGGGCTTTCTTCCCGGCGCTCAAATACAGAAGCTTCAACCACAACCTCCTCCAACTGCAGATCCATCTCCTTCATGGGAATTTCAACATATGCAGCACGCGTATTGGTTACCTGGAAGTCTGCTGTTACTTTGCGTTCAAAACCTACCGCAGTGGCCTGCAAGCGCACAAATCCAGGCTCAATTCCGGTAAAAATAAAGTTACCGTCTATATCACTGGTGCTTCCTATGTTGGTACCAAAAATTACAATATTGGTGAAAGGGAGGGGTTCATTATTTTTTTCGTTAAATACCCTTCCGCGAATGGTACCCGTCTGGCCCAAAAGGTCTGGTATATTGCCCGTTATGAGAACAAGCATCAAAAAGTATATTGACCAATCCGATTTTTTCATAACAAAATATTACTGTTTACATTTTTATATCCTTAACAAGAATATGTTATAAAAGTTCTTTTTGTGGAAATAAAAATTGGTTTTGTTGAACTATGCATGCTGGTTAATAATAATCATTAAATTCGCAGTATTAATTAATATTTCCTTTTCATGGAATCACTCACACTCACTACTCCAGCCTTACTCTTTTCTGCTATTTCACTCATCCTGCTTGCCTATACCAACCGATTCCTTACCCTGGCCCAGCTTGTAAGAAACCTGCATGCACAGTATAAATCAGATCCTTCGCAAATCTTGTTTGGCCAGATAGATAACCTGCGAAAGAGGATCTCCCTGATTAAATCTATGCAGGTTTATGGGGTGGCCAGCCTTCTTTTTTGTGTGGTTAGTATGTTTCTGATTTATATTGGAAGGAATCTGGCTGCAGAGATCATCTTCGGCATTGGGCTGGTGGCATTGATCATTTCTCTTGCCATTAGCATATGGGAAATCGTGATCAGTGTTAAGGCTCTTAACCTTCATATCAGCGACCTGGAGAGCAATAAGGTATGATTTAGTCCTCTTTACCGACAGCCAGGTGCCATCTACCGATTATGGGTTGAATATACACTCTTTGCCAGCTTACATTTGCTGCAGGAATTATCATTATTGTTTTACCCAAAAAAATAGATACAATGAAATCTCACGTTGAAAATCGTTATCTGGTAGGCTTCCTGTTTTTGGTAGCTGGTCTTGCATTGTTGTTTAACTATTATGACATTCTTCCCTGGGCTTTGCCTAACTGGGTATTTTCCTGGAAGACCCTTCTGGTATTCCTGGGTGTAATATTTATGGCCTCACGAAGAAATAAAACCACAGGCCTGGTCTTGTTTACTATTGGTGCTGTTTTTCTTGCCGGTGATATATTTAATGTAGGTTTGAGAGAAGTGATACGGATTGTAATCCCGGTTGCTTTGATCATAGCCGGATTGGCCATAATCATGAAAAGACAAAGTTTTACGCCCAAGCAAATCAACATTCCTGAAGGTGCCGATGTGAATGACTACCTGAATGATACCAATATTTTTGGTGGCGGAGAAAGAAAGATCAAAACCCAGAATTTTAAAGGTGGACAGTTAACGGCAATATTTGGAGGATCAGAGATTGATCTCCGGCATTCGGATATGGCACCTGGTGTAAATGCCATTGATATGCTGTGTATATTTGGTGGTACATCACTAAAGATTCCCAGCGATTGGGAAGTAAAAAATGAAGTTACTGCTATTTTTGGTGGTTTTTCTGATGAAAGAACATTGGAGAAAAGTGATCCAAATGAGCAACCCGGGAAAATACTGTATCTGAAAGGTCTTGTTTTGTTTGGTGGTGGCGAAATAAAGTCATGAGTTGGCAATATATTTGATATGTAAAGACCTTGCAGAAATTACCTTGCAAGGTCTTTTTGTTCATATGTGGATCGATTGCCGTAATTCACTGAGTTTCTATTTCAAAACTATTGTTATTTTTACCTGTCTAAAAAATAAAGCTATGCAAAAAAGTACCCTTTATTTACTCTTCATTCTATCGGTTATTATCCTTGCTAATACAGGATGTGCTGTCAGGAAAATGACCAAGCAGGCTGCTTCATTTGAAAGTGCAGGAATGTTTAAAGAAGCTGCTGAACTTTACTACCAGGCAGCAGTGAAAAAACCCAACAAGGTTGAGTTGAAAATTGATCTGAAAAGATCAGGCCAGATGTACATTGAAAGTCTTACGCTTGACATAGGCAGGGCCAGCAGCAGGGGAGACCATCAAGCGGTGGTGTACAACTTTCTGGAAATGAGAGATTTTGAAACCAAAGCCAAGAGGGTGGGCGTAGAACTAAGGATCGATCACAATACCCAACGGATGTATGAAACATCACAGGATACTTATCTTGAGCAGAGATATGAATACGGGCAAAAACTTCTGGGTGAACAAAATTTTGATGAGGCAAAGCAGGTTTTTACTGAAATACAAAATATTAATCCTGATTACCGCGATACCCAGTCTTATCTGAACACTGCCACTCTGGAGCCATTATACCAAAGCGGAACAAGGTATTTCAGCCAGAGAAATTATATGCAGGCCTACAAGGAATGGGAAAAAGTATCGCGCCGGGATCCTAACTACAAAGATGTAAGGCAACGGATGGAACAGGCTCTTAGTGAACGCTATAAAGAAGGTACTTTATTGCTCATTAATGAGGATTTTGATGCTGCTGCCGAGGCCTTGGGTGATGTTTATAATGTAAATCCAGGATACCTTGATGTACGTGTTCAATACATTCAGGCACGCAATGAACCTGTTTACCGCCAGGCAAACCGCAACCTGAGGGAGGGAAAATGTCGCACCGCTTACTTTGGTTACGAACAAATCCTCGATGATGCCGGTGGTAACTATAAAGAGGCGGCAACATACCGAAACCAGGCGCTCGAGTGTGCTGCATTCCCTATTGCCATTCACTCCAATCGTATGCCCGGAAATACAGCTGTGGGAGCCGACTTTGAAAACGTTGTCATACAGCAGATTCTCGATACAAAAGATCCATTTATTAAAATCCACAGACTGCCGGCATTGAACCAGAGAATACACCGATCTTTCCTAAGTACCACTGGGGCATTAAATAAAAATCTTCTGCGCGAACTCCATGACAGGCATGGCATAAAAGCCGTTTTGGTAGTAAACTTTTCTCACTATCATAAATCAGGAGAGAAAGTTGAAAGAAAGGAAAAAACCGGCTTTGAAAGATTGTCTTTTACTTCTGAAGCCGGAGAAATATCTTACCGCGACAGGCAGGTAAAGTATAATGAATTCAGAAGGATGAACCAGATAGATATAACAATGAACCTGCAGCTTATATCAACTACAAATGGTGAAATTTTACTTTCCCAACGATTTAATCAAAGTGAAAAAGATGAAGCCAATTATGCCACTTATGATGGCGAAACCAAAAATCTCTATCCTGCTTATGTGCGAAATGATAGCTACCTGCTTGATGAGCGCAGATACTCCTCACTCCAGCAGCTTTTAACTGCTGACAGGGATGTGGCTTCTTCTGATACCCTCAGAGAAAGACTCTTCGAAGACATTAGCAACAAAATTTCATCTTTGCTGGTAAACTATAACCCCGAACAATGAAACAACTCTTACTCCTTAGCGCACTTGTCTTAATTTTCACAGCCTGCTCATCGGGCCGAAGAACCCATGAACGAATGATGGAAAAGGCTCCGGAGTGGGTGGTGCAAACTCCTACCCAACCTTTGTATTATCATGGTGTAGGCATGGCAGCCAAAAATCCCCAGTTCGATTTTCGCGAAAGAGCCCGGCAAATTGCTCTTTCTGAACTTGCAGCCGGCATTTCTGTAAATATCTCATCCTCTTCCGTGCTTAATATGTTTGAGTTTGACAATGTGTCCAGCGAATTTTTCCTGGACAATATTAATATGAGTGTACAGCAATATCTTGAAGGTTATGAACTGGTTGAACAATGGGAATCAAACCAGCAATACTGGGTTTACTACAGGCTTTCCAAGGCAAAATACCAACAGGTAAAGCAAGAAAGAATTGACAAAGCTCTAACGCTGTCAAAATCAAAATTTGACCAGGCCCGGTCTTTTTCTCTGCAGGGGAAAACCTCTGATGCCCTCGGGTTTTATGTGAAAGCTTTTGAAGATATAAAAGACTTTATTGCGGAAGATCTAACTACCAGCATAAATGGTCAAAGCCAGCCTTATGCCACAGTGCTCATGACAAATATTACCACGGAGATTCGGGATATGAAGGTGATTTTTCCAACGGAGAAACTTTCTTTAAAACCCGGCAGGGAATCACCTGCTGCAACCATTGAAGCTACTTTGCAAAACTCCCAGGGAGAGCCATTGGCAGGTATACCTGTTGTTTTAAAATACTCATGGTTGCCTGGCAGAAAAACAGAAATGATCACCGATGCCCTCGGAAGATTTCGGTTTACCCCTGAAGGTATTAAGCCCGGTATGGCCAATGAAGAAATATCCTGTATGGTAAATGTGGACAGGCTTGTACGACAGAATACTTCAGATATTTTTGTGCACAGGTTTTTTGAAGCTGTAAAGCCCAATAGTTTTTCTTTGCCCGTTGATGTAGTTGCCCCGGTCTTTTTTATTGCAACAGAAGCCCCCGATCAACAAAGATTTGATGCCAGACAAAGCCATGATTCCGGTATCGCTGATGAGATCAAAAGGATACTTAGGGAGGAAGGCTTGGTGATAACAGAGGAAAAACACCTGGCCGACTATACTATGGTTTTTAAGAGCCAGCACAATAGCCCCAGGCAACATGGGAATCGCTATTCGGTTGCGGTAAATGCTTCGGTGGAAATAATGGATAAAAGCAACAGAATATTGTTTCAAACCAGCCTCAATGATATAACGGGCCTAGGCCCATCGCCGGTACAAGCTATAGAGGATGCCAACAAATCGCTGAGAGGCAGGTTTGGCATTGATGTAATTGACCGTATGATGCAGACCTTGTTCTGAAAGAAATCGTTGTATTTGCAAAACCTGGTAATACCTTGAATGAAAGAACATGAATAAAAAGCTGGCCCTGAATCCTTTAAGAAGCAATCTGTTTGTGAGGAACTACCTCATTTTTTCGGCAATTCTTATTCTTTTCCAATTTTTTATCTTATACCTAAGACTGGAGTTTGCCTGGGCCATCGCCCTTACAGATTCATTGATTTCCATTACCCTTCTCAATGGTATGCTTTTGTCGCTTTGGTTTGTAGTGCGCTATGCAAGATACGATCAGATTTCATCAATATCGAGTGTGCTCAACAGCATCGCAGCAGGTGTGCTTATAATAGCTGTGTGGTACTTTCTGTCTTACTTTCTGCTGCGCAGCATTTTTTATGAATACCCGGATTATAAAGCATTTCTTGATATTTCAAGGGGAATCAGGATTGTAGTTGCTTTGTTCGTAAGCGGATTAATATACCTTACCTTTTTCCTTATACTCTACCAGCATTCTATAAATGAAGCAATTCAACGTGAAAACTCCCTTAAGCTACTTGTGCAGCGCACTGAGCTACAGGCACTAAAAAATCAGTTGAATCCTCACTTTATTTATAACAGTTTAAATTCCATAAGCTCTCTTACTTTGTATAGCCCGCAAAAGGCCCGAGAAATGATCTCACTGCTTTCCGACTTTCTTCGCATTGCACTCCGGCAGGATGCTACATCGCTTACCCGGCTGCGTGAAGAGGTGAAAAACATTACATTGTACCTTCAGATTGAGAAGATCCGGTTTGAAGATAAACTGAACTGGATTATCGAAGTGGATGAAGGTCATCTCAATTACCAGTTGCCTGCACTAATCCTTCAGCCATTATTTGAAAATGCCGTAAAGCATGGAATCCAGCATTGCAGTGAAAAGGGTACTATCAGGATGTTTTCATATTCAGATGAAGATCATCTTTATATAACTGTAGAAAACACATATGATGTGACTTTTCACCGTTTTAAAGGAGAAGGTGTTGGGATTGAGAATGTAAGAAACCGACTGAAAGTCATTTACCAAAAAACTGACTTGCTGAGTATTGGAGTAGATGAGAACCTCTTCAGGGTGAAACTGAAAATACCTTTATCTGCCTGATGTTGGCCTGCATTGGTCAGGTCAGGCGTACAATCCATACTTCCAAATTCAACACCTATGGAAACACCCAGATACAAAGTAATTGTAATTGACGATGAAGCCCCCGCGAGGCGATTCATTAAAAACCTGCTGAACGCATACCCCCAGGTAGAGGTGATTGAAGAATGTGCCGATGGTTTTGAAGGAGCCAAAAAAGTAATGGAAACTAAGCCCGATTTCATTTTTCTTGATATTCAGATGCCTCGCATCAGTGGAATGGAGATGCTTGAATTGTTGGAGGAGGAACACCTACCCCTCACTATCTTTACAACCGCCTATGATCAGTTTGCAATTCAGTCTTTCGAATACAATACATGTGATTATCTCCTGAAACCCATTGTAGAAGATCGTTTCCATAAAGCAATGACGAAGGTACTTCAACGTCTTGAATCGGGGAAAGGAGACAAACTTGATGTAAGTTCACTGAGCCAAAAAGCAGCTCCTCCCGGAAGCTATCTCGAAAAAATTGTAATTCGTTCGGGCAACCATATCCAGGTAGTTTATTGCGAAGACCTGCTGTGCATTGAAGCCAATGATGATTATGTAATACTTCATACCACTGGGGATCAATGGGTAAAAAAACAAACCCTTAAGTATTACGAGTCAAGACTCAATCCCGGAATCTTCCTGAGAATTCACCGGTCTTTTATTGTCAATACCAGCCAAATCTCCAGGATTGAACCCTATTCAAAAGATGCGTATATTGCGGTTTTAAAAAACAATCAAAAGATATCAGTTTCCAAATCGGGATACTCTAAACTAAAGGAACAACTGGACTTTTAAGGAAAACACAAAATAATACGATTAAGGTAATTTACAGCACATCTGCAATATTCATGTTTTTTTCTTGCATAATTTAAAATGAGTTTTGCCGTTTATTGCTTTGAGCAGCACAGTTATGTTTTATAAAACATGCTGAAATGATATGTAGATGCTAAAAAGAATTTCATTACCTTTGCAAACTGTTTCAAATCATGCCCAACAAATCAATTAATCTGTCATTCATGCCCAGTTTTTCATTCAGAAGAGTATGGTTTCTTCTCCCGGTATTATTCCTTATTATTTTCGCTTCTTGCAGCAAATATCAGAAATTGCTCAAAAGTGAAGATGTGAATCTTAAATATGAAAAAGCTATTGAGTATTATAATGAAGGGGACTACCACCGCTCCCTGGGGTTAATGAATGATATTATTCCCGCTTTCAGGGGCACAGCCCAGGCAGAACAGCTTAATTACTATTATGCCATGGCTCATTTCAAACAGAAAGACTACATTCTTGCAGCACATTATTTTAAAACATTTACACAGGGCTTTCCAAGAAGCGAGCATGCCGAGGAATTTCTTTTTATGAGCGCATACAGCAAATATTTGCTCTCCCCAAGGCCCAGCCTCGATCAATCAGAAACCCATGATGCTATCAATGAGTTGCAATCCTTCATTAACCGCTATCCTCAGAGCGAAAGAGTAGAACGTGCCAACGAACTGATAGATGAGCTGCGCGAGAAACTTGAAATCAAGGCTTTTGAATCAGCAATGCTGTATTTCAATATCCGCGATTACGATGCCGCAGTTACTTCTTTCCAAAACCTGATGAGAGACTACCCGGATACAGAATACAGAGAACAGGCAATGTATTACATCCTACGCTCGCATTTCCTGTTTGCCGAAAATAGTATTGCTGCCCGGCAACTGGAAAGATACCGCAATGTTGAACAAGCACACGGTAAATTGGTTAACCGTTTCCCGGAAACAAATTACCTGGAAAGTGCCAACCAAATGCTGGAAACAGCCACCGAAAAAATTGCCCTGCTGGAAGAAGCCACTTCCGAGCAAAATGAAGACTAATTAGCGAATTCTAAATCATACCGTAAATACCCAATAACCATGGAATTAAAAAAGTCGAAAACTGATAGCAATACCGTAACCCGCGATCTGAGACAATTTGATAAGGAAACCGGAAACATTTACCAGTCTGTGGTAATTATTTCCAAAAGAGCCAACCAGATTGGATTGGAAATGAAAGAAGAACTTAACAACAAGCTTTCAGAATTTGCTACTTCTACCGATAACCTGGAGGAGGTTTTTGAGAACCGCGAACAAATAGAAATAGCCAAATATTATGAGCAGCTGCCCAAGCCTTCTTTGATCTCTGTCTCAGAATTTCTCAATGGCAAAATTTATTATCGTATACCCGAAAAAGATTAGATCGCTTGATCTGATCTTATTTTGAAAGATTTCATCTTATGCTTCAGGGAAAAAAGATCATATTAGGTATCAGTGGTGGTATAGCTGCCTACAAAAGCCTGGTGCTAATACGTCTTTTCAGAAAAGCCGGTGCTGAGGTGAAAGTAGTTACCACAGCCAATGCCCTGTGGTTTGTTACCAGGGTTAGCCTTGAATCTCTGTCGCAAAATAAGATCTACGACCAGGTATTTGGCCCCGAAAACGATTATACAACAGAACATATCAGCCTTACCGATTGGGGCGATTGCATGGTAGTAGCACCCGCTACTGCCAACATTATGGGTAAATACGCCAATGGTATTGCCGATGATGCCCTATCTACCACCCTCATGGCTTTTAACCGGAAGGTTTTTGTTGCGCCCGCCATGAACTGCAAGATGTACGAAAATTTTGCCTTTCAGCGCAATCTCAAATATCTTTTGGAAAATGAAGTAGAAATCATCGAACCCGCAAGCGGTTACCTTGCTTGTGGCTATGAAGGTAAAGGCAGAATGGAAGAGCCGGAAGAGATTTTTGCCCGGGTAGAAAGGTATTTTGCTTCAAAAAATGACTTTCAGGGAAAAAAAGTGCTCATTACAGCAGGACCCACTTACGAGGCCATTGATCCCGTGAGATTCATCGGAAACCACTCTACGGGGAAAATGGGTTTTGCCATTGCTGAAGCATTGGCATCGAGAGGTGCTGAGGTTACTCTTGTGGCTGGCCCTGTAGTTCTTTCTACCCCCAACGGGGTGAAAAACAGGATCGATGTGGTTACCGCCGAACAGATGTACAAGGAAACAATGAATGCTTTCTCATCGGTGGATGCTGCAGTAATGACAGCTGCTGTTGCCGATTTCAAACCCTCGGTACATCGTACCTCCAAAATCAAAAAGGGAAGAAGCGATCTGAAGATAGACCTTGTTGCTACACCCGATATTCTTCACAGCCTGGGCGAGAAGAAAAACAAAAACCAGGTATTGGTTGGCTTCGCCCTTGAAACAGATAATGAGACCGAGAATGCCCGTAAAAAGCTTCTGTCGAAAAACCTTGATTTTATTGTTCTGAATTCCCTCAATGATCCGGGTGCCGGTTTCGGCGGGGATTATAATAAAGTATCCTTTTTAGACAATAAAAACCATATTTCCCGGTTTGAATTAAAAACAAAAAAACAGGTAGCTCATGATATTGCAGATAGGCTAAAAACCTGCTTTTCTGAGGTAAAGTAGAATGCCGCATTGATAAAAATGCCGAATTTCATCTCATATAATATGAAAAAAAACTTTCTCTTCCTGATTTTAGCCATATTATCTTTCACCGCTTTAAAAGGGCAGGAATTGCAGTGCATGGTCCAGATCAGCTCACCGGGGATGTCTGAAACCGACAGGCAAATTTTACAAACACTGCAGTCATCCATTTATGAATTCATGAACCAGCGCAACTGGACCGAATATCAATACAAGCCGGAAGAAAGGATCGAGGCAAGCATTTTGATCACTGTAAACGAGAAAGTGGGAAGTGATGAATATCGGGGAACCATACAGGTGCAATCGCGCAGGCCCATCTTCAAGTCATCCTACAGCAGCCCTGTTCTCAATCATAATGACAGGGATTTTTCTTTTCGGTACGTGGAAAATCAGTCGCTCGAATATGCAGATAATACCTTTACCGATAACCTTACCTCTGTGCTTGCCTTCTATGCCTATATCATTATTGGATTCGACTTCGAAACCTTCACTCCCATGGGGGGCACTCCTTATTTCGAAAAAGCGCAGGCCATTGTAAACCTTGCGCAAAATGCCCCTGAAAGAGGCTGGAAATCTTTTGAAGGACAAAGAAACCGCTACTGGCTTACAGAGAATTTATTCAACTCGCAATATTCAGGAATCCGCCAGGCACTTTATACCTACCACCGGCTTGGCTTCGACCGCATGACCGACAATATGGATATGGCGCGGGCCGAAGTTGTGAGTGCTCTTGAAATGATGCAACGCACTCATCGCCAACGGCCTGGAAGTTACCTCATGAACATCATGATGACCACCAAAGGAGATGAACTGGTAAACCTCTTTACCGAAGCCCCCAGCATGGAACAAAACCAGGTGGTGCAAATTCTTTCAGAAATAGACCCTGCCAATAGTGCCCGCTACCGGCGCATCAGCCAACCCCAACAACCTTCAAGGCAATAGTGTTTTTGCGTTTTAAACCCCTTTTTAAGTTTGGAATTTTCAACCGCGACTGTATTGCAAAGTTTACTATCTTTGTGGCTTCGCTAAATTGTAGCCTTGGTTCACATGCTCAAAAGTCTTTTGATTGAAAACTATGCCCTGATTGAAAAACTGGACATCAGCTTCGATGATGGGCTTACTATCATCACGGGAGAAACAGGGGCAGGAAAATCCATTTTGCTGGGTGCCCTGGCACTTATTCTTGGGCAGAGAGCCGATACACGCGTGCTTTTAAATAAGGATAACAAGTGCATTATTGAGGGCGTTTTTTTCATCAGAGACCTGGGGTTCGAAGATTTATTCGCGAAGAATGAACTTGACTATGATGATCAAACTCTTTTCAGAAGAGAAATTACTCCACAGGGTAAATCAAGGGCTTTCATCAACGATACACCCGTAAATCTCGCCACACTTAAACTTTTTGCCGAAAAACTGATCGATATTCATTCCCAGCACCAAAGCCTGCTTTTTGCCAATTCTGTATTCCGCTATAATCTTGTGGATCAGTGGGCAGGTATTACTAAGCAGGTAGAAGATTATCGCGATGCATACTTCAAGCTCAAAGAAAAAGAAAATCTCCTTTCTGAACTTAAAGAGAAAGAACAACAAACCAGGGCAGAGCTTGATTACTTCCAGTTTCAGTACGATGAACTATACAAAGCAGCCCTGTTGCCAGGAGAACTGGAAGAAGTTTCTGCAGAGCTGGAGATTCTTAACAATATCGGAGAGATAAAATACAACCTCGAAAAGGCTGACTTTCTGCTTCTGAACAGCCCCGAAAATATTCTTTCGCTTCTCAATGAAATGAGCCAATTGCTCAAGCCTTTGCAAAAGTATAGTGCCAGCTACGAAGAGTTGTTTTCAAGAATTGAATCGTGCAATATTGAACTTAAGGATATTGGTGCTGAAATTGCCACCCTGAAACAGGATGTGGAAGATGATCCTGCGAGAACCCAGCAACTCCAGCAAAGATTTGACTTACTGCAAAAGCTCTTGCACAAACACAATGCTGAATCACTGGATGATTTAATAATGATCAGGGACGATTTTAGAAACCGTATAAACAGCTTTGAAACGCTTGAGCAGGATATTACCAACCTCGAGAAAGATGTTGAAACCCGTAAGGAAGCCCTCTCACTGATGGCTCGTCAAATCTCTGCTTCCCGCAAAAAACATGTACCCACCCTGGAAGAACAGATCAACTCTATACTGCATGAACTTGGGATGCCTGATGGCCGGTTCAAAGCCACCATTAGTCCGGCAGAGCACCTGCACACAAATGGAGTTGATCAATTGGAGTTTCTATTCTCAGCCAACAAGGGATCAACCCCTCAGGAACTTTCCAAAGTGGCCTCCGGAGGCGAATTATCCAGGTTGATGTTGGCGGTGAAATCGGTGATATCTATTAAAAACCTTTTACCTACCATTATTTTTGATGAAATAGACAGCGGTGTGTCGGGGGAAATCGGGTTTAAAATGGCGCGCATTCTCGAAAAGATATCGGGCAATATGCAGGTAATTTCTGTAACACATCTGCCCCAGGTTGCTGCAAGGGGTAAAAAGCATTTTGTGGTTTATAAAAAGGTTGAAAACCAATTTACCAAAACCCTCGTAAAGGAGGTAAGTGCTTACGAGAGGGTGCATGAAATAGCACAGATGCTGGGAGGTAAAAACCCTGGCCCTGCCGTTTTCCAGGCAGCAGAAGAACTATTTGACAAACAAAATATTAATAAAAACTAAATATGATGTCGCACAATTTGTTGAAAGGAAAAAGAGGAATAATTTTCGGTGCATTGGATGAAAATTCCATTGCCTGGAAAGTGGCGGAGCACGCTAAAGCAGAAGGAGCAACCTTTACCCTAACCAACGCACCTGTAGCCTTAAGAAAAGGTGATATATTCAGGCTGGGTGAAAAAACCGGGGCGGAGGTTATTTCGGCCGACATAACACAGGTTGATGATTTGGAGAACCTTTTCCAGGAAAGCATGAAAATACTGGATGGAAAGATTGATTTTATCCTTCACTCAGTGGGGATGTCGCCCAATGTAAGGAAAGGACTACATTATACTGAACTTGACTACAACTACCTGCAGAAAACCCTTGATGTTTCTGCTATTTCTTTGCATAAAGTATTACAGACAGCCTGGAACCTTGATGCAATAAATGAATGGGGAAGTGTAGTAGCCTTAAGTTATATAGCTGCCCAGCGTACCTTTTCATCATACAGCGATATGGCACAGGCAAAGGCAATGCTTGAATCTATTGCACGAAGTTTCGGTTACCACTACGGAAAACGCCGTAAGGTAAGAGTTAATACCGTTTCACAATCCCCTACCATTACTACTGCAGGGCAGGGAGTAAAAGGATTTAATGCTTTTTATACCTATGCAAACTGTATGTCGCCTCTGGGAAATGCAACATCCGAAGAGTGTGCCATTTATTGTATTTCACTTTTCTCTGATTATACCAAAATGGTCACTATGCAAAATCTCTTCCATGATGGCGGGTATTCCTCTATGGGTATAAGTGATAAGCTCATCAATGACTGTTTCGTATGCCAGGGTGATTGTGATGAGAAGCATTAAGAAGAACCCCAGGGTGAAGCAATAGCTCCGGAAGAAGCCAGTATTACCCTGCAAAACAGCAAATTATTTTACCAATTATTTAATAGCGAAAATCTTAACTACATGAGTTTTAGAATTGTTGTATTAGCCAAACAAGTACCCGATACCCGCAATGTGGGTAAGGATGCCATGAAGGCAGATGGTACGGTAAACCGTAGTGCACTGCCGGCGATCTTCAATCCGGAAGACCTTCATGCCCTCGAACAGGCACTAAAGGTTAAAGATAAAATTGAAGATGCTGAAATTATTATCCTCACCATGGGTCCTCCCAGGGCCGCTGAGGTTATTCGCGAAGCACTCTACAGAGGAGCTACTGGTGGATACCTTATCACTGACAGGAAGTTTGCCGGTTCTGATACACTGGCTACATCTTATGCCATCAGTCTTGCGGTAAAAAAGCTGGAACCACACCTGGTAATTGCCGGAAGGCAGGCTATTGATGGTGATACTGCACAGGTAGGACCCCAGGTGGCCGAAAAACTTAAAATCCCACAGGTTACCTATTGTGAAGAAATTGAAGAAGTAAACCAGGATGAACTCCTCATCAAAAGACGGCTTGAAAGAGGTGTTGAATTGGTGAAATGTAAAACACCTTTGCTCATTACCGTTCATAGCTCTGCACCAGCCTGCAGACCCCGCAATGCCAAGTTGCTCATGAAATATAAACACTCACGCACTGTATCTGAGCTGGTGGAAGAAACCAAGGACTACACCGAAATGATGACTAACAAACCCTATCTGCGTATCGAGGAATGGAGTGTGGCCGATCTTGACGCTGATGTGCAATACCTGGGACTATCAGGCTCACCAACAAAGGTAAAGAAGATTGAAAACGTTGTTCTTGCCAAAAAAGACTCGGTTCAACTTACCCCCGAAGACAAGGATATTGATTTCCTCATGAAAGAGCTCATCGATAGCCACGTGATCGGATAACAAAAATCATTGAAAAACGAAAAATCTACTACAGTGAATAATATATTTGTTTATTGCGAAATTGAAGACGGTCATGTGGCCGAAGTAAGTCTTGAACTGCTTACCAAAGGCCGCAAGCTCGCCAATGAAATTGACCGTAAATTAGAGGCCATTGTTATTGGGCATAACCTTAAAGGAATTGAAGAACAAATTTTTCCTTTTGGTGCCGATGTAGTGCATATTGCCGACAATTCAAGGCTTTATCCCTATCTTACCCTTCCTCATACCGAAATCATTGTAAGTCTTTTCAAACAGGAAGAACCTGAAATTGCCCTTTTTGGCGCCACTTCAGTAGGACGCGATCTGGCTCCCCGTGTGGCATCGTCATTAAAATGTGGATTAACAGCCGATTGTACCAGTTTGGTTTTTGGCGATCATACCGAAAATAAAACCAAAAAAGAATACAAAAACCTTTTGTATCAAATCAGACCTGCTTTTGGTGGTAATATTATTGCCACCATCATCAACCCTGATACCAGACCACAAATGGCTACCGTTAGGGAAGGGGTTATGAAAAAAGAAGTATACAATCCTGCCCACAAAGGCGAAGTAAACTATGTTAATGTTGATACAATAATCAATGAAAGCCACATGGCAGTAGAGATTATTGAAAGACATATTGAAAAACAAAAAATCAACATCAAGAATTCGCAAATCATTATTTCCGGGGGTTATGGTGTAGGCTCAAAGGAAAACTTTGATATGCTGTTTGAGCTTGCCGAAGTATTGGGGGGCGAAGTTGGTGCCTCCAGGGCAGCCGTTGACGCAGGATTTGTAGATCATGCCCGCCAGGTAGGTCAAACCGGTGTAACCGTAAGACCAAAACTTTACATCGCATGCGGAATATCGGGTGCAGTGCAGCATACGGCAGGAATGAACGAATCTGCCAAAATCATCTCGATCAACAACGATCCCAAGGCACCCATCAACCAAATTGCCGATTACACCATCATCGGTAATGTGGAAGATATTATCCCCAAAATGATAAAGTTCTACAAAAAGAACAGTAAATAATGGGACATTCTCCCTGTAAATCAAGGGATTTAATCAATTTTAAAAGAAAAGAAAATGGATAACTTTTATACCGACAACCCCAGCCTGAAATTTCATCTCAAGCACCATCTTATGGAAAAGATCATCAGGCTGAAAGAAAATAACTTTGCTGATAAGGATCAGTTTGATTATGCATTCCAGGATTATGAGGATGCACTGGATTCATATGATAAAGTGCTCGAGATCGTGGGTGAGATCTGTGGTGAAACCATTGCTCCCAATGCCGAATCAGTAGATCATGAAGGTCCACAACTGATCAACAATGAGGTAATTTATGCCAAAGGAACCCAGGAAAATCATGATACACTTACCAAAGCTGGATTGATAGGAATGTCTTTGCCCAGGGAATATGGTGGGTTGAATTTTGCTATGGTTCCCTATGTAATGGCTGCTGAACTGGTTTCCAGGGCTGATGCGGGTTTTGCAAATATTTGGGGGCTTCAGGATTGTGCGGAAACCCTGCACGAGTTTGCCAGTGAGGAGATCAGGAAAGAGTTTCTTCCCCGTTTTAACAAAGGTGCCACAGCTGCTATGGACCTTACAGAGCCCGATGCCGGTTCTGACCTGCAGGCTGTTCAGCTTAAGGCTACTTTCGATGAGAACAAAAATCAGTGGTTTCTGAATGGCGTTAAAAGATTTATCACCAATGGAGATGCTGATATAAGTCTGGTACTGGCCCGTTCTGAACCCGGAACCATGGACGGAAGGGGATTGTCTTTGTTTGTTTACGACCGTAAACACAAAGCTGTTACCATTCGACGTATCGAAAATAAACTGGGTATCAAAGGATCTCCCACCTGCGAACTCGTATTCAAGGACGCTCCTGCACAACTGGTTGGCGATCGCAAAATGGGTCTGATAAAGTATGTAATGTCATTGATGAACTCTGCGCGTCTTGGCGTGGGTGCTCAGTCTGTAGGTATTGCAGAAGCCGCCTATCGGGAGGCACTCAAGTATGCCTATGAGAGGGAACAATTTGGTAAGCCCATTATCCAATATCCTGCAGTATATGAAATGCTCTCGGTAATGCGGGCCAAGATTGATGCAGTACGTTCACTTTTATACGAGACAGCCCGCTATGTTGATGTGTATAAGGCTTACTCTTTTATCCAGGAAGAGCGCAAACTTGAACCGGAAGAAAGAAATGATGCCAAGCATCATAACAGGGTTGCCGATGCGCTTACTCCATTGCTTAAGCTTTTTGCCAGTGAATATTGCAATGAAATTGCTTCTGATGCCCTACAGATCCATGGAGGTACAGGATACATGAAAGATTTTCCTGTGGAAAGGCTTTTCCGCGATGCCCGAATCACAAACATTTACGAAGGTACATCGCAGTTGCAGGTAGTTGCAGCCATAAGAGCCGTCAGCAATGGTTCTTATATGAAACTGATCAGGGAATATGAAGAAGTACATGTAAAACCTGAGTTTGAATATTTTAAAAATATTCTTGTGGAGCTTACTGAAGATTTTGATCAGCTCAGTCGCTCAGTTATGGAAGCTAAAAATGGCGAATTGCTCGATTTTCATGCACGTCGTCTTGTTGAAATAGCAGGATACATAACCATGGGATATCTTTTGTTGCAGGACACCCATCGCGATCAGCAATTCCGCAAGTCTATGGAGATCTTTATCAGGAAAGCCAAAACGGAATGTGCTTCCCGGGCAGAGTTTATAAGGTCTTTTGAAGAAAAAAGCCTTGGAACCTACAAAATTTCCTGGGAATAGCAATTGCTGGCCCTAAATAAGAAAAAAGAGGCTGTTCGCCAGGAACAGCCTCTTTTTTAGTTATAGGTGGAGAGGTATTTATACGTATTTTTTTTAAAACTCTTATGCAGTCTTATCGGGTAGATGGTTGTCTGCTTGATGTTTTGCTTTTATTGCTTTTTCTTTCTATCCTGGAAGAAGATGGTTCTGAACTTCTTTTTCCGGATACTGATTTATTTATTGATGGTTGACTTGCATTTGATTTTCTACTACTTCTTTCCACTGAAGTGTGCCTGTTGTTACGCTCCTTTGGTTTTGTGCTAGCCGAACTTCTGTTACTGTGACGTTCCGGTGCCTTATTTCTTACCTCAGGGGTTGTAGTATTTCTGCTTTTTTGCCACCTTTCAACAGATTTGTTTTCCTGCCTTTCTCTTTTCTTTTCAGCCTGAGGCCGCTTTTGAGCAGGCTGTTCATTGCGGTATCTTCTGTTGGGTTGCGCAACATGTTGTTGTTTTCCATTTTCTTCTTTAATCTGTTTACGAGCGGCTGGTGTATCGGAAACTTTCCTGGCTTCAACGGGTATTGCTGTGGGAGCAGATTCTTTAGCACTGGCCGGACGCCTGGATTTCTGATTTACTGCAGCAGGACTATTCTCTGATTGTATTTTTCTTTCAGCAGCCACTGGCATGGGCCGTCCATTGGGATTTCTTTGCTGGAATTGCTTTTTCCCTTCGGCCAGCAATTCCGGTTTGCTATAGGTCGTTTTATATCTTCCGGTATTTACCATTACCGTTACCTGCGGAGAGTAATGTCTTACATGGGTAATGTAATAGTTTTTGTAAAAACCGCATCTGTGATGCCTCCAGGGACGATAGTAGGCATAATAGTGAACATGGGAATGGTAGTGATATCCGTAATAATAGTGCCAGTAGTGGGTTCTCCAGGGGTTCCACCAGCCGGGATAGTATCCGTAGTGCCAGTTGCTGCGCCAAACGACATAAGCAGGATGGAAGATATAGACAATCACCGGCCACGTAGCAACTTCATAAGTTGTAGTATGTATGATGTTGGTTTCCTGGTAGTTGCTTGATCTGCCTGTATACCCGGGATTTGGCCGTTCAGCATAATGTGGTTCAATGATATAGTTGGGTCCATAAAGAGCTTCATCTCCTATCAACTGGATCTGCACACTTCCATCACGAAATCTTTCCACTGTAAATACCGCAACATCCTGGTATTCATCCTGGTTAAGGGCTACCCGTAACACAATGTGATGGATATCATCCTGTTTGTAGTCAAAAACCATGATGTAGTCTACATAGTTGTCTCCATCCAGGTCCAGGTTATTGATGATCAGTTCAGGATCATTGAGGCTTTTTTCAAACGCTTCAAGGGTTTCGGATTGCTGAAATATATCCATTACAGCATACAGGTTGAGGTTATCTCCTGGTAAGCCCAGGTACTCCTCTGGCCACTCCTGTGACCTGGCAGTTCCAGATAGGAAAATCAGAATGGCTAAAACAGGGAAAAAGATTATTTTTTTCATGATTGCAAAATTTTGGAGTTAACAATTCTTTGGAAATGAAATATCAAATGATATGCCAAATTCTGCATTGTTACGAAATAATTGATTAATGAGCAGATTGCCAGATGTATAGGTGGGCTTTCGAGTGTTAAGGAGAGAAAGTTAATGGTGGAACGAGCCTTTTATATCAAAACAAATAGCTAATCTTCCTTGTTATGATCATGTATATTTTTTATACTTGCTATCTTTTGCATAATAGATAAGCATTTAATAAATATATATTTATAATTATTCATTTATTAAAAAGTACTTACTATGAGTAAACACTATGCTAATGCCCGTTGGGAAGGAAGCCTTATCAATGGTAAAGGAAAATATACACTGAGAACGAGTGGATACGAGGGATCATTGACCTTTAAATCCCGTTTCGAGGACGATAAAACTGCCTCTAGTCCGGAAGAACTTATTGGCGCAGCCCATGCGGGATGTTTTTCCATGGCGCTTTCTCACGCTTTAGATCAGGGAGGTTTTACACCTGAGACTGTGGAGACAGAGGCCGTAGTTACCTTGTCGAAAAACGAAGGTGGGTTTAGTATTGAAAGTATATTGCTGAAAACGCGGTGCAAGGTAAAGGGATTGGATAAAGATAAATTTATGGAATTTGCAAATGGCGCAAAGGAGGGCTGCCCTGTATCTAAGGCTTTGACAAGTGTAAATATTGGTCTGGAGGCCGAATTGCTTTAGAATTTCTTTGAGAAACTAAAAACACCGTACTTTTCCCGGAGGAAGTAGTACGGTGTTTTTTTTTATGAGCGAGCTGCTAATTTCCTGTCTTGATGAGCTTCCATACCGGAAATTCAAATTCACTTACTATGGTTAAAAAGTAAACTCCTGCGTTTAACTGGGCTACCGGGATCAGTTCTTCTACCTCTCCTTTATGATTAACCGGTATCCTGGCAACCATCTGCCCTCTGGAATCTGTGAGCACAATGGCAACTTCATTATCACTTTCATTGATAAAGCCTACCTGAATAACATCAGTAAACGGATTGGGATATACCCTTGCAAAAAGGGTAGTAATGCTTTGCTGAAAGCCATAGTTCGTTCCACCTATATTTGTGGCATAAGCCCTGTAGAAATAGGTTGTTTCAGGGTTTAATCCTGTGATTTCGGAATTAAACTGCCCTGTGCCGGAACCATCAATGGTAAAACCTTCATTATCATCGATTGTTGGATTTTCTTTTGTACTCCAAACAACACCTCTTTCTGTTACAGGCGAATTTCCGCCCTGTGAAACCCGGCCACCTGCTTTAATTGTATTGTGTGAGATAAATGACGGCTTATTACTTGATACGGTTGCTCTGATAGCATATTCAGTATCGAATATCCGTTGCACTCCATATGAGGTTCCTGTTTCACTGGTAGCATATGCTGCAAGATAGTATGTAATGCCCGGAGTAAGATCCGTTAATGTGCTAATAAACGAGCCTGTACCCGTTCCATCAATGGTATAACCCACATTATTTTCCAGGGTAGGAGAGGGTGAGGTATTCCATACCACTCCACGTTGTACAATTTGTGTTCCACCATCATCTGTAATTTCTCCGCCCGATAATGCTTCTGTAAAGCTTATATCACTCACCGGTTGCGTGAATACAGTGGCAAGTTCTGATGTTCGGTAAGCGGCAATCACATGCTTGATCTCGTTAAGTGTTCGGGCATTATCTCCTTCCAGAGGGTCGCCGGCATAGGTACCTTCATGAATAATTGATGGACTGGAAAAATAGGGTACTTCATTATGCGTAATCCCATCGCTGAAATATGTTCCTGAGGTGTAAGTCATAACGGAACAATAAGGTACTCCATCATCTCCTATCCAGCGCCATCCTCCAGACCACAGATTTTCCGGCCAATCATCCCATATGGTAGGGCCAGGCTGAAAATTTTGGAGCCTGTGATGATGACACCCCATGTTATGGCCCATCTCATGAATGTGTGTATAGCTATCTGCTGCCTGTTGAACACGCGTAATACAAAATCCGGTATTAGGCCTACCGTGCCTTGAGGTAAGTAACCAACCTACTCCACCAACATCATTGACCCGGGTAAATACCGATGTAAGATCGGCCCGGTACTGATCCCTAAGTTGGTGAATATTGCTGTTTTGTGTAAAAGCACTCAGGTCATCTCCTGAGTTTCCGCTTTCCACGTAGTTTATCTGCCTTGAGTGTACTAGTGTCATAGTCATCAATATCCCGGAATTGTCCAGAACAAGTTGTGCATTTGCCATGGCATTTGCCACAATATTCTCAATTCCACCACCTGTAGTGTTGGCCCAATCATTGGCATTGGTAGTATAAAGTACCATTACATCAATATTGGCCAGATCGTCAGGTCCGAGGTTTTGGTCTTTCAGATAATTATCTATCCGGATTTGTTCCTGAAGATCAAACTTATTGGTTTCAGGTATCAGTGAGGGGCCTCCTTCAAGAATATCGCGATCACTGGCCTTCATTTCGATGAGGAAATGCTGATTAGTTATGGGATCGCTTATGATTTTGTAAAAAAGATTCTTATTGGGGAGATAAAAGCTACCAAGACTGCGTGAACCTGTTGTGCTCATTACAAAATAACCTTTCTCTTCCTTGTTAACAGCAATTAGAGAAACCGATTTATTTACGTTCTCTACGGATCGGGTTATACTTACAGTATACTCAGCATCATCAAATAGATTCAGGGCCAGCTCACCCTGGTTGAGCGTATGTCCTTTATTTGTTATTGCAGGGTTTAAGGAGATCTCTTTAAATCTTAGTATCTTATCTTTTTGATCAAAAAAGTAAAGTGATGAGTCATCAAAATATTTCACTGAAGCGGAAGATTCTATGAGTTTAATTCCACCATGGTCTTCAGTTGCCTGGCTGTTAGCTCCCGGTGAAGAAAGCAATATAGTTAGGATAAATAAGAACAAATAATTTTTTTGCATATTGGTTTGCTTGAGTTGGTAAAATTGAGTACACAAACCTATGAAAAAAACCTGTTCGAAGGGGCAAGAAAAATTTATATATTTTTCTTTTTTGCTCATTGCTACACTGGTCTATTATTGTAAAAGGATGCCCCCTTGCCTCCCAAAGTGCAAGGGGTTGATTGTTAGTTTACTCCGTCAGGATTCAAACCTGAAACCCTGCCTGCCGGCAGGCAGGCTTCTGATC
>CAYVQC010000001.1:15294-80357 GCA_964453995.1 uncultured Bacteroidales bacterium | reverse complement strand
ACCCATTTTGACAACCTTTGCTTTAGTGACTCCGTCAGGATTCAAACCTGAAACCTTCTGATCCGTAGTCAGATGCTCTATTCAGTTGAGCTACGGAGCCTTGTTTCGCATTTGCGAGTGCAAAGATAGAAGTATTTTTTCTTCTAGCAATCTTTTTTCGCTATTTTTTCCTCCTTCTTAAGGATCTCATACCAGATCAGACTATTGCTTTTGATTGTTTTTCATGCTTAACCACAGCTTTCAGTTTCCATTTGCCTGTTTTGTAATACAAAAATGAAGCTATAAAACCAAAAACCCATGCAATAGGAATACCCCACCAGATACCTGTTTCACCAAAATGCCGGGAGAGAAAATAGGAAAAGGGAACCCTCAATACCCATAAGGATACCAGGGTAATGAACATGGGAATTAAGGTATCACCGGCACCTCGCAATGTGCCGTGCATCACAAACATTGCACCAAACACGATATAAAATGAACTCACTATCACCAAATATTCATATCCCAAATCAATCACTTGCTGATCATCGGTGAAAAAGCCCATCAGAGTTTTACCATAGGTCCATGCCACCAATGTAACCAGCAATGAGAATGCTGATGTCATTACCAGTGTAGATATTAATCCTTTTCTTACCCGTTCAACCTTATTGGCTCCAATATTTTGTCCGACAAAAGTCGACAGGGCCATGCCAAAATTCATGGCAGGAAGCATGGCAAAGGAGTCTATTCGCCAGGCGATGGAGTAGGCCGCAATTGTGGGTGTTCCGAACATATTTACGATCGTCATCAAAGCAGCCATCCCCAGGGATACAAACGTATGCTGCAATCCTGTTGGTATGCCAATGCGCAGGCTGTTGCGGAAAATATTGCGGTCGAAGGAAAGCCCCTTGAAACTAAACTGTATAAGAGGATGGTACCTGTTGAGATAAAGAACAGAGAGACCAAAGGCAATAGCCTGGGCAAGCACGGTGGCAAAAGAAATACCCGCAATACCCCATTTAAATACTGCGACAAACAGCAGGTCAAAACCAATATTAAGAAAAGTGGAAATAATCAGAAAATACAAAGGTGTTTTGGAGTCGCCCATACCCCTGAGAATAGCACTCGTGGCATTGTATCCAGCCATAAATATCAGCCCGGCAATGTATACATTAAAGTACTCCATGGCCATTCCAATGAGTTCTTCAGGCAAACCTATCAGCCTGAAAATCTGTTTACTGAAAACCAATCCAAGCAATGAAAGCCCTATGGATGCCGGAAAAAGAAAGAGAAATGCAGTATCAATAGCCCTTTTTACCTTGGTAAAATCCTTGTTGCCAAAATACTGGCTGATAATCACGTTGATGCCTGTAGTGATTCCTATCATTAGGCTGATCAACACAAAAATTACAGGAAAGGATGCGCCGGCTGAAGCAAGGGCTTCGGTTCCCAGGTAATGGCCAATAATCAGTGTGTCAACAATATAATACAATTGCTGAAACACATTACCAAGCAGCATGGGCAGTGTGAAAATAAATATTTGCCTGCCTTCAGGCCCTTGTGTTAAATCGCGCATAGAGATTTTTCTAGGTTCATTTGTCTTGTCGGTGGAGTATGAGAATATTGAAGGCTGTAAAAAGACAACCATCCTGCAACACCATTGTTGATACAATGTTTATCGTTAATAATTACCCCCTCTTCGGGTGCATGGCGAGCAAGTAAAACCCGCTATTAGCCATTTATGGGTCTCGTCAGGACAGGACCACAAAATGATCCTTTTACATTGGCTGCAAATGTAAGCTAATCTCTAACGGTATCAAAAAAACCTAATCCAAAAAAAGAATAAGCAACTGATGGGAAGATAATATTTCAATCCTTTATAAATTTTGTAAATTTGCCGCATTATTATATCACCGGAATCATTTCTACATATCTCTTTATGGATATAACCATAGTTGTCCCATTGTATAACGAGGAAGAATCGTTGCCTGAACTTGTTGATTGGATCTGGCGGGTTACCAAAGATAGGTACAAGACCGAAGTTATTCTTATTGATGATGGGAGTAACGATAACTCCTGGGAAGTAGTTGAAGAACTCAAGAAGAAATATTCTATAGTAAAAGGCATCAGATTCAGGCGCAACTATGGGAAATCTGCAGCGTTAAATGTTGGTTTTCAGCATGCCGAAGGTGATGTGGTGATTACAATGGATGCCGATTTGCAAGACAGCCCTGATGAAATTCCCGAATTATACCAAATGATTGCTTCGGGAAAATATGACCTCGTAAGTGGTTGGAAAAAGAACAGGCAAGATCCTCTTTCAAAAACCATTCCTACACGGCTTTACAACTGGACTACCAGGATGTCTACAGGAATCAATCTTCATGATTTTAACTGCGGACTGAAAGCTTATAAAAAGAAGGTAGTGAAAAGCATTGAAGTATATGGCGAAATGCACCGCTATATACCGGTAATGGCAAAGTGGGCAGGTTTCAGGAAAATTGGTGAGAAAAAAGTAAGGCATCAGAAACGAAAATATGGTAAGACAAAGTTTGGTCTGGAAAGATTTATTAACGGCTTTCTTGATCTGCTTTCCATCACTTTTGTAACCCGGTTCGGCAGAAAACCCATGCATTTGTTTGGTTTAATGGGCACGCTGCTTTTTGTGCTCGGTTTTTTTATCGCCCTGTACCTGGCTTACGCCAAATTTTTCCTTTTTGAATACCGGATGACTGAGAGACCTTTGTTTTATTTTGGTCTGCTGGCAATGATACTGGGAACCCAACTCTTTCTTGCAGGTTTTCTGGCGGAAATGATATCTCGAAATTCACCAGATCGCAATAAATATTTAATTGAAACCACTACAGAAAAACATTGGCTAAAATAATCATATTAGGCTCTGCCTATCCACTTAGGGCTGGGGGATTGTCCACTTTCAACGAACGACTTGCAGAAGAGTTCAGGAATCTGGGGCATGAAGTTATTATCTATACCTTTTCCTTGCAATATCCTTCGTTTCTCTTCCCCGGAAAAACGCAGTACGCCATCAGGCCTGCTCCAAAAAATATTGATATCAGGGTAAAGGTAAACTCCATCAATCCTATCAACTGGCTTCTTGTGGGAAGGGAAATCAGAAAACAAAATGCCGATATATTGGTAATACGTTACTGGTTACCATTTATGGCACCCTGCCTGGGAACCATTGCTTCAAGGGTAAGAAAAAATGGAAAAACAAAAGTGATTACAATTGCGGATAATATTATTCCCCATGAGAAAAGACCCGGAGACACCCTACTCACCAAATACTATATTGGTAAAAGTGATGGTTTCATTACCCTTAGCCGTTCTGTACTAAAGGATCTGGAATCACTGGAGAAAAAAGGAAAACCAAAGATATTCTCCCCACATCCCTTGTACGACAATTTCGGCCCAAGAATGCCGCGGGAGGAAGCTCTGAAGCAGTTGAAACTATCGCCCGATTATCGCTATCTGTTGTTTTTCGGCTTTATCAGGGAATACAAAGGACTGGATATTTTGCTGGAAGCAATGGCCGATCCATTGCTGGAAGACCTGCCCGTAAGGCTGATCGTTGCAGGTGAGTTTTATTCTTCTGATCAACCCTACCTCAAGATCATAAGGGAAAAAGGTTTGGGAAACAGGGTAGTACTTCATACCAATTTTATCCCTTCAGAAAAAGTAGGTGCCTATTTTTGTGCCAGCGACCTGGTGGTGCAGCCCTACAGGGATGCTTCCCAAAGTGGTGTAACCCAGGTAGCATACCATTTTGGCATTCCCATGGTTGTAACCAATGTGGGAGCACTGCCCGAAATGGTACCCAATATGGTGTCCGGCCTGGTGGTAAAACCAGCAGCGCACAATGTGGCCGATGCCATACATAAATTCTTCTCGCGCAACCTGCAGGAAGATTTGAAAAGAGGTGTGGAAAAGCAAAAACTAAGATTTTCCTGGAAAAATCTTGTGGATGCTGTTTTCCAGGTTGCCAAAACCAAAAGATAGTCCTATGCATGAAGATGTTTTGCAAACCATAAAAGATTCAATCAATACCAAGGAATTAATCTTAAATGATCCCAGTCTTCTGGAGGTGCTGGGCACAGCCATTCAAAAGATCATTGATTGTTACCGGCACAAAGGCAAGGTTTTGTTCTGCGGAAATGGTGGCAGTGCCGCAGACGCCCAGCATCTTGCAGCCGAATTGTCGGGCCGGTTTTTTTATGATCGCCCACCTCTACAGGCAGAAGCCCTTCATGTAAATACCTCTTTTTTAACGGCAGTTGCCAATGATTACAGCTTTGAATATGCCTTTGCCCGTATGGTTGAAGCCTGGGGGCAAAAAAATGATATCCTTGTAGCCTTGTCTACTTCCGGCAATTCTCCCAATATTACAAGGGCTGTAGAATCGGCTAAAAAGAAAGGCATGTTGGTAATCGGAATGACAGGAAAAGGGGGAGGAGCTTTGAATTCACTCTGCGATCTTATTCTCAGGGTTCCCTCTGAAATTACACCCAGAATACAGGAATCTCATATATTGTTGGGGCATATCATTTGCGAGCAGGTTGAAAAGACCTTGTTTCCTAAATGAGAAACGATCATAGCCCCCATTCATACCGTGGGTTTTGATTCCACGTCATGGTAAAAGAATAAAATCATAGTAAACATTGAATAAAATCTCCACTTTTAAACCCAACACCACCTGGAGTCTTTTTCTTGATCGCGATGGGGTGATCAATGTAAGAAAAATGGATGCCTATGTCCTCAAGCCAGATGATTTCATTTTTCATAAAGGGGCAGAAAATGCCATCGCAAGGCTTTCAAAACTTTTTGGGACTATTGTTGTGGTTACCAACCAGCAAGGCATTGGAAAGGGGCTCATGACCAAAAATGATCTGGAACAAATTCATGAAAAAATGATGGCTGGAATAGAAGCAGCAGGTGGCAGAATTGATAAAATCTACCATTGTCCTGCCTTGAAGGAAGAAAACCACATCTGCCGTAAACCTTCACCGGGCATGGCACTCAAGGCCAGGAAAGACTTCCCTGCCATTCATTTTAAAAGATCAGTAATGGTGGGAGACACCATCAGTGATATGAGATTTGGCAAGAGTTTGGGAATGATAACCGTATTCATTGGCACTGAAAGAAAGACCATCTCCGAAAACCACTCCCTTATTGACTTTAGTTTCGACTCCTTAAAAACCATGGCAGATCATTTCTGCTGATAATGAATGGTTTAACTAATGAACGCAGGTATTTGCAGAAGGTGATGATCATCTACAGGTAGTGGATTTCTACAATGAATCGGGTAAATACACGTTATTTCTCAAGCACAAATATTATTAATTTCGCACGATTAAAAAAACTATGCACATGCGCTTTCTCAAACCTGCTATTACTTTTCTGTGTCTGATCCTGGCATTCTTTTCACTTCAGGGTCAGTCAAATACTTTCAATCAAAAAGACGATCAGGGTTTGCGCCAGGGACCCTGGCGTGGATACTTTTCCAGTGGAGAGATTCGCTACGAGGGAAATTTTGTTGATGGCGAACCCGTGGGAGTGTTTCGGTATTATTATCCTCAGGGACAATTGCGGGCTGAATTGATCCACCAGGAAGGGGAAGAAGGGGTTAAAGCATCCTATTACCACAGGAACAACCAGATACTGGGTGAAGGTTTTTTTGTGAATAAAGAAATGGAAGGCTTATGGCGCTTTTTTACCGAAGATGGTGTTCTGGTGCTTGAAAACTATTATCAGAACGGGAAAAATCATGGCGTGTGGAAAACCTTTTATGATAGTGGGGAACAAGCGGAGCTGATTACGTGGCATAGAGGCAAAAAAGAGGGTGAATACAAAAAGTTCTACCATAATGGCAATATGCATATTAGGGCAAATTACAACAATGATTTGCTCCAGGGTAAATATGAGGTTTTCCACATAAGTGGTGAACCAATGGTTGTAGGTTTTTATGATAATGATCTCAATGAAAATACCTGGGTTTATTATAGTCCTCAGGGAGAAATCCAGAAAAAGGTTTACTACGAAAAAGGAATTATAATTAATGAGGAAATCTTAATTGAGATGAATGAAGAAGCCATTCCCCTTCGACCCGGACCTAGCCTGCATGATGATTCCTTTTCTATAGACGAGAATGAATAAAACATAACAAAATCAGAAATTGTTATCTTTATTGCATGAATTACCATTCCCTGTTCTTCCCATTCAATCGAGGTTCGATTATCATCGGCCTGCTGGCTGTTGTGCTTGGTGCATGCGATACAAGTGAGAGTGAACCCGTTTACCTGGGTTACGAATATTTTGGCCATGAAGAAGGCAAGTGGGTTATTTACCAGGTAGATAGTACCGTATATGACGATTTTCTAAACGAAGTGTTTCATTACAACTACCAGGTGATGGAAGTAAACCGCAACTTCTATGAGGATTCGCAAGGCATGGAAAGGCTAAGAATAGAACGCTTCTACAGAAGTGATGAACAACACCCCTGGGCAGTAAAGAATGTATGGACAAGCACATTACAGAATCAACGGGCACTAAAAACCGAAGAAAACACAACTTTTGTGAAACTGGCATTTCCTGTCCGTGAAAATCTTTCATGGAATGGAAACCAGTTTAATAATAAACCTTCACAGTTGTACAGGATAACTCACGTGCATGAGCCATTGCAAATTGGCACCTTCACTTTTGATTCAACAGCACGGGTTTTGCAAAATGAGTTTTTTACTCTTATTGGAGAAGAATTTCAATATGAAGTATTTGCAACTAAAGTAGGGATGATTGAAAAAAAATACCTTTCACTGGAAAAAGAGGTCGATGGTACAATTCTTCGTGGTGTTGACTATTCTTATGAAATAGTGGATTATGGATTTGATTGATGATGCAAATCTTTGATTTGAAGAATTGTACATAATTATAATCATGCCGGGGCTACTGGTATGTGATTTACAATAAAATGAGAGGCTTTATAAATATTCTATTATTTGCATTACTACTTTCAGCTCTTGAGCTTCGGGCAAGTGGACCGGTCATGATCTGGGTTGAATTTACAGATAAAGCAGATAGCCCTTATTCATTGTCAATGCCCCACGAATTTCTCTCTGCACGGGCATTGGAAAGAAGACAAAAGCAAAATATACCCATAGATTATTACGACATTCCTGTATCTCAGCAATATCTCGATTCAATCCTATCTGATACATCCCTAAAATTGTTTTATACAAGCAGATGGTTTAATGGTGCCTTGTTTAAAGCGGAAAGTATATCCTCTCTTAACAGGATCAATAACTTTGATTTTGTGAATTTTACTGAAATTGTGAAGGGTTCCGTAAAAAGCCGGATAAAAAATTATGGTATGCATCATTATTCAACCCAATCTTTTCAAAGAGATGACAGTCTTTTAAAGAAGTCAGAGGGAAAATATCCCTTCTCATCGGAAGCACTCAACCTTGCCCGCAATGGGGGGTACGGTTCAGCAGAAGGACAGTTAAAGATGGTTAGTGGACAAAGCCTTCACGAGAGAGGGTTTTGGGGTGAGGGAAAAGTGATTGCTATACTTGACTCCGGATTCAGGGGAGTTGACACATTGCAGGCGTTCAGCAATTTATGGGTTTACGGAAATATCCTGGGTTATTACGATTTTGTAAACGCCAGGCGTGAGCTCTACCGAGGGCATGGGCATGGTACTTTTGTTTTTTCTGTAATGGGAGGTTTTTTACAGGGTGAATACTCGGGTACGGCCACATCAGCCTCTTACTGGTTGCTACGTACCGAAGATGCTGCCAGTGAGTTTAAAATTGAAGAGTATAACTGGCTTGCCGGTGCCGAATATGCCGATAGTGTCGGAGCAGATATCATAAACTCATCCCTGGGCTATACCCAATTTGATGATGAAACCCAAAACTACTCTTATGCTGATATGGATGGCAGCACTACAGTAGTGGCCAGAGCTGCCAATATGGCTTTCAGCAGAGGGATAATGGTCGTCAACAGTGCAGGGAATTACGGAAATCAGTTGTGGAGCTATATAGGTTCTCCCGCTGATGCGCATGGTGTGCTAGCTGTAGGTGGCACAGATGATCAGGGTAACCGTATCAACTTCAGCTCCGTAGGCCCTTCTGCCGATGGAAGGGTAAAACCTCAGGTAATGGCACAGGGGCAGGGTGTTTGGGCTGCAAATACAATGGGCACATTATCCCAGGTCAATGGCACATCTTATTCTTCTCCTATCATTGCCGGCCTGGCTGCCTGCCTGTGGGAGATGTTCCCCGATGCCTCAAACAATCAAATAAAGCAAGCCATTATCAGAAGCGGCGACAGGTATTTGATGCCAGATTCGTTATACGGTTTTGGAATACCCAACTTTGAAGTTGCTATTGACATCCTTAAAAAAAACCTGGAAAACTCACAGTTTCTTAAACTTGCCAATAACCCGCTGCAACCCGATTCAGCTATTTCTTTCTATAATTTCCGGCAGGAAATGATCTCCATAGATTTGTTCAACAGCAATGGTCAAAAAATATGGTCGAAACAAGGAATAGGTGTTTTTCCTGGCTATAATGAAGTAAAGCCTTTTTCCGATATCTCTTCTTTGCCGTCTGGAATGTATTTGATTAGGGTAAACTTTTCTGATCGAACAGAATTACTCAAAGCCATCAAGTTTTAGTTTCATGGTTGTCACGGTACAAAAACCTGACTTGTTCTGAAACGTTTGTTGATTGTTTTATCCCTACGGGATTTAAACTCAGGTGGTTACATAAACATTTCACTCATACCGGAGTTAACACAACTCTGCTGGCTTAATGCCAATCCTTAGGGTGAAATGTTTATAACATTTCCAGGGTTAGTATTTTCTGCCTCCATTTTTTTCATCTCATATACTTACCAATATTGCTTACTCGTGATTCTTGCGTTTTCTTCGCAGAAATGCATTTAAACAGAGTTAAGTACAGGTAGCTGTATTCTATTTCATTCTCAGGAAGGAATAAAGCAGTAGGGTACAATATAATATTCTGAATTATTGGAATTTATGAACCAGAAAAGATGGCAGGAAGAATATGTATTATTGAAGAATCATCCTCTTAGGATTAAATATTGGTTTGATTGGAATCCTGCATTTTGGATGCAACGGCTAACAATAATAGCAATTTACAAATGTACACCAAGCAGTAAAAATCAAGTGTATGATGGAATTCACAAAAGTATACCTAATTCCATGTTTACACACGTGAACTGCGATACGGTTTACGTATGTGTATAATACAACCTAAGTATCAGTCAGACAACTAATAACTAATATACACTAAAATTTCTACCCTAATTAACTATTGGAAACCAAGTAAGAATTGTAACCTAAGGTTTTAATGCGCTTAAGAATAGGATAAAAAGTATTTTAATTAGTACATTACCAGTGTAATAAGAGTTTTATCTCAATTTATGGTTAAAGCCTTGTATTTGTTTTTCATATTCCGTATCATTAATTTGCATTTTGAGCCCGTATCGTCTAATATCATGTAATACAATAGATCATAGCATCTACCTGAACAAATAGTGCAATATTTTTCGATTTAACTTTGTGTATAGAAATAGTTTTGTTAAATTTACATCCTTAACTAATCATCCTCTACCGAATAATCCACAAGTGTAAATCATATATTCACAATGGTAAATCGCATCCAGGAAATTTTAAAACGCTATAATCTTAGCCCTTCCCGCTTCGCTGACGAGCTTGAGGTACCTCGTTCAACCATTTCTCATATTCTTTCGGAAAGAAATAAACCCAGTCTGGAGTTTATCCAAAAGGTTCTTGACCATTATCCAGATATAAGTACCAATTGGCTGGTAAAAGGCGAAGGTTCGATCTTTGGCCGACAGGTTGATTTATTTTCCGACCTGGAACAACATGACCAGGAAACAAAAACACAAATCTCTCAAACAAAAAAAAATGATACCGATAGTAAAGTCGCTGGCACAGCCTCAGAAGGACCTCAGGTAAGGCATAATGATAAATATGAAAATATCAGGAGGGAAAGTAGTGACAAAGGGGAGCCTGAAGTGCCACAAAATCAGAGTGATATAAAAGAAAAGAGGATTAATATTTCCCCCAGGAAAATCACCAGAATAATAACATTCTTTGATGATCATACCTTTGAGGAATATTTACCCTCTAGAAGTAATGATTTGTAAAACTGAACGATCAGTAGCGCTCTAGCTTGCTAAAGAAAAAATCAGATTCCCATTCTGCATTTTCATCAGAATCAGAACCATGTACAGCATTTTTTTCCATGCTTGCTCCAAATAGTTTTCTGAGTGTACCTTCATCTGCCTTTAATGGGTCAGTAGCTCCTATTAGCTTTCGGTAATCATCCACGGCATTTTCCTTTTCAAGTATTGCGGCTACCACAGGCCCAGAAGACATAAACTCGGTAAGCCGTGAGAAAAAATTCTTGCCTTCATGAACATGGTAGAAGTCCTGAGCCTGCCTAAGGGTGAGTTGGAGGTATTTCATTGCGATGATTCTAAAACCTGCCTCATTAATTTTTGCCAATATGGGCCCGGTATAGCCATTTTGAACAGCGTAGGGTTTGATCATTGTGAGGGTAATGTTTCCAGCCATAATTTTTATTTGAATTAGAGTATAATGATTATGAATATGTTAGTTCTTATTTGGTGTGCTGCCAAACGATCTCATATGGTAGTTTGTTTAAAGTATAATAAAAGTAATTAAATCAATTGACATGAATTGCGGAGTAGCATTTTTTTTATCTTTGCTTTCAGCTCACTTAACAGGGTTGCGCATTACAACCTCAAAAAACACCAATTTTATGTTTTTGTTTACTAACAGCTTTTAAACTTGGATAAATCAGCGATCAAAACAGTCCGGGATCTAATATCGGCAAAATCGACTTCAATTGTTATTGTTATACATGTAAATCCTGATGGCGATGCAATCGGGTCTGGAATGGGTTTGTATCATTTCTTGAAAAATGATCATTATCAAAATGTTAGGGTGATATCTCCAAATTCATTCCCATCATTTTTATCCTGGATGCCCGGTTCTGATCTAATTGTAAACGCAAGCGAGAATCCAGATGAGGCCACAAAGCTTATTGAAGGTGCAGAAATCATATTCTGCCTTGATTTTAATGATATTCAACGCACCGATAATTTATCAACAGTACTGCAAAATGCCAAAGGGAAAAAAATACTTATTGACCATCATCCTGATCCTAAACAGGAATTTGATATTGTATTTTCCCACACACAGGTGTCTTCTACTGCTGAACTAATATGCAATTTCATTGAGGCGTTTAATAAAAAGGATCTTATCGATATAAAAATTGCCGAATGCCTCTATGCCGGGATTGTTACTGATACTGGTTCATTTAGTTATTCCTGTAATTATCCGGAAACTTACCATATCGTAGCTCAACTGATTCATATTGGTGTAGATGGAGAAAAGATTCATCGATTGATATATGATACCTATTCTGAAGACCGGTTACGATTGTTAGGACATTGCCTCAGCAGTAACCTGCGGGTATTGCCAGCATATAAAACGGCATATATCTTTCTTTCGGGCCAGGAACTTGAAAAATTCAATTACAAAGATGGTGATACTGAAGGAATTGTTAATTATGCGCTAAGCATTAAAGGCATTGTTTTAGGTGCAATATTTATAGAAAAACCTGATCTGATAAAGATCTCCTTCCGTTCTCAGGGAAATATAAATGTAAATGTATTAGCCCGAAATTATTTTAATGGTGGTGGACATCAAAATGCTTCCGGAGGTCAAATGAATGATAGTCTTGACAATACACTTAATTACTTTGAATCGTTGCTTGAAAAGATTTCAAGCCAAGACTTTCGCCTTCTGCAGCCTGATAAGGATAATAATGACTAACTTTGCAATCTGTTTATCATAAATTTTTCGCAATCTAATGAATTTCTTTCAACATACTCTTTCACATTCTAAATTCAGCTTTTTCCTATTTGTTTTATTCCTTTCATTTTTAGGATCTTGTCAGGGAAACCGCGAGGAGGAACAAAAATCCGATGCTCACACTATTCGGGAGGAACTTCTCAAAGCAAATACCATTCTTATAGATGCTGAAGACCAGGAAATAAAAGACTTTATCAAACGGCATGGCTGGGAAATGGAAGAAACCGGATCTGGCCTTCGGTATATGATTTACAAAAACGGTGAGGGCGAAAAGGCCGAAAAAGGCAAAGTGGCTGTCTTTCACTATTCAGTAAGTCTGATTACAGGCGACCTGGTATATTCATCAACAGACGCTGAACCTGCCCGGTTTACTGTTGGTCGGGGTGGAGTGGAAAGTGGTCTGGAAGAAGGCATCAAACTACTGCGTGTTGGAGATAAAGCCCGCTTTATAATGCCTTCTCATCTTGCCCACGGTGTTCCGGGAGACGGTATTAAAATTCCCCCAAGGGCAACCATCATATATGATATTGAATTGATTGACCTTAAATAACGTGTGGCTGCTAAATCAAATTTTCTAAAAAATAACTCTTTGTCCAAACTAGTAAGTGTTATATGACTGCCGGGCCGGCTGTTTTTCAGAAACCTATTATTAATACTCATTTTAAACAAACAATACTATGAAATTTATGAAAAAAGTTGTTTTCCTGATCCCCGTTCTTTCGTTTGTACTTTTAATGAATGCCTGCAAGGATAAATCATTTAAAGAAACGGAGGATGGTTTGGCTTATGTGTTTCATAAAGAAACAGGTGAAGAAAAGCCAAGCATTGATAACTATGTAAAAGTAGATTACACCTACCGGTATCCGCAGGATTCTGTTTTTTACAGTACTGTAGATGCCGGAAATCCTGCCATTGCACGTATTGTTCCCTCTGATTATCCAGGTGATATTTTTGATGCCCTGCGTATGATGTCTAAAGGAGATAGTGCAACATTTCGTTTTGACGCCGAAAGGTTTTTTACAATTACTATGGGCCATCCAACGGTTCCTGAATTTGTCGATCCCCAGGATAGCTTATATGTAGATATGGTTTTGCTTGATTTCTTCAACCAGGAAGAGTATGAAGCCTATATGCAAGAGCAAAGAGAGGAAAGAATGCAGCAGCAGGAAGAAGCCAGACTTGATGAAGAACGCATTCTGGAGCAATATCTGCAAGAAGAAAATATTATGAATCAACCAGAAGAGAGTGGTTTAATAATAGTAGTAGAGGAGGAAGGTGATGGTGCTTTACCAGAGCCCGGAGACAAAGTAGCCATACACTACACTGGTATGCTGCTCGATGGCACCGAGTTTGACTCATCTATCAACAGAGGAAAACCACTGGAATTTACCCTCGGACGTGGAGAGGTTATCCGTGGATGGGATGAGGGTATATCCAAACTCAGGGTAGGTTCTAAAGCCCGCCTTATCATTCCATCCTATCTGGCATATGGCGACAGACAGGTAGGTGATGTAATTGAGCCCTATTCTACCCTTGTGTTTAATATAGAAGTAGTTGGGATTGAATAGACCGTATTTATTTGGCTTTCATGCATTGAATAAGATCACTCAAGGGTTGATAAAACTAAAAGAATAAACCTATGATTAGATTTGAGAACCTGTTTTACAAAAACAGAATGGCGGTCATGGTTGCCTTTGCCACTGTTCTTATTACCATTACCGCCTGTGGCCCTCAAAGAAAGGTAGTAACTGAAGCACCTCAATGGAACACTCTTGATTCAGGTATTGAGTACCTGCTCCAGGAAAATGGAGAGGGCGATTTGGCCAAAATCAATGATGTGCTTAAAGTGCATTATGTCCTGATGCTTGAAGACAGCACTGTTATTGATAGCAGTCGGGAACGTGGAGAGCCTGTATCTTTCAAGCTAGGTGCCGGACAGGTTATCAAAGGATGGGATATCGCTTTCGCACATTTTCAGGAAGGAGATAAAGCCTGGATCCGTATTCCCCCTGAATTGGGTTATGGTGACAGAGCTATGGGTAATATCCCTCCGAACTCTATGCTCTTATTTGATGTAGAAGTTACTGATATAGTAAAAGCTCCTGAGCCTTATGAGGTAGAAGAGAAAACTGTTGTTAATGAGCTGGCATCAGGCCTAAAATATGCAATAGTTGACAAAGGCAAAGGGAAAAAGCTTGAAGAGGGAATGAGGGTAAAAGTTCATTATACTGGCTTTTTTGAAGATATGACCATGTTTGATTCTTCTCTGGAACGAGAAGAACCGATAGAAATCATTCTGGGCCGAGGGATGGTTATAAAGGGCTGGGAAGAAGGACTTGCCCAGCTCAGGGTTGGCGACAAGGCAAGGTTATATATTCCCTACGATATGGCTTACGGAGAGCAGGGAAGAGGACCTATTCCCCCTAAAGCTGATCTGATCTTCGATGTGGAGGTTCTGCAAGCAGAAACCGTTCCATCTGCTGTTCCCTATAACACTAATGAAAAGGATACATTAACTACTGAGAGTGGATTGCAATACATTGTTGTAGAGCAAGGTAAGGGTCAACGTCCTGCCACAGGCAGCATGGTAGTAGTTCATTATACTGGCTATCTTACCGATGGGACTAGTTTTGATTCTTCAGTAGAACGAGGTACGCCTTTCCGTTTTGTGTTGGGACAGGGACAGGTAATACCAGGTTGGGATGAAGGCGTTGCTCTTATGCGTCCGGGAGCTAAATATCGTTTTATCATTCCGGCAGAATTGGGATACGGTGATCGTGGTACAGGTCCGATCCCTCCCGGATCAACCCTCATTTTTGATATCGAATTTATTGAAATTGAATAAAACAGTTTTCCAATGACACTTTTGCAGATTACCTGGGATGCAAGTCCCATTATTTTCAGCCTGGGATCGCTCTCCGTAAGATGGTATGGTTTATTCTGGGCTCTTTCATTTTATATTGGTTATGAAATTATATCCCGGATATTCAAAAGGGAAAATGTTGGCCAAAAAGAAATAGATAGTCTTCTTATACACATCGCTGTAGGAAGTGTTGTAGGGGCAAGGCTCGGTCATTGTTTCTTTTATGATTTCCATTATTACATTTCTAATCCTGTTGAGATTCTTTATATCTGGCAGGGCGGTTTGGCAAGCCACGGTGGAGCTTTTGGTATCATCGTGGCATTGTTGCGCTACCACCGCAAGGTTTCTTCTAAGCCTTTCTTCTGGACCGTTGACCGGTTGTTGATTGCTGTAGCACTTGCTGCCATGTTTATCAGGATGGGAAATCTTATGAACCACGAAATCTACGGGTTTACTACCGACCAACCCTGGGGATTTAAGTTTATACGGAATGTAAATGACTGGTTGCAGGGTGCTCCTGCTGTTTACACTGATCCGGTTCATCCTACCGCTATTTATGAAGGAGCCGGTTACCTTTTTATTTTCCTGAGTATGATGTGGATGTATTTTAAAAAGGTAGACAAATTGTATGAGGGGTTTATGACCGGCTATTTCCTTATAACGCTTTTTGTGTGGCGTTTTGTAGTGGAGTATTACAAGGAACCACAGGAAAGTGGAACAGGTGGGCTTGTGTACGATGTAATGGGCTTTTTTGGTATCAATATGGGGCAGTTGCTCAGCGTACCTATGATACTCCTGGGAATTGGAGTTATGATCTACGCCTTCAGGGAAAAAAGACCCGCATTGCCTGAAGCGTCAAAAAGTAAAAAGTAACTATACTTCTTTATAAAGCAAAAATACGCCCGGTTTCTTATGGAGATCGGGTGTTTGCTTTTTCCACGCTCCGATCGACATGGTCTGGATAAACTGATCTTCGCGGGTAATATTACAGGCTATGCTGAGCAACATACTCTCCTGGCAGTTTTCCAATATATCTTTCAGCAGGGCATTATTCCTGTAGGGGGTTTCCATAAAGATCTGGGTTTGATGGAGATGAAGTACCTTGTATTGCAATTCTTTGATTGCAGAAATACGTGCTTTACGATCCACAGGCAGGTAGCCATGAAATGTAAAGCTTTGTCCGTTGAATCCCGATGCAATCAACCCCAATAAAATGGAACTTGGTCCTACCAGAGGAACAACCTGTATTTGTTTTTCGTGTGCCAGTTTTACCACAAGATTTCCGGGGTCTGCAATGCAAGGGTTTCCTGCTTCTGAAAGCAATCCCATATTTTTGCCTCTAAACAGACCATCCATAAATGAAGGGATAAGTTCGGGTGGGGTATGTTTATCCAGTAGATGAAATTTAACCGTTTCAAAATCTTTTGTGTAACCTGTTGCGCGCAAAAATCTTCGTGCGCTGCGCACATTTTCAACAATAAACTCGTCAAGGAGCGCTACAATATCCATATTCTTTTGCGGCAAAACGTCAGCAGGATTATCATTGCCCAGGTCAACGGGGATAAGGTAAAGCTTTCCTGTTTTAGCCGCAGGTTCTTGTTTATTCTTAGTCATCGTTTCTGTCACATTTGTTCCAGGGAAGCTTTTTAAGATCAACATTTCCCCCAGAGAAAATCACACCTGTTTTTTTTCCTTTAAACATTTCTGCATTTTCAAGAATTACGGCAAGAGGCACAGCGGCAGAGGGCTCGATAACAATCTTCATTCTCTCCCAAGCCAGGAACATTGCATCTTTGATGGCTTGTTCTGATACGGTAATGATATCGTATACATGGTCTCTGATAATGGGCCAGGTAAGACTCCCCAATGAAGTTTTTAGTCCATCTGCAATAGTGATGGGGTTTTCAGAGGGAATCCACCGGTTTTCTTTCAAAGACCTCCATGCATCGTTTGCCATTTCGGGCTCAGCGCCAATAACCCGGGTTTTGGGCGAAAAATATTGTGCTGTTAACAGGGTGCCACTGAGCAGTCCACCACCTCCAACAGGCACAACAAGATAGTCGGGCTGAAATTCGAGTTGTCCGAGCATTTCGGCAAAGCAAGTTGCCTGACCTTCTATAATATCGTGATTATTGTAAGGATGGATAAATGTAGCACCGGTATTTTCTCTCACTTTATCCAGAGTGGCCTCGCGCGCCTGCAGTGTGGGCTCACAGAAGGTGATGGTTCCGCCATACTGTTTTACAGCATTTACCTTTACTATTGGGGCATTATCCGGCATCACAATATAAGCCGCCATACCATGCAATGATGCAGCAAGGGCAAGTGCCTGGGCATGATTTCCGGAGGAATGGGTACATACACCTGCGGTGAATTGCTCCCGATCCAGTTTTTTTACAGCATTGGTTGCTCCTCTGAATTTGAAAGCACCTGCTTTCTGTAAGTTTTCACACTTGAAATATAAACTTGCCTGGGTTATGGTATCAAAGGTAGCTGAAGTAAGGACAGGGGTTTTGCTTACCAATCCGCCAATTCTTGCCATGGCATTTTGTATCTCAACAGGGCCAGGAAATTCTGCTGCCTTCATATTATTTTTTGTTGGAGGAGTGGGTTGAGTTGCCGGATAACTCCCTGGCAATTGTTTCACAAGCATGGTCTAACATTTCAAATACCTTGTCAAATCCATCTTTTCCGCCATAATAGGGGTCGGGCACAGAGATATTCTGATCCGGATAGATCGTATTGAGGATCATTTTTACTTTGTCCTTGTTTCCATTTTGTTGGGCAAGCGATATCAGGTCAAAATAGTTGGATTCGTCCATGGCATAAATACGGTCAAAATATTCGAAATCTTCCAGCCTTACTTTTCGGGCTCGCTGCTCTGTTATATCAATTCCGTTTTTTCTCGCCACATCTACAGATCTGGGATCAGGACTTTCGCCGGCATGATATGCTGCAGTACCTGCTGAATCTACTACTGCATCAATATTGTAATTTTTGAGTTTTTTCTTCATAATACCTTCGGCAAGGGGAGACCTGCATATATTGCCGAGACAAACCATTAGAATTTTCATGTTCTGATAAGTTATTATTTATTAGTTTCTGCTAAAAACCTTATTATATATTTCTGCTGTATTTCTTTTAAACAAGTAAATAAGACTAAACAAAGTTACAAAAAAGAAAATCCCGGATATTCGCAAAAGGAATACCCGGGAAGATTAAAGGCGCTGAACTGAAACTTACATTTTTACTTTAAGGATTTGATCCAGTTCGTCGAAGTGTTTTTTAAAGTCCCTGTCGGTATCATAAAGATTTTTTACGGTCTTACAGGCATGCAATACTGTTGCATGGTCTTTTTTGCCCAACTTACTACCGATAGATGCCAGGGAGTGCTTTGTATACATTTTCGAAAAATACATAGCCAGCTGCCTGGCTTGTACAATTTCTCTTTTCCGGGTGCTGGAGTTAATTTTTTCAAGAGGAATGTTGAAGTATTCTCCCACGGTTTTTTGAATGTGCTCAATGGTAATCTCCCTGGGAGTACTTTTTACAAATTTCTGAATTATACTATTTGCCAGATCAACATTGATCTCCTTTTTGGCCATGGAGGATTGTGCAAGGATAGATATCATTGCTCCCTCCATTTCTCTGATATTGGTATCTATGCTACTGGCAATAAGTTCAACCACGTTTTGGGGCATTTCTACTCCGTCATTGTACATTTTTTTCCGGAGAATAGCAATGCGGGTTTCCAGGTCAGGAATCTGCAGATCAGCGGAGAGCCCCCATTTAAAGCGCGACAGAAGTCGGGGCTCGATACCTTTCATTTCAACCGGAGGCTGATCAGAAGTAATAATGATCTGTTTTCCGTTTTGATGCAACTGATTAAAGATATGAAAAAAAACATCCTGTGTCTTGGGCTTGTTGGCAAGAGAATGAATATCATCCACTATCAAAACATCAATCATTTGGTAGAAGTGAATAAAATCATTCTGGTTGGAATTTCTGACTGCATCAATAAACTGATTGGTAAACTGTTCGCATGAGACATACAGTACAGTTTTATCCGGAAAATTATTCTTTACTTCAATGCCAATGGCATGAGCCAGGTGTGTTTTTCCAAGTCCGCTGGCACTATAAATCAACAAAGGGTTGAAGGAAGTTTTGCCGGGGTTCTGACCAACAGCAATTCCAGCGCTCCGGGCAAGCCTGTTGCAGTCACCCTGAACAAAATTATCGAAGTTGTAAGATTCGATCAGTTGGGGGTGAATGTTGAGCTTTTTCAATCCCGGAATAATAAAGGGATTGGGCACAGACTTACCATTATCTTTATTCAAATCTAAAGGCATAGTTACCGGCGGATTTTTCAGTGCTTTTCTATTGAGGGTGGGAGCATTTACAGTGTAAGGTTTGCTGTGATTGTAAGCGCTATCCATTACGATGCTGTATTCCAGCCTGCCATCTACCCCCAATTCTTTTTTAATGGTTGTTCTTAGTAATTCAATATAATGTTCTTCAAGCCATTCGTAAAAAAACTGACTAGGCACCTGTATGGTCAAAACATTGTTTAAAAGTTTAACCGGTCTGATGGGGGCAAACCAGGTATTAAAACTATTCTGGGGAATATTGTCTTTTATAACATTCAGACATCTTGACCAAACTGAATCGTGCATATTATCCATCTCTAATTTAATCAAAAATCTTTTTGGTTAGTACTTGTTTAACTCTTTAGGGTTGATTTACAGTGGTATGGTTTTAATGAATATCCCCGCAAAACTTGTCAACAAAAATTGGAAAAAAAAAGTGAAAAAAAAAGTAAAAATACGCTTGTTTATTTCAAAAAATATTATTAATTCATTCGATAGAAACCTCTCCGCTCTCTTTATTGAAAAAAAGATCCATGCGTCCCAGGCGTACACCACCATATCCGGTTTGTCCGATATATACCGGGTTTTTGTTTGCATTTACCTCTATGGCTGGCGGATCAAGTAATGTATGGGTATGACCGCCCAGGATAATATTGGTAAACCGTGTTTGCCGGGCAATTACCCTGTCACTTACCTTTGATGTTTCATAATCGTATCCGAGGTGCGAGAGGCAAATAATAATATCGCAGTTAAGTTCTTCTTTTAGAAGTCTTTCCAATCGTGTAGCAACAATTACCGGGTCCAGGTATTGGGTACCGGCGTAGAGATTCTTTCCTACCAGACCTTCGGGCTCGATGCCGAGTCCATATACACCGATTTTCAGATTTCCCCGCTGAAACACTCTGTATAGTTCTGTTTTACCGTCCAATACAGTATCTGAAAAATCGTAATTGGAGATGATGAAGGGAAAGCCAGCATAGGGTAAAACCTTTAAGAAGCCTTCCAGGCCATTGTCGAATTCATGGTTTCCCATTGTGGCTGCATCATATCCCATTTTGGTCATAAGGATAAGTTCAGGTTCTCCTCCATATACATTATAATAAGGCGTACCCTGGAAAATGTCTCCGGCATCCAGAAGTAGTACTTCCGGTACGGAATTTCTAATTTTACTGATCAGGCTGGCTCTTCTGGCGTATCCTCCCATCAGTGGATAGTTTGGATCATTGGCAGGGTAAGGATCAATACGGCTGTGGGTATCATTGGTGTGCAGGATACAAAGATGCTCTGTAGCATCATTGATTTGTCCCCATAATGGCAAACCTGCTCCAACGACAACACCGGCAAGTGCAGTTCTTTTGGCAAAGGTTCTTCTGTTTATCTTTTCTAATGCCATAGTTACCTGCTTATTTAATAATAGATGAAAGTAAATTCTAAAATCTTACATGCGAAAAACTATTGTACCTGCAGGCACATAAAGAAATATCAAAAAATCTGGTGCCTATTTCTTTATAGTGATTCTCTCGTCGAGCTCCGATCGGATTTTATTGCCCCGGGCATGTTCCCGTTGCATAAAATTTATTATCGCGTCTCTAACACGCATTCCAAGAAGCTCATAATTGATGGGTTGAAGAAAAAAGTTCATGTTATCGCCGCCTCCGGCCAGATAATCAGACGTAAGTACTTTATAATTTTTACTCACATCAAATTCCTGGTTGTTTATTTCAATAGAGACAGGTTTATTGTTTTCTATAGTTAGCTTTACTCCGGAAACGGGCATTCCTACAGATGCCTCGGCCAGGTAATGGAAAAGCTCACGAGTCTTTTCTCCGCTAAGTGTTACAACTACCATTTCATTTTCGAAGGGTAGCAGTTCATAAACTCTTTCATAAGTTATCTCTCCCTCTGGCAGAGGAACCCTTAATCCTCCATAATTGAGAAGACAAAAATCAATGGGTTTATCATCTTCGGGATTGTATAACTCTCTTCCCGTTTCCAGCACCAGGTCGGCTACGAAGTTATTGAGTCTGCCTTGTGGGGTGCCCCGCTCCATTACATGTGCTGAATGCACAAGAACACGGCTCATGTCGGATTTGAGGCTTTCACTATACTCAACAATAATGGATTGCACTAAGCTGTCTTCTTGGGGTGCGTTGATGGTATCAATGAGTATCGTTGTTCCTTTAAATGAAAAGGGTTGCTTTTGATCTTTACAACCGCTTTGCAGAAACAGCGTGACTGTTAAGAAGTAAAGTAATACCCTTATCTTTATCATGAATGGTTGTGGTTAAAAAAAAACGGAACAACAATAGTACTACTTATTGAGCAAAAAAGCAATTTAATAATGCTTAGTCCTCTTATTTAAACTCATTTCACGGAACGATGTTTTATGCCCACGAAAAAATGTTTTAAGTTGCTCTTTTACAGTTTTTTGTCGACTAGTCAAATTAAGCAATTGCTAATCAGGCAGATGTGAAACTTGATTGCTGTAATAGCTTTGGGCTCTAAAACCTAAATTGTATGTACATATATTATTTCCACTCCATACATTGAATTGAAAATATTTTTAACATTATCTGCAAGACTTCTTCTCACGGCAAACTTTAACTTACAGGAAATAGCAAAATCATGTGAGATTTGTTCCAGATCGTAATCTTTTACTATTTTCATCACATCATTCATTAGTGGATAGTCAAAACTTAGTTCATATACTTCCCGGATGATTTTCTCTTCTATCTTGTTATTGAGAATTGCTTCGGCAGCGGCGTATTTATAAGCATTGATTAATCCTCTTACACCCAGTTTTACCCCGCCAAAGTAACGGATCACCACAATAAGAATATTGGTAAGGTCATGAGAAAGGATTTGGCCATAAATGGGTTTTCCTGCCGTACCAGAGGGTTCGCCGTCATCATTGGTTCTGAAAGCATCCCTCGCGGGCCCCAGAGCATAAGCGTAGCAATGATGGCGGGCATCATAATATTGTTTTCTGATTTCCTGTAAATGTATTTTCACTTCCTCTTCGGTTTTTACGGGCATTGCCAATGCAATGAATTTGCTGCCTTTGTCTTTATATAGCCCTTCACTTTGCGAGGTAATGGTTTTGTAAGTATCTTCAAACATGGTCAACAGTATTTTAATTATTTTCGGTTTTACGAAAAAGCAATCAGCAAAATGGTTACGATGGCAAGTAATATTCCAAGCCAGTTTTTCAGATTTAGATTCTCGCGGAATACGAGCCAGCCGATTAAGGCTCCCATACTTACAATACTTACATTAAATATTGGGAAAAACACTGAACTTTCAAAAACAGCAATGCTTCTCAGAAAGTACATGGTTGAGCTGTAGTTAAAATAGCCCAGGATTAGTCCGGCTATAATATTTTTGAGTGTTAAAGATTTGGGAACTCGGGTGGCTAATCCTGAAAATATTACGATTAAGCCAATTACTAATGCCAGAAAAAAAATGGTGCCCAGGAAAAGGAGATATTCATCACCGACGAAATACATCCGGGCATGTTTCATGACACTGTCATTTGCTCCTGTACCCAGGAACAGTATAAGCGGTAAAAACCAATACTTTGTATCGCCCTCCAGTTTTTTTCTTTTATAAAAGATCAGGAAGAAAGCCGGAAAGGCTGATAGTATCCCTGCTATTTTAAAAGTATTGATTGAATCTCCGTAGATCATTAACCCAATGGTTACGGGAATGATTACCGACATTTTGCTTGCTACAGCTGTAATGGCAACACCAGCCTTTTGAGCTGAATGAGCAAAAACAAGGAAAACCACGATAAACAGGAATCCATTGGCCACTGCCCAGGGAAACCAGGAACGATATACAAGTTGTGTAAAGGCAAACTCTTGCCCGTGTGCCAAAAAAGAAAGAATAGCAGCCGCAAAATAATTAACGGTGATTGCCTGAAGATTATCAATTCTTAACCTGGTAAAAAGTCGGAATGTTACAATGATACATGAGGAAAAGAATACAGCCAGGATGATGTTTTCCATTTCGCCAATGATTATATATACTTTTGAGTATTGCTGATCCAGTAAAGGATCTCCTTACCAATAAATACCTGGCTGAATTTGGTAAGAGGCAGGGTAGGAGCTCTCAATCCTTTTTCAAAAAACTTACTACCCTGGAAAATTCTGGCTTCATCCCATAAATTGCTACTGATGAAGGCTTTTAATAGCTTTTGTCCTCCTTCTACAATAAGGGACTGGATGTTGTGAGTGTAGAGGATGGTTAGCATGTGGTGCAGAAAATCAGGGCTTGCAAAATCCGTTTTTATCCATTGAATTTTTCCTTCTTGTTTTTCAGTTAGCTGGTTAAACACCAGTGTAGGTTGGCTGTTGTCAAACAAATGCAAAGAGGAAGATAAGGTCAGGTTTTCATCGAGTACTATCCTGATGGGGTTTTTGCCCGTCCAGTCTCTGACATTCAGCTTTGGATTGTCTTTAAGTGCAGTAATAGTACCCACCATAATGGCTTGTTCTTCGGTGCGCCATTTATGCACAAGCATTCTCAGTTTTTCTGAGGTGATCCAGGTAGGTCGGGCAGGTGTGCCGGGTAATCGCTCAATATCAATGAAAGCATCGGCGGTTTGAGCCCATTTTAAAATAATATAGGGTCTTTTTTTCTCATGAAAGGTAAAAAACCTGCGGTTTACATGCATAGCCCTGCTTTTAAGTATACCTACATCTACCTTTATACCATGATTTCTAAGCCTCGAAATCCCTTTTCCTGCTACTACATCATATGGGTCTACGCATCCTATTACTACATGGGGTATTTTATTTGCAATGATCAAATCAGTGCAGGGTGGTGTTTTTCCATGATGGCAGCAAGGCTCAAGGCTGACATAGATTGTTGAATGGGGGAGAAGTTCTTTTTCTTTTACGGAGTTGATCGCGTTTACTTCCGCATGAGCCTTGCCGTATTGACGGTGGTAGCCTTCCCCTATAACTTTACCCTCGTAAACAATTACGCTACCCACCAAAGGATTAGGTGCAACATGTCCGAGTCCTTGCCGGGCAAGCTCAAGACAACGTTCCATATATACCTCATGAGATTCCATAAAAAAAGGCCTCCTGGTTGTTTTTCAAGGGCCAAAATTACAATTTTAATAATATCTCTATGAATAAATCAGGTCTTTTGGCCAATCCCTATGGAATTATCCTTCATGTATTCTTTATGTATTTCCCTGAGAATATTGACAATATACCTTGAATCTTCGTCCAGTTCTTTGCATAGATGCTCCAGTTCATCGAGATTGCCCCTCGACTTGGTAAGCTCCTGTATGCGGGATATCTTTTCAGAAACCTCACTAAAACCCATATAGCTGTATCCTGGTTTGATCTTATGTACCAGCTTACCCACGGTTGCATAGTCCTGGTCGTAATAGGCCTCGTTTATTCCAACGATGGTGCGTGGAATTTCTTTTATGAATCTGGCTATGAGCGCAATGATACCATCGGTATCTTCATCAAAAATATCGGTCAGCGCTTTTTTGATGCGAAGTTTGGATTTTTCAGTCTTATTCTTGTTTTCTTCAAGAATATCCGTTTCAGGTTCTTTCCTGGCAATAAAGGTTGTTTTATGTCCTGATATTACCTTGGAAATGGTTTCGTAAATCTTTTCCTGTTTGGAGGGTTTGGTAATGAAATCATTCATACCAGCTTCTTTTACCTTCTGACGGGTTTCTGTAGTTACATCAGCAGTAAGGGCTACTATGGGTATGGAATGATCGCGAACAGTTGATTGCGGGTTGCGAATCATCCTGGTGGCTTCATAACCATTTACCTCGGGCATGTGCAGATCCATAAGCACAATGCTATAATCTGACTTTTCCAGTTTGGCTATGGCTTCACGTCCATTGCGGGCAATATCTAAAGTGGCATTCCATTTTTCAAGGATTTGTTTCATTACAAACTGGTTCATCTGATCGTCTTCCACCAGTAGAATTTTTATGCCCGAAAGATTTCTCATCTGAATTCCCCTTTTGCTCAGATCTGGTACAAAAACTTTATCTGATGTTTCATAGGGAATTGTAAACCAGAAAGTTGAACCCATTCCAACAATACTTTTCATTCCAATGGTACCTTGCTGAAGTTCCACCAGCTTTTTACTAATGGCCAGCCCCAAACCGGTACCCTCCATTTGAGAGGATGATCCATTGTTAACCTGCATAAAGCTTTGAAAGAGTATTTGCTGTTTTTCTTCAGGGATCCCAAAGCCAGTATCGGAAACGGAGAATTTTATTTCAACCTTGCCATCTTCTTTATTCAAAACCTTCAGCTGAATATCAATATGCCCTTCATCAGTAAATTTGAGTGCATTGCTGATAAGGTTTATAAGGATCTGTCTTAACCTAGACGGGTCACCCTTAAGAACAGGCGGTAATGTGGGATCCATGCTCACATTCAGGTCAAGTCCTTTTTCTTTTGCTTTAAACTCGAATGTTTTGGCAGTTTCGCTTACAAGTTTGTAAAGATCAAAATCGATGTTTTCAATTTCTACTTTTCCTGCTTCCAGCTTAGAGAAGTCAAGAACATCATTAATTACTCCAAGCAGGTGATCAGAAGCATATTTGATAGATTCCATATTCTTCATTTGCACTTCAGAGAGATCCTCTGCTTCAATCATAAGGTCGGTAAGGCCAATAATAGAATTGAGTGGATTGCGAATTTCATGGCTCAGGTTTGAAACAAAAAATGATTTTACCTTTGTGGCTTCTTCAGCCTGTTCTTTAGCCTTTTTTAGTTCACGCTCAATATGCATTCGCTCTGTAATGTCAAAAATAATACAGTAATTGTATATCATTGACTGCACCATAATTTGACTGGTATAAACTTCCACATCTCTTTCAGAACCATCGGCAAGCTTTTGTCGTAAGTAATAATAAGACTTCTGATCACTTTTGGCTTTCTGCATCTGTTCTTTTATCTGCTCATCAGAAAGAACATTCAGATCAGTGATATTCTTCCCGATCAATTCTTCTCTCGAGTAACCGTAGTAGTCCGAAGCAGCTTTGTTGGCATCATGAATATGACCGGTATCAGGATCTGTGATCAGCATCACTGCTGAATTTTTTGAGAAGAAATTTTTATAGCGTTCTTCCTTTTCTATAAGCTGTTTCTGGTCATTCTTTTTATCGGTAATATCTATAGCAGAAGCCAATACTGCAGGTTTTCCTTCAAATTCAACCGAACGTGTTGACATATCTACCCAGCGGGCTTCCCTGTTTTTTGTAATGATCTCAAATTCACCCCTGAAGTTGAAGCTTTTGCCTTCAATTTCCAGGGAATCGGGTAGAGGGTTTGCAATGCTGTCAGGATGTATGAGCTGCCATACTTCCATTTTTTGCAGTTCATCAGAAGAATAGCCGGTCAATGTTGAGAAGGCAGAGTTTACATATCGAAGCTTAAAATTCTGAAATATCATTATAGCCGAAGGATTTGAATCCAGCATAGATCGAAACCGTTTTTCTGATCGCTGTGTTGATTTTCGGACCTGGTAGGTTTTATAGAGCAACAGCACCAGGATGCCCACGGTTAGTAAAAGAAGGGCGATTACGATATAAAGATTGGCTAAAAAAGGGAGCTTTTCCTGGAGTACAGATATGGCGGGAGTGGCTGCAAGCTGTGAATTACCTGTAGTTTGAGAAGCAAAACTTTGTTGGATGGGGGAAGCCTTGTCCAAGCTGGCAAATAACAGAGGAGAATTTACAACATACTCACTTTTTCCACCCTTATCATCTTGAAGGGAAAAAGTGAGTATCTCGCTGTTTATACTTTTTGAATGCACCGGGAGGATTTTAGCATTCCCTATCTGGAACAATACGATAACAAGTATAATCAGTACAAGAGAAAAGATTGAAAGTAAAGATATGAAAAACCTTTTCACTTTGTTGTTCTCATTTTGAAATTAGCAGACGAAATGCTAATTTATGTGTTTGTGTTGTCGGATTTTGTTGATTAAAAACAATCAACGGCACAAATATAGACATTAAAAACCAAATACCAAAAACAAAAAAGATCGACAAAATGCTAAAAAACTTCCATAAAGATCATTTTGGTTGCTTTTCAGTTGTAAATCAACAGAATACACATCCAAGAAAGTTGCAATTTTCAAAAAACATTTTACAAATAGTTATTTAGACTGAATAAAAATAAGGGAAATTAGCGGTATTGGTCGTAATTATTTGTTGATTTATTTGATAAAGAGGTGTTTCTGTAAAAACGGGTGATTAAATAAATTTTAGGGTAACCTCCTTCAGGTATTTCTCTTCAAGCAGCCTGGCAATTTTTTTTGCTACACTTCTTCTGATTTCCAGTTCTACCGGCAGATTAGGATCCTGGTGGGCTACATTAATTGCTGTTCCGATATATAAAACTATTTCATCGCTTTGCAGCAGCAGATGCAGGATTTTGTCTGCAGGCCCGTTGCCCGGTTCTGATCTTTCATTATGGTGTTCAAGTAGGTTAGATACCTTGCTTAACGTAAGTATTCCTTCAGTAACAAGATCGATCCCTTGCATTTTCGATTCAGGTGGCAGATCGGGATCATTGAATTCAAGGGTATCTTCAACGGGTATTTCAAGCTTTCTTGAAATAATATCAACCGTAGTTCCGCCCGAAAGAATCTTCTTTCCCGGAAATGATCTTACTTTTTCGGCCAGTAGGTCATCCTTGGCCTTGTCAAAGGGAGGGCCAGAGCATAAGAGCAATTTCCTGGGTTCTCTGAAATAAACAACTGCTGCACTGATATCGTCTTTGGCTTGATATTCGTCATTTGCATGGGCTTTATTAACAATCGATGCTGCAAGGCGGGTGGCTGATATATTTCTTTTTTCTGTAACTCTGGCTTTAATAAAATCACGTGTATTTTCCCAGCCAAACCCCAGCAGGTATTTGCCTTTACCCAAACCTGATTGTGTGACCCCATCAGTGAATATTACAATACGGTCTTCTTTTTCGGCCCTGAAAGTACAGGCCTTAATTTCTTTGTCCTTTGAATTCTCTGAGTCCAGTGATATTACATGCCATTCGGGTGTATATAATTCCGAATCCCGCATAATAATGCAATCAGGGTTGTCATAATTGATAATGGTGGTTTGCCCGTTTTCTTCAATATCTATGATGGTGAAGGTTGAATAGCTGATCTTGCGCTCACTGCAAACGGGCAAAGTATTCATGATGATCTCTGCAATTTTATGAACGTCTTTGTGCTCTACAGTAAAGTTCAGCGCCATTGTTGCAGTGAGGGTAGCCAAAAGGTTGGCTTTTACCCCATGTCCCATGCCATCAGAAAGCACAACAATAGTGCGATTTTCTTCCTTGACTTTCTTCGACAAAAAGGTATCCCCACATATCCTTTCCCCTGTATGATTTTTTTGAAAAACACCTACTTCTATGTAAAATATATTGCTCATAAAAATGAATTATAGCGCTGCAGGGTTTTACTCCGACTTTTTTATTTTCTTATACGTTTCAACAATAGAGTTGAGCATCTTTTCTGTTTTGGAAGCACCTTCACCCAGTGAAAAAGCAATCTGTTGCACCATTTTAAGGTTTTCATCAATAACTTCGGTTACCCTGCTAATGATTTCTTCCTGCCTCACCTCAGCCACATACATATCACGAAAGACTGCACCGGCAATTTTGTTGGATTTCAGTGAAAAGACACTGATATTGAGCAATCCCTCATTGAAAGTAACATCACGTCCTATTATATTTTCATCTTTCTCCAATACATAGCTGAAAAGATTGTATATATTGTAGGGAAGGAGGGTTTTCAGATCTGCACCTATTAATCCAGGAATCACATCATTAATCATTTCTGCATCTTCGCCTAATATATTGATAAATGCCTGATTAGACTCAATTACTTTAAGCTTTCGGTCAACAATAACTGCCGCTGAAGGAAGATTGTGAAGCATGGAAGAGATCGTGTCAGATTTCAGTTTAATTTTCTGGTTTTCTGACTTGAGTAATTTTTCATTTTCTTCAAATTCCTGTTGTTTTTTGCGTAGCTTTTCATTATTGTTGCGGAGAGTTTTGATATACTCCTGTTTATTTTTCAAAGACCAGGTAAGGCAGGTGTCTGGTGTAGAAAGTCCCTGGCTCACGGCAATGGCAAAATCGCGACAGGAACGAAAACCGCACGCACTGCAGGAAGCTTTATCTGTAGCTGATTTACCAACTGACTTGAGGATCTCCTCAATCCTTTCTTCAGAAGGATTTTCAAGCCTTTGGTCGTCTTTCCGGAAGGTACGGGATAGATTGAGTTTGCCATACTTTTGCATGTTTTTTTCCCATTGCTTCAGATCAAAGTCTTGCAGCCTTTTTTTTGCATAGTCGATTACGAGTGATTTGCGTAGGTATTTTCTGCTGTTCTGAGTGGTGCCCGGACCCATAAGACAACCCTCATTGTAAAACAGGTTGAAATGCTTTTTTAAGGCTTCAGGGCCGGAACTGAATTCCTCAACTGCATCCATCATATTATCTTTCCCTTCGGCAGTAAATATGCCAGATTCCAGGAAGCTTTTGGGTAACCCGGCAGCCTCCAGAATGCCATTGCTTAAAGGGTAAAGAGACCCGAGATACCCAATGGGCTGATCAAAATCAGAATACTCTACCTTTGATTCCTTCACATCTGCCAGGGAGAAAAGTTTGCGCAGTTCGCTAAATGTAAGCACAGCATCAACCTTTCCTGTTCCTTCATGTCTTAAGGCTTCATCTTTGCTGGCAATACAGGGACCAATATATACCACCTTTAGCTGTTCTCCAAAATTTTTTCGCACTACCATGGCTGTTGCAGTCATTGGGGTTACGATGGGGCTGAGATTATTGATCATTTCCGGGTAAAATTTCTCAATGTAGCTCACTACTGCAGGGCAATTGGCCGTAAGGTAGTATTTCCCTTTGAAATTGGAGAAAAGCTTATGGTATTCCCTGGCCACCAGGTCTACCCCAAAACTCACTTCGTTGACGTAGTTAAAGCCCAAGGTCCTGATCATTTCTACAAATTTCCTGTAGTCGGTAATATCGGGAAACTCACCACTGATACTTGGGTCTACAATGGCCGCTACAGGATGTTCTGATTTTAGCAAATCGCGGGTCGTATCAATGGAGCTTGTATAGTAAACAGCTTCTACCGGGCATACTCCAAGGCAACTGCCACAACCAATACATCGGTCGTGATTGATCTTGGGAACTTCATCATCCTTTTCAGCAGTGATTGCCTTTACCGGGCACGCTCTTACACAGGCATGCGAATAATTACATTTATCAGGATCTATAGATATGAGCTGCATAGTCTTTAGAGAATCGTTAGTATAAACCAGATACGGGCATTCACAACAACCAAATTCCTCTCTTATGGTTACAGTGGGTCACAGTTTACCCCAATCTTTTTGGATGTGGTGTAAAAACCCGTTGTATGTCTTCGCTTTTCCAAATCATTAATCTTTATTTCAAACCCAGTTTTTGGTCAAGCTTTTCCTCTAATGAAGAATCGGAGGCATAAATAATGATTTCATCATCAATTTTAATCAGCGGCCCCTTATCGCAATCTCCCATGCAATGGGCTCCTTTTAATACAATCTCATCTTCCAGTCTTTTTTCCTTCAAATACTGCTGAAGGAACTTTACCGCTGTTTTATTTCCCCTTGAAAAGCAGCTGCTTCCCATACAAATGGTAATGGTATGAATTTTTTCGCTCATATTCCAGGGGAGTATTTGATAAAGATTATGATAATGCTAAAAAACTGGCTGTGGCTCTCTTTATCGCAAAAATAAGGAAATGTTATCAATTAAAAGGTTATTTTGCTAACATCTTTACTGAGTTAGGCTTCTTAAGAATTAATCTAAATAACATTAAGCCTTTTTTGGCCCACAAAACCCATTGATCTGAATTACCCAGTAGATTTTTTTACTTATATTTGTGGCAGCTGCCAGCGAATTTTCAAACCAAAACCACTTGTTAGTAAAACACATAGGGAAAGGCAGGCAGTATTTTCATTAAATTGTTAATTTTTTATCAGCCCAGATGGAAAAGCCATTATCTGAATTATTTCAGTTATTTCCCAATCGTCAGCGTGATGATCTTATTCCATTGCTGCACAAAGTGCAGGATCATTACGGATACCTTTCTGAGGAACTGATCATTGAAGTAGGGAAATACCTTGATATTTCTGTAAACAAAATATTTGGAGTAGCTACATTTTATGATAACTTCCGCTTTGGTCCGAAGGGAAGGTTTCATATAAGACTCTGCCACGGTACTGCTTGCCATGTTGCCGGATCTGTCAATATTCTCAGCGAATTGGAAAAACAACTCAAAATCAAAAACGGGGAAACAGACAGAGAAGGCTTGTTTAGTCTTGAAGTGGTATCATGCATAGGTGCCTGCGGTCTTGCTCCCCTGATCGAAATCAACGACGAGTACTATACATCACTTACTGTAGATTCATTAAGAGAAATCCTTGATCACTACAGGGAAAATCATCAAAACGAATATGAAAGTTAACGACCCGGCCCAGGTAAAAACCTTCCTGGTACAGAAAGTACTGCGTAACAGTTTAAGGGATGAAGATCCTGAAATTTCCCGGCAATTGTCGCACATTGCCGGCGAGCGCATTTCCCATCCTGTGATTTACGTGGGCACAACTACCTGTGCCATTGCTGCCGGAGCCCAAAATACTTATACCGCAATAGAAAAGTATTTAAAAGATCATCCCTCCACCATTATACTGGTTAGGGGAGGATGCATCGGATTTTGCAAGGCAGAACCTATTGTAGATATTCAACTTCCTGGAAAAGCAAGAATTTCTTTTGCCAATGTTCATCATACCGAGGTACCTGATTTTCTTGATGAAATACTTAATAATCGTATCCCAGAAAATGTTACAATCCTGGGGCAACATTCCAGCGATATTCATCAACCCTGGAATGGTGTTGGGTTTTTGGAAGAGCAACCTTTTTTTGCCGGGCAAAAGAAAATACTTACATCCAACTGCGGAATTACTGATCCGGTATCTGTTGCACAATATATCGCCAGAGGAGGATACCAGGCATTTGCCGATACCATTTCGCGGCATACACCAGCAGAAGTTTGTGATATCATTGAAAAAAGCGGCCTCGTGGGGCGTGGTGGTGGTGCTTTTGTGGCTGGGAAAAAATGGAAAATTACTCTGAATGCCACCAGCGACCAAAAATACTTTGTTTGTAATGCAGTAGAAAGTGATCCTGGCAGCTACATGAACAGGGTGATCATGGAAAGTGATCCACACAAACTTATTGAGGCACTTCTTATAGGTGCTTATGCCATAGGAGCTTCAAAGGCTTTTATTTTCACGCGCAGCGAGTTTTCCCTTGCCATACAAAGGTTGAATGATGCCCTTAAGCAGGCAGAAGAATATGGTATTACAGGGCACAATATTTTTGATTCGGGGGTAAACATAGATATTATTGTAAAAGAGGGTGCACGTGCATTCGTTTGTGGTGAAGAAACTGCCCTGAACAACAGTATTGAGGGCAAAAGAGCTATGCCGGTTTTCAAACCCCCGTTTCCCGCACTGAAAGGGCTTTGGAATAAACCCACCATTGTCAATAACCTCGAAACCCTTATCAATGTTCCTCTGATCCTGAAAAACGGTAATGACTGGTTCCAGGCAATCGGAAATGGAAAAAGCCTGGGAACCAAACTGTTTAGTCTTAGTGGTAAAGTAGAGAACTTTGGTACCATAGAAGTGGAAATGGGTACGTCTTTTCGCTATATCGTGAATGAGATTGGAGGGGGTATGAAAGACGACAATAAGTTTAAAGCCATCATTCTTGGAATCAATAGTGGAAGCTATATTACTGAAAAGACACTCGATACCACTGTAGATTTTGCTGATCTTAAAGCCAGTGGATCGCAGCTGGGCAGCGGAGCATGCGTGGTTGTGGGCCAGGAAACATGTATGCTTGATCTGGCCCGTTTCTTTACCAATTTCTTCAAAAATGAAAGTTGCGGAAAATGTATACCCTGCCGTGAAGGAACAGCGCTGATGTTGGAAATCATTGAAGCAGCCACACGCAAACCCTCAAGGGAGAATAACTTTCAGACTCTTGAGCGATTCAAAGGAATTATGCAACTAAAAGGAATGGCTGCAGTTATGAAAGACTCAAGTCTTTGCTCGCTGGGAAAATCAGCACCCAATGCCATCCTCAACACCCTGGCAAATTTTAAATCTGAATTCGATGCCCATGTTTTTGAAAGAAAGTGCCCTGCAGGCGTTTGCCGTGAACTGAGAACCTATCATATTGATGTGGACATGTGTACCGGATGTACAGCCTGTTACAAGAAATGTCCGGTAGATGCCATTATTGGTGCTGCCAGGCAGCCTCACTTTATTGTGCAGGATAAATGCATTTCCTGCAACGCATGCTTTGAAGCATGTAAGTTTAATGCAGTCATAGTGGAATAATACCATTTTTATGAGCTTTACGATCAATATAAATAATACCCCGGTTAAGGTACAGGAAGATGAAATCCTGTTGTCTGTGTTGCGCAGAAATGGCATCAAAACTCCCACGCTTTGTTATATGGCAGGATTTACTCCTTCAGGTGCTTGCCGTTTATGCGTTGTGGAAGTGGAAGGTAAGCGGGACCTGATCACATCATGTACTCATCCCGTAGAGCCCGGTATGGTTGTAAAAACCAATACCCCAAGAGTGATCAAGGCGCGCAAGGCAATCGTTGAAATGCTGCTTGCCAATCATCCCGATGATTGTTTGTATTGCGAAAGAAATGGAAACTGCGAGTTGCAATGGCTTGCCGAAGAGATGAATGTGAGGGAACGGAAGTTTTTCAGCAAAAAGAACAAGGATAAACGCGACCATTCCAGCACAAGTGTATACAGAGATCCGGCTAAATGTATTTTATGTGCACGTTGTGTCAGGGTATGCGAAGAGGTTCAACTCGTCACAGCCATTGAATTCAATTATCGCGGAAATAAAACCAAGGTAAACTCCGCATTTAATAAAGGACTCAATGTGGGTAGCTGTATCAATTGCGGGCAATGTATCATGGTGTGTCCTACGGGTGCCCTGGTTGATATCTCTCATATTGAAAAAGTGCAGGCGGCACTGGAAGATCCGAAAAAAGAACCTGTTGCCATGATATCTGCCGCTTTTACTGCCTCGGTAGCAGAATATTACAATATGAAAAACAGTGATAACCCAATGGGGCTTATTACCGCAGCATTGAAAAAAATGGGATTTGGAAAAGTATTCGATCTTTCATTGGCCAGTGATATGAATATCATTCTTGAGGCCTCCCTGATCAAAGAAAGAGTTGAAAAAGGTGCCACTGAACCATTATTGTCTTCATGTTGCCCCGCATGGATCAAATATGCAGAGGAGTTTACTCCCGGAATAATCAAAAACATCTCCCATGTCAAATCTCCCCAGCAAATCATGGGGCACCTGCTAAAATATCAGTTACAGGAACCCGAAAACCAGGATCGCCGCTACACTGTGTCTTTTATGCCATGTGTAGCAAATAAATTTGAAGCATCGCGGGAAGAGAATACACAAAAAGGTGTATCAGAAACAGATGCTGTGATTACCGTACGCGAGTTTGTAAGAATGCTTAGAAGTCATGGTATCAGTATTTTAAAGTTGGAGCCTGAAACTACCAATGAACCTGGTCAGTTCAATTCAAAGGCAGGCTACCAGATGTCTTATTCAGGAGGAAAGGCTGAAGCGGTTGCTTTTGAACTGAACCAACTTATGGGCGACAGAAATAAAGATAATTTCAAATTTGTTCCACCTAAAAATCCTGGCAGCAGAAGGGAAGTTAAAGTAAAGATTGGTAAGCATGAGTATGGATTTGCATGGGTAAGCGGTATTCAGGAAGCGCAAACATATCTCGATGCACTTGCCAGTGAAGGCAGAACCGATATTCATTACATAGAAGTAATGGCTTGTCCGGGAGGATGTGCCGGTGGTGGAGGCCAACCTGTGGAAGGATTTTTTCATCCGGAAAAGATTAAACTACGAAAAAAAGCCGGCCAAGACATGGAGAAGACCAGAAGTATAATGGTAGCCGGTCAAAACCAGGACGCATTCAGGTATATAGACAATAAAAACCAAAAGGATTTATCCGGTCATTATTATACCCGTTTTCATCAACGGAATGTATTGAAGTGAATATGCATTTTGCTGAAATCAGCAAAAACGATAAGTAAGATAAAAAAAACAACACATGGATAGCCAGGGTAAAAACCAGCTTGTTTATACCGTTAAGGATCGCTGCAGGGTATGCTATACCTGTGTGCGCGAATGCCCTGCCAAGGCTATTCGTATTGTCAATGGTCAGGCCGAGATCATTCCGGCTCGTTGTATTGCCTGTGGAAACTGCGTGAAGGTGTGCAGCCGCGAGGCCAAAATGTTTTCTTTTGCCATTGACAGGGTAAAGAAACTCATCAAAGGACCGGATAAAGTAGCTGCCATTATAGCCCCGAGTGTTGCTGCAGAGTTCATCGATATCACTGATTATCAAAAGTTGGTAGGTATGATAAGGGCACTTGGCTTTGATTATGTAAACGAGGTGGCTTTTGGTGCTGAGCTGGTGGCCAATCAGTACAAAAAGTTGCTGCACAACGATCAGAAGCACACTTACATCTCAACTAGCTGCCCGGCAATTGTGAGCTATGTGGAAAAACATCATCCCCAGGTGGTTAAAGCCCTGGCGCCCATTGTATCTCCAATGATCGCCACTGCTAAAGTATTGAAAAAAATGCACGGAGGCGATCTAAAGGTAGTCTTTATAGGGCCCTGCATTGCTAAAAAATGGGAAGCCACCTTAAATCAGTTCAAAGGTTTGGTGCATGAGGTTATTTCCTTTGTTGAACTACGTCGTATGTTTGATGAACGAAAATTAACCGACCATGACGTTGCCTCCTCTGAATTCGACCCTCCACTGGCAGGAAAGGGATCAGTTTTTCCCATTAGCGGTGGTATGTTGCAAACAGTTGACCTGGAAGAAGATTTTATTAGCGGTGAAATTGTTGTTGCCGAAGGCCGCCAGGACATTACTGAAGTTCTCAGAGAATTTGAAGAAGGCTATCTCGAAGCCAAACTTTTCGACTTGCTTTGTTGTAATGGCTGCCTGAATGGGCCGGGCATGAGCAATCGCAGCCAGTTTTTCTATAAGAGAAAGAATATCAGTAATTTCGCCAAAAGACAGTTTGACCGCCTTGAACATGAACAATGGCTCCAGGATATAGAAACGTATTCTGAACTTGATCTGGGAAGGTACTATATTGCCGATGACCAAAGATTTCCCGAAAATTATTCAGAAGAAGATATTAGAAAAGTAAAACTGAAACTGGGTATTCAATGCCAGGAAGATGAACTAAACTGTACAGCCTGTGGCTATGACTCCTGCCATGAGCATGCCGTAGCTATTCTGAAAGGAATCGCTGAAACAGAAATGTGCCTTCCCTATACCATAGAAAAACTGCACAAATACATTAAGGAACTGGATGTTTCGAGCAAAAAACTTGAGTCTACCCAGGCAGCCCTTAAGCAGTCAGAAAAACTGGCCTCAATGGGCCAACTGGCGGCTGGCATTGCCCACGAAGTAAACAACCCTCTTGGGGTGGTTATCATGTATGCCCATCTGCTTCTGGATGAGGTTGAACCCGATTCAAACTATTACAAAGACCTGAAGCTAATTGTTGACCAGGCCGACAGGTGCAAAAAAATTGTGGGTGGACTGCTGAATTTTGCACGAAAGAGCAAAGTGAATATTGGTGAAGTAAATATTAGGAGCTTGATCAAAAACAGTCTTAATGCCTTTGTGATGCCCCCCGAAGTTGATCTTCAGATTGAGATCAATACGGAAGAAGATGTTATCCATTGCGATCACGATCAATTGGTGCAGGTTTTCTCCAATCTTATTAAAAATGCTGTAGATGCTATGCCTTCAGGAGGTAAGCTTTCCATTCTGGTAGACGATGACAAGCATAACAGCAGCGAAATGATTTTCACCATAAAAGACACCGGAACAGGTATTTCATCAGAAAATATGGATCGAATGTTTGAGCCATTCTTTACCACCAAGGAAGATGGCAAGGGAACAGGACTGGGATTACCTATTATCTACGGCATCGTAAAAATGCATAAAGGAAATATAAAAGTTGAATCGAATGATAATCCGGAAAAAGGCCCTACTGGAACAAGTTTTTTTGTTTCTTTGCCAAAATTTCCGGAAGAGGAAAATTAATATACTTTATGACCGAACAATAAAAGCTCAGATATGCTGAAAATTGAAAAAAAGAAAATCCTGCTTGTTGATGATGACCAGGACTATCTCTTCCAACTGAACATTGCATTGCAGGATATGGGTTTCGAAGTAGCAACAGCATCTACCCAAAAAGAAGCAGAGGATATCATTGAAAGGGTAAAACCTGATCTGGCCATTCTGGATCTGATGATGGAAAACCAGGATACCGGGTTTATCCTGTGCCATATTATTAAAAACAAATACCCCGATGTTCCTATTATTATCGCATCGGCTGTAACTGCCGAAACAGGCCTGCTGTTTGACGTAGAATCCGACGAAGACCGTCAATGGATCAAAGCTGATCTTTTTCTCGATAAAGGCATCAGGATGGATCAGCTTAATAAGGAAATAAACAAATTGCTCAAGATTTAATCATGGGAAAACTCAACCTGCTGGTAGTAGACGATGAGCCGGGTATAAGAAGTGGTATAAGAAGAATACTGGAAAGCTTCTCGGTAAGCTATCCATTTATGGACGAAGATTTTGAATTCGAAGTACTTGAAGCTCAAACCGGTGAGGAAGCCATAGAACTGCTCGATAACTATATGTTTGATATCGTGCTTTTAGATAATAAACTGCCAGGCATACAGGGAATTGAGGTACTGGATCACATAAACAAACAGGCAATTGATGTGATTGTGGTCATGATTACTTCCTACGCCTCTCTTGATATGGCCGTGAAGGCTACCAAAAGCGGGGCTTATGACTTTGTACCCAAGCCTTTTACTCCCAAAGAGCTGCGCAGCTGCCTGGAAAACATTGCCAAACAGCTTTTCCTGCGTCGCATGACACAGAAAATGCAAGTGGAAGGAAAGCAAATAAGATTTCAGTTCCTTTCAGTACTCTCTCATGAGCTAAAATCTCCCATCAATGCCGTTGAAGGATACCTGAAATTAATGCAGGAAAAACGCAACGGAGATTTAATTGATGATTATGCAGAAATGATTCATCGTTCTCTCACCAGAATGCAGGATATGCGCAACCTGATCCTGGATTTGCTCGATTTTACCAAAATTGAATCAGGAAAAAAGTCCAGAAACATTAAACCCGTATACCTGTGCGAAATTGCCAGCCAGTCTGTAGATCTGGTTCAGCCCATCTGTATTCAGAAGGATATAGATATTCACCTGAACTGCAACGATAAAATTTCCCTGAAAGCCGACAGACAGGAAATGGAAATCATTTTCAATAATCTGCTTTCCAATGCTGTGAAATACAATAAACAAGGTGGTCGTATTGATGTAAACCTTAAAAAAGAAAGTGGAGAAGTAATTCTTAGCGTAGCAGATACTGGTATTGGAATGCAAAAAGATGACCTGGAAAAACTTTTTGAAGATTTTGTCAGGATAAAAAGCGAGCAAACCAAGCATATTAGCGGTACGGGCCTGGGCCTTAGCATCGTAAAAAAGATTGCTGATCTGTATAATGCACCCATCCTGGTAGATAGTGAGCCGGATGTGGGAAGCACATTTACCATAAAGTTTCCTTTGCAATAAACTTCTATTTAAAATCATATGGACCGAAAGAAATTAAATGAGCTCCCCGGTAAAACCATTGAAAGGCTTAGCCAGTACCGGCGCATACTTTTCAACAGTATGAATCAGGGTAAAACCAATGTCTATTCTCACGAACTGGCAAAAATGATGAACCTTACTTCGGTGCAGGTGCGCCGCGACCTGATGCTGATAGGGTATTCCGGCAGCCAAAGCAAAGGATACATCATCAAAGACCTTATACAGCTCATAGGGAGTATTATTGATAGCGAACAACCCCAAAATGTGGCTGTCATAGGAATGGGTAATCTGGGAAGAGCCATCACAAGCTATTTCACAGGAAAGAGAGAACGCCTCTCTATTGTGGCTGCCTTTGATAACGATACACAGAAAATCAACAGGATTATAGCTGGTGTGCCCTGCCACCATATCAATCAGATAGAAGAGGTAATCCCTGAATTGAACATTCAGATTGCTATTCTTACCCTGGCTCCTGAAGGCACACAAGAAGTAGCAAAACTATTAAAAAAAGCCGGAATAAAAGGAATCCTGAACTATACCTCCGTACCACTTACCGTTCCCGAAGGAATATACCTGGAAGAATATGATATTATTACTTCACTGGAAAAACTTGCTTTTTTTGTAAAACAAGATCCTCACAATCAATCCCTGTAAGCAACAGATCTTGCTATCAATAGCCACAGCAAAGTATAAATGACCAGCTAATCATTACCAAATAAAGCAAACAAGGAATTCTTATACGCCACAAAAACTGTAAAATGAGAGTATTTACCAATACACACCAAGCGGCAGGGAAAATTAATAATGCGGTTGTTACAACCGGATCTTTTGATGGAGTGCATATTGGTCATAAAGCCATCATCGAACGGATGAAACAATTGGCTGATGATATAGAAGGAGAGCCCAGCCTGGTGACTTTTCATCCTCATCCCAGGAAAGTACTTTACCCGGAACAGAGCGATTTAAAGCTGATCAATTCGCAGGAAGAGAAAATTGAGCTGCTTTCTAAAACCGGGCTCAAAAACCTGGTCATCATTCCTTTTTCTGTAGAATTTTCAAAAACAACATCTCACGATTTTATTACAGAAATTCTTATCGGGCAACTTAATTCAAAAATCATTATCGTGGGGAAAAATCATCATTTTGGGCACAACCGTTCCGGTGATTTCTCATACCTGCACGACCTGAGCCGCAAGATGGGTTTTAAAGTGGAAGATATTCCCCTGAAAGATATAGAAAATGAGACTGTAAGCTCTACCAAAATCAGAAAAGCATTAACCGAAGGAAATATTATGCGTGCCAATGCTTACCTCGATCATCAGTATATTATAACCGGATTGCTGAAAGAGTGTACTTTGATCAACGATGTAAGCCCTCAAAACTATTTCACAGTATCCATAGAAGAGGAAGAAAAACTGGTACCACCCCCGGGAGTATATGCCACCAATATCAGGATAAACGGGCAATACATGAAAACCATGACTGTTATAACTGAATTTGAACCCGGTAAAAGAGTTGTAAATAGCTCACTGCTTTTTGACTCGGCTGATCTGATCAACCAGAAAGGTACCCTGTATTTTTACAAAAAAATCAGGGGAAGAGAAGTTTTCATGGGCAACCAACTGGACCTGGATGAGCTGAATGATGCAAAAGAAGATGTGGAGGAACTGATCTATTAATTCTAAAAGAGCATACACCGATGGCTTCTGACAATCCAATGAAAGTTGTTTTCCTGGGAACAGGTACTTCCACAGGGGTGCCTGTTGTAGCCTGCGATTGCGAAGTGTGCAAAAGTAATGATCTTCGCGATCGCCGACTCAGAACCTCGGTTATGCTTCGCATAAACGGGCACAATTTTGTTATTGATTGCGGGCCCGATTTCAGGTACCAGATGATCAGGGAGAAAGTCGACGATATATCTGCCATAATTTTTACTCACGGCCACCGCGATCATATCGCCGGTCTTGACGATGTAAGAGCATTTAACTATGTGCTCAACAAAACCGTTAATGTTTATGCCAGCCAGAATGTAATTGAAGCTATAAAACGCGAATTTCCATATATTTTTACAGAGAAAAGGTTTTTTGGCGCTCCGCAACTGGAATTTCATATCATTAACAATCAAAAGTTCCTTGTAGAAGATGTGGAGTTTATACCTATTGAAGTATTGCACCACAAACTGACGGTTTTTGGTTTCCGCATTGGCAAATTCACCTACATTACCGATGCCAACTACATTTCGGAGGAGGAGAAGAAAAAGCTCTACGGTTCTGAAATTCTTGTTATCAACGCACTGCGAAAATCAAAACATATCAGCCATTTTTCGCTCGAAGAAGCTGTTGATATTATAAGGGAAATTGGGCCAAGGAAAGGCTATATTACCCATCTTAGCCATTTTATAGGGTTGCATGAAAACATCCAGCAATCGCTTCCTGAGAATATTTATCTTGCCTACGATGGGTTGAGTTTCGTCGTTTAACCTTTACTTTAAGGGGGCATTCCGAAGAATTCAGTGCGCATACTTTGATTTTGGCGTAAAAAAGAATATCTTACCCGGAAAGATTTAAAATTTACGTATTTTTGTACTCTAATTACCGAAATAATCCCGTCATGATATATTACCCTGAAAAATACAGTATTAAAGATGAAAGGATGAAACCTTTTATCGACCCGGAAGAAATTTGGGGGTTTATTAAAAATACCCCTTCAGATAAAAACCGTGTAAGGGAAGTAATTCAGGCATCTCTTGACAAAAAGCGTCTTTCGCTGGAAGAAACCGCTGTGCTGATGAATGCTACAGACCCTGAACTTATTGAAGAGATCAAAGAAGGAGCCCGCACCCTGAAAAGGAAAGTATATGGTGAGCGTATTGTGTTATTTGCACCCCTTTATGTAGGCGACCTGTGCACCAACAATTGCCAGTACTGTGGTTTCCGATCGGAAAACAAGGGCGTAAAACGTATTACTCTTAGCAGGGACCAACTTATTGAAGAAACTACCGCACTCATTGATCAGGGACATAAAAGACTGATTCTGGTTTATGGAGAGCATCCCAAGTATTCGGCCGATTTCATTGCCGAAACTGTCAATATTGTTTACAATGTAAAGCATGATAATGGAGAAATACGCCGGGTAAACATTAATGCTGCTCCCTTTGATATCCCAGGCTTCCGTACCATTAAAGACGCGGGAATCGGTACTTTCCAGATATTCCAGGAAACCTACCATCAGCCTACGTACGAAAATGTTCATCTTGGCGGGGTAAAACGCAACTACGACTGGCGCCTTACATCCTTAGACAGGGCGCAGGAAGCAGGAATCGATGATGTGGGCATTGGGGCATTGTTTGGTTTGTACGACTGGCGGTTTGAGGTTTTAGGCCTGGTAAGACATGTGAACCATTTCGAAGCAGTTTACAACGTTGGGCCTCATACCATTAGCTTTCCGCGCATTCAAAATGCAATGTCACTTAATATCCAAAAAAGCCACCTGGTGAAAGATGAGGAGTTTGTTAGGCTGGTATCTATACTTCGGCTTGCTGTTCCCTATACCGGCATGATCCTTACTGCCAGGGAGCCAGCCCATATTCGCGATCAGGTGCTCAGGTTTGGCGTATCGCAGATAGATGGAGGAACCAACCTTGAATTGGGAGGGTATTCCAAAGGAAAAAAGGAAAACCAGGACCTTTCCATGGAACAATTCCAGATTAACGACAACCGTTCTCTCAATGAAATTATGGATGAACTGATTAAAACAGGTTACATCCCTTCATTCTGTACCGCATGCTACAGGCTTGGAAGAACAGGTGAGCATTTTATGGAATTTTCTGTTCCCGGCTTTATTAAAAGGTTTTGCTCTCCCAACGCATTGCTGACTTTGGCTGAATACCTTGAAGACTATGCTCCCGAACAAACTAAAAACAGTGGTTACAAGCTTATTGAAGATAAAATTTCCGAGCTTTCCAATCATCAGAATGTGGATAAACTTCGTGAAAAAGTATCCTTGATCAAAGAGGGTAAGAGAGACCTCTATTTCTGATAATGAATAAAAGCTGGCACTTTTTCAATAGCCGTAAATAATAATAGTCAATCAAACGTAGCACTAAAAAACCATCATCATGCAGCATTCAAGGATTCTGGGAATTTTGGTTTATGACCGTATCAAAGAAGCAGGAAGAACGCAGGAAGTGCTTACCCGTTATGGGTCGATTATTCGCACCCGCCTGGGTTTTCATGAACTATCCAGGGAAGTGTGCAGCCGTATTGGTACTATTTTGCTCGTGTTGCAGGGAGATCCTGCTTTGTGGGATAAGTTGCAACAGGAACTGTCTGAGATTGGCGGTATAGAAGTGCAGATACTTCAATTCAGAAAAGCAATTGACGAATAAACAATTCAGTATCTTAGATAATAAAACGTGTTATGGAACAACTGGTCATCTTGGGAGTGATGGTGAAAGAAAGGGAAAAATACGCCCTTCCTCTTCAAAAAATCTTCAGCAAATATGGATGCTGCATTAAGACCCGCTTGGGTTTAAATGAACTGGATATTCCCGATACAGGAGATGCAGGCCTTATTCTGCTTGAACTAATGGGCGACAGGGAAGAGTGCCTGAGGCTTGAAAATGAAATTTTGCAGATTGATGGTGTTACTGTACGAAAAATGACATTCTGATTTTTACTATACTAATTTTGCGGTTCTTTCAACTTAAATTTAACCTGGTTTATGGCTAAAATTGTTCATCTTTCCGAAGCAGCCTCCCTGGCCATCCATTCGATGGTTTTGATTGCTAAGTCCGAAAATCATATCAATGTAAATGTCCTTGCCCAGGAAATGGGGGCATCACGGAATCATCTTGCAAAAGTGCTGCAGCAACTGGTAAAACAGAATTACCTCAGATCTGTACGGGGTCCCAGTGGTGGTTTTGTTCTCAACGTAAAGCCTTCTGATGTTACTCTTCTTGATATTTATGAAGCTATTGAAGGTAGAATTGAAACACCAAGTTGCCCGCTGGACAGGCAGATTTGCCCGTTTGATAAATGCCTGATGGGGGGTATGGTTAATTCGGTAACATCACAGTTTAAAGAATACTTCAAGGATCAAACCCTTGAAAAATTTATCACTGAGAATTGATTCCTGCCGATAAGTTCTTTTTTAAAATTTTTTTTGCTCTTGATTAAACCATCGACTTCCGATTTCATCAAAGGGGTAAATGTTTAGTTTTTAACCCCTAATAATCTGAAAATTATGAAAAAGAAAATCTGGTTTTATTTGCCCCTGGCATTAATCTTTTTAGTAGCTGTTGAATCTCACGCTCAGCATGGAATGCGCAACAACCCAGGAGGAAATTGTCCTATCCCCGGGCTTACCGAAGAGCAACAGGTTAAAATCGATGAACTGCGCACCAGGCAAATGACCGCCACCAATCAGCACAGGGCTAAAATGAATGAATTGAGAGCCCGCAAAAGAAGTCTGGTCATCGCCGAAAACCCTGACATGGACGCAATAAATAAAATCATTGATGAAATGGAAGCCCAGCGTTCAGTTCATTTTAAAGCTGTAGCTGCTCACAGGCAAGCCATAAGAGATATCCTTACTCCAGAGCAAAGATCATATTTTGACAGCAGACCACGAATGGCTCCGGGAGAAGGAAGAATGCAACGCGGAGAGGGCAGGAGAGAAGGTTGCGCAATGCCACAAGGAAGAGGTCGTTAATAGCCTGGACAGTTTACCCGCATAAAAAACGCTCCGATTGAGAATTTTGTCCTTTCCCTGGGAAATCTCAACGGAGCGTTTTTATGTTTGAATAGTTAATGCCTAAACACCAGCCAGCAAGGCAGGAAGTCTTTCTCCCAGTTCATGGTATTCGAGGTTTCTTGCTATGATAATGCCATTCTGGTCAACAAGCACATTCTGAGGGATGCTCCGAATTCCATACTCGGCAGCTGGGCCACTTCTCCATCCCTGCAGATCACTTACCTGCGGCCACTCTAATCCATCCTCCTTTATTCCTCTTGTCCATGCTCCGGCTTCTCTGTCGAGAGATACCCCAAGGACTTCAAAGTCTTCACCCCCAAACTTCTCATATACCCTCACCAGGTTGGGATTTTCTTCACGGCAGTAAGGGCACCAAGATGCCCAAAAACTAATCAGTACTACCTTTCCCCGGAAATCAGACAACGACAATGCTTCACCCTGGGGAGTATTGAGGGTAAAATCGATGGCAGGTTGCCCGGGAGATGTCCTCTTGAGAGTATTAAGGGTTGCCTCCATTTCATCGTAATATCGGGTACCACTTAGAGATGGATCAAAAATTGCAAATACCTTTTCCAATTCATCAGCTTCAGTGCCATGAACCAAATGCCTGGAAGCAATAAATACAGATACTGTATGTTTGGGATGCGCAGCGATAAAGGTCTTCACTTCTTCACGCTTTTCCTGATTAACTTCTTTTTCTATCTCCTGTATTCTTTCTACTTCCTGCATATTTCCATTCTTCTCTGCATTTCTTAGTTCTGCAGATAAAACACGAAGCCGATCATCATAAGGATGAACAAGTTCATTCATTCTGACATAGATATCATGAGATTCAGATCCGGAAAGGGTGTACTCCAAAGGCTCATTCTGCAACAGGGCAAATTCCATTTCGGTATTTTCCATAAATACGGATATGCGGGGAACATTATTGATACGCAGGTAGAGCATTTGTGGATACTCGAGTTTTCCTTTAAACCTGAAACTACCATTGGAAATCATGGCCGAATCAACGTTTACCATTTGACCCGCTATACGATCCTGGAGATAAACCATCCCCGTGAACTGTTCGTCAAGTTCTCCTTTTAAAACATAGGATTCATTGGGTGGAGACTGGCAGGATACTATAACCAGCGCAGCAATTAAAAAAATTGTAGTTCTCATTTTTCGAAATTTGAATTAGGTTTGTGATTGCTTAATTGATTGAATATTCGATCGTTATCAGGAGATTTCCTGGTAAAACGGCTTACCAGGATCGTAACAAGGAAGGAAATTATAAATGCCGGTACCAATTCGTAAATAAAGTCTTTCAGGAAGTCTGTCCTGTTCCAGACAATTACTACCAATGCTCCGGAGAGTATCCCTGCGATTACTCCATTTCTGGTGACATTTTTCCAGTAAAGGGCAAGTACAGAAGTAGGCCCAAGAGCTGCCCCTAATCCTGCCCATGCAAATAATACCAGCCAAAATACCAGGTTCTCGGCCAGAAAGGCCAGGATGAGAGCCAGGATAACAAGTATAAGCACAAACCACCGGCTGATTCTAACCAACTTTTGTTGCTCAATAGTACTGCCTTTGTAGATCATCTTTTCGTAAATATCTCTTACCAATGCCGATGCCGCCACCAGTAGTTGCGAATCGGCAGTTGACATGATGGCAGCAAAGATTGATGCGATCACTAACCCAAACAATACCGGGTGCAGGTGTTCGCTGGCCAGGGTAGGGTAGAGGTTCTCAACATCCTGCAGCGGGAGCATTGCAATATCAGGAAAGTAAATACGGCCCGCCATACCCGTAAATAAAGCTCCGGTAGCCATTATAACATTGGATAGTGTTCCTACCACGGCAGTCATTTTAAGCTTTTTCTTATCCTTTATAGACATGTAGCGCGCAATAATGTGCGGGTTTCCTACCGATCCCAGTCCAATACCCAGGAAACCGATCAATGCTCCTGTTCCCAGTGCAAAAGCATTGGTGAAGCTTCCTGATGGAGTTTCAATTGCCGATGCATGCTGGTAGAAGGATCCGAACCCGCCAAGATGTAGTATTACAATTACAGGCAATACAACCAGTGCTATGATCATGATCAGCCCTTGTATTGTATCTGTAATACTGACAGCAAGAAATCCCCCTGTTACTGTGTAAAAAAGAATAATAACCGCAGTGAGCAATATTCCCTGTTGTGAGGTAAGCTCGAAACCGGCACTGAATGTTTTGCCACCAGCTACAAACTGGGCCGAAACATAAGCCAGCATAAAGACAATGATAATAATAGCTACTATAGCCCTGAGAATTCCCGTCTTGTCAGCAAATCTTTCTTCGAAGAAATCAGGTATGGTTATACAATCTGTAACTTCGCTGAAATGTCTTATTCGTGGTGCAAAATAAAGAAAGAGAAACAACTCTGCTATAATATAGCCAGCTGCGGCCCAAAGAGCTGAAAAGCCCATGGTAAAGGCCATGCCGGTAAAGCCCAGCAACAGCCATGCACTCCTGCCACTTACAACAGCCGAAATAGCCACCACAAACATGCTCATTTGGCGGCCACCAATAAAAAAATTACTGATCCCTTTGGAAGAAAATCTGGTTGCCAGTAGTCCAGCAACCACAATCATAACAAGATAACCAATAAAGGCAAGCATGGCCTGATCTCCTACATGTAGTACCAGCGATTGAGGTTCTTCCATGGTAAAAGGTTTTTGAAAAAGACTCCGCTAATGTAAGGAAATTTTTAGTTTTCCCGGATCAGATAATCTCCATGGTTTCCTCTTTTATCCAGCCTACACTGCCATCTGGCAAACTGATTTCTCTCCATTCACCCAGAATATTCCTGATATTAACCTTGGTACCTTCATGAATAAGGAACAGATCTCCACTTTGGTTAGATGGCGAGCTTTTGGCTGTTACACGCGTTTGCATTATAATAGCTTCCCCCCCGGAAGTAAGTCTGTTGTATTGTTTACGGGCAAATATCAGTGAAAATACAGCCACAAGAAAAAGCAGGAGCATAGAATAAAATGCTGCCTTTTTTTGTATCAACCTGCGAGAGAACAGGTATAATGAGGTAGTTGCTAAAAAAAGAACAATTACTACAATTGATGTAATGGCCCATCCATCAGCACTTTGCATATTCCACAATAGTTTCCACCATCGCTCGTAAAACAATTCCGGAGGGCTTTCAACACGATCAACAATCCTGCTGCGGGCCACGGCAAGATTGTGGCGTATATCATCATTATTGGGATCCATTCTCAGGGCTCTTTCATAATTCAGGATGGCTGCTCCCATGAGATTATTCCTGAAATAAGCGTTTCCAAGATTATAATAGAGTTCTGCCGATGTGTAGCCCATATCCAGGATCTGCTCGTACAATTCAATGGCAAATCCAAACTCGCTACGGGTATATGCTTCATTAGCCTGTTGCAGCAATTCGTCAGGATTGGCAGGTAATTTTCCGGCCATCAGTACAAACAGAGCAATGATGATTATAAGCCTTTTCATGGGGAATCAGTCTTTTTTATTCCGTAAATCTCTTTCTATGGTTATGATGGTATCTAATGCCTTTTGATATATGTCTGCCATGCGGTCTTCTTTTTCACCAGGAGCAAAACGGGCAAATTCACAATCATTGAGTGTATTGATAAAATTGTCTGACAACTCCTGGTCTACCTTTTTTGCTTTAAAAGCGCCGGCCACATTTTCCTTGTTGAGAATAGATACAGGAATACTTAGTTTATCAGAAAGATAGCCCCATAAAGCCCTGAAAATTTCATCATAGAATTCATTCTCCTGCTTTTTTTCCATGAATACTCTTGCCTTTTTTAGTCTTTTTCGGGCCAATTTTTCTGCTCTCTTATTTCGAAGCAGCTCCTCATTGCTCCTTAGTTTTATATGATTTCTCCAGTAAATGACAAAAAAGGCGAACAGCAGGAAAGGAAGAATTAACAGTATCCAGAAAAGGTTACTTGCCACAAAGATGCTTCCTTCAGGCAAGAGTTTTGTTTTCCCTGTGTGGATAAAACGAATATCTGTACTGATAGTTTTTATGGCTTCCTGGCTTGCCGTTCCAGGAGCAGTAGCAGAGGTTAGCTCATCGCCTGAAACCTGGAGGGTAAACTCTGGCGTTTGCCTGGTAACATATTGTCTTGCAGAGGGATCGAAATAGACGAAATCCCATGACGGGATCACAAACTCCCCACCTGTGCGCGGAATCATCACATATTCAAAAGTCCTGGAACCACTCACCCCAGAGGTTGTATTCCGGATATTATCCGTTACGTTAGGATCAAACACCTCAAGATTGGGAGGAAAATTTAGTTCCGGGGATTCGGTCATTTTCATATTTCCTTTTCCTGAAATGGTTATTTTCAGGTTGGCAGCATCATTGGCGTCAAGTTCTTCGGGGCTCAGGGTCGCTTCTACAGTAAAATCAGATCCAACCATTCCTGAAAAAGTTGCTGGCTGATTCTGGACAGGTAAAGGTCTTACATTTAGGGTAACACTGTTTGACTCAACCAATTTATTAATTGTTCGACCGCGATCGAAGGGCGATCCTCCAAAAAACTCATCAAAAAGGCTTTGCCGGCGCTGCCCGGGAAGGCTAACCAGTAATTCAACCTCCATGGGGTCAATGGTTAACTCTCCACTTCTTTGTGCAAAAACAGCAACACGGTATATTTCTGCCACACGATAGGTTTGCCCATCAATGACCTGGGTTCTGGTTTGGGGCTGTCCGGAGGAGCTGATATTTTCAGTCCAGTATCCCTGGAAGGAGGGTAGTTTGTTTATTGAGTATTGATTTACGTTAATCCTGGTAAAGATAGTATAGGTAACAATAACCTGTTCTCCCTGGTAAGGGTTGGTTTTAGAGGGTGTAGCCCTGATAAAAAGATCCTGATCTGATACTTGTGACGGCTGGGATTGGGAAGCACCGGGAGAAGGTGCTGAAGTACCAGGCTTTACCGAGATTGTAAGTTGATTTGATTGATAATCATCACCATCGGCAACAATACTGGCCGGAGGAATTGTAAATGTACCCTCAGAAACAGCTTCCAGGATATAGGTATAACTGAAAGATTCATTTACGGTAGTTCTTCCATTGATGATCTGCATTGAAGTACTTGTTGACTGACTGGGGCCCGATAGAATTCTAAAGCCGCTAAAGGCAGGGGGATTGAATTCGGAAGGCCTTTTGTTGACCTGGAAAACCAACCTGAATCTTTCTCCTACAGCAACTTCAGCAGGAGCCGAGGCACTGAATTCAACGCTATCAGCAGCCATTACCAAAGTGGAAAGGAAAAAAGCTAAAAAAAATACCAATAAGCTTTTCATATAAAAATGTATGTAATCGTTACCATTGTTTTTGTGGCCTGGCAGGTTGTCTTTGTTTTTCTTCCCGTTCTATTCTTTCCTGAATATCTTGCTCCTGTTGATTGAGAGCATCTAATATTCTTTCTGCATCCTGTGGCGATATTTGATCAGGCTGGGGTTTTGACTCTTGTTCCTCATCTTCTTTCTGGCGCTGGTCATTGTTCTCATTGGGTTGCTGTTCCTGTTGCTCCTGTTGCTGATCGTCCTGATCATTCTGTTGTTGCTGTTGCTGCTCCTGCTGTTGTTGTTCCTCTAGCATCTGTTGAGCCAGAGCCAGGTTTTGCCTTGTTTCATCATCCCATGGCCTGATTCTTAAAGAGTTTTTATAAGCCTCTACTGCTTCGGCAAGCTTTTGTGAATGCACATGGGCATTCCCAAGGTTATGGTATACATCTGCCCTGGTATCATCAGATATGTCACTGGATGTAAGTCCCTCAAGGATGTTGGCGGCTTCATCATATCTGCCAAGTTTATACAGGGCATTGGAAAGATTATAAAGTGCCTTTGTATTATTTGGATTTTCTTCTAAAGCCTGACGATAGTTAAGCTCCGCTTCACTGTAGTTTTCCTCTTTGTAGTCATCATTACCACGACGAATATCGGGATTTTCAGACTGCGACTTACCAGGCAGCCCTGTGGTGATTGCAATGATAAACAATATTAGCGTTGTTCTAATCATTTTTACAAAGTTATTGATCCTTATTTTGAAATCTCAAATAATTTGATTTGGTTGAGCCATTTGCTTTTCCGTTCAAAAATAAGAACTTCCAGTACGAGTAAAATAATGGCAAGGGCAAGAAAATAATGAAATCTGCTTTCGTATTCAGAAAAGTGGGTTGCTTCATATTCCTGTTGTTCCATATTTCTTATTTCTTCTATGATACGGTTTAGACCCAGATCGGGACCGGTACCCGTTTGAAAAATACCGCCGGTCTGTTGAGCAATTTCTCTTAGCATAGGCTCATCGAATCTGCTTATTACCGTATTCCCTTGTGAATTACGCATGAAACCGTCAAGCTGATTGTTCTGATACACTGGGATGGGTGCTCCCTGTGATGTACCCACACCTACCGTATGAACAATGATGTCTTGTTCGTTTATCCTTTCAATTACAGCCAGTGGGTCATCTTCATGATTTTCACCGTCGGAGATAAGGATAACGACTTTACTGCCACCCTGATTACCAGTAAAAGATGCAATGCTTCTTTCAAGGGCATTGCCCAAGGCTGTTCCCTGTATTTGAATGCTGCCCGTATTGACGGTTTTTAAGATCATTTTGGCTGCCTCACGATCATTGGTAAGAGGAACCTGGGTAACGGCACTTCCTGCAAAGATCACTATTCCAATACGATCATTTTCAAGTTGGTCAATAAGGCGTGATACCGCCAGTTTTGCCCTTTCCATCCGGTTGGGTCTGATATCTTCTGCGAGCATACTACTGCTTACATCAAGGGCAATTACTATATCTACCCCGGTCTTTTTGGTATCTTCGGTTTTAAAACCCAATTGTGGATTAACTGCCGCCATTATCAAAGCCGAATAGGCAAATAAAAACAATGTAAACTTTACCCAGGGGCGGCGTCTTGACCTCATTGGGATCATTTTATTTATAGTACCTCCACTACCGAGCTTTTGCAACTTTCGCTTTTTTCGGTGTGTGGCAATTAAAAAAATAAGCAGAAAAACAGGTATGAATAAAAACAAATAAAAAAATTCCTGATTTTCAAATACCAAAAAGTCCATATCGTAAAATTTTCTTTCGCCTAAAATGACCTAAGCAGTAACGCTAAGCCATGTTTTCCTGAGTAAAAACTCCAATGCCAATAACGCTAATGCCAACAGTAATATTGGGAGGTATTCATCATCTTTCCTTGCAAATTCAAGAACATCTATTTTCGAACGCTCCATTTGATCAATTTCCGTATATATTTCTTCGAGTGCTTGCTGGTTATCGGTCCAGAAATAGCGGCCGCCTGTCATAGTAGCAATCTCTTCCAGCAATTCTTCATCAACAGGAATCTCTATTTCGCGGTATTGTATGCCGAAGGGGCTTTGAACCGGGTAGGGCACAGGCCCATGGCTTCCAACCCCTACCGTATATACTCTGATATTGAGCATTTGAGCAATTTCAGCTGCCGTGAGTGGATCAATGACTCCCGCATTATTAATTCCATCAGTTAGCAAAATGATCACTTTGCTTATGGCATCACTTTCTCTTAACCTGTTGATGGCAGTAGCAAGGCCATCGCCAATTGCCGTTCCGTCTTCTACCATGCCGGTGTGCACAGTGCGCAAAAGATCTTTGAGTAGTATATGATCGGTGGTCAGGGGCACCATAGTGAAACTTTCACCACTAAAAACTGTTACACCAATGCGATCGCCAGGCCGCATGTTAACAAAATCAAGGGCTGTAGCTTTTGCGGCTTCCATACGGTTGGGGCTAAAATCTTCTGCAAGCATTGATCCGGAAATGTCGAGAGCTGTAACAATATCTATTCCTTCTATGTTTACATCCTGAATCTTTGATGAAGACTGAGGCCTGGCAAGAGCCACTATGAGTAAACCCAATGCGAGCATTCGCAAGGCAAAGGGCAAATGGATCAGGTGCAAACGTAAACTTTTTTTTACGCTTGCCAAGAATGCTGAGTGGGAGTATCGCAATTCTGCATGGGTGTATCTTCTCCTCCAGATATACAAAGCAACCAGTAAGGGAATTACCAGTAAAAAGTATAAAAACGGCTGATAAGCAAATGTTATGTCTGAGTACATTGTCCGCTATTTAATATAATAGACTGAATTCATAACGTTTATTCTTTTTTCTGCGTATTATCTGACCCGGCATTGTGCTCTGAACTCACGATCTTGGTATCATTCACAAATCTAAATGCGGCATCCATCGAGGCTTCATTTTCTTCTGGAGTAGGTTGGTATTTCGCAAATTTTACCAAATCGGCCAGCTCAAGAATACTACGAAGGATTGTATCATTTTCTCCTTTCTCCAGGTGATGATGCAGCGCAAACATTATTTCTGCCGTAGTCATTTCCAGGGCATGCACACCATAACGTTTGTGAATGTATTTTCTCATTATATCCGTTAACTCTATGTGGTAAAGCTTTACTTTGCCTTGTTGCCACAGTTTTTTGTCTTTGAGTTTTTCAAGACTGCCAAGTGCGGCAATGTGTGCAGGTATATCGGGTTTTTCCCATACAGAAACAGGCGGTGGAGTTTTTTTTCTGTTTTTTAAATATTTGTAAATTAACCAGATAAGAATAAGCAGTACAATGGCGCCGATAATATAATACTTCAGCTCGGCAAGTGTAACGGGCACATGCATAATAGTTTTAATGTCCTTAAGATCAGCATTTTCTTCCACGGCAAAAGGCTCTACTTCTAGAAGAAGAGGTTCGGTTTCCAGTGTAAGGGTATCATCATTTTCGATGAGTAGAAATGATATGGGAGCAATGGCATGGAATCCTTCTTCCCATGACGTAATATCCAAAGTTTTGCTGATTCTTATTAACCCCATATTCCTATCCCTGACAGTATCATTGCTGCCATAATCGAGGATCTCTATTTTTTCATTTATTTTTTCGTTAAATACGGGCATTTGAAGAATGGCCTCAGAAGAATATTCTATCTGAATATGTAGCTGTGCACTCCCACCGATGGGTATTTTGGTGGGATCGAGTGTAGCAGTAGCACTCTCAGCTTTCGCTTCCTGAGAGTACAGAACGAGAGCTAAAACAATCATTATTAGTGCATAACAGCTTGGCCTAAACATTTTTTTAATTGAAAACATAAATTTACTGGCCCTTTTAATACTAAATAATTTACATTTATTTAATGTATCCTTCTTTTAAACAGCCCAATGAGTGGTGGAACGTAATCCTGATGTGTGGCAATACTTGTAAAGTCAACGGATGCCTTTCTGAAGATATTCGTGAGATGGGTTTCATGATCATTCTGCCATTTTATCAATTGCGACCTGAAATCTTCACTGGAAGTATCTACCCAGTGCACCTGGCCGGTTTCTGCATCTTTGATTTTCATGATCCCCGAAGGTGGTATATCTTTTTCCAGCTCATCATAGACCCTGATACCAACCAAATCATGTTTCCTGGCTACGATTGAGAGAGCGTCTTCGAAGCCTTTATCCTGGAAATCAGAGATCAGGAAGGCAACAGAACGCTTCTTTATCACATTGCGCATATATTTGAGTGCCTCACCTATGTTTGTTCCCTTCTCACGAGGCTTAAAATCAATAAGTTCTCTAATGATTCTCAGGATATGGCTTGTCCCTTTTTTGGGAGGAATGAACTTTTCAATGGTACTGCTGAAGAAAACAACACCTACTTTATCATTGTTATTTATGGCCGAAAAAGCTAACACAGCAGCTATTTCGGTAATCATTTCCTCCTTAAGCTGGCTTTGTGAACCAAATTCGTTTGAACCACTCACATCAATCAAAAGCATAACGGTAAGTTCGCGCTCTTCTTCAAAGATCTTGACATAAGGGTGGTTAAACCTGGCCGTAACATTCCAGTCAATGGAACGGATGTCGTCACCAAACTGGTACTCCCTCACCTCAGTGAATGCCATACCTTTTCCCTTAAAGGCACTTTGATAGCTTCCGGCGAATACCTGGTTGGAAATCCCCTTGGTCTTGATTTCTATTTTTCGAACTTTCCGGATGAGTTCTTTCGTTTCCATGCAAGGTGTATGTTGGCAATAGGTTAAGGAATACTTTACTTAGCTGGTTGCAGGAGCCTGTAAATCATTAGGGTACTTCTACTGTATTAAGAATTTCGGTGATGATTTCTTCAGAGGATATATTCTCTGCTTCAGCCTCGTAGGTAAGGCCAATACGGTGTCGCATCACATCAGGACAAACAGCCCTAATATCTTCTGGTATCACATAACCTCTTCTGCGGATAAAAGCGTATGCTTTAGCTGCAAGCGCAAGATTAATACTGGCCCTTGGCGACCCACCGTAGCTTATAAGGGGTTCAAGTTTCTGCAGTTTTTGATCTGCAGGGAATCGGGTGGCAAAGACTATATCGGTAATGTAATTTTCAATTTTTTCATCGAGATATACCTGACGTACTACTTCCCGAGCTTTAAGAATATCGTCGGGCTTGACCACGGGGGAAGTAGAAGGGAATTGACCCATAACATTCTGACGGATGATGAGCTTCTCTTCCTCTTTTGTAGGATAACCAATCATCACTTTTAGCATAAACCGGTCTACCTGGGCTTCAGGCAGGGGATAGGTTCCCTCTTGTTCCAGCGGGTTTTCTGTCGCCAGCACAAGAAATGGCTCCTGCAGGGGAAAAGTTTGATCACCTATGGTAACCTGGCGTTCCTGCATGGCTTCCAGCAGGGCACTCTGTACTTTGGCAGGGGCACGGTTGATTTCGTCGGCAAGGATGAAGTTGGCAAAAACGGGTCCTTTTTTCACTACAAATTCCTCGCTGCGCTGCGAATAGATCATGGTACCGATAAGGTCGGCCGGAAGCAGATCAGGAGTAAACTGAATACGGCTGTACTGAGCTTTGATGCTGTTGGCCAGAGACTTGATAGCCAATGTTTTGGCAAGTCCCGGAACCCCCTCAAGGAGGATATGACCGTTGGCAAGCAAGCCTATAAGCAGGCGGTCTACCATCTCTTTCTGACCCACAATGACTTTCTTCATTTCCATGGTCAGTATATCTACAAATGCGCTTTCCTGTTGTATTTTTTCGTTGAGTTCCCTTATATCCATAATATTGTTGTTTTATAAAAATGTGCTGCAAATTTAGGGTAGAGCAAGGCTAATGAATGATTTTAACAAGTTAATGTTTGTTAAGGTAAGGGTTAAAAAAAACTATGAAAACCCTTATCAATTCATTACTTGCATTTATTAACAATTCGTTTTTTGAACAGATCATAATCGAATTAGTTAGATGCGATTAAATGTAAGGAGGGTAGGGGAGATCAGGCTTCTCAAACCAGGTTTTACTATCGATTGTCATGAGGAATAACTATATTTGTTTTAATTTATTACAAACCTACATAATTTTATGCTATGAAGATATATATGATTGCGGGTGTGCTTTTCTTATTGCTTTTACAGTCATGCGGTCAACCCACGCGCCCGGCTGATGATCTTGAAGAACCGCCTACAGGTTTATTTGATTCTGATGTGCACGAAGCCTTTTTCAATAACCTTGCCAGCTTGTGTAAGCAATCCTTTAAAGGAGAACAGGTTTACCGAAGTAGTCACGGGGAAAGCTGGGCCGACAGAAACATGGTTATGCATGTAACAGAGTGCGAAGATGAATATATCCATATACCGTTTCATGTGGATGAAGATCATTCCCGCACCTGGATGTTTTTACCTGAAGACGGGCGCCTGGTATTCAGACACCAGCATCTTAATGAGGATGGTACTCATGAAGAGGTTTCCATGTATGGTGGATATGCTAATGACCAGGGTACCGCCTTTGTGCAATATTTTCCGGCTGATGAATATACTGCCAATATAATTGAAGATGGCGGTGAAAATGTTTGGATAGTTTCCATGGACGAAGAAATGACTTATTTTTCTTATGCTCTTGAAAGAAATGGTGAAAGACGATTTGAGATCGTATTTGATCTTGATGATCCCATAGTGGATTGATTGGTTTTGCATAAGAAAGTCTCAAAAAAATGTGCTGTTATTAATCCTGCTGAAAAATCAATATTTCCGGTCTCAGGTCGGTAGGATAATTTCTACGAGATTCTCACGGGGATATGATATGAAAAATAAATTGCATCATTAGTCTGTAATAATTTGAGCATTTAACGAAGACTTTGTAATAGTAAAATCATAGTATAGCATCAAAAGATCGGCTTGTGACTCGGTTTATAAACTTTTATGCCATTCTCACAGGGATGTGGATGCTAAAGTAAGATTGGTTCGTTACTTCCATGCTTGGTTGTTATTTATCGGAAATGCATAATTGCCGCAGTTTAGCATTTGTCTTATAATTAATATTATGTTAAGTATAAAAAATACCATTGTTTTCTCTCCGGAAATTCTGTTCTCATTTTGTGAATAAAATTATACACATAATACAGATTTATTTAGGCTCCCTATTCATTCCCTAAACGAAAGAATAAAAAAAAAGAGCAGATAATTTAATACCCGCTCTTTCTTTTGGAGAAATCTATAAAATTCAACTAATGCTATTCCTGTTCTTCTTCACTACCATACTTTTCTTTCCATATTTCGTCGGTAACCTCGAGCTTTTCAGATTGGCCTGTCCGCATGTACAATTCCCGAAGCGACCTTAATACAACCTCATAGTTTTCATCATCTTCATCAATGAGGTCAAATGCCTTTTCCAGGTAAGGTTGTGCATCTTCTCTCCAGATTCGTTTTGATCGCTCTTCCAGTTCGTTGGCTTTCTTCAAATTTTCATTGCTGTAACCCTGACGCAAAATGTCATCTGCTTTCACAAAAAGCTGGATTCCCTGGTTGAAGTAAAGTGCACCCAGGTTGTAAATAGCATCGAAATAATCTGGTTTCAATTCAATTGCTGTTTTATAACTGTTAATGGCTTCATTAAAAGCAAATTCTCTTTCTTCCTCTGTAAACATAGTGTCTTTCGACATTTGATCATAGTTTACAGCAAATGCATAGTGTAGGTTTGCATTTTCGGGATCTCTGTCAATTGCAAGCTCAAGCACTCTCCTGGCTTCGGGAATATTGCCTGACGTAAGGTAAACGTTGGCTTCCACGAAGATCAGATCAAGCTCATCAGGATATAAATCCCTTCCCTTTTTAATCCACTTTTCAGCTTCCTCAAAATCTTTGTTCCTCAGGCTGATGTTGGCGAGCGAACTGTAAAGGAAAGGCTGATCATAATCCAATGCCGCAACATCGGTATAAATCTCGTAGGCCTCATCAAAATTCTGGGCCAATTCGGCTGACAGACCTGCATTGTAGAGCGTTGAGGTATCTACTGTGCCATACATATCACTTACATTGTAAGCATTCAGGAAATAGTTACTGGCACTGGAAAACTCATTTTCATTGTAGGCTTCTGCACCTTCATTGAACAGTGCTTCGGCGAGAACAATTAAAGTTTGCTGAATATCCAGTAAATTGATATTGGTTTCATCAAGCTCCTGAGCTTTTTCTATGGCTTCCACGGCTTTTTCAAGTGGCTCCTCTTCCAGGTTTTGCTGCTCAGGATCTTCTGCTTGGTTCATCTCAATAAGGATCTTACTCTTGATTACCCATGTGGCAGGATCATTTTTGGTTGATTCATCATTAAGTGCATTGTTGATGTGCTCCCATGCTTCAGTAAGATTTCCTCTGTTGAGTTGTCTTTTAGCTCGGTTCTGCTCTCTTTTTTGTGCTTCTACCATATTTATGGCAAACAGGCACAATATCACTAATACTGCTATCTTTTTCATTGTTTGATAAAATTTTTGTTTGGTCTCAAATGTTAATTTTGCAAATGTAATATAAATAGAAAATACTTCAAATTTTTTCAGAATTGCTGTTTTAAAGCTGTATTTTCCTAATCCAATGAATCGTTATCCGGTTCATTGGTATAATCGTTATCAAAAGCCGTTCCATTATCAGGAAGGTCTTCTTCCGGGGTTTGCTCACCCTCAGTTTGAATCGGTTCTGATTTTTCCTGTACCTTGGCCACTGCTGCTATGGTATCATCATTTCTGAGATTTATCAGTCTCACTCCCTGGGTAGCACGGCCCATATTTCGCAGACCAGCTACTGACAGCCTGATGGTGATACCTGATTTGTTGATAATCATCAGATCGTCGGCATCAGATACATTAACCATGGCAATAAGCTGGCCGGTTTTATCGGTTACATTTAGTGTTTTTACTCCTTTTCCACCACGGTTGGTAACGCGGTATTCATTCAGGAATGATCTTTTTCCGTAGCCATTCTCAGAAACAACAAGGAGTGAGCTTTCCGGATTACTAACACATACCATACTTACTACTTCGTCCTTGGCCCCTGCCAGGGTGATACCTTTTACTCCTGATGCACTGCGTCCCATTGGCCTGATAATACTTTCGGGAAAACGAATGGCTTTTCCGTTGCGGGCTGCTATCAGTATTTCGCTTTCACCGTTGGTAAGGTTTGCTTCCAGCAGTTCGTCGCCTTCCCTTATATTGATGGCTATAATACCATTGGCCCTTGGACGTGAGTATGCTTCCAGGGAAGTTTTTTTAATGATTCCTTTCTTAGTACATAAAATGATGTAGTTATTTTGAATGTAATCTTCATCCGTAAGGTCCTTCACATTCACAAATGCTTTTATTTTATCATCGGTTGAGATATTGATAAGATTCTGAATGGGCCGACCTTTTGAATTTTTGGCTCCTTCAGGAATCTCAAACACTCTCTTCCAATAGCATTTTCCTTGTTCTGTAAAGAATATCAGGTAGTTATGATTGGTAGCATGAAAGAGATATTCTACAAAGTCCTGTTCTCTGGTGGTGGAGCCTTTTGAGCCGGTTCCTCCCCTGGCCTGGGTACGAAATTCCACCAGTGGGGTTCTTTTAATATAACCCATATGCGAGATCGTAATCACCATATCTTCGTCAGCAATGGTATCTTCAATACGAAAATCGTTGGCGGTATATTCTATTTCGGTACGGGTTTCATCACCATATTTCTCTTTCATTTCCAGCAACTCTTCCTTGATGATATTCATCCTCATTTCAAGATTTGCAAGGATATCTTTAAGGTGCTGAATCTTTTTGAGCAATTCTTCATACTCTTCTTTTATTTTTTCTATCTCAAGGCCGGTAAGTCGCTGCAGTTGCATGGCCAAAATAGCTCTTGCCTGTACTTCTGTCAGTTGAAAACTGTCAATAAGTCCATTTCTTGCAATTTCCGGAGTCTTGCTGGCCCGTATCAGTTGAATAACTGCATCCAGGTTGTCAAGTGCTATAATAAGTCCTTCCAGGATATGGGCACGTTTTTCGGCCTCGCGCAATTCATACTCGGTTCTTCGAACAACAACTTCATGGCGATGCTCTACAAAATGCTGAATAATATCCTTCAGGTTCAGCATCATGGGCCTGCCTTTAACCAGGGCAATATTGTTCACATTGAAAGCCGTTTGCAGGGCTGTATGCTGATAGAGAAGGTTCAGTACCACATTGGGTACTGCATCTCTCCTGAGTTCGTAAACAATGCGCATTCCCGATCTGTCAGACTCATCGCGAATATCTGTTATTCCCTCTATTTTTTTATCATTGACCAGGTCGGCTGTTTTCTTAATCATTTCAGCCTTATTTACCTGGTAGGGAATTGATGTTACGATGATGGATTGCTTGCCGTTTTCTTCCCCTTCCACAGTAGCTTCTCCCCTTAGCACAACTCTGCCCCTGCCGGTATGGTAGGCTTCCTTTACGCCTTCATATCCATAGATTAAGCCTCCTGTAGGAAAGTCGGGAGCTTTGATGAATTTCATCAATTCATCAATGGTGATTTCCTGGTTGTCAATATAAGCAACAATGCCATCAATTACTTCGCTAAGATTATGCGGAGGCATATTGGTAGCCATCCCAACAGCAATACCACTGGCGCCGTTTACCAACAGGTTGGGGATTTTGGCGGGCAATACGGTAGGTTCTTCCAAAGAATCATCAAAGTTCAGCTGCAGGTCCACGGTTTCTTTATCGAGGTCGGCAAGCAGTTCTTCCGATATTTTTCTCAGGCGCGCCTCGGTATACCTCATGGCTGCGGGGCTGTCACCATCAATACTTCCAAAGTTTCCCTGTCCATCTACCAGGGGGTATCTCAACGACCAGGGCTGCGCCATTCTTACCATCGCATCATAAACCGATGTGTCACCGTGGGGGTGATATTTACCCAGCACCTCTCCTACTATCCTGGCTGATTTTTTATAGGGCCTGTTGCTTAAAATACCCAGTTCTGACATGCCAAACAATACCCTACGGTGCACAGGCTTTAATCCATCGCGTACATCAGGGAGTGCCCGTGATACGATTACAGACATCGCGTAATCGATGTAGGCACTCTTCATTTGATCTTCAATGTTTACCTTTGTTATTCTTTCTTCAGACATAATTGATATATAGTAGTTTATCTTAAATTCTCCCTTTCCGTAACGGAGTCACGAAATTACGTTTTTTTTACGTAAAAAACGGCCTGACAATACGACACAAACAACAATTTGCTAACAATACGGCATTTTTTTTGTTAATAAAAAAGACTCCTGAAAAGATCTTTAAATGCTTGGATTGATAAGGTAGCTGACCTCTCATTATATCAGCATTCTATCTTTCACAGTTATTCTGAATAAAAAAAGTAAATCTTTCAGTTGAATTAGTTATTATTGTATATAATTTTGGTATTTCAAATACCTGTTTTTAGTAATCTTTATCGCATTAATCATTTATGGAAGCGAAATTTTCACCAAGAGTAAAAGATGTAATCACTTACAGCCGCGAAGAAGCCATTCGCAATGGCAATGACTACATAGGCATTGAGCATCTTTTGCTTGGTATCATTAGAGAAGGAGAAGGCCTTGCCGTACAGATATTAGTCAACCTGGGTGTTGATCTCAAAAAAATCAAATCAACCATCGAGAAAACCATTCGCACAGATTCGCGCAAACCGCGAAATGTTGATAATATCCCCCTGGTAAAACAAGCCGAAAGAGTCCTTAAAATCACTTACCTCGAAGCAAAAGTATTCAATAGTGAACTCATTGGTACCGAGCATTTGTTGTTATCTATCCTTAAAGACAAGGAGAACCTGGCCACCAGGCTGCTCATGCAACACGACATTGACTATGAGAGCATTAAGGATGAGATTGTAATGCTTAAGAACAATCCGGAAGACAGCCCTTTGAAAGGGATAGACCCCAGGAGCGAACTTTCTCACAGCTCAGAGGATGATGAAACCTCGGAAAGCGGTGGATTTGGAGGTGGTAGTTTTAAAAAGTATTCCGATAAATCCAAAACCCCGGTATTGGACAATTTCGGAAGAGACCTTACCAAGGCAGCAGAGGAAGATCGCCTGGATCCTGTTGTAGGACGGGAAAAAGAATTGGAAAGGATTGCACAGATCCTCTCACGCAGAAAAAAGAACAATCCTATTTTGATAGGAGAACCCGGTGTTGGTAAATCTGCTATCGCAGAGGGTTTGGCACTGCGCATTGTGCAAAGAAAAGTATCGAGGGCCCTGTTCAATAAAAGAATTGTAACGCTTGATATTGCTTCATTGGTTGCCGGCACCAAATACCGTGGGCAATTTGAAGAAAGAATGAAAGCTTTGCTCAATGAATTGGAGAAAACCCCCGATGTTATCCTTTTTATTGATGAAATTCACACCATTGTTGGAGCCGGTGGAGCCAGTGGCTCCCTCGATGCATCCAATATGTTTAAACCGGCACTCGCCCGGGGTGAGATTCAGTGCATTGGCGCAACAACCCTTGATGAGTATCGCCAGCATATTGAAAAAGACGGTGCCCTTGAAAGGAGATTCCAGAAAATTCTGATCGACCCCACTACCAGCGATGAAACCATTGAGATTCTCAACAACATCAAGAAAAAATATGAAGACCATCACCTGGTAACTTATTCGCCGGAAGCAATTAAGGCCTGTGTAACGCTTACCAATCGTTATGTGAGTGACAGATGCCTGCCTGATAAGGCTATTGACGCCCTGGATGAAGCAGGTTCACGGGTTCATATTACCAACATTAAAGTTCCTGAGAATATCATTAATATCGAATCGAAAATTGATGTTGTAAGGGAAGAAAAGACCAAGGCTATCAAAAGCCAGAAATATGAACAGGCTGCAAAATTTCGCGATCAGGAACGTGAGTTGATGGATCTGCTGGAAAAAGAAAAGCGCACCTGGGAGGAAGAATCCCAACTGCACAGAGAAGTAGTTACAGAGCAAAATGTTTCCGAAGTTGTATCCATGATGACCGGTGTGCCTGTGCAGCGTATAGCATTGAATGAAAGCCAAAGGTTGATCAGCATGGAATCAGATCTGGAGAAGAGCGTTATTGGCCAGAGCGATGCAATTAAAAAGGTAGTGCAGTCTATCCGCAGAAATCGTGCAGGCTTGAAAGATCCCGCAAAACCCATCGGTTCATTTATCTTTTTAGGTCCTACCGGTGTTGGTAAAACCCACCTTGCAAAAGTGCTTTCTCGTCATTTGTTTGATTCTGACGATGCCATTATCCGTATTGACATGAGTGAATACATGGAGAAATTTGCAGTGAGCCGTCTTATTGGAGCACCTCCCGGATATGTTGGCTATGAAGAAGGAGGGCAGCTTACGGAAAAAGTAAGAAGAAAACCCTATTCTGTGCTGTTGCTCGACGAAATCGAAAAAGCTCACCCCGATGTTTTCCACCTGCTGCTCCAAATGCTGGATGATGGACAACTCACCGATAGCCTTGGAAGGAAAATTGATTTTAAAAACACCATTATAATAATGACTTCCAATATTGGTTCAAGGCAGCTCAAGGACTTTGGAATGGGTGTAGGGTTCAATACAACCGCCAAGCAATCCAAAACCAGGGAGTACGCACAAAGTGTGATTGAGAATGCCCTGAAAAAGTCGTTTGCTCCGGAATTCCTCAACCGTGTTGATGATATCATCATCTTTGAAAACCTCGAAAAAGAAGATATTTTCAAAATTATTGATATTGAGTTGGCACACCTTTACCGACGCATTGAAAACCTTGGCTATAAAATTATTCTTTCTGATGATGCCAAGGAATACATTGCGGAAAAAGGTTGGGATTCTGCCTATGGTGCAAGACCCCTGAAAAGAGCTATACAAAAGTATCTTGAAGACCCCCTTGCCGAAGAGATCATTAAATCTAAAGTAGAAGAAGGTGACGAGATCCACATCGATTTTGATAAAAACAACAGTGAGATTATGGTAAGTTCTAAAAAGCTGGAAAAAACAGATTAAACACCTCTATCTTTTTACAGATAGCGTCATAGATATAAACCGAACTCAGCTACTGGGTTCGGTTTTTTTCTGGCCTCTCCTTTTGCCCTGGAAATGAGAGTGCAATCACCCAATCGCTTACCTGTCATTTTCTGCAACAGGCAAAGAGATCCTTTTTTAACTTTGTGCCCTTGAATTAAATGCAATAATTGCTTTACAATTGAAATGGGTTTCGTAGTTTTGAAGTTTATTTACTTTAAACTCATTTGCGGCAATCTTAGTACTGCTCTTGAAAGGGTAACTGTTTCTTTTCGTGAAGATTTGAGTGTTTCGGTTCCTGAAAGAGCTATCGTAAAGATTTTAAAACGAACATACATTACCAAGTAATTTTATTTTGAATTGTAACTAAACCATTTTAATTATGATTAAAAAACTTTACCTGAGCTTCATGCTTATTATGACTTTATTAACGGGAGGAGGGTTGTTAGCACAAGAGATAACAGTTAGCGGAACTGTTAGAGATGCTACTGATGAGCAAACTCTTCCCGGAGTTAACGTAACCATTCAGGGCACTACTACCGGTACCATGACCGGTATTGATGGTGAATACTCTTTGAAGGTAGAGGTAGGTTCCACCCTGGTTTTCACCTTTGTGGGGATGGAGCGAAAAGAGATTTTGGTTGATGGCAGCCGCACTACAATTGATGTGCTTCTGGAGCCGGAAATTGCCCTCTTGCAGGAATTCGTTGTTGCTATATCCGCCATTGCCCGCGACCGTGAAACACCTGTTGCTATTTCTACCATCAGTGCAGAGGTGATCAATGAAAGGCTGGGATCGCAGGAATTTCCCGAAATTCTTAAATCAACACCCAGTGTATATGCCACCAAAGATGGTGGTGGATTTGGTGATGGCCGGATCAATTTAAGGGGCTTTGATTCCAACAATATTGGAGTACTTAT
>CAYVQC010000001.1:0-15194 GCA_964453995.1 uncultured Bacteroidales bacterium | reverse complement strand
TCGGTAAATGAACACGATTGGTATGGCATGCTTTCTACTATTCAAAGTGAATTGGGTGAATTTCGCCTTACCGGTGGCCTCGACCTGAGATATTACCGTGGCTACCACTATCAAATGATTACCGATCTTATGGGAGGAAGCCACTATCAGGATGTAGATTATCTTGAGGATACCATCGTATCAAGAAATGTGAACAGGGAACCATCTGTAAGATTGGGCGTGGGCGACAAGATTAGTTACCATGATATGGGTGAAGTTGGCTGGGCTGGTCTGTATACCCAGGCAGAGTATGTTACTCCAAGGTATTCAGCATTTTTGTCTGCCACACTTTCTAATACCAGTTATCGCAGGTCTGATTATTTCAGCTATTTCGATGAGGATTCACCTCACCGCCCAAGACTATTGGCTGAAGCACAATCACTGTTAGATCAGGCCAATGAAGCCATCTCGCTGGGTGATACGGCAGCCTATGACCAATTCATGTCGCAGCATAATAATATTAACGATATGCAGGCACTTGAACCACAGGTGTCTGATTGGGTGGATTTTTTGACCTACAGTATAAAAGGTGGAGCAAATTACAACCTTACCGAGAATCATAATGTGTTTGCCAATGCAGGATACTTTACCAGGGCACCATTTTTCAGGTTTGCTTTTATAGGTTTTACCAATACCATCAATGAAGGTGTAAACCTTGAAAGAGTACTTTCATCAGAGGTTGGTTATGGTTACCGTTCAAGCCTTGCCGCAGCAAACGTTATTTTATATCGCACAGAATGGCTCGACAAGGCCCTGGTAAGAAACCTCGGGCAGGGTGTTATAGCAAACATCACCGGATTGGATGCATTGCATCAGGGAATAGAAATCGATTTTACCCTCCGCCCCGAACGTAAATTAGAGATCAAGGGGATGTTCTCCTATGGTGACTGGACTTGGCAAGACAACCTTATAGCAGAGGTTTTTGATGAAAACCAGGTATTTATTGACAGTATTGAAGTATACGCAGGTGGTCTTAAGGTAGGTAACTCAGCGCAAACTACCGCTGCACTTGGCGTTACTTATGACGTTCTTCCCAATGTACAACTTGGTCTTGACATAAACCACTTTGGAAGGAATTATGCCGATTTTAATGTGGAAGACCGTGGCGATCCAAGATCAATCGGTCAGGACTCATGGAGAATTCCTGACCATCAACTGCTCGATCTGAGCTTGAGATACCGCTTCAAAATAGCCGGCCTGGATGCTACCCTGGTTTCCAATATAAACAACCTGTTGAATACTTCAGTAATCAGAGATGCCACTGATGGTGTACTCATTGATGATGAAACAAGACAACCAATTTATGGTCTGCCCCAGCAAGCTGTCGTATATTACGGTTGGGGACGCACATGGACAACATCAATTAGAATAAGGTTTTAGAAAATTATTTAGGAACTTTTCAAAACAATATTGATATGAGAATACAAATTAAAAAATTATGGATGGTCTTTATTCCATTATTGACATTCTGGTCATGCGATCCCAATGAAGACCTGTATAACGAACTGGATGATTTACAACCTCCCTATAATGAGTCGATTGATTATACATTGGTTGAAGCGGATTATTCTCGTTTTGAGGGCTTTATCGAGGAATACGAAGCCTTCAGTGACAGCTTCCCTGCCATGGATTATGTGCCAGACGTATTGAAAGTCAGATTTGTCACTCTAAAGGAAGAGAGCAGAGCCAATGTTACCTATAATTATTTCCTGGAACATCCCGATTGGTGGGATTCAGGTTTTGGTTATGAACTCACTGATGCTGATTACGAGGGTATGAATATCAGCGATTTTTATTTTACCCCTGAAAATCCTGCCCAGGACCATGTGCCATCTTTCCTGGCAAAACTCTTTCTGGATAGTGCAGAAGAAGGAGATGTTTTTAATGTGGCATACAATTACTTAATCGATGGAGAACAGACCCTGAATCTTGATGTCTATGAATATAACGGTGAAGAATGGATTTGGCTGGAAACCACATTTAATATTCCCTATGTAGGTTATGAGCTTACCCTGGAGGATTACGAAAGCCTGGGTGGAATGGTAGCCCGGTTTGGAAATTTCAGTGAGAGCGATTCGCCTGAGTTGTATTTGCCTGCTTTCCTCTCCAATTTCCTCCCCTATGCCGTTGAGGGTCAGGAACAGGTGGTGAAATACAAGTATCACGATGGCAACCAGATGACGGAGATCATCGATAAATACGAGTTTGATGGCATAGAGTGGCATAAAGTCCCTTACATTGAAGAACGTACTGAACAATATGTGTACGGATCTCTTGGGTGGGCATTTGATCCTACCGTAATATTTACAATGGACAGGAATGACTACATGTATCTTGTTGAAATAGATCCCATTGGGCAACAGGAACTGCCCTACGATGACTTTGGATACTACTATGGAGCCAGTGGTTTTTATTCCAATTTCGATATCCGACTGATAGGAAGAAGATTGGATGAGTTATCAACAGGAGAATATGCTGATCCGGAGCTCGGACTCATCTATGAAGAACAAGGTGATGAAGCTGCAATGGAAGAAATGCTCAGAAGGATTACCCATGAAGGGATCCCGGCTTTGCTGCAACACAAATTCCCGAATGCTACTCCTCAGGTAGGTGGTATTGATGTTCATTATCTTGTCAATTTCCAAACCTTTGCCGATAATTGGGTTCGTGATTACCCGGTAGCAGAATATATCTGCGTTAGTGCCGGAAGTCCACCGGTTTTCCAACTTGTGGAAGAATAACAAGGGAAATAAACTCCCAGGTCAACAAATGATCCTAAAATACCCTGATGCAATTATTTCAGGGATAACCAAAAAAGGGCTGCCGAAATTCCGGCAGCCCTTTTTTGGTTTTTAATCTGTATCAAAAACAATTCTTATTGTTTAATGAGCTTGGTTACTTGTTGCTGTCCTTTATTATCGGTGTAGCTCACAAAGTATAAGCCTTGTGTAAATTCAGAAGTGTCGATGGTAAACGACTGCGATGGATTATCAAAACGCTCAACCATCTGTCCGAGGCTGTTGAAGATTGCGATCTGCCTGTAATTTTCTGCACCCTCAATGTGAATGTAGTTGCTGAAGGGATTAGGATAAATGCTTACCTGGCTGAAATCATTAAGATCATCGGCACTCAGCTCAACATCAATATCGTCAAGTGATCTTGGGAAGATCTGCATGGCATCTCCAAATTGAGAAACGATGGCAATCATATTCACTGGTTCGGTAGGTATGGGTGTTTCGAAGTAGTCGAGTTCTGCACTTTGGCTGGGGGTACGAAGAATGCTTGTTCCTGATGGGTCAAATATAGTATAAGAGGTACTTGGCTGGAAGTTTGCATCTTCAGTATCAAATTCTACATCAGTAACAAAAATGAGCATGGATTGATGTTCAGGCGCAAGTTCATTTAGGTTAACGGCCAGGGGTTCAATGGTATTGCCAGTGGATGTAGCTGCACCGGGATCTTCGGTAGGTACAAATTGCAGGAGGTTGTTGTATTCACTCAAAGTACCGGTAAGTCCTGTAATTCCATCATAAAGATTGTATTCAGTAGTAATAATTCCATCGTTGTCGTCAATAACAATGGCTGCAGTACCATCCTGGATGTATTTTTGATTTCTCTGGCCATGCATATGCGTAATTATTACTTCACCACTAATGACATAGGTAAGATCTCCAACTTCCTGGTTCTTCAATGAAGCGATATCATCAACTTCAATTGCCTCGGGTGCCACATCCAGTACTATATCGTCAATGAACCACTGGTGGGCGTTGGTTCCCTGGTAAACAAAGGCAATATAAACCACCTGTCCTGCATAATCTGCAAGGCCCAGGACGCGTTCAGTATAGTCTGCTTCAGAGTCATCGGCTTCAAAGATCAACTGGAATTCATCATGTTCAGGATTTCCGCTTCCGGTTGAAATCATTACAGCGCTGTATCCGTAATCATCCATAAAGCTGTTTCTGTGGAAAAACGTCAACAACAGTTCTTCATCGGTGGGAAGCTGAATTTGCGGAGAAACCAGCCATGAGTTGGCTTCTTCTGTTGTAAAGTTATGTCTTGCTGCCTTTTCACCGGTATGGGCTGTGGTTGTTGATTCCCATCCACCAGCTTCGGAGGCATAATGGCTCCAGGTGGCAGGAGGAAAGTCTTCCCCTTCAAAATCTTCATTCCAGGGGAAGGTTGTAATAGCATTGGGGTCTTCTGCAACAAGAACTACATTTACGGTAATATCATCTCCGGTAACTGCTACCTGCCCTGTACGGGTAAAGAAACCATCCATTGAAACACTGTAGGCATAGCTGCCGGCAGGCACTTCCAGAAACTCGTATTCACCAGCAGGATAAACAACATCATCAAAAGTTACAACGGCATCAGTAATGGCGTCACCCTGTTCGTCAATAACATTAAAAGTTACTGTATAGGAAGGCAGTCCATCAGGATAGAAATCGGAGAGAGATCTTGCAAAAATCTGAATGGTTTCCTGGTACTGGCTCACAAGGGCAAGCATATCTGTGGGTTCCTGCGGAACAGGAGTGTTAAAATAATCAAGAGCTGCACTGGAACTGGGTGTACGGAAAGTACTGGTTCCTGTGGCATCTTCAATGGGATAGCTTGTGCTGGCTGTAAAGGTAGTTTCTTCGCCGGTAAATTCTACTGCATTTACCCTAATAAGCATGGACTGATGATCAGGGGTAATCTGGTCAAGAGTGATCAACAACGGCTCCACAACATTATCAGATGAAGTGGCTGCTCCCGGGTCTACGGTAGGTACAAACTGAAGTAGCTCGTTGAAGGTGGTAAGAGTTCCCGTTAACCCTGTGATACCATCATAAAGGTTGTACCCGGTGGTGATGATTGCGTCATCGTCGTCTACCAAAATGGCCGCTGTTGCATCCTGGAAATACTTTTGGTTTCTCTGACCGTGCTGGTGGGTAAGAATGATTTCTCCCGTAACCTGGTATACAGTAGTACCATCAGCGGTCTGTTGTCTTAGCTCTGCAAGATCGGCTATTTCCACCACATCTTTTTCGCCGCCTGAGGAATTTGCCATTATGGGCAGGCTGAAGAGAAATATCCCTGCAAAAACGATCACATAATTCAAAAAAGTAATTTTTTTCATGACTCTTTGTTTGGTTTGTACTTGATAAATTTATGTTTACAAATGGTATTCTTAATGAATAATCTTTAAGTTTAAGCAAACAAAATTATGAAATTCTATTTGCCTATCCATAATTTATTAATTAAAGTTTTTGTTAAAGGGCAACCTTTGTAACTTTGCCGGGTTATTAGCTTATTATGCATATCATTTCCCTCTCATTGTTGCAATTCAAGAATTACCGGCAGGCGCAGATTCGTTTTGTGCCCGGCATCAATTGCTTTACCGGAAACAATGGCACAGGGAAAACCAATATCCTTGATGCAATTTATTATCTTTCCTTTTGCAAGAGTTTCAGTAATCCGGCTGACACTCAGAATATTCTTTTTAATGAAGAATTTTTTCTTATTCAGGGGCAATACCAGGTAAATGGAAATACCGATGAGCTCTATTGTGGTGTAAAGAGGGGCCAAAAAAAAGTTTTCAAGCGCAACAAGAAGGAATACGAAAGATTATCCGACCACATTGGCTCTTACCCTCTTGTGCTGATATATCCTGGCGACGTAAACCTGATCCTGGGCGGCAGCGAAGAACGAAGAAAATTTGTGGATGGTGTTATTTCGCAGTATGACAGGGAGTATCTTCACCGCCTTATTGACTACAATAAGGCCTTGATGCAACGCAACAGCCTGTTGAAGATCTTTGCAGAGAAGCGCTATTTCGACGAGAGCAGCCTGGAAATTTGGGATGAACAACTCATCAACCATGGCACCTATATCAACCAGGTGCGTGAAGAGTTCTTCCGGGATTTCAGAGAAGTATTCAGGGCAAACCATGCGCAGCTCAGCGCCAATGCCGAAGAAACAGATATCCTTTATGAATCGGCACTTACCGATCAGCCATTTGATGTGCTGCTGAAAGAATCGCGCAAGAAAGACCTTGCCATACAATATACTTCCACCGGTATTCACAAAGACAACCTGTTGTTTGAACTTCATGGCCAGCCTCTGAAAAAATTTGGCAGCCAGGGGCAACAAAAAACTTACGTAATTGCCCTGAAACTGGCCCAATACCAGTTTATCAGGGAGGTGAAAAAACTCAGGCCCATTCTTTTGTTTGACGATATCTTTGACAAACTGGATCCCACAAGGGTGGAACTATTACTGAAACTGGTAAGCGGAGAAGAATTTGGACAGGTCTTTATCACCGATACCCACACCGAAAGGCTGGAATCAATTATGAACAATATTCATGCACATTGCAGGTTGTTTGACATTGATAAGGGTGAAGTGATCGCATACAGGGACCTGGGTAAAACGTCTGAAACTAAACATAGGAGCTGACATGAGAAGGAGCAACGAACAAAGTCTTGGCGAGGTAATCAGGCAACTGATAAAAGTGTACCGCTTTGAAGACAAGATCACGGAGGTGCGCATTCAGTCTGCATGGGAAAAGGTAATGGGGCGGCAAATCCATACCCTTACGGAAAAGATCGTTTTCAAGGATCATTCCCTCACCATATACCTCAGGTCGGCTCCTCTGAGGGAAGAATTGTCAATGGCCCGCACAAGGATTATGGAACTGATCAATAAAGAGGTGGGCAGTCAGGCGGTCAGGGAGATAATATTGCGGTAATTTCCGGTTCTATCCTGCTTTTGCGAATGCGTTTTATCCTGCATCTTACCTTTTGCTTTCCCTGTAGCTCATTCACCATAGCAGGTGGTATAAATACCTTTATATCTTCTCCGTGGGGGTCAGCCAACACCAGCACATCTTCCATTTTTCCATCAGAAAAATGAAGTCTCTGGATTTCGCTGATATTGAATTCGTATTCTTGTCCTTCTTTGTACCAGGGGTTTTCGGGCTCCAGGAAAAAATAACCTTCACTGGTAAATTTCTCCACCCTGCACCTTATTTCTTTTCCCGGCTTTAATGAATAATGGAGATAGTATTTTTTGCGCAAAAGGTGTTTCCTCCCGTTATGGTCTTCCAGGATCCAATATGCCAAATTATCGCGGGGGTTCACTTTGTCTTCCAGGATTGTAAATGGATAGATGTTGCCGGTGTGCAAACCTCCCATCACCGGTTTATCGTTGTGAAGGCTGAGAAATAACTTTCCTTTTTTGATGCGCTCAAGCCTGCATTGTAAAAATTTTGCTTCGGGATTAATGTATTTTTCAGAAAATACCCTTACCCTCCATTTGTATCCCAACACGTCCCTCACCTTTACAAAATATTCCATTTCGCCGGTAATGCTCTGTTGCGTGCCGGTTTCCAACTGTTCAAAAGTATAAGTTTCACCTTCTTTGTAATGCGGGTGCATGGGCTCAAGGAACATTCTTCCATTGCAATTGATGCGGTCAACACGACAGAATATCTTTTGTCCGGCAGCAAAGCCATACTTTTCGTAAAAGCAGGCAGGCATCAATACCTTATACCCGTTGGGATCCTGCATTACGAAAAAAGAATCGTCGGCCCCGAAGGAAACCGTTTTGAGGATGGTAAAGGTATGGTAACTGCCCTCGGTGAGCCGGGCGTTGGAAACGGTAAGGTTTCTGATTCGCATAGAAAGAATTATAAACTGCCAGAAAAAATTATGTTTCCCCCTTTTGCTATGATATCTGCTTTCATTTTTTTCCAACCCTCTTGATCGATGGGGCGGGTAGCATCTTCTATCAGCCAGGTTTCAAAGCCCAGCTCAAGGGCATCGACGGCGGTAAATCCCACACAAAAGTCGGCGGCAAGTCCCCCCAGGAAAACCTGGTTCACTCCCCTACCCTTAAGGTAATCACCCAATCCGGTTGCCTTTTTTTTGCCATTGTCGAAAAAGCCACTGTATGAGTCAATTTCAGGATCGGTGCCCTTCCTGAAAATAGCTTCAACGGCAAGCATATTCAGTTGATCTGAAAATGCTGAACCGGGCTTGCCCTGCACGCAATGGTCGGGCCAAAGTACCTGGTCGAGCCCGCCGAGCTTACCCATAGAAAAGGGATCTTTGCCCGGATGGTTGGAAGCAAAACTGCCATGACTGGCAGGATGCCAATCCTGTGTTGCTACTACCAGTGGAAATTTGTTTTGTATAGGGTTCAGTACATCAATGATCTCATCGCCATTGGGAACTGCCAGTGCCCCACCAGGAAGAAAATCATTTTGCACATCAATAAGAATAAGAGCTTTCATACCATTTAATTTTTCAGGTTCCTGGAAATTTCGTCATAGGGTTCCATTACCTACTTCATGTTTCATAAGAAGTTCGTCCCTTATTTTAAGCAGCTTTTCACTGATGCCTACTTTATAAATATGCGGAAAATCGAAACGCTGATGCTCAACAGGGAGTAAATGAAGCCTCTTTTTAAGCCTTTCATGTATTTGAAGGGGTGATTCATCGGGCCCCATGATCTTACCGTCCTTCATAGCTGTGTAGAACAACTCTTCGCATTTGAGGTCTTTCAACCCCAGCGATTTATGCTTTTCAAAAGGATTTATCATTCGTGCAGGTTCTACCTCATCAGCAAGAACAATAGCATCAGCATAAAACAGGCCATGCTCATCGAAGTATCGCAATACTTTCTTCTTTCCCGGAAGAGTGGTTTTCTGTAGGTTATCAGAAATCTTCAAAACAGGGTTTTTATCAACATAAGCCAGTTTATAAACCCCGTCGAGGGCTGCATCAGGCTTGCCGGTTACCAGGCTGGTTCCTACGCCAAAAATGTCGATGGGGGCTTTTTGTTCCAGCAAACTCTTAATTACATATTCATCCAGCTGGTTGGAAACAACGATCTTTACATCGGTCAATCCCTCTTCATCAAGCATTTCTCTTGCCTTTTTGGAAAGGTAGGCAAGGTCGCCCGAATCCAGGCGGATGCCTTTCAGGCTCTTTCCTTCATTTTTCATTTCCTTAGCCACCATAATTGCCTTGGGAATCCCACTGTTGAGGGTGTTGTAAGTATCTACCAGGAAAATGGAATTATCGGGAAAGGATTGTGCATAAGCCCTGAAAGCATTCTCCTCATCGCCAAAGCATTCAATAAAGCTGTGGGCCATGGTACCGGCATGGGGAATATGGTATTTCTTGGCTGCAAATACATTGGATGTGCTGTCGAAGCCTCCGATAATGGCAGCTCTTGATGCCTGTAAGCCTCCAAAAGATTGCGCCCTGCGTAAACCAAAATCGGTTAATGTGCCTTTTCCTGCTGCATAGCGTATACGACTGGCTTTTGTGGCAATGAGCGATTGAAAATTCAGAACGTTAAGCAAAAGCGTCTCAATCAGCTGGGCTTCCACAAGGTTACCCTCCACCCTCACCACGGGTTCAAAGGGAAACACTACATCTCCTTCTCTTACTGCTGATATGCTGCCCTTAAAGGAATAATCTTCCAGGTAACGTAGGAAATTTTTATCGAAGCCAGATTCTGCGAGGTATTCCAGTTCTGATGATACAAAGCGCATATCGCTGATCATATGCAGCAGTTCCTGTAAACCGGCAAAAACAACGTAGCCACCTTTAAAAGGGATTTTGCGAAAGAAATAATCAAAGCCTGCCCTGGTCTGGTGCATTCCATTCTGGAAGTAGGCCTGGGCCATTGTTAATTGGTAAAGATCAGTATAAAGGGGTGATACCTGTGTTGAATAGATCATTGTTTAAGTGTTTGTCTTAAAGCTGCTTAAGGACTTTGATGTGTTCATTATAATCATGCTCATTGAAAACAACCATTCTTATTCTTTTTACGTGCTTCAATTGCGGCATTTTGTTGTAAATAGCATTAATGGCAATGGGTGCGGCTTCCTCTACCGGATAGCCGAATGCACCGGTAGAAACGGCAGGGAAAGCAATACTGCTGAGTTTGTATTCCTCACATAATTCGAGGGCGCTGGTGTAGCACCGGGCCAGGTAAACATCGTGAGGTACATCGCGGTTATAGACCGGACCCAAAACATGTATAACATGCTTGTTGGGAAGATTGTAGGCTTTGGTAATAACGGCTTCGCCGGGTTTGATGGGACCCTTTTTTACTGCCTCCTTTTCCAGCTCAGGGCCTGCTGCCTTATGTATGGCTCCTGCCACACCGCCGCCAATCCGTAAAAAAGCATTGGCTGCATTCACAATAGCATCCATATCCTTCTGTTGTACAATGTCTCCCTTACTCACTTCGAGGCAGACTGTTCCGTTCAATATCTGCTCTTTTTCCATTTTTGCTTTTTTTTTAGGCCTTCACCACAAAGACCGAAGAGGTTTCATATTTAACTACTTTTACGGGTTCTCCTTTATCAATATAGCCTGTAAGCGCTATGGCATCGTAAATATCATCATCAATCTCAACTTTTCCGCTGGGCCTCAACATGGTATAGGCAGTACCGGTTTTCCCCTGCAAATCCTTCATTTTTATATCAACGGAAGAATAACCCTGCGAGGTATCCTGGATGGTATTTAGTGCCAATGTGTTGCCCAGGCGCCCCCTGGAAGTGATCAATTTTGCTCCCAGGTAAAATGAAGTAGTAAGGGAAAGGAAAAAAGCGATGATGACAATCAGGAATGCCTGGCCCACATCAGAAAGAGGAACTCCGGTAAAATCAGGTCCCTGGTTGCCTACCATGGCCAGTGCCAGCCCTGATACCATAAATGTGATACCCAGGATGCCTGCCACTCCGAAACCGGGAATGGCAAAAATCTCTACCGCCAGCAAAACTAACCCCAGCAGAAACAGGATTACCTCCCAATAGCTTGCCAGTCCTTCAAGATACAATGGAGCAAAATAAAGCATCGCTGCAAAAACAGCCAGCAAAATGGGGAAACCTACCCCCGGTGTTTGCAGCTCGAAATAGATACCCCCAAGAATCATCATAATCAGCAGCCCACTCACCACCGGATGAATCAGGAAGTTGATGATCTTGTCCATGGTGGTTAGTTCTTGTTCTACCAGGGTGTAATCTTCCATTCCGGCCTGGCTCATAACTTCTTCAATATTTTCGGCGGTACCTTCGCTGAAACCCCAGCGCAAAGCTTCTGAGGCAGTAAAAGTTAACACCTTACCTTCCTCAATTACCCCTTCAATTTCAACGGATGGATCTACCATTGCCTGGGCAATATCGGGATCTCTGTCTTTGGCTTCCGCCGTAGAGCGCATCATTGACCTCATGTACGACTGGAACTTGTCGGCTACTACCTCCCCTGTTTGGTCTACTACGGTAGCAGCACCAATATTAGCGCCGGGGCGCATATATATGCGGTCGGTGGCAATAGAGATCAATGCACCGGCAGAGGCTGCATTGTTATCAATAAATACCATTACAGGGATGCGCGATTGCATAATGCGTGTGCGGATAGAATCGGCTACATCCACCTGGCCGCCGTAGGTATTCATATGAATGAGAATAACATCGGCGCCAAGGGAATCTGCATCTTCAAAAGCCCTTTGTGTTCGGCGTAGTGAGGGGGCGGCAATTTGCTCCTTGATATCAAATTTATATACCAGAAATTCCTTTCCCGGATTTTCTGCTACCAATTGGCTCACCCGGTCTTCCCTTACCATTGCATCGGATAAGGAGAAGGAAAACACCATGGCAAGCAGGGCAAAAAAGACTTTTTTATTCATTATTCCCTAGGTTTTATCAATTAGCAATACTTTGTTTTATAAATTATTTTCCTTTTAACAAGAAAAAGTGTTCTTTGTTGCGGTTTGGGGCTTTGGGAGCAAAAAAACAACGAGTACCCCTGGCAGATGAATCGATGCGAATATAATAATAAAAGGTCACTAAAGCACACAAAAAGGGTAAGTGCGTTTTAGTGACCTTTCAGAATCTTTTCAAAGGATATTTACTTATTGTGATCTGCCAGGAATTTCTCCAGTCCAATATCGGTTAAGGGGTGTTTTAAAAGACCCAGAATGGGATCCAACGGACAGGTTACCACATCTGCTCCCGCTTCGGCACATTTTACAATATGAATACTGCTTCTTATGCTGGCAGCAAGAACTTCGGTGCTGAATCCGTGAATTGCATAAATATTGGTGATCTGTTGAATCAGTTCCACCCCATCATATGAAATATCATCTAGCCTTCCCATAAAAGGCGAAACATAGGATGCGCCTGCTTTGGCAGCCAGTATAGCCTGACCGGCAGAGAAAACCAGGGTACAATTGGTACGGATGCCTTTATTGGCAAAATACCTTATGGCTTTTACCCCTTCTTTAATCATTGGTACTTTCACCACGATCTGATCGTGCAGAGCGGCAAGGGCCTCCCCTTCTTTTACGATGCCATCAAAGTCGGTGGCAATTACTTCTGCACTTACATCGCCATCAACAATATTGCAGATGTCAATATAATGTTGCATCACCCTGTCATGTCCTTTTATGCCTTCTTTGGCCATGAGAGAAGGATTGGTGGTTACGCCGTCAAGAATGCCAAGTTCGTTGGCCTCCCTGATTTGGTCAAGGTTGGCAGTGTCGATAAAAAATTTCATAGGGAATTATTTTTAGGTGAGTACTGATCATAAAAAAAGCAAGCCTGGCATCGCACCGCTACGACCGCCTACCCTTGCTACCTTCCGGTCCTGGGGGAGTTCAGCAGGAGCTGGTCGTACCAGACTTGCGAGTGCAAAAGTATAAAAAATTGCTGAGTTGACAAGATATCTGGTAACTTTTTTGAAATTGAAGCAATTTGCTCATGCTGCGACAATTACGCAACTGATGATCAGGAGTATACTTCAGGTGTACCTGCTGTTGTATATGAACAAAGATCATATAAGATGATATTTGATGGTGAATGTTATATTTTAACAATATGCAAACATGAATTGTATTAAGTTTACTTACTTTTGTACACAAAATTCCAATTTCAGTGTTTTTAACTAAACCTAATTCATCACAAAAACTTACCAAAATGGAAAATCTGGAAGAGAAAAAAGATCCAGGCATGTTTAAGCCTGCACTCAACCATGCTTTGCTGATATCGGCAGTGGTCATTGTGCTTACATTGGTTTTGTACTTAGTGGGACAAATGCAAAACAGCATAGGTACCTGGTTGAATATCGGAATTGTTATTATTGGTTTGTCATGGGCAGCAGTAAATTACAGAAACCAGCTGTTGGGTGGATATATTTCCTATGGAAAAGCCCTGGGCTATATGGTACTGGTGGGAACCCTTGCAGGTGTGATTACCGGAATATTCTTGTTTTTACTGTATGGATACATATCACCCGAGCTGGTAGAAGAGGCCCGGGTTCATCTTGAAAAGAACCTTTACCAGCAAAACCCAGAAATGTCATATGAAGAGGTGCAGATGGTCCTGGGGATCCAATACTTTTTTGTTACACCGGCAGGACTTCTGATCAGCAGTATATTTGGCGGGGCAATACAGGCTACAATTATTGGATTGATTGCAGCTATTTTTATCAAAAAGAATAAACCCGAAGTTTTTGATGTTTAGTACCCAATGGTTTTCTTGAAAAAAACCCGGCTATGCCAATTTGCGTAGCCGGGTTTTTGTTGTTATTAGCCATCAGGATTCTCAGGTAATTGATTCTCTCGATAAAAGCTTCAGCGCCTTTTTTTACCATTTATCCGATAAGTCTTGCTTATTTTGTCTATCTGTTATAACATAAACGTTACCGGACATTACAATTTCTAAGAGTGGGTTGGCTGAGCGTTGTAAAGAATAAATAATAAGGTACACTGTCTCTTTGGAAATTCGGCATTTACCTCTCCTCAAAATCCACAGCATATTTCATCACATAAGATATGGTCATTCGCGGATGTTTGTCGATGGCTACACCAATTTTGGTGTACTCGGGCGAGAGGATGTTTCTCCGGTGGCCTCTCCCTCCTACTCCATCATCGATCATTAGGTTTACCACGGTTTCATGGCTGTTGGAAATTCCCCATGCCAGATTTTCAGCAAGTCCTTTTATCCATTTCCCGTATCGGTTTACGCGGGCTCCGGCTCCTCCTTTTCCTTCATGGCTGGCAGTACCGGTTCTTTTCATATACATAGCATGGTCGGCTGCAGCTTTACTCATGCCTTTGGAAGGATAAAACAAGGGCAAAGGTTCTGTTTCCAGCAGTTCAAGGTACAATTCTCTTACCGCTTCAATACCTTCACGGGTGCGCAGAGGGATGATTTCGGGAGCAGCGTATAAAGTACCTCTGAAATACTGAAATCGCGGGTACACATACAATTTTGAAAATTTAGCCGGATCATGACGGATGAGGTTATGGGCCAGGATAAGGTTTTTTTCCTCGTCACTAAGATAGTCGGCATCTTTGCCGGTATTGAGTTTCTCCACCGGCCATCCGTCAGCTTCCAGGTAGGCGGCATATTCTTCATTAGAAAAATTGTCGAAATTTTGCAGATGGAGAGGTTCTCCCTGCTGTGCCGAAACTTTATTCAGAAACAGAAAAAAGCATAACAGGATTATCGGACCGAAAAGTATTCGCTTGGGAATGATCGATTTCATTGCTTCTATAAATTAACAGTTTTGTACCGATGGAGCCGTTGCATAAAGAAATTCAAAATGGCTAACCGTGTGATCCCAAATATAACATCAAAAGAGAGAAAAAAGTATATCTTTCCAGGTCTTTTGTTCTGCTGTTTTTATATTTATGCCTGCCATGAATATAAAACTGCATTCATCTTTTTCACAAAAAATTATCTGACTATCTTTGCGGGCTGGATTACGAGATGGTTTAATGTTATTTCTAAGATCAAATCAAATTGAAGAGATCAATTCCACAGAGCAAAATATTTTTCAGAAATAGAATTATAAAATCAACGCAAAATGAAAGAACTTCCCAAGCAATACTCTCCTGGATCAACGGAAGAAAAGTGGTATGCACATTGGATGGAAAAAGGATATTTCAGGTCGGTTCCCGATGAACGGGAATCTTATTGTATTACCATTCCACAGCCAAATATTAGCGGGGTGGTGCACATGGGGCACAAGCTCAATAATACAATCCAGGATGTGCTGGTACGCAGGGCACGTATGAAGGGAAAAAATGCCTGCTGTGTGCCTGGCACCGACCATGCATCTATTGCCACTGAAGCCAAGGTGGTTGCAAAG